>NZ_LT906447.1:653317-1306635 GCF_900186985.1 Staphylococcus piscifermentans | reverse complement strand
GCCACCTGTGATAAGCACTGCACTACCATGTTTTAAAGCCTCTAATTGTACATCTGTTCGATTTCCTACTATCAATAAAGTGTGTTTTGTTAAATATTTGACCACATTTTCTAATTTCATGGCTGCAATCGCAAACTTAGTTAACGTATTATGCAAACCGTCTCTACCGGCTAATACTTGTCCATCTATGATTTTCACAATTTCACCGAATGTCAGATGTTCAATTTGTTCGCGACTTTTCTTTTCAATTCTAACTGTTCCTACTCTATCGATTGTTGCGACTAGTCCTAATTGCTCAGCATCTTTAATAGCGCGATATGCTGTGCCTTCAGAGACCTCTAAATCTTTAGCTATTTTTCGTACAGAGATTTTCTTACCTACTGCTAAAGATTCAATATGCGCAAGAATTTGTTCATGTTTTGTCATCTAACTTCCCTCATTCTCTGCTTACTCTTATTCTTTATTATAACTTGCTTTACTCTAAAAATCGAAACAATATCACACGTGATTTTAACATTTAGTTACTACGTTCTCTAATATAAGAATTTAATTTACCTAAAAATAGGTTATTAATTATTAGAAGATAAATTTAATTGGAAAAATTGTTACATCTTTATTAGAATAAGAAGTAAGGAGGGGTTGAGATGTATAAAAACATTTTACTCGGTGTTGATACGGATTTGGAAAATAAAAAAGCACTAAAAAATGTCCAAAAATTATCTGGTGAAGGCACAATAGTTACAATTTTAAATGCAATTTCAGAACAAGATGCTCAAGCATCTATCAAAGGCGGTACTCACTTAAACGAATTAACTGCCGAACGCAGCAAAGACTTACAACCAACTCGTGATATCTTAGATGAATACGGCATTGATTATGACGAAATTATTGTTCGCGGCAACCCTAAAGATGAACTTGTGAAATTTGCAAATAGCGGCGACTATGACATTTTAGTGGTCAGCAACCGCAAAGCGCAAGAGAAAAAGAAATTTGTATTAGGCAGTGTCAGCCATAAGGTAGCTAAGCGTGCTTCCATTCCTGTATTAATTGTTAAATAGTAAAAAAGCTTGTACAGAATTTTGCTGTACAAGCTTTTTTGATGAATTTAGAAATTTAATCAAATTTAACTTCTTCACCCGGTTCTAAAATTTGAACTTCACCTTTATTGACGAGCTTTTTAAATTCTTCAGGGTCTTGTTCAATATAAGGGAACGTATTGTAATGAATTGGAACCGTAATTTTAGGCTGAATAAATTCATTAATAGCATAGCTTGCATCATCAATTCCCATCGTGAAATTGTCACCGATTGGTACGAAGCATACATCGACTGGGTGACGGTCAGCAATTAATTTCATATCACTGAACAATCCAGTATCTCCGCAATGATAAATCGTTTTGCCATCAATTTCTAAAATAAGTCCTGTTGACGCACCTAGATAAACAGGAATACCATCTTCATTTGTTAAACTAGAACTATGAAAGGCTTGTACATATTTTACTGAGCCGAATTCAAATTCCCATTTACCGCCGATATTCATTGGATGTACATTTTTCACACCTTGTGATGTAGATAAATAATCGGCAACTTCAGCGAGCCCTACTACAGTCGCATTATTTTTCTTCGCAATGTCAACTGTATCTCCGAAGTGATCTCCATGACCATGTGTAAGTACAATATAATCAACTTCCACATCTTCTGGGTTTAAATCAGATAACTCATTACCTGTAATAAATGGATCTACAATAACTTTCTTACCATTTGCTTCAAAATAAATTGTTGATTGTCCATGAAATGATAGTTTCATTCTTTAATCCCCCTATGTTCATTTTGTTATTTATAGTATAACATCTTCCCTCTTTTCCTTAAAAACAATCCCGCACCTTTTGAATTATATTGAAATGTGGACTAAACTATAATTAATTATGAAAATGGAGGTTGATGGATTGTGAAGATTGAGGAAATTGTAAAAGAAATTCGTAATCAAGATGCGGATGCCGCTTGGATTACCACACCATTAAATGTATTTTATTTTTCAGGATATTTAAGCGAACCGCATGAACGCTTATTAGCTTTATTAATTACTGCTGAAGGTGAACAAGTTCTATTCGTACCAAAATTAGAAGTAGAAGAAGTTAAAGCTTCTCCATTTAAAGGCAAAGTAGTCGGCAATGCTGACGGTGAAGATCCATTCAAATTAGTCGATTATCATTTCGACAAACTACTTGTTGAAAATGAACATTTAACATTAAAACGTCAAAAAGAATTAATCGATGGTTTCGGTGTAGAAACATTCGGCGATATTGATGGCGCAATTAAAGCACTTAGAAATGTAAAAACTCCGGAAGAAATTGACAAAATTAAAAAAGCAGCTGAACTTGCTGACAAATGTATTGAAATCGGAGTAGATTTCTTAAAAGAAGGCGTCACTGAAAAACAAGTTGTCCGTCATATTGAATATGAAATCCAAACTAAATACGGCGTAGATCAAATGAGCTTCGATACTATGGTGTTATTTGGTGACCACGCTGCATCACCTCATGGTATCCCAGGCGAACGTACGCTTAAAAACAATGAATATGTATTGTTTGATTTAGGTGTTGTCTACGAACAATATTGTAGTGATATGACACGTACAGTTGCTTTCGGAACACCCGATCAAAAAGCTAAAGAAGTTTATGACATTGTTCTTAAAGCGGAAAAAGAAGCTATCAATATGATTAAACCTGGCGTTGTCATCGGCGATGTTGATAGAAAAGCGCGCGGTATTATTGAAGAAGCAGGTTATGGCGAATATTTCTTACATCGCTTAGGGCATGGTCTAGGATTAGAAGAACATGAATATCAAGACGTTGCAGGTCATAACACAAATAAATTTGTTTCTGGTATGGTCGTTACTGTTGAACCAGGTATCTATGTACCAGAACAAGTGGGCGTTCGTATCGAAGATGACATTTTAGTTACTGAAGACGGTCATGAAGTTTTGACACACTATGAAAAATAAAGATTTATAAGAGGAGAGCGCAAGGGCAATTAAATTTGTTAATATTATTTTTTCCTTGCGCTTTGGCAAAAATTTGTATTTAGCAAATTTTCCATTCAGATAGCTGCAGTCGGTAAAGTATACGGGAGTTGAGACAGGATGATGATATGGTCTCAACTCCTTTTTTATATAGCGAGAGAAGTGTCCAGATTATATGCTTTTCTAGACACTTCTCTGAAACTTGTGTCTAGATTACACCCTTTTCTGGACACTTCTCTGAATCTTGTGTCTAGATTTACCCCTTTTCTAGACACTTCTTTAAAACTTGTGTCTAGATTACACCCTTTTCTGGACACTTCTCTAAATCTTGTGTCTAGAAAATACTCTTTCTAACATATTCGCGCGATACCAAAAATTTCCAGCAACTCTCCCACCCCTCTTTTCAAACAAAAAAGCCCCAACGCATTCTGAAAAACCCTAAACAGAATGGTTGGAGCTTATTATATGATGTTTGCTGAGACAATAAATTATCGCCTCAATGACATCCCATTAATTTTAATTATTAAATTAAACTAATGCTTTATCTACTGGTGTATACGGAAGATCAAGTGCTTTAGCGACGCCTTCGTTAGTTACTTTGCCGTCGTAAACATTTAATCCTAATGATAATGGTTGGTTATCACGTAATGCATTTAAATAACCTTTGTTTGCAATTTGCAATGCATAAGGTAATGTTGCATTGTTTAAACCAACTGTTGAAGTACGTGGAACCGCACCAGGCATGTTTGCAACTGCATAATGCACAACACCATGTTTGATGTAAGTTGGATCATCATGAGTTGTCACATGGTCAGATGTTTCGAAGATTCCGCCTTGGTCAATAGCGATATCAACCATAACAGAACCGTCTTTCATTTGTTTAACCATGTCTTCAGTAACTAATTTTGGAGCTTTTGCACCAGGAATTAATACTGCACCAATTACAAAGTCACTGTTTACTACAGCTTCTTCAATATTTAATGGGTTAGACATAATAGTGTTAACACGTCCATCAAATAAATCTTCAAGCTCTTGTAAACGTTTAGGGTTAACGTCTAAGATGGTTACGTTTGCACCTAAACCTAAAGCGATTTTAGCAGCGTTTGTACCTGCTTGGCCACCACCGATAATTGTTACATTACCTTTAGGAACGCCAGGAATACCAGAAAGTAAGATACCTTTACCGCCATAGAATTTTTGCAAGAATTGCGCACCGATTTGCGCAGCCATTCTTCCTGCAACTTCACTCATTGGTGTTAATAATGGTAAAGAGTTATCTGGCAATTGAACTGTTTCATAAGCAATTGCTACAACTTTATTTTCAGCTAATGCTTCTGTCAATTCTTTATCGTTTGCCAAGTGTAAATAAGTGAATAAGATTAAGTCTTCTCTGAAGTATTGATATTCTTCTTTGATTGGTTCCTTAACCTTGATAACCATTTCTACATCCCAAGCTTCTCCAGCGCTGTTTACAATATCAGCACCTACAGCTTTATAATCTTCATCCGTAAAGAATGAACCTTCTCCAGCAGTGTGTTCGACAAGCACCGTATGCCCTTTCTCTACTAATGCATGCACACCACTTGGTGATAAACCTACTCTGTTTTCATTATTTTTTATCTCTTTTGGAATACCTATTTTCATTCCGTACACCTCCCATGCATTATCGTAACGCGAAAGCGATGGAAGCGCAATCATTATGGCTATAATTATTGATAAGTTTAAATTATTACGAATTATAAGAATATTGCAACCTTCAATAAATTGTAAATATTTAACTTAATATAATCATTTCTAATATTCTGTAAACTGTGCTAAAATAAAATTGAATAGAAGAAGGAGGTCATTTACGATGTTAACTTACAAACATATTTTAATCGCTGTTGATGGATCGCAAGAAGCTGAATGGGCATTCAATAAAGCGGTGGAAGTTGCAAAACGTAATGATGCTAAACTCATTATTACAAATGTTATTGATTCAAGAACTTATACTTCTTATGAGGTATATGATGTACAATTCACTGAGAAATCTAAACAATTCTCTGAAGAATTACTTAAAGGGTACAAAGAATTTGCTCATGAAGAAGGCGTGAAAGATGTAGAAACATTATTAGAGTTTGGTTCTCCTAAAGCAATTATTCCTAAGAAAATTGCTAAAGAAGTCGATGCAGACTTAGTAATTTGCGGTACATCTGGTTTAAACGCAGTTGAAAGATTTATCGTAGGTTCAGTTTCTGAAGCAATTGTACGTCACTCACCTTGTGATGTTTTGGTAGTACGTACTGAAGAAATGCCTGAAGATTTCCAACCGCAAGTTGCGACTGAAGAATTACGTAAACAATATCAAGCTAAATAAAACTATCTATCACTTAAGTGATAATGAGGGATTGAGACTTATTAAAGTTTCAATCCTTTTTTCATGTTCGGAAAATAGCTATGTGCATAGACATTATACTTAATTCAAACTCTTTCCAATTCTCCCCTACTCTCAGTTCTAACTAAAAAAACAATCCATCTGATAGCCATTGGGACCAATTAAAGTTCCAACCTCTATCAAACGGATTGTTCATTTTAAATTATAGACTGCCGAATTTAACAGCGTCTCTTGCTATCATAACTTCTTCATTTGTTGGTATTACCATGACTTTTACTGGTGAGTGAGGATAATTGATAAATCCTTCTGTGCCATGTAACTGAGAATTTTTCTTAGGATCCCAATACACACCCATGAATTCTAATCCTTCTAATACACGGGCACGGACTTCATCGGAGTTTTCTCCTACTCCTGCAGTAAAGATAACGACATCCACACCATGCATTTTTGCTGCATAAGAGCCGATATATTTATGAATACGAGATGCAAACACATCTAAAGCAAGTTGTGCACGTGTTTTACCTTCTTCCGCATCTTGTTCTAAATCACGCAAGTCACTTGAAGTACCAGAAATACCAAGTAGACCTGATTCTTTATTCAAGATATCTAATACGGCTTCAGCGCTTTTACCTGTTTTTTCCATAATGTACGGAATTAAGGCTGGGTCAATATCACCTGAACGTGTACCCATTGTTACACCTGCTAAAGGTGTGAAGCCCATTGAAGTATCTACCGATTCGCCGCCGTCGATTGCAGCGATTGAAGCACCATTACCGATATGACATGAGATAATACGTAATTCTTCAATTGGTTTACCGAGAATTTCAGCTGCACGTTGTGATACATATTTATGACTTGTGCCATGGAAACCGTATTTACGAATACCATAGTCTTTATAATAGTGGAACGGTAAGCTGTATAAATAAGCTTGTTCAGGCATAGTTTGATGGAATGATGTATCGAATACTGCCACATGCGGAATGCCTGGCAATAACTTACGGAATGCACGGATACCCATTAAGTTGGCCGGGTTGTGCAAAGGTGCAAGTTCTGTTAAAGATTCAATTTGTTTTTCCACATCATTTGTTACTAATGCTGATTCAGGGAAAAGTTCGCCGCCATGTACCACACGGTGGCCTGTTCCATCGATATCATTGATGTCACGAATAATACCTAAATCAATTAAGTTATCTAACATGACATTAACAGCTTGTACGTGGTCATTAATTTCCTTTTCATCAGTGAATTTACGTCCATCGTATTCAACAGTTATCTTTGAGCCTTTAAGACCGATTCTTTCAATTAAGCCTTTACTGACTAATTTTTCTTCAGGCATTTCGATAAGTTGAAATTTCAATGATGAGCTGCCTGCGTTAATCGCTAAAACTAAATTTGACATAAGAGTATGCCTCCAATTTTTCCATTTTCTTTTACCATATCTATTTAACCATTAATACAGTGCAAATACAAGATTGTTACAGTTAAAATTTGTGATGATTTTGTTGCAGCCATTCATTCAATTCACCCATAAATTTTTGGAATTGTTGTGGTGCTTTGAAATCTGGAATATTCGCTAACAACACCTCTACAGAGTGCGTTTCGCCTTGTTCTTTTTTCTGCAGAATTAAAATAGATTTACGAGAGTTTTCACTTTTGAAAAGTGTTTTCGGTAAGTTAAGAAATGCTTGCATTTCAGTATCTGTAGCAATGAATTTTTCAAGCTGTTTCACTTCATTACCTTCAAAAATATTACTTGGTACTACTAAGAAGGCATAACCGCTTCCTCTCAACGCTTCCACAGCCTGCTCAATTAAAAGATAATGCGCATAACTGTGTCCTTCTTCAAATCCAAGTTTCATTTCATGACTACGATCATCTACAGGATAATACCCTACAGGAAGGTCACCGATTACCACGTCCGCCTCTTCAAACGGCAAAGGCATAATGGCATCTTGAGGATAAACATCGAAAGGTATTTCTAAGAAATTAGCGAGATGGACACTTACACGTGAGAGTACAGGATCAACTTCAACCAAGTGATGCATCAATGTCTGGTCTTTCAACACTTCATGCACTGTAGCACTCAAATGGCCGCTTCCGCTCGTTAAGTCTACAATATTCAGTTCTTTCTTACCTTCAGTGAAGCGTTCAACTAAATAACCCAAAATCAATCCTATAGAATCAGGTGTAATTTGATGATTCGCTTGAATTTCTTGCTCTTGCATCAAACTTAAATAAGCAAACTGGAATGCTTTACGTCTATCAGCAAGTGTCGCCTGTTCTAACAACTCGCGATTATTTTGATAAATATCCTCCATTGCTAAACCCAAATTCTCAATAAAACTCTGTCCGTTCTCCTCATTCAAAGCCTTTGTTTTATCATCTAGTTCATGAAACAACCGTTCCATGATTGTTTTTTCTTCAGCCATATTATAACCCTTCCTAAAAAGACTGCTCATAATCAATAAGTACTACTAGCACTAATTATGAGCAGTCTGATTTAATATTTATTTATAAGAAATCACTTATATTTTAGTCTAATTCTTTATAAGCTTTTAAAGCTGAATCGAAATCAGGGAAGTCAGTACCTTCGCTCACGATTTCAGAATAAACAACTTTGTTATCTTTGTCTAAGACGAATACTGAACGTGCTAATAATTCTAAACCTTCCATCAAAACACCGAAGTTTTTACCAAATGAATGTTTTTGATAATCACTTAATAAAATAACATTATCTAAGCCGCTTGCTGCACACCATCTTTTTTGTGCGAAAGGCAAGTCTTCAGAAATAGTCAACACAACGCCGCCTTCTTCAGAAGAAGCCTCTTCGTTGAATTTACGTGTTTGTTTGTCACATACACCTGTATCAATTGAAGGCACTGCACTAATTAATTTCTTCTTGCCATCATAATCTTTAAGTGTCACTTCTTCTAAATCGTTGTTCACAACTGTGAAGTCTGGTGCTGTTTGACCTTCTTCTACCGGGTTGCCTGATAATGTAACGGGATCACCGCCGAATGTAATTTGTACCATAAAATAAACGACCTCCTAAGATATTGTTATTTATTTCTCATACCCTCATTATAACGATATCAATCTTAGAAAACCAACGATTATGGTTTCTCAATTCAGATTTTTCTTGAAAAAGAAAACTTTAGAAAGAGGCTTTTCCCTCTTAAAAAATGCATTCCGGAAATTCCGGCATAAAAAAAAGATGGGACGGAACTGAATAAGGTTCCGCTTCCCATCTTCAATAGTTCATGACAACCACTGTTGAACATAATCATAAATATTTTTCAGAATCAACGCACTTGTGACGATTACAAAAAGCGCTTTGACATATCCTACACCTTGACGCAGAGCGAATTGTGCACCAGCATATGAACCGACTATCATACTCACTGCCATCAATAATCCTATACCATAATCCACTTTACCTAGAATCATGAAGAGCATCAGTGCTCCAACATTAGATGCAAAATTTAAAACTTTCGCATTGCCTGCTGCGCTTAAAAAGTCAAAACCGACAATTAATAATGTAAATAAGAAGAATGATCCTGTACCGCCGCCTAAAAAACCATCATAAAAGCCGATGCACAACAATATGATTGTAAATATAAAGGCTTTGCCTGGCGAGAGTTTTTGATATGTTCTGATACTTCCCCAGTCTTTACGCATCAATGTATAAATCATTACCACAGTTAAAATCACAATCACTAGCGGTTTTAAAACAGATGCAGGTAAAAACGAGGCCAAACTTGCACCGCCTGCTGCAGCTATGAAAATAAAGGGAAATAACTTCCCGACAATCTTTAAATCTACTTTCCCAGAACGAATAAATTTTACTGCACTGGTTAAAGAACCAAATGAACTTGCTAATTTATTCGTGCCAAGAGCAACCGCTGGCGGTAGCCCAATGGCTAATAAAGCGGGTGTTGAAATTAATCCCCCGCCGCCTACAACCGAATCTATGAAAGCAGCGAGGAATCCAAATACTATAATAATGATAATTAATGTTAGGTCCCATTCCATGTTGAACTATCCCCTTTGTCTGAATGATGTTAGTTCATTAGCTTAGAATAAATCTTGCATTAATGTTTCAGTATCTTTATCCTTTTGACTTTGATAATTTTTATTAATTTCAATTGTTTCTACATTATCTACTGCACGTTGAATCATTTCACTGAAATCGAAGACCCCTTCATATTTCTCTACTTTTTCGAAATCAGGTTCTGTAACGGGATTCTTAGGTGTAAATATTGTACAGCAATCTTCAAATGGTTGAATGGAAGTTTCAAATGTTCCATATTCTTTCGCTTTAATAACAATATCTTCTTTGTCGAGGGTGAGCAGCGGACGTAAAACAGGTGTCGTCGTCACATGATTGATTGCATACATGCTCTTCAATGTTTGACTAGCTACTTGTCCTAAATTTTCCCCATTGACAATTGCATCTGCTCCGATTTGGTGTACCACTTTATCTGCAATTCGCATCATCATACGTCGAGTAGAAGTCATAGTATAACGTTCGTGAACTACTTTGTTGATTTGTTTTTGCACTTCTGTAAACGGTACAATGTGCAATTTAATCGGACCGACGTGTTCAGCTAGAATACGCGTTAATTCAATGACCTTTTCTTTGGCTTTTTCACTTGTAAAAGGCGGACTATGAAAATGAATGGCTTCAATTGTAACGCCGCGACGCATAATCTCCATTCCTGCAACTGGTGAGTCAATTCCGCCAGAAAGCATCAATAATGTTTTACCGCCTGTTCCGACTGGTAAACCGCCTGCACCTTCAATTACACGATCATAAATATAAATCGCATCTAAGCGAACTTCGGTTTTGATAATATGATCTGGCTGACGTACATTTACATGGACTTGTGGATTATGCTCTAAAACTGCTCCTCCTAAAATACGTTGTAATTGATACGTATCATATGGGAATTGTTTATCTGAACGTTTGACATCAATTTTAAATGACTCACCTTCTCCATAAGCTTCTGCAAAATCACTCGCTTGTGCTTTAGCCACTTCTAAATCTTTCTCTATTTTCATCACAGGACTGATAGATTTGACCCCGAATACTTTACTGATTCGGCGCATCATTTCTTCGATATCCGCTTCAGGTGTAACTTCAATATACATTCTGTCTCTATTTGCTTTAACTGTATAACCTTGCAACGGCACTAACGCTTGTTTCACATTCGAGCGTAATTTATTCACGAACATTTTTCGATTCGCTCCTTTAAGCGTCAACTCGCCGTATCGTACTAATATATGGTCGTACATCATGATTTTAACAACTCCTTCATTTCTTCATAAACTTTTTCAAAAGCAGCTTTGAATCCTTCGATATCCGCTTCACTGGTCAAAGCACCCATAGAAATACGAATACTGCCTTCAATTTGTGATTCTGGCACTCCCATTGAGAGCAAGACTTCATTTAAATGACCCCGTTTAGATGAGCAAGCACTTGTAGTAGAAAGCATTACATTTTGTTTGGAGAATGCATTCACAAGTACCTCACCTTTTACACCGTCAAATCCCACATTCAGAATATGAGGGGCACTATTTACAGGTGAATTGATTTTTACGCCTCTGAAAGTCTGCAGAAAAGCACGTAAATCGTTATTATATTGACGTAAGCGTGAATTGAGCGCATCACGTTGCTGTACTGCTTGTTTTAAAGCTTTTACGATAGCAATATCAATAGGCAGATTTACTGTTCCGCTTCTTAATCCATATTCTTGCCCTCCACCATGAATGACGGGTTCCAAATTATGAATATTGCGTGCTAACAATAAACCTTGGCCTTTTAATCCATTAAATTTGTGACCGCTGAAACTCATACTGTCTACTCGATTAAATGTTAATGGAACTTTACCAATAGCTTGAACTGCATCTACATGAAAATGCGCTTTAGGATAATCTTTCAGTAATTGAGCGATTTCGGCAATCGGTTGTTCTTGTCCTGTTATATTATTGACTTGCATACACGTAACCAATCCGACATTACTAGACATTAAAGATTTCAAATGTTCTAAATCGATTTTTCCTTCTGTAGTGACATTGACGTATTTCAATTTGAAGCCTTCTTCTTCTAAATGGCGCATAACTTCTAATACAGAAGGGTGTTCGATAACGGAAACAATAATTTCATCCGCGAAAGGCTTTCTATTATAAGCTGCTCCTTTCAACGCCATATTGTTAGATTCAGTCGCGCCGCTCGTAAAGATAATATCGTAGCGATTCTCTAGTCCTAGTATACGATCGATTTGTACTTTCGCTTGTTGTAATAATTGTTCTGCTTGCAATCCCGCTTGGTGAGGACTATTGGGATTAAAATATAAATCTTGATTGACTTTCACAAACGTATCTAATACGTCTTGTGCAGGTTTAGTTGTTGCTGCATTATCTAAATAAATCACTTATAAGTCACTTCCACTAATATTAATTCTCTTTCTACTCCGGTTCACTTCCAATTTTTATATTTTACCATATCTCGATAATTTCTCAATACGCAAAAATCCCTGGAAGCTTGGCATTGCCTCCAGGGATTCATATTAAACTGCTATTGATTTTGAGAAATGACTTCATCTTCAATTCGTTGTGAGATACCAGGATCTACTGAATCTAGAGCTTGTTCAGCAATTTCAATTGCTCGTTTGTAACGGTTGTTCTTGAATAATCGTTCCGCTTCATTCAGACTCTTATCAATACTGCTGTCATCTTTACGGTAACGGTTGCCGTACTGAATTAATTTTTCAGCAAGCACAGCATTAACAAGGACATCTGTCGCTTCATTTTCGAAATTATTCATATGAAGTACTACTTTCGTCACTTTATCTTTCAAATGTTTAACATTGATAGGACGTTCACTGAATTGACTGTTAATTTCTCGCACTTCATGGTCGATTTCATTCTTCATAATAATGAAACGTTCAGGCACGCTTGTTAAGTTTGAAGCAAGTAATCGACGATAAATCTCTTCTTTCTTAGATTGGACACGTAAAATATTATCTTCAGCCTCAGCTTCATCTTCACGTAACTGTATTAAATGATTTTGAAGTTTTTCTTGTTTTTCATTAATAACTTGAACGTGTTCTTCAATATAAGCTAAATTATCTTGGACTTCACTGTAACGTACAGTTGATTTAGCCATTTCTTTCAAGATATCATCATATACAGCAATTAAGTTTTGAATTTCGTTCTCAAATTGACGTACATTTTGAATATCTGTTTCATTAATATAATAATTTTCACGCACATATTCAATTTCAGTTTGTAGCGTATAATTCATTTCTTTCGCTTTGAATAAATCACTTGTGATGACTTCTTTCGTTTCATCCACTTGGTTCTTAGCTTTGACTTCATGTTCGATTAAATCGTACATTTCATCAAGCTGTTCATTAATATTAATCAATTTGTTATTTGCTTCTTCTAACTCTAATCGACTAATCATCGGTTCTACGAAACTCAACTCAGTTTTCAGCGTTTGCAGCGTGCTGTCGATTTTCACATGGTCCAAGTCGTACCCTTCAACTTTTAAATCACGGCAGCCATATTTTAAATCTTGGAACTGACCAGGCAATTCTTTTTGCGCTTCTCGAATTAAGTCAGGGATTTCTTCCATATCTTTCTTCAGATAATTCATGTCTTCATTTAATGTTGCGATATGTTCGTGGGCTTGGCGATAGTCCCCATGCTCTTTAAGCTCTGTATATTTTATTAATTCAGGCTCAAAAGATTCGATTTCTTTCTCTAATGGAGCAGCTGCTTCACCAAATTGATGACGGTTTGCAAGGACATCGCGTTTCATTTCGCGGTAGTTATTCTTGCTCTCCTCATAAAGTCGATCACTATCTTTATGTAAGGCAAGAATATTGTCAACTTCTTCAGAAAGTTTACTATGTTGCAACTCATAGCGATCCATTAATGCATTCGCATCGTCAAGTTCAGTTTGGGCCACTGAAAATTTAAACTTATCAAAGTTTTCTTCAGCATTATGAATTTTTTCCTCAACCGGGCTTAAATTTTCATTAAAGTTATTTAATGATTCGCGCTTTAAGCGGTCGTGTTCTTGTTGCGTTTCCCCTTTAAGATTCAAATCGTCCAATTCTTTCAAACGATCATCTAAAGTTAGTTTTTCAACCTCTATCTTGCGCTCTTCCGTTTGCTCAACCACTTGACGTTTTGAAGAACGGAGATAGAACATGATACCGACAACTATCAAAGCTATGATGATAATTGCTAAAATGATATACAGTGCCATTGTTTTCTCCTCCTATTTAATCACTTCTCATTATAGCGTAATTTCGGGTGTCATTAAAATAAAAATCTTAACTTTCTTATAACAATCTGCTAACATTTCAGCGAAACAAGCGATTTGAATTGAAACACTTCAAGAAATCATATTATAATATGGAAAATCTCAGATAGAAAAGAGGTCTTTTGCATGCCGCAAATTACTACTAATTATCATTCGCTTCAGCAGCAACTAGAAGGTTTGAATGCGGAAGAAAAATATTTAATTACCTTATTAAGCAATACATCAGCTTTATTAAATGATAATATTCCAGAAATCAACTGGTTAGGATTTTATTTAATAGAAGATAATCAACTTATCTTAGGTCCTTTTCAAGGACGTCCAGCTTGCACTCCAATTCAACTTGGCAAAGGCGTTTGCGGAACTTCAGCTGAAAAAGATATTACACAGCGTATCGATGATGTGCATGCTTTCCCTGGTCATATTGCTTGTGATGCACGTAGTCAATCTGAACTCGTAATTCCAATGCATCGCGATGGCAAAGTAATAGGACTCTTAGATATTGATGCCCCTATTAAAAATCGCTTCTCTAAAGAAGATCAAGAAGGATTAGAAGCAATTATGGCAGTTTTAGAAAAACAAATTGCTAAAACAGTGAAATAACTCACTTGTTACTACTATTTTCAATAAATGTATTGACTTTGTTATCTTAAATGGGTACAATACTCTTTGTGTGAATTAACGAAAGTAGCAGTTGTATATTATTAGGCGCTATGTTGTTCCCAATGCGGACGTGCCGTGTAACCGTAGCTATGAGGCGAGGACACATAAAACAACATATCTTAATAAGCATACAACACTCTTTTTTGTTTTTTCATAACAACTAAAAAACAAAAGGAGGAGTCTTATTATGGCTCGATTCAGAGGTTCAAACTGGAAAAAATCTCGTCGTTTAGGTATCTCTTTAAGCGGTACTGGTAAAGAATTAGAAAAACGTCCTTACGCACCAGGACAACATGGTCCAAACCAAAGAAAAAAATTATCAGAATATGGAATTCAATTACGTGAAAAACAAAAATTACGTTACTTGTATGGAATTACTGAAAGACAATTCCACAATACTTTCATCGAAGCTGGTAAACAATCTGGTGTTCATGGTGAAAACTTCATGCGCTTATTAGCTAGACGTTTAGACGCAGTAGTATATGCTTTAGGTTTAGCACGTACTCGTCGTCAAGCACGTCAATTAGTAAGTCATGGTCACATCGAAGTAGATGGCGGACGTGTAAACATCCCTTCTTATACTTTAAAACCAGGCCAAGTTGTGTCAGTTAGAGAAAAATCTCAAAAACTAGACATTATTCAAGAATCAGTTGAAATTAACAACTACGTTCCTGAATACTTAGACTTTGACGAAGAAAAATTATCAGGTACTTTCGTTCGCATTCCTGAACGCAGCGAATTACCAGCTGAAATCAACGAACAACTTATCGTTGAGTACTACTCAGGTAAATAATAACCAATCTAAAAGACCGCTCTCCTTATTCTGTAAGGAAGCGGTCTTTTTCACTTTGTATTTATTATTTCTTTTTTCTTTTCACGATTTGATAAATCGCTACTCCTACGATTACAATGATCCAACTAGCTAATTCTTTCTTGTCTTTAAATTTAATATTGATATCCATATCGATGTATTGAGGAAAGAAATCTAGGATTAGTACTTGATGTCTCTCGCTCTTCCTCCATTTATTTTGATAATTTAATTATACAATAGTTGATCTACTCAGTCTAAATCAAAATAATAATTCGGTCCATCGGTAATAATTCCGTCGACCCCTAAGTCTATGAGTTTTCGGATTTCATCAATATCATTCACAGTATATGGCAACACTTGCAACCCATGCAGATATGCCCTCTCTACAAATTTACGATTTACAAGCTGGTAATTAGGATTCACATATTGACAGTATTTGGCTATTTTATTGAAATTCGGCATGCGCATTAAGTATTTCTTTTTACTTAAAAGTAATCCTAGTTCGTACTCTTGTGTGATTTCCGCAATTTTTTGCATGCTCTTTTCATCAAATGACTGTATAATCACACGCTCTGGATACAAGCGGTATTCCTTTAATTCTCTTAATAATATTTCCTCGATATTAGGATATTGACTTGGCTTTTTAATTTCAATCAGCAAAGTAATGTCATACGCTTGAATCAGTTTGACCACTTCACCGAAAGTCATGATATGAGTACCTTCGAATGTACTATCCTTCCATGAACCGAAATCGTAGCTTTTCAATTCATCTAAGGTATAATCTTTTACATAGCCTGATCCATTAGAAGTGCGATCAATTTTATCGTCATGGATGACCACTAATTCTTGGTCTTTGGTTAAATGCACATCTATCTCTAACATGTCTACGGATGCATTTAACGCGGCTTTATAAGCTAAGAGTGTATTTTCAGGATAATCTATATTAAAACCGCGATGTGCGATTATTTTCAGTTCTTCATCAGGTTTAATTTTTTGCATGCTTGCTCATCCTTTTCATAGAATATACTTTAAAATCAATTTATCATAGTTATTTGGGAGGTCAAAGAAAAATGCCGAATCATGATTTTATTGTTGCCACGCAATGGAGTGGCGGACGCGACGAAGTTGGCCGTGTAACTGGAGATGTTATTAATGAAGAAATTTCAATTCCAGCCTCTTTAGGCGGTCAAGGAATTGGAACTAATCCTGATGAAATGCTCGTGGCTGCTGCTTCTTCATGCTATATTATTTCTTTAGCTGCGGCTTTAGAACGTGCACGCTTCACATCTATTTCTATCAACCAACAATCTATAGGGACTGCTTCTTTAGAAAATGGAAAGTTTAAAATGGAACGTATTACACATCAACCACAAATTTCTGTAAATAGTACTGAAAAAGCACAACTAGAAAAACGCCTCGACTCTTTATTAAAAATTGCAGATAATAACTGTATGATTTCAAATTCTATTCGAGGAAATGTGGAAATTAAAATTGAACCGACTGTATTGTAACTTTTTAGGGAGTGGGATGTTTGTTATTCCATCCCCTTTTTACTTCTTCCCTCTCTCTGAATCTTTCTTTTTACAAAAGAAAACGATTTCATCTTATAAGTGTGTTAATTTGTCGTAAATCTTCTATATTTACACTGAAATTCACTTCCTTATTTTCAGAATATTTGATAAAATGAAACAATCTTGTTGTTAGGGGGAAATCTTTATGTATCATCATCCATTGTTATTAACACCGGGACCGACTCCGATTCCGGAACGTATTCAACGTGTCATTAATGAACCTATGATTGGACATCGTACTAAAGCATTCGAAGCGGTTGCTGAAAAGGCTTATAAAGGGTTGAAGCCTGTTTTCGGTTCGAAAAATGATGTCTTGATTTTTACTTCAAGTGGCACGAGTGCGTTAGAGGCAAGTATGGTAAATCTTCTTAATGCAGATGACCATGTTGCTGTTATTGTATCAGGCGCTTTCGGTAATCGTTTTAAACAAATTGCTGAAACTTATTTTAATCATGTTCACGTCTTTGAGGTCGCTTGGGGTGAAGCGGTTAATGTGGCATCGTTTATAGACTTTTTAAATGACTTACCCGCAAACGTCACTGCTGTTTATACACAGTACTGCGAAACTTCCACTACGGTAGTCCACCCTATTCATGATTTAGGAGAAGCTTTACATCAACATTATCCTGAAACTTATTTTGTTGTGGATGGTGTAAGCTGCGTAGGTGCGGTAGACGTCAATTTAGAACGTGATCATATCGATGTCTTGGTTGCCGGCAGTCAGAAAGCAATGATGTTGCCTCCTGGTCTAGCCTTTGCAGCTTATTCAGACAGAGCGGGCAAACGTTTTGCAGAAGTTAAAACACCGAGATTTTATTTAGATTTCAATAAGTATATTGCTTCTGCTGAGAAAAACTCAACGCCGTTCACACCGAATGTCAGCTTCTATAAAGGAGTCGCTGCATATGCAGAGCTGGTTGAAGATGAGGGCTTCAACAATGTAATCGAGCGCCACTATATCATTAGAGATGGACTTCGCGCTGCATTGAAAGCGTTGGATTTACCGCTTCTTGTAGACGACGAACATGCTTCACCTACTGTTACAGCATTTGTTCCTCCTACTGTCGAGGAAGTCTCAGCGATTAAAAATGCTTTATTAGATCGTTTTAATATTACTATTGCAGGTGGGCAAGGTAAATTAAAAGGAAAGATTTTACGTATCGGTCATTTGGGCATGATTGATACTGCTGATATCTTGCAGTGTGTGAGCGCTTTAGAAGTTATCCTTTCAGAATTACGTAATGAATCTTATATTGGTAGAGGTACACAAGCTTATTTAGAGGTGGTTAAAGAATATGTATAAAATCTTAGTCTCTGATCCTATTGCTGAAGAAGGATTACAAACATTATTAGATGATGAGCAATTTGAAGTAGATATTGATACTGGATTATCTCCAGAAGCTTTAATTGAAAAAATTAAAGATTATGATGGCTTAATTGTCAGAAGTCAAACGCAAGTGACAGAAGATGTCATTGAAGCTGCTGATAATTTAAAAATTATTGCACGCGCTGGTGTGGGCGTTGATAATATTAATAGAGATGCAGCAACTAAACGCGGTATATTGGTCATTAATGCGCCGGATGGCAATACCATTTCTGCCACTGAGCATTCAATGGCTATGATATTAGCAATGGCTCGCCAAATCCCTACTGCGCATCAATCGCTTAAAGAAGGAAAATGGAATCGCTCTGAATTTAAAGGAACAGAACTTTATCACAAAACTTTAGGTATTATCGGAACTGGACGTATTGGTCTTGGTGTGGCTAAACGGGCTAAAAGTTTCGGTATGAAAATCATCGCCTTTGATCCGTATTTAACTGCTGAAAAAGCAAAAGAATTAGATATCGAGCGTGCAAGTGTCGATGAAATTGCGCAGCAAGCTGATTTTGTAACTGTTCATACGCCACTTACTGCTAAAACTAAAGGTATGGTCGGCAAAGAATTTTTCGAACAAGCAAAGCCGCAATTACAAATTATTAACGTAGCACGCGGCGGTATTATTGACGAAGAGGCCTTAGTAGATGCTTTAGACCGCAATTTAATCACTAGAGCGGCGATTGATGTATTTACACATGAACCGGCTACTGATTCGCCTTTAACTAAGCATGACAAAGTTATTGTGACACCTCACTTGGGTGCTTCAACAGTAGAAGCACAAGAGAAAGTGGCTGTGTCAGTCGCAAATGAAATTGCGGAATTCTTCCATACTGGTAACGTCCGTCATGCGGTAAATGCACCAAAAATGATTTTCGGAGAAGAAGACGCCGAATTAAAAGATTACCTTGATTTGTGTGACATGGCCGGCAAAGTAGCGATTCAATTACTTGGGAAAGCACCGCGTGAACTCAAAATTAAATTCAGCGGTGAGTTGGTAAAAGAAGATACGAATATACTTACACGCACTATTGCCAAAGGCGTATTATCACAAGATTTAGGAGAACGCGTCAATCTAGTTAATGCTTTATTCTTATTAAATGAACAGAATGTAGTGTATAACGTAGAAAAAGATGCGAAATCTCGCTCTTTCAACAACTATATTGAATTAACAATGGTGAATCGAGATCAAGTCGTTACTGTCGGAGCAACCGTATTAAATGGTTATGGGCCTCGTATTGTAAGAATTAATGATTACCCTGTTGATTTCAAACCTGCAAAATATCAATTGGTTATCAATCATACAGACCGTCCGGGAATTGTAGGCAGAACCGGTCAAATTTTAGGAGAATATGATATCAATATTGCATCTATGCATTTAGGGCGTGCTGAAGAAGGCGGAGATGCCATGATGATTATTTCTGTTGACCATACGGTTTCTGAAGACATTATAAAAGCCCTCTTCCAAATTGACGGCTTTAAATCTATTCAGTTTGTAGATTTAAGTAAATAAGTAACAGTAAATATTTACTAAATATAGATAAAGAGAGTTAGAACAAAGCAATGTTCTAACTCTCTTCGCTATTTCTCACTCGTATTTTTCAATCTTTATAATAATATTTTTCGGATATCTAATACATTATTCACGATATAATCTGCATGATGTGCTTTCAATTCGCTTTTTGCCTCTTTACCTTTCAACCCGGTCAGCGTTCCTATAAAGGTTGCGCCTGTTACATCGGCACTGAATAAATCTGCCAAAGAATCACCTACAATATAAATATCTTCTGATGAGAAAACATTCTCTTGATTCTCAGCATATTCTTGATAATGCGATGCATCGTTTCCATTATAAGCGGTAATATAACTGAATGGATTGGGTTTTCCTAAAGGTTTCAACTTAGGAAATTGTTCTTCCGCCATCAACACTTCAGAAGCCGTCGCAATATGATGTTCATCAAAATATCCGGCTAGTCCTTTATCTTCAAAAGGTACTAGTGTTTCAGTTCTAGGACGTCCAGTTGCAATGGCAAGTTGATAGCCTGCTGACTTTAAGTCTTTAAGCAACGTTTGAATTTGCTCAATTGATGCCAGTTCTTCTTCTTGATAAATATACCCTGTCTTAAAATCACTGCGCGGTAATTTATCCTCTACTTTCCGATATAAACGACATCCTAAATACCATTCTTGATAGACCTCTTGTGCAATTTCCCATAAAGGACTACGTATTTCAAATAGTTCTGTATGTGTCGTTTCTAATTCTTGTTCAGCATATTTTCTTAAATCGCGATAAATTTGTGATTTCCCCGCTTCTGCATTTTCCATAAAATGAAGCGGTTTGATAAAATCTAAATTTCTGTCGCTCACCAATGCACCTAATTCTTGAAGCGTCACATCTGTAAAAGGATGAGCCGTTAAAAATGAAGTTCTTTCTTCTGGTGATACTTGTTTCAATAATTCTATCAAATGGATAGAGAGTGTGATAAAGAGCATATCCCAATTAGAATTTAGCCCCCTGGATTTCATAGCATTCAAAATCCTATCTTGATCAAATACTACTTGGCGTATTAAATTAATTTCGCTATTCGTTATTTTGTTAAAATTAACTGTCGGCATTAACTTCAAAAATTGATTGCTCATCAATATTTCATATACGGTTAATGCTGAGACATCGAAACAGCGTTCTTCACTTAAAAATACACCGTCCACATCAAATAATACTGCTTTCATAATTTACGCACCTACTTCAGAAAATTCAGATTAATGAGTATCATTATACAAATGAATACTTAAATAAGCAATAGAGCGAAGTAAACCTTTAGAAAAGATTTATACTCCGCTCTGCTGTTATTTCATTTATTGTTGTTCTAATTGCTGTTCTACTTCATCTGCTACTTGCTGCACATGAGTCCCTATAATGACTTGAACATTGTGTTGTCCGCTTGTCGTTATGCCTACCGCACCTGCTTGAGTGATTTTATTTTCATCTAATTTATGGACATCTTCTACTTCTAAGCGTAATCTTGTCGCACAATTCGTCAACGATCTAATATTCTCTTTTCCGCCGAGACCGTCAATAATTTGAGCAGACATACTCTCATATTTACGTGGCTCTCTCTTAGGGTTTTCTTTTTCCATAGTAGAAGTTGAAGGGGTTTCTACTACAGGATCACCAATTTCGTCTTCTCCGCGTCCAGGTGTATTCAAGTTGAAGATTTGAATGACTGCTCGGAACACAACATAGTAGATGATAAAGAATACGACGCCTTGGACCATGAGCATCATTGGATGGTTGGCCACTGGGTTTAAGAGTGACAGTACAAAGTCGATAAGTCCGGCGCTGAATGCAAAGCCTGCTGTCCAATGGAAGATAGCAGCTATCATGAGTGATAGACCGGTAAGTATTGCGTGAATAACGAATAGCATAGGTGCTACAAACATGAATGCAAATTCAATGGGTTCAGTCACGCCGACAAAGAAGGCTGAAATGGAACCAGCGAGCATTAATCCTGCTACGCGTTTCTTCTGTGTCGTCTTAGCTGTATGATACATTGCTAGTGCTGCAGCTGGAATACCGAACATCATGACTGGGAAGAAGCCAGCCATATAGCGGCCTGTTATGCCTTTAACTGCTCCATGTCCGGTTTGGAATTTAGCCACATCGTCAATTCCAGCGAGGTTGAACCAAAATACAGAGTTCAAGGCATGATGCAATCCTGTTGGAATTAATAAACGGTTAAAGAAGCCGTATAAGAAGGCGCCAAATGGTCCAAAGTTAATAATCCACTTCCCGAATGCAACTATAGCATCATACACAAACGGCCAGACGAAAAAGAAAATGATGGCCAGTATGGATGAAAAGAGCGCTGTCATAATCGGTACTAAGCGTTTTCCGCTGAAAAAGGACAGTGCGGTGGGTAATTCAGTGCTGCTGAACTTATTATAAGAATAAGCGGCAATTAAACCGACGATCAGTCCTACAAAGACATTTTGTCCATTCATAGCGGTAAATGCCTCATTGAGACTACTTTCTTTGATGTGGAGCACTTCTGTAAGCTTTTCTGGAGAAAGTACACCAGTTACGACAAAGAAACCAACTACTGCTGCCAAGGTGACGGCCCCATCATTTTTCTTGGCCATGCCAAGTGCTACCCCTATGGCAAAAAGGATACCGAGATTTTCCATAATTACAATTCCGCAGTTGAAAATAAATTGACCTATTGTGGAATTTGCTTGAAAGGCTTTGATAGCATTACCTATTCCGATCAGTATTGCGGCTGCGGGCAAAACTGCAACCGGCAACATCAGCGAGCGTCCTAAACGCTGTAAAAAGTTATACATTTGCTTCACCTTATTTCTATATATTTAAGTATGTATGAAAACGCTTAATTAAAAAGTTTGAAAAAAGACGCCTTTCGTGATGTTTATCAATACTGATTTTATATAACACCGAGAAAAGACGCCGTCTGAAATATATTTTATTTCAATTGATTCAGTTCTTGCTGTAATGCTCGTGTACGCTTTGTGACTTCTTGCGTAATATAGTCTACTTTTTCATTACGTTTCTTTAAATGGTCCGGCAAATTAGCGGTATCAATCGGTTCTCCAAATTTGATGTGCGCTTTGCCTGTAACTAATCCTATAATTTTATCCGGACCTACATATGCTGCGGGTACAATCGGAACTTTTGCCAACATCGCAATCGTTGCTGCACCACGTTTCAATGGTGTTTCTTCTGTAGTTCTGTGGCCGGCTGGGAACATGCCGATTGTTTTATTCTTTTTCAATAAATTAACTGGTGTTTTAATCGTACTTGGGCCTGGATTTTCACGATCAACCGGAAAGGCGTTCAGTGATTTTAAAAAATTGCCAAATAATTTATTATTAAAAAGTTCTTTTTTAGCCATGTAATGAATTTGATTTGGATAAAGAGCCATTCCTAGCATAATAACCTCATTATAGCTTTCGTGATTACATGTTACGACATAACGATGTAATTGCGGTACATTTTCTTTGCCATAGACGTTGAGTGATTTACACTTTTTGACTAATATCCAATACAGAATGCTGCTGATAAATTTATACATTTTGTCACCTACTATATTGAATGTTTACTACTCAAATTTTATCATTATGCTTTCATGACAACAAGTTAATTCGCAAGCCTTTCTTTTCTTTTTTTACTTAAATTAAAGAATAAAATGACATCCTATTAATGAAATATTATCAAATTACTAGAATTAAATGCCAAATCATTAGATAATATCATTAAGAAAATTAAATGGAGGTTTAGGATGACAGATTACGACAATCGAAATGGTCAGCACAGACCCTCGCCTAGAAACAGATTCCCTTGGTTCCGTGTTGTTTTAATCGCCTTACTCTCAGGTATTATCGGAGCGCTTCTCGTATTAGGTGCGGTTAAACTCGGCGGAATGCTAACCAATCATGCAAATGAAGGATCCCAAGTAAATGAATCTACGCAAACTAAAGGCGGAAATGTGCTTGATGGAAAAAGTGAAAAATATAAAACAGTCAATCAAATGTTGAATGATGTCTCACCCACTATAGTAGGTGTCATTAATATGCAAAAGGCTCAAAGCTTAGAAGACTTCTTTAATGGCAGTGCTGGGAAGTCGCAAGAAGCGGGTATCGGTTCTGGAGTTATTTACCAGAAATCTGGCCAAGGCGCATATATTGTAACCAATAATCACGTGGTCGACGGTGCGAGTGAAATTAAAGTGCAATTACATGATTCTAAGCAAGTGAAAGCCAGATTAATCGGTAAAGATGCTTTAACTGATATTGCGGTACTTAAAATTGATAACGCACCCGGCACTAAAGCAATCAACTTTGCTGACTCTTCAAAAGTCAAAACTGGAGACAGTGTCTTCGCAATTGGTAACCCTTTAGGATTAGAATTTGCGAACACTGTAACTTCTGGTATCATTTCAGCTAATGAACGTACCATTGATACAGAAACTTCTGAAGGTTCAAATAAAGTAAATGTGCTGCAAACAGATGCGGCAATCAACCCAGGTAACTCTGGAGGTGCTTTAGTCAATATTAATGGTGATTTAGTGGGTATCAACTCAATGAAAATTTCCAGCGATCAAGTTGAAGGAATCGGCTTTGCGATTCCTAGCAACGAAGTGAAATTAACAATAGAACAACTTGTTAAACACGGGAAAGTTGACCGCCCTTCTATCGGCGTAGGATTAATTAATTTAAGTGATATTCCTGAACGCTATAAAGACGATTTGCATACTGACCGCACGGATGGCGTTTATGTCGCGAAAGTTTCACATCAAGATGAAATTAAGAAGGGCGATATTATCATTAAAGCTGATGGGAAAGCCATTAAGGATGATGCATCGCTACGTTCTTATCTGTATGCGAATAAAAAACCTGGAGAATCAATGAAGATTACTGTACTCCGTGATGGTAAAGAAAAAGAAGTCACAGTAACACTTGGTAAAAAATAGAGAGCAGAACAAAAGAGCTTTGATCCTATTTGAAAATAGGTAATCAAAGCTCTTTTAATATTAATTATTGATATTTAACCATAAAGTATTTTTTCTTACCGCGTCTCACAATCGTGAATTCGTTATCAATTTTATCTGCATTTGAAATCTCATATTTCAAATCTTGTTGGCGTTCTCCATTAATATAAATTGCACCATTGGATACATCTTCTCTTGCTTGTCGTTTTGAAGAAGAGATTCCCGCTTCTACAATAAAGTCTACAATATTAGTTGTTTCATTGCTGACCTCAGCTTGCGGCACATCTTTAAAGCCTTGACGCAACTCTTCGCTACTCAATTCTTTTAAGTTACCTTTGAATAAAGCTTCAGAAATACGAATGGCATCTTGTAACGCATCTTCACCATGAATGAAGCGTACTACGTTCTCAGCCAATGCTTTTTGTGCTTCACGTAAATGGGGTGCTTCTTCTTTAGACTGCTCTAAGCGTTCAATTTCTGCTTTATCTAAGAATGTAAAGTACTTCAAGAATTTAATAACATCTGCATCAGAAGTATTAATCCAGAATTGGTATAATTCGTAAGGACTTGTTTTATCAGCATCTAACCAAACAGTTCCCGCTTCGGATTTACCGAATTTTTTACCGTCTGCTTTTGTTACTAATGGAATAGTGATGCCGTAAGCCTCAGTTTGACCATACATGCGACGCATCAATTCAATACCACTAGTGATGTTGCCCCATTGGTCTGAACCACCGATTTGTACTTTACAATTGTATTCGCGGTTTAAATGACCGAAATCGATCGCTTGTAAAATCATATAAGTAAATTCAGTGTAAGAAATACCATTCTCTAAGCGTGATTGTACAGAATCTTTACCCAACATATAGTTCACACCTACATGTTTGCCGTAATCTCTTAAGAAATCAATAAGAGAAATTTGTCCTAACCAATCACGGTTATTCACTAATTGCGCAGCTTCTTTACCAGAGAAATCAAAGATTTTATCCATTTGTGCTCCGATACCGCGTACATTATGTTCAACTTGTTCTTCGGTTTGTAAAACACGTTCATCTGTTTTACCAGATGGGTCACCGATCATTCCAGTTCCCCCGCCGATTAACACAATCGGTTTGTGACCGTGTTCTTGGAAGCGTCTTAAAGTCAATAACGGTAATAAGTGCCCGATATGCATACTGTCAGCAGTCGGGTCTACACCGCAATACAAAGTGACTTGCTCTTTGTTTAAAATATTTTCTAATCCTTCAGCGTCTGTTTGCTGATACACGAGTCCACGCCATTCTAAGTCTTGAAGTAATTCATTTGTCATTCTTCGTTTCCTCCTTATTTTCATCACATTTATCTATATGTTTCAGATTGTTGAAAAATAAAAAACCCTTACAGCTTATTGACTGTAAGGGCGCATTAATGCACGGTACCACCATACTTGAGGTTAACTTTAATTAATGATACGTACATTAAATCAAACGTTGGATACTTAATAATTCATAAGGTACCAGGTGTATTCGCTCATTTGCTGTTGTTAGTTCGCAGCCCCCACTAACTCTCTGAAAACAGCTCAATCAGTTACTTTTCCTTATCCAAAAACATATAATTTTAACTTCAGTATAATGAACACCTAATTAAAAGTCAACTTCAATTCAATTATGATATACTAATTTTAATATTGGAGGTAGATCATGGAAAGACCGCAACCTGGACAATCTGCCACTTCCAAATCACTCATATTATTTGAGGTTTGGTATAAGCGGATTAAATATTTCTTTGTAGGTATATTTGTCATTATATTACTCGTCTTTAGTTTAGCATTTGGTCTTTTATTTGGTTTTTTTATGAGTATGACCACGCATTCTGAAAATATGACAGATACTCATTTACGTGCACTCGTCTTAAAGGTGCCAGGTGATGAACAAATCAATTATAAAAAGAAAGACTTTTTACAGCAGTATGATGCATCGTTAAACCCTTTATTAGTCGGACCAGAAAGCGTCAATGCGAAGATACCTAAAGCATTAGTAGCTTCAGAGGATTCTCTATATTATAAACACGACGGTATATTGCCAAAAGCGCTTTTAAGAGCCATATTCCAAGATATCTTTCGTACTGAAGCTTCTTCAGGCGGTAGTACTATTACACAACAAGTTATTAAAAACCAAGTGCTTAATAATGAGAAGACTTATAATCGCAAGGCCAATGAAATCGTCCTTGCCTTGAAACTTGAACGGATTATGTCCAAGGAAGAAATTATGTATATTTATTTAAACATCGTTCCTTTTGGCCGAGATTACAACGGTGATAATATAACTGGCATTGCTTCAGCATCTTATAGTTTATTCGGCAAACCGCCAAGTGATGTTAATTTACCCGAAGCAGCTTATCTGATTGGATTAGTCCAAAGCCCCTATACGTATACGCCTTATTATGATGATGGCACCTTGAAGAAGGACTCCGATTTAGAGATTAGCTTAAGAAGACAGCATTACGTATTATGGCGCATGAAAGTCGAAGGTGTCATCACTGAAAAAGAATTCCATAAAGCTGAACAGTTCAATATTAAAACGCATCTAATGACAAAAAGACCCTGAAACAAACGGTAATCATATTAATGATTCCGTAATTGTTCCAGGGTCTTGCTATAAATCTTTATATACTAATTAGAATAATCCTTTAGCATGTCCGTCGTCAGTAACGTCCATATTAAGTGCTGCTGGTTTCTTAGGAAGACCAGGCATTGTCATAATTGCGCCAGTTAAAGCTACAATGAAACCTGCACCTGTTTTAGCTTGCAATTCTCTGATTGTAATTTCAAAGTCATCTGGTGCACCCAAACGATCTTTATCATCAGTAAATGAGTATTGAGTTTTAGCCATACAAACAGGATAGTTATCCCATCCATTGTCTTTAATTTGTTTAAGTTGTTTTAAGGCAGCATTAGTAAAGGTTACTTTTTTACCACCGTAAATACTTGTAACCACTTTTTCGATTTTTTCTTCGATTGGCAAGTCAAGATCATAAGTATGTTTGAAGTCGTGTTTTTCATTCAAGACTTCTTGAACTTGTTTTGCTAAAGCAACGCCGCCTTTACCGCCTTTTTCCCATACTTCAGTTAAAGCGATACGCACGCCGTTTTCTTTTGCCCAATCTTCGACAACTTGTTCTTCAGCTTTTGTATCAGAAACGAAAGCGTTTAAAGCAATAACAGGCTCTACTCCGAATGAGCGGATATTTTTAACATGTCTTTCTAAGTTTGCTAAACCGTCTCTTACCGCTTCAACATTTTCTTCTTTCAAATCATCTTTAGCTACGCCGCCATGCATTTTCAATGCACGAACTGTAGCAACTACGACTGCAGCACTTGGCTCAAAGCCAGCTTTACGTGCTTTGATATTCATGAATTTTTCAGCTCCTAAATCAGAACCGAAACCAGCTTCAGTTACTACTACATCTGCAAGTTTGCGAGCAGTTTCAGTAGCAATAATTGAGTTACAGCCATGAGCGATATTAGCAAATGGTCCGCCATGAATTAATGCTGGTGTACCTTCAATAGATTGTACTAAGTTAGGTTTGATAGCATCTTTCAAGATCATGGCAAGCGCGCCTTCAACTTTTAAATCTGCAACAGTGACAGGTTTGCGATCACGTGTGTAACCGATAGTAATATTGGCAATACTTGATTTCAAATCTTTCAATCCAGTACTTAAGCATAAAATAGCCATAATTTCAGAAGCAACTGTGATATTGAAACCGTCTTCTCTTGGTACACCTTGTGTAGGACCGCCCAGCCCGACAACTACCTTTCTTAATTCACGGTCATTCATATCAAGCACACGTTTCCATTCGATACGGCGTTGATCAATGCCTAATTCGTTACCTTGATGAATATGGTTATCAATAAATGCTGCTAAAGCATTGTTTGCTGTCGTAATTGCATGGAAGTCACCGTTAAAATGCAAGTTGATATCTTCCATTGGCAATACTTGTGCATAGCCGCCGCCAGTTGCGCCGCCTTTAATACCGAATACTGGACCTAACGCAGGTTCACGCAATGCCATCATGACATTTTCGCCTAATTCATGAAATGCGTCAGCCAACCCTACTGTTACTGTAGATTTACCCTCGCCTGCTGGTGTTGGACTCATAGCCGTTACAAGTACAACTTTACCTTTCTCTCCATTGTCTTTCAGCTTGTTAATATCAATTTTCGCTTTATAATGCCCGTATTGTTCTAAGGCATCTTCAGGAATACCGATTTTTTCAGCAATTTCTGTGATAGGTTGGATTGTAGCTTGATTCGCTATGTCTAAATCTGATAAATGAGTCAATTCATTCAGCCCCTTACTAAAGTAATAAAAATTACAGTATCGACCACTGTCTGTTAAGCAGTTTTCATTTGGTGCCACAACAACTTTATTCCCTCAATAACAAAGCCGTTGTCTGCAATACACTTGCTTTGGTGAAAATTGCATTGACAGGCACTGTTTCAACTGTAGGAAAAGCTTTTACATGTCTAATCATAACGAATTATATATTTATTGTCGAACATATTCATCAATTATTTTTTAGTTATCTTACTTTTGATGTAAAAACTCCAATTAAAATACTCTATAATAATTTTATTGTATTTTATCCACATACTATGCAAGCGTTTACAATTGCTTTAGACTCCGCTGTGGTAAGATTTTATTTTTATGGAATGAAAAACTAAATCGAGTTTGAGAAAGTGCTAATTTGATTGCCTCAATTCCTGTTTTTCTAAATATAAAATGTGCTAATAGGCATGGCTGAATAAATTGGCAAAGTAATTTGGGATGACGTTTATGCACAAACTGTATAAGCAACAATCGCGTGCCTCGACACTTTGTCGACTGAACATAAAAAAAGGAGCCTGGACATTAATTTGTCCAAACCCCTCTTCATACTCTGTATTTAGTCTTCCATTGTACTTAAATCGCCTTCTGGTAAATCGAGTTCCCAAGCTTTAAGCACACGTCTCATAATCTTACCAGAGCGTGTCTTCGGAAGTTTATCTTTAAATTCAATTTCTCTTGGTGCAGCATGACCAGATAAACCAGTCTTCACAAATTGACGAATATCTTCTTTCAATTCATCATCCGGCTCATAACCAGGATTTAAAGCAACAAAGGCTTTAATAATTTCTCCACGGACTGGATCTGGTTTACCTATAACACCCGCTTCAGATACTGCTGGATGTTCTACTAGTTTAGATTCAACTTCAAATGGACCGACACGTTCTCCGGCTGTCATGATAACGTCATCCACACGTCCTTGGAACCAGAAATATCCATCTTCGTCTTGATATGCAGAATCTCCTGAAACATACCAATCTCCGATAAAGTAAGAATTATATTTCTCAGGATTTTTCCAAATCTTGCGCATCATAGAAGGCCAGCCTTTTTTAATCGCTAAGTTGCCCATGCGGTTAGGCGGCAAGACATTGCCTTGGTCATCTATAATGGCCGCTTCAATACCTGGAAGCGGTTTACCCATTGAACCTAATTTAACGTCCATAGAAGGATAATTCACTATCATATGGCCGCCAGTTTCTGTCATCCACCATGTATCTAATACAGTATGACCTAAGACTTCTTTCGCCCATTTAATAACTTCAGGATTTAATGGTTCACCTACAGATAGGACCTCACGTAACGAAGACAAATCATATTTTTTAACTACATCGTCCCCAGCACTCATCAACATCCGCAAAGCTGTCGGAGCTGTATACCAAACTGTTACTTTAAATTCTTCAATCATGCCGTACCAAGCTTCTGGCGAGAATCTACCTCCTGCAATACAGTTAGTTACACCGTTCAGCCAAGGTGCAAAGATTCCATATGATGTTCCTGTTACCCAGCCTGGGTCAGCTGTACACCAATAAATGTCGTCTTCTTGCAAATCCAACACATATTTACCAGAAATATATTGTAATATCATAGCATCTTGAACATGCAAGACCCCTTTTGGTTGTCCTGTAGAACCAGATGTATAATGTAGAATCAAACCGTCTTCTCTATCTAGCCATTCAATATCAAATTGATCGCTTGCTTCTTGTAAATCTTTTTTGAAATCTACATATTGAGCATCCACATCATCATCATCTACTACCACAATCGTTTCTAAATTTGGTAATTTATCTTGAGGAATGCGTTCTAACAAGTCTTTAGTAGTCACTATTACTTTAGCATCGCTATTTTCTAAACGGTCAGTAACTGCTTTTTCCATAAATGCTTCAAACAATGGTCCAACAATCGCGCCAATCTTTAAAATACCGAATAATGCAAAGTATAATTCTGGTGTTCTCGGCATAAAGATAAATACGCGATCACCTTTTTCAACCTTTGCTTTATCTTTCAAAACATTGGCTGCTTTATTTGAGTAGTCTTGCATTTCTTTGAAAGTGTAACTTTCTTGACGTTGCGCATCTTTATAATTCAATGCTGTTTTATCACCTTTGCCATTATCGACATGACGGTCAATACATTCGTAAGCCATATTCACTTTGCCAGTTTCATACCAAGAAAATTCCTTTTCTACTTCTTTCCAATCAAAGTTGTTGTATGCTTCTTCGTAATCTTGAAGGTTATAATTACCTTCTCCCCCTTTGTATACATCGACTTTCATTTGAATTGCCCCCTTCGTTTGAAATCGTTTTCATAATGCTATTATACAAAAACAAAGCACAACATTCAAAATATAATTATGATAATTCTGATTTTTGTGTTAATTATGTTCGAAAAACATTATAATAGTAATAAATGCAAGCAAATATATCGATGGTCATTTTATAGTAAAAGATTCACATTTGAATTGGGCTTGGATATATTTTAATTCATTAAAGGAAGTGGCGATATATGGAACATATCAAAACGTATGTAAGGCAAGATTACACTCGCAACGGTGAAAAGTATGTCATTGAAGGTCCTGTACCGCGCGAAAAACTGGAAACATTTAATTATGATGATGGGCTCGATGCATTCAGGAAGCCTATAGAACAATTTGAAGCAATACAAGAAATTAGCGAGCTGCCTGAAGGTCGCATTTATGTATTACGCAAAGCAGATACGATTGTCGGTTATGTAACTTACCACTATCCAGATCCTCTAGAACGTTGGTCAACGGGAAATTTGCCTTACCTAGTAGAGCTTGGCGCTATTGAAGTGGCACTTCCCTATCGTGGAACAGGTCTCGGAAGTGAATTAATTAAACAAAGCTTAAGTGAAGATGAATTCGAAGATTATATTATTTTAACAACTGAATATTATTGGCATTGGGATTTGAAAAATTCTAAATTAGATGTATATGAATATAAAAAGTTAATGCAGAACTTAATGGCACAAGGAGGTTTAGAAATTTTTGCGACAGATGATCCGGAAATTACCGGACATCCTGCGAATTGTTTAATGGCAAGAATTGGTTCACGCATCTCTTTAGATCAAATTAAAGCATTTGACGATGTGCGCTTTATGAACCGCTTTTTCTACTAAAGGGGAGATTTTATGAGTCAAAATAATAAACAAACGGGGTATGTCTATTCTAATCAATTGATGCAGTATCGCTTCAGTAATGACCATCCATTTAATCAAATGCGCTTGAAATTAACTACAGAGTTATTAATTGATGCAGGATTATTAACAGCGGATCAAATCATTACGCCGCGGATAGCAACTGATGAAGAACTGACATTGATTCATTCCTATGATTATGTCAATGCAATCAAGCATGCTTCACATGGGATATTAAGTCCATCTGAAGCTAAGAAATATGGATTAGCAGACGAAGATACGTCACAATTCAAACACATGCATCAGCATAGCGCACGCATTGTTGGGGGTGCGTTGAAGCTTGCTGATATGATAGTTAATGATGAATTACAAAATGGCTGTCATTTAGGCGGTGGATTGCATCATGCATTGCCTGGCAGAGCAAATGGCTTTTGTATTTATAATGATGTTGCCATTACTGCTAAATATTTATCTAAACAATATGGCTTGCGTGTAATGGTCATTGATACAGATGCACATCATGGAGATGGTGTGCAATGGAGCTTCTATACAGAAAATGATATTCTCAATTATTCCATTCATGAAACAGGAAAATTTCTCTTCCCTGGTTCTGGACATTATACAGAGCGCGGAAAAGAACAAGGATTCAGTTATTCAGTGAATGTTCCTCTTGAGCCCTATACTGAAGATGAATCTTTTATCGAGTGTTTCAAAAAAACGGTTACACCAGTCGTTCAATCTTATCAACCTGATATATTATTGAGTGTACATGGTGTGGATATACATTATCTAGATCCGCTCACGCATATGAATTGTACTTTAGATGCTTTGTATGAAGTGCCCTATTATATTAAATACTTGGCAGATACGTATACAAATGGGAAAGTACTGATGTTCGGCGGAGGAGGCTATAATATTTGGCGTGTGGTTCCGCGAGCTTGGAGCCATGTTTTCTTAAGTTTAATGGATATGCCGATTCAACATGGTGATTTGCCAGAAGAATGGATTAGTAAATGGCAGCACTATGCTCCATTAGATTTACCGACCACTTGGGATGATAAACGTTTAGATTACATGGAAATTCCTCGAACTGCTGAAATTTCTGCTAAGAATTTAAAGCATGCGAATCAAGTGGCCAGCTGGTTTTAAAACAATTTGGAAGCGACATAAAAAAACATCTTATCTGTTTAGGAAGCTATTATCTATCAATAAAAAAAGCTATGCAGAAATTTATAGAATAGATTTCGCATAGCTTATTTTATATTTAGAGCAAGTTGGAACTTTAATTTATTTCAATCTCTTTATATTTATAGAAGAATTAACGTGTTGTACCACGATATTCGATTCGATAAGGTAAGATAACATTTGAATCTGAAATTTCTTCATTGTTCATATATTTTGTTAATAAACGCATACCTACAGCACCAATATCATATAGCGGTTGGATGACACTTGATAATTGCGGACGAACCATTTCTACAAGTCGTGTATTATTAAAGCTGACGACTTGCAAATCTTCTGGAATTTGAACATTTGCATCTAAAGCTGAATGCACTATACCGATTGCTTGCTCATCACTAATTGATAAAATGGCATCTGGTTGATACTGTGATATAGTTTCAAATGCATTCACACCATCTTTATATGTTTCTTTACCTGTAAATTTCATTTCATCTTTCAATGATAAATCATGTTTTTCAAGCACTTCGATTAAACCTGCTAAAACATCTGCTTCAGCTTTCTCTGAATTATTTCCTCCAACAAATGCAAATTGCTTTGCACCTGTTTCAATTAAATGTTCAGTAACTTCAATAGCTGCTTGTTTATAATTAATATTTACAGAAGCAATACTTTCATCATCATCACTTGTTCCAGACACAACTACAGGTACTGAAGAAGTTTCAATCATTTGTTCAAGTTCTTCATCTAATGTACCGCCTAAGAAGATAATGCCATCCACTTGTTTGCTAAGCAGATTATTAAAAATCTCTTTAGCTTTTGCGGGATCATTATCAGAATTTGAAATGATTGAATGATATTTATACATTGTCGCAATATCTTCCAAACCACGTGCTAATTGAGAGTAATAGACATTTGAAATATCCGGTATAATTACCCCAACTGTTGTTGTTTTCTTGCTTGCTAGACCTCTAGCAACCGCATTAGGTCTATAATTTAACTTTTTAATGACTGCGTTAACTTTATCTCTGGTTTCTGGTTTCACATTTTGGTTGCCATTTACAACACGAGACACTGTCGCCATGGATACTCGTGCTTCTCTTGCAACGTCATATATAGTAACGGTCATGTCTTCACCCTTTCTGTAAGCGTTTCAAACTCTATTATAATAAGTTTTCATAGCATTTTCAAAGTTTACCACAAATTCCCGAGAACTTAAATTAATATATTCTGTTTGTCACTTTTTTGTCAATAATCATCCTTTTGTAGCTGCTAAAGTGTAAATGAATTAATAATTTTTCACTTATGTGTACAAAACATGAATAAACTCCTTTCAAAAATACTATACTTTGAGCATTTCTTTGAAAGGAGTAAATTCACTATTAAATTTTATTTCAATTAACGTAATTGATTATTATCGTACATATCTGCTAGTGGTTTTAATTCATTATAGAATTTATCGAATTGTTCTAAGTCCATTTGTTGTCCGCTGTCACTTAATGCAACTGCTGGATCAGGATGTACTTCTGCCATTACGCCATCTGCTCCAACTGCTAAAGCAGCTTTTGCTGTCGGCAACATAATATCTTTGCGTCCTGTGCTATGTGTAACGTCTACCATTACCGGTAAATGTGTACCTTGTTTTAAAATAGGTACAGCTGAAATATCCAATGTGTTACGTGTGGCTTTTTCGTAAGTTCTGATACCACGTTCACATAAAATGATATTACTGTTACCTTGAGAAGCGATGTACTCAGCTGCAAAAATAAATTCTTCGATAGTCGCTGACATACCACGTTTCAATAACACTGGTTTGTTCGTACGCCCTGCTTCTTTCAACAATTCAAAGTTTTGCATATTGCGTGCACCAATTTGGAAAACATCCAAGTATTCATCTGCTAATTCAAAATCTGCTGGCGATACAATTTCACTGACTACATTTAAATTGTATTTATCTTTAACATTTTTAAGAATTTTTAATCCTTCTAATCCTAAACCTTGGAAATCATATGGTGATGTACGAGGTTTGAATGCACCTCCACGAATAAATTTCAAGCCTTTGTTTTGCAAATCAGCAGCAACTTTATCAACTTGTTCTTGGGATTCTACTGAACAAGGGCCGAAAATAAACGATTTATTTCCATCACCGATGACACCGCCATTATCAAATTGTACAATTGTGTCTTCAGGTTTTAATTTTCTAGAGACAATAAGATGTTTCTCATGATCAGCTTTTTGTAAATCTGTGGATGCTTTAAAAATTTCTTTAAATAATTGTTTAATTACATTGTCGTTAAATGGACCATTATTTTTCTCAATTAATGCATTCAACATTACTTTTTCGCGTTCAGGATCATATACCTTTGTTCCCTGCTTACGCTTTTCTTCCCCGATTTTTTGTGCGAGTTCACCACGTTTTACAAAAAGGTCTAAAATTTGTTCATTAATGTTCTCGATTTCATTTCTGTACTGTTCCAACTTATTCATTACCTGGTCACCTCTATGTAATTATTTTATGCATCCAACTTATTACACTTTAAAGCGGTAAAAAATTGAATTTAACAAGTATTGTAGCAGTAAGTCGGTCAAATTTCAAGCTTTATTCTAAAATATTCTCATTCTTTAAACTATTTACAATTTTCACATAATTGATTAATCTATAAACAAAATCGGAGTGAGAGAGAAATAAGCATAACAAAATTATTTCGTCCTCCCACCCCAAGCAAACTAACTTGAGCAAATAGTTATTGCCAGTTCAGAAACCAAGGGCTAAGACAAATTGATGTCTCAGCCCTCATTCAACCATTAATCATCAAAAGTTTTCTTTTCGATTTTTTTCTTAGTTGTTTCACCTTTTGGTTGGTTATTTTTAGGTGTATTTTGAGATTGTGTTTTTGGTGTTGATTTTGTTGTTTTTTTCTGAGCAGTTGATTTAGAAGCTGCTGATTTAGATGTATTATTTTGACCTTGCGATTTAGTTTTAGTCGTTGTTTTTTGTGTTGTTGTTTTATTACCTTTAGAAGCTGGCTTTCTTGTTGTCTTCGTTGTTGTTTTAGTAGCATTTTTAGGAGAAGATGCTTTTGCTTCTTTAGTAGTTGTAGCTGCTGTATTTTTTGGTGTGTCTGTTGTTTTCTTAGTTTGTGTTTTTGTTGTTGTTGTGTTGTTTACTGTTTTTGATTCTACTTTAGCTGAAGGTTCATCTTTTTTATCAGCTGATTGTTTTTTCGCATCTGCTTTTTCTACCTTAGTTGCTTTAATATTTTCTTCAGATTTTCCTTCGTTAGTAGCTGCGACTTTTTTTGCTGATTCATCATCTTTCTTCGCACTCACTACTGTGTGACCTGCAACATTTTTCTCATTTGATGAGTGATTTGCAGTAGCTTTATCATGTGTAATTACACCTTTGTCCATTGATGCTTTTTCATGAGTTTGGTTTGTGCGTTTCTCTGCTGCTTTTGGTGAAGTCTTAGAAGTAGATTGAGGTGATTTTTTTGCAGCTGGTTTAGAATCTTTTTTAGCAGTATCTTTTTCAGTACCTGCGACTGCAGTTACAGTAGTAACTAAAATCGGTACTGCTGTATAAGAACTAGATTTTACTGGTGCTGCTTTAAATAATTCGCTGACTTTAGCAGCTACAGTATTATCATTTTCAATCAATTTAGCTTTTTCTTTTGCTGCCTTAGCATTTCCTTGTGCACTAAATTCACGAGTTGAGACAGCAGTTGATTGATTTCCAGCAACTTCTTCTTGTGCTTGCGGAGATACATTTGCTAAATCATGAGCTGACGCTTCATTTCTGATTGCTTGTTTTTCTGCACGTAAAGTATCTACGTCATATTCTTGCTCATCTTGTTTGATTTTTTGGTTCACTTGATTTCTGATTTGCTGCGCAACGTCTTTCATACCTTGCAACTGATCTTGAGCGTTAGCTTTTAAGGCATCTGTTTGCGCTGACACTTTATCTTTCATTGAAGGTTTATCTTGTTCATGTTGGGCTTCAAATTGTTTTTCTTGTTGTTTACGTTTTTTAACTTGATTTAAAATAAAACCAACTGCTGAACCAATGAAAGCACCTGCAATAAAACCAGACACGAAATCTTTACGAACCGTATCGGCCATGGCTTCAACTTCATATATTTCTAACTTAGCTTCATCATTTTTCTTTCTCATGTTTTGCCTCCTATAAATAAAAGCACTTAAACAAAGTTGAATCAACCTCATTTAAGTGCAGTTTGTAAGTACTATAATTGATAATGTTAAGCCTACAGATGAGGTATACAGTTCAATTCGAACTACATTATACCATTAGCCTCTGTAGTTTGCACTTTCTCTTTGTTGCTTTCTATATTGCCATTTATCAGCAATTTCCATAGCAACATTTGACCATTGGATGACTTGTGAAATTTTGTCTTCATTTTGAGAAATATTATGTGCAATTGAGTTTGTTACTCGGTCCACTGATCCATCTAAATCTTGGATAGAATCACCGATGCCTTTTACTCCATCAACTACAGAATTTAAGCGGTCCACTTTATCTTGAATATCTTCAGTTAAGCGGTTAGCTTTGTGAAGTAAGTCTGTTGATTCACGAGTAATCCCTTGTACTTGACCTTCGATTCCGTCAAGAGTTTTAGCAACATAGTCTAAATTTTTCTTAACAGATACTAAGACTAGCACAATTCCGATTACTAAAACTAAAAATGCTAAAGCTGCAATTAGACCTGCTACAGGTAAAATCCAGTCCATTAAAAACGCCTCCTAAATAGCTTATGTCTTATTTTTTTAAAATACCCAAAGCAAAAATAGTATAAACATTTTAAAATTCATTTGTTACGCCATTTTGCTCCATATAAGCGCGTTCGATTTTTTGAATATCTCCAGCACCCATAAATAAAATAACAGCATTATCAAATTCATTCAATATATTTACATTTTTTTCGCCGATTAATTGAGCCCCTGGAATGCGGTCAATTAAATCTTGGATAGTCAAGCTGCCATCATGTTCTCTGATAGAACCAAAGATATCACATAAGAAGACACGATCAGCTTTGCTCAAGCTGTCTGCAAATTCTTCTAAGAAAGCTTTAGTTCTTGAAAAAGTATGAGGTTGAAAAACAGCAATGACTTCTTTGTTTGGATATTTTTTTCTTGCTGTCTCAATTGTAGCATTAATTTCACGTGGATGGTGGGCATAATCGTCAACTAATACTTGATTATGTAACTTTGTTTCATTGAAGCGTCTTTTTACCCCTCCAAATGTTTCTAATGCTTCTTTGATATTCTCAATATCGAGTCCTTCTAAGTGACATACCATGATAACTGCTAAAGTATTTAAGATATTATGGTCTCCGTATTGAGGTGATAAGAACTGATCAAAATATTTACCATCAATATATACATCAAATTGTGTTCCATTTTCTGTAATTTGAATATTATCTGCATAAATATCTTCATCTTTTTCTAAACCATAGTAATAAATCGGAACATCTGCTTTAATTTTACGTAAATGCTCATCTTTACCCCAAGCTACTATACCTTTTTTCACATTGTGCGCCATCTCTTGAAAGGCACTTGTCACATCATCTACATCTTTAAAGTAGTCAGGATGATCAAAGTCAATATTAGTCATAATTGCGTAATCAGGATGATAGCTTAAGAAATGACGTCGATATTCACAAGCTTCAAAGGCAAAAAATTCACTTTGCGGAATTCCTAATCCTGTGCCATCTCCGATTAAGAAAGAAGTTCTTTTATCACCATTCATTACATGAGATAACAGACCAGTCGTAGATGTCTTGCCATGCGCCCCTGTAACGGCGATTGAAATGTATTGTTCAATAACGTGGCCTAAGAATGTTGGATAATCAATCACTTCCAATCCTAACTCATGAGCACGAACAATCTCTTCATGTGTATCTGAAAAGGCATTCCCTTGAATTACAGTCATCCCTTTTTCTATATTATCAGGGTTAAATGATAATATTTTTATTCCTTTATTTCTTAATGCTTTTTCTGTGAACACATATTGGTCTATGTCGGAACCTTGTACTTCATGACCCAAATCATGCATAATCTGAGCCAAAGAACTCATTCCGGAACCTTTAATTCCGACAAAATGATAGTGTGTCATATTAACATTCCTTCTTTCTTATTCCTCATTTAATTCAGCTGAGGTTAAATAAACCTCTCTTGGTTTAGAACCGTTAGAGCCTGAAATATATCCCAATTCTTCTAATTGGTCAACAATTCTTGCTGCTCTGTTATACCCAATTTGGAAATGACGTTGAATTAATGATGTTGAAATATTTCCTTCTGACACCATAAATCTGCATACTTCATCAAACAAATCATCTTTCGATTGAGCTTTTGTTTGTTTCAATAACTCTTTTTCTTCAAACAAATATTCTGGCTGACGCTGTGCTTTAATATAATCTACTACTGCATCGATTTCATCATCCGATACAAAGCTGCCTTGAACGCGAATTGGTTTATTCATACCATTACCTAGGTACAACATATCCCCGTAACCTAATAAGCGCTCTGCACCGCCACTGTCAAGAATTGTTCTCGAATCCACACTCGATGATACCATAAATGCAATACGCGTAGGAATATTTGCTTTAATTAATCCTGTAATTACATTTACAGATGGTCTTTGTGTAGCGACTAGCATATGAATACCGCAAGCACGGGCTTTTTGAGCTATACGTGCAATAGATTGTTCTACTTCTTGAGGTGCCATCATCATTAAATCGGCTAACTCATCGATTACGATAACAATTTTAGGTAAGCGTTGATCATAAGCTGCTTTTTTATTAAAGGCTGTAATATTACGCACATGATATTGAGCAAATAGTTTATAACGTTTTTCCATTTCGTCTACTGCCCATTTTAAACTTTGAGTGGCAGCTTTGACATCTGTAATCACGGGTGATACAAGATGCGGTAATCCATTATAAGGCGCTAATTCTACCATCTTCGGATCAATCAACAGCAATTTCAACTCTTCTGGGTGATTTTTATATAACAATGAAAGCAACATGCTGTTGATAGCCACAGATTTACCTGAACCAGTCGCTCCGGCAATTAAGGCATGCGGTGTTTTAGCTATATCCATTAGTAATGGTTCGTTATTAATTCTGTTACCCATTGCGACAGTCAATTTAGATTCTGCATTTTTGAATTTAGGACTTTCAATAATGGATCGTAAGTTAACTTTAGTAGGCGACACATTAGGCACTTCAATTCCGACTAAACTTGTTCCTGGTATTGGCGCTTCGATTCTTATATCTTTCGCAGCTAATGCCATTTTCAAGTCATCTTGCAAGGCTGTGATACGAGAAACTTTGACACCTTTTTCTACAGATAATTCAAAGCGCGTTACACTTGGTCCTTCAGTCACATTTTTAACTTCTGCGGGTACATTGAAATAATAAAATGCATCATTCAATTCTTGTTTTTTCTCTTCAATCCATTCTTCATCTATTTCATGAACTTCTGGAGTATCTAATAAATCAATACTTGGCAATTTCAAGTTAGGACCTTTTCTAATGCCCTCTTGCGGCGAATGAGTATCTTTTTCAGTATTACGAGTATTTTTAGCATCTGAAACTTGCGATTGATTGGATGCTTGCGACTCTGTCGCAGTTTCATTAGATTTATTCTGACTCATATGCAATTGATTTACATTTTGTGTGATGTGGCCCGCTTCATTTTGAGTTTCTTGTTCATTTGTTGAAGGGCTGTCATTATTTTCAGGATTAGCGTGACTTTCTGTGCCGACACTTTGCGCATATGCTTGAGTATTATCTGCTTCACTGCTTGTAAGATTCTGAGTTGTTTTATTCTTTTCAACCGCCGTATTTTGCACAGGTTGATTTACTTTTTCAGAATCAGTTTTAGTTGCAGAGATGGCTTTATTTTTTTGTGCTTTTTGCATTCTTCTCTTATCAGAAGGCGTCATCATTACGTTAACGGGCTTAGCACCTTTACGAATAGGACGTTTCTTCTCAGGTTCTGCTTCCGCTTTGACCGGACTCGCTTCTTTATTTTCTTTGTTGTCTTGCAACTCAGCAGGTTCAGTTTCAGATGATGATTGGTCTGATAAGTCATTTGGTGCCCAAGTTTCTTCTTTTTCCTCAGCCGACGATGCTGTTGAATTATTTTCAGGCGTCAGTTTCGGCTCTAAAGACTGTTTGCTTACATCGTGTTTCTCAGATGTTGTTGTTGAATCTGACTTTTCATTCACCTTCGAATCTGTTTCAGAAGTAGGTTCTAACTTCGGTTCCAATGATTCAGAATGAATTTTGAATGCGCTGCTGATTGACTCTGTTTCTGATGCAGTTTTGTCATCTGCAAAGTTTTCAGATTGCGTCTCTGGTGTTAGTTGAGGTTCCTCTACTGAATTCTGCGTTTGACTAGTTTCAAGATTACTATCAGTATGCTCATCTACATTCACAGGTTCTGCTGGTGCTTCTTCCTCGTTATAATCCGACGTTTCGTTGCTCTCTTCTTTTTCTGAATCATCTGTTTGAACTTCAGTATACTGCGCTTCACTTATTTCCGTTTCAGCGTGTTTCAATGGTTCATCAGTATGTTCAATCGATTCAGTATGATTATTCGTATTTTCTACACTGGAAGCAGCTTCGTCTTCTTGTGAAGATGTATAATCATTTACGATTTCCACGTCTTTGTTATTCACTGATTGTACTTGTTGAACGTCATCTAAATTGATTTCTTCATAATCAAATTCTGAATTTAAATCAGGTTCAGCTTCATAATCATTTTTGCTGGCTGCTTCTTCAGTAGTATCTTGTGCCTTGTCTGAATCAACGTGTTCATCCATATCTTCACTTGCTTCCACTGGAGACGCTTCATGAAAGACAGGTTCTTCTACATATTGCTTGGCTTGTTTAGCATACATGTCATCGATGGCCTGTTGAATGGATCCAGTGTCTTCTTGCTCACGTTTTTGTTGCAGTGCTTCTTTGAATTTCTTACGCTTCAAGAACTTGCGTTCACGTTCTCTGCGAATTTCTTCGACAATTTGTGATGCATAAATATTATTAATATTAATTGTATTATCCGTAGATGAATAATTAGGTGTTTCTTTCATCGTATGTTTTATTTCATCTGGCTTTTCAGAATGAGAAGTTTCACTATCTTCATTTTGAGAAGATGATGGTTGTGATGTTGTATTTAATTTATCTTGTTTTCGTGCTCCATTTAACGGATCAGTCGGAATACGTTCTTGTCTTTCATCCGCTTCCTCATTTTTAATAGTACCGTCGCTTTTAATCACGCCATTCTCTAATGGATGGCGTTTCTTAGTTCCAAAGATTGCAGAAGGTACTTCTTCTGCCTTGAATTCACCGCTTCTATAATAGATATCTTTCGTATCATAGGAAGAAGTATAATTTTGAACACGACGCTTTGATGATGTATAAGATGTTTCCTTTGGTGAATGATGATGCTGATCATTATTTTGTTTTCGCGTGCTGCGAGATGAGCGAAAGGCATTTTCATCTTGATTGCTGCTCGTATCAAAGTTGCGACGTCTTCTATGGCGTCTATTATCTTGTTGTTGGTTCACAGCATATGCCTTTTCATCTGCATGAGAAATTTGTGAGTCAGAGTCAGCTGAGTCAAAGTCATCTTCGGCCTTTTCTGTATTATTCACATGCATTGGAAAGCGAAAATTACCTTTCGGACGATTATATATATCATTATTTTCAGGAAGTAATGATTGACGATGACGTTCTTTTTCTTCTAATTTTTGTCGACGTTGACTATATTTCCGCTGATATACCTCTTCGTCATCTCCATCACTAAATAGTTTATCGAACCAGCTCATAAATTCACTTCCTTCCCAAATTTAATTATTCTTCAAAAAATGGTTGTCCAACTTGATATTCATCAGATAAAACTAAAATGCCTTTTTCTTTTGGTGCGTTTGGTAAATTCAATTCTTTCATTGAGCAGACCATACCGCTAGAAGGTACGCCTCTTAATTCAGCATCTTTGATTACCATTCCGCTCGGCATTACAGCGCCTACTTTAGCAACCACTACTTTTTGTCCAGCTTCAACATTTGGTGCGCCACAAACAATTTGTAAAGTATCGTTACCGACGTCAACTTTCAGCACACTTAGTTTATCAGCATTCTGATGTTTTTCTTTAGATTCAACATACCCTACTACAAACTTAGGGGATAAGTCAGAATCTAATTTATCATCAATACCCGCTTCATTGATAGTTTGTTGCAGTTGTTCTACCAATTCAGGTGTTAGTTTAATATGGCCGTTACCATCTAAAGATAAATGTTGTGAAGCGTTGAAAATATTATAGCCGGTAACTTCATTATCTTGAGTAATTCTTACGACGTCGCCGAATTGATGATAGTCAAATTCACCTTCTGCAGGATCTAATTGTAAAAATGCGACATCTCCGACACCATTTTTATTATAAAATAAATTCATTTTTATTTCTCCTTACTTTTTGTCGTTTTTATTGTTTTTATTCTTTTTCACAGCACTTAGTTCTTGCACTACGTTAGGGCTATTTTCTTGCTTAGCTTTATTATTTTTGGCCAAGATAAAGATAGGTTCAAAGTGCCCTTTATCATATGCAAATGATAAAGATGTAATCGGAACAAGTCCATTTGTAAAGAACTCCATTGTAAGATGTGCCATCACATCATATCCTGTTTTATTACGGATATCTGCAATAATCAACACATCTTGATGGGGAATGGCTACTAACATTTCACCTTCACACTGTTCTTCAAATTGGTTGAGAAGCGGTGTATTTAATATTCTGCTGGCATCGTAACCATCATTAGTATTGATGAAATAAAAAATGTTCCCTTTTACTTCGTCAGTTTTATATGCTGTATCTAGCTTACGAACATTAAATAACGCCATTTCTTTGACTTGTTGTGCAGTAGCATTCATTTGTTTCAACATAGATTCATCTATCAGACGATAAGACTTACCTAAGTCTAATGCATAATAAATATTAGTTTCTGCAGTATGTTGATCTATCACAAATTTATGCCCTTCTTTGGTTTCTTTTTCGAAACTTGCTGCACGCATGACAGGCATAATTTTTAAATTCTGAATATCCTCTTGCGCTTGGTCGCTCATTTGTGCAATCGTTTCGTTGACATAATATACGATTTCATCAACAATTGTTTCTTTTTTATCATTATATTTAGCTACAATCGGTGTTAATCTGATTGTTACGCCTTTACCATTATCTTTTCTGGCAATACGCAACGTATCTTCATCACGATTAAATGAAAAATTCACATTTAAATGATTTAAACGTTCTTTTAATTTATCTCTCATTTGAAAGACATTCATATTTAACACTCCTAATTACATACCTTTATATAGTTTACCGTAAAAATACCCTTAGGAACAGAAAAAATGCGTAATTTCCTAAGGGTATTTTGATTTAAATATTATTGATAAATTCATCTATTTGTTCTATCGTTTTGCGGTCTTTACTGACATAACTGCCTACTTGTTCTCCATTTTTATAAACTAGGAAACTTGGAATCCCCATAATGCCGAGTTCCACACATAAATCAATAAATTTATCTCTATCAACTGAGACGAAGTTATATTCTTTATGTTTTTCTTCTAATTCAGGCAATCTCGGTTTAATAAAACGACAATCTACACACCAATCAGCTGTAAACATAAAAATAGTATCATCTTGTTTTAATTCGTTAAATTCTTCTACAGATTTTAATTCTCTCATTACTTTCACTTCTTTCTTGATATTATGAGTATTGCAAATGCTCTATTTGTTTATCATCAAGTGCTTGAATCGACTCGAACAACAACTGACGCGCAGCATAGTAATCACGGATATCAAATACAGAATCTGAACTATGAATATAGCGAGCACAAACGCCAATCACCGCTGTTGGTATGCCACTGTTGGCTTTGTGAATTTCTCCGCCATCTGTGCCTCCAGGTGAAATATAGTATTGATGCTTGATATCATGTTGATTACACAATTCTAAAAGATAATCTCTGAAAGCAGGTTTCAATAACATCGTTCCATCTTTAATACGTATTAAAGTTCCTTCGCCCAGTTGTCCTGAAAGTTGTTGAGCGCCTTTCATATCGTTAGCTGGTGAACAATCAACGACGAAAGCGACATCAGGATCTATTTGCTCAGCTGCTGCTCTTGCGCCACGTAAACCGACTTCTTCTTGCACATTTGCACCCACATAAAGTTCGACATCTAATTGCTTATCTTTAAATAATTTTAAGATTTCTATAGCTAATAAACAACCGTAACGATTATCCCAAGCTTTCCCAGCAAATCGTTGTTCAGAAAGTTGGATAAATTCAGTATCAGGAACAATTGAGTCACCTATTTCAATACCGCGTGCACGTACTTCTGCTGCAGATGCACTGCCAATATCTAACATTAAGTCTTTAATTTCAGGCAAACCTTCATTTCCTGTTCTAAAATGTTTCGGTATACTTGCCACCACTCCAGTGATAACTTCATTATTACGATTTTTTACTTTTAATCTTTGACCTTGCCAAATATCTGCTGCTACTCCACCTAGGTTAGTAAATTGAATCATACCATTATCAGCAATATGTGTAATCATAAATCCAACTTCATCCATATGCGCTGCAACCATTACTTTCTTCGCATTAGGATTCTTTGAATGTTTAACTGCGTAAAAACCGCCCATTCGATTATAAATAAAATCATCAGCATAAGGTTCCATTTCACTTTTTATGTATGCCTTTAAATCACTTTCAAATCCAGGAGCACTATGAAACTCAGTTAGTGCTTTCATGTGCTTTAAAGTTTCTTTTTTAGTCAAATCCATTTAGGGTTCCTCCTTAATTATTCATTAATGCCCTTCACTTATGATAGAATATTAATATAACTTAAGTGGAGGTATTAATTGAGATGTCTCGAAAAAAAATTTGGTTATTGTTAGTTTTACCAATCACACTTTTGGTGAGTGGTGTATTAGTTTACCTCACTATTCTCAGCACTAAAAAGTACGACCCGTTCAAACTCATTGAAGAGGTGAAAAGTTACTTTATGAATGTAACAGGGTCATACATCGTCTCAGAGCCTCAGCCTTTTGAACAAGACGGTATCGCGTATGAAGTATATCGCGGCGGGGTAACGACTGAAAACCATGGTAAAGTCAGCAACTATGAATTTGTGGCTGATGCAACGAATGGTAAAATTATTAATATTAAAGAAGTTTAATATGAGTGCTTAATTTCAAAATAATTTGCGATACTTCCGTTTGAGGAAGTATCGTTTTTTATTATCTTTTTATAGCTGACTGAATTGTTTTTTGCTGTGAATCATATTTAATCGCAAAGTAATCTGCATCATGATAAAACAAGAACCAAAAATCATTATAAATGAAATAAGGTATCAGTCTTTCTTTTTCACGAATACTTTGCATCGGATAATCATCATAAGCTGTGACCCATAAAGGGTTGAAATGTGCATGTGATGGGAAGATATCAGCCATATGCACTGCACGTTCTCCATTGCTTTCAATAGTAATGATACTGTGACCGTAACTATGGCCACCTGTATGTTGCATTTTGATGCCAGGGTAAGGTTCAATTTCATTTTCAAACAAAATCATGTGTTCTTGATAATCGCCTTGATTTTGAGGCCAGTAGGTCGCTTTGCTGCGAAGATTAGGTGCCAGAAATTCCTGCCATTCGTCTTGTTGAATGTAATGGACTGCATTAGGAAATTGAGCATGTCCATCGTTGTCTGCTAAACCTGCTGCATGATCAAAATGCATATGCGTCATCAATACGATATCAATATCTTCAGGTGTAAGATTATAAGCAGCAAGATTTTCTTTCACATAACTTTCATTCTCGACTCCTGAATGTTGTTTTTGTTTATCAGTTAATTTACCCATTCCTAATCCTGAGTCAATTAAAATATTTTTATCCTTTGCAATAATCAAGATAGGATGTGTCGACATTCTCACTTGATTCTTATCATTAGGTTTCAATTTGCGTGACCATAAGACTTTTGGCACTGGACCAAACATTGTCCCGCCATCCATATTTGTCATTCCACCATCAAGATAATAAATTTTTAAATCCCCTAAATTCATTCTACCCCTCCATTTCAGTGCTTAATAATTAGTATAGGTCTTGTCAGAATGAATATCAAATCAACCTCTATTAAAAAAACCGCATTCCTATGAATGCAGTTTCTTCTCTTAATGGAACTTTGCTTCCATGCGATAAATGCGTGAACCTTTATCAGCAAATTTCCGTTCGTATTCAGTTTCAATATTATCTTCATCATCTTCATCATGAAGGTTTAAATTGATTTTTGTAAAATACATTCCAAACTGCGACATGCTTTCTAAGCTATACGCAAAGAGACCACGATTATCTGTTTTAAAATGTATTTCCCCTTCTTCTTTTAAAATCGCTTTATATAAGGCTAAAAAAGAATGATACGTTAAGCGACGTTTCGCATGTCTGTTCTTTGGCCACGGATCTGAGAAATTTAAATAAACACGATCTACTTCACCATCTTCAAAGTAATCGGTTAATTCCATTGCATCATTACAAATCAACTTGATATTCTGCAATTGTTTCTCCAATACCTTGTCCAATACGCGAATCATAACATTCTTATCTCTTTCTAAAGCAACAAAATTAACTTCAGGATGTCGGCTTGCAAGTTCTGTAATAAACTGTCCCATGCCTGATCCAACTTCTATATAAATAGGCTGAGTTTTATCAAACCACTCAGACATTTTTTTAGCATGAGTGCCATCAATGTCTACAACTGTATCATGTTTTCGCAAATAATCCTCTGCCCAAGGTTTATTTCTTAATCTCATTTGATATTTCTCCTCAAATAAATACGTTGCTGTTCATAACTTCATTTAAGAATTTCAGCCAAATATTCATATCTTTATAGCGTTTTTGTTCTTCATTCCACTCTACTAATCCGATTGCTTGAATGACTGTATACCATTTCATACGTTTGCTCAAATCTAAAGATTCTTTCGCACCGTACTTTTCAAGCCATTCAGACCATTCGTTTTGAGGAACGTAATTGTAAAGCAGCATTCCGATATCAATTGCTGGATCTGCCAACATCGCACCTTCCCAATCTACAAGGTATAACTCGTCATGATCAGATAGCAACCAATTATTATGATTCACATCACCATGAACGACAGTATAAAAGCGAGGATCCAATTCAGGTTTGTGTTCTTCAAGATAAGTCAATGCTTTACGCACCACATGATGTGTCAACACTTGTCTGGAAAGCGATGTATTTATTTTTTGATATAATATATCCGGAGTAATGGGTTCCATTTCCATGCGCTTCAACATCGTCAAAAGTGTTTTAGAGCTATGAATCTTTTTGAGCAATTTTGCTACTCTTGTTTGATTCATCTCTTCAAAAGTAAGTTCTCTGCCATTTTTCCAATGTTGCGCGGTTACAACCTCTCCGGTTTCAATACGCTTTGTCCACACTAATTTAGGGACAATACCTTCTGCAGATAATGCTGCAATAAAAGGATTTGAGTTTCTTTTTAGAAATAATTTTTGACCATCTTGCTCAGCCATATAAGCTTCACCCGATGCACCGCCAGCAGAATCCAATGTCCACCCTAACTGATAAAACTGCTCCAACACGTTCACCTCGCTTTCAATTAGAAAATGGCTCAAGAATAGTGTTTCAAGAGCCATATTTTACATTTTGTTAATTACTTTTTAAACGCTTCACGCCTTTAGCACTCATTGTTAATTTTATAGTTTTTAAAAGCTTATTTCAACCAAAAATGAGAAACTAAAAGACACATTTTACCTTCTGAGAGACTATCTTTTCAAAGGCTATTTTATGTTTAAACAGCGTTTTAAAACTGTTTTAATTTCGATACGCACTCATAAATAATCATTATCTTAAGTGCAGCGACAATTTAAAATTATAACACAGTTTAGGTGTTAAAGTTGGATATTATGTGCATTTATTAAAAATTTATTTATTGTGACTTTCTTCAATTTTCTGACTAAATCCTTCTTGCAACTTACGTGTTATTGAGCCGACTTTACCGTCTCCTACCGCTTCACCATCTAACTTGATCACAGGCATGACTTCCACAGATGTACTAGAAACGATAATTTCATCTGCATTTTTTAAGAAGTCTACAGTGAATGTCTCTTCTTTGAATGGAATGTCCGCTTCTTCTGCCACATTCTTAATAACCTGACGTGTAATACCGTTAAGAATATAGTTATTAATCGGATGTGTATAGATTACTCCGTCTTTAATTGCATATACGTTACTTGATGCCCCTTCTGTGACAGTTTCACCACGGTGTTGAATCGCTTCAGCCGCATTATATTTCACAGCATATTCTTTCGCTAATACATTTCCTAATAAATTCAAGCTTTTGATATCACAGCGTAACCAACGAATATCTTCAACAGTTACGGCATAAATACCGTTTTCTAATTCTTCAAACGGTCTGTCATAGCTTTTTGTGAATGCCATAATCTGCGGTTTAACGTCTGGACCTGGAAATGCATGGTCTCTTGGTGAAGCCCCTCTAGTTGCTTGAATATAAATACCGCCATTTTGAACATCATTCTCATCAATTAAAGATTGAACTGTCTGCGTTAGAGATTCAACGGTTTCCTCTAAATCGATATCGATTTCTGCAGCACTGCGCAAAAATCTTTCGAAATGTTCTTTAACAGTAAACAAGGTTCCGTCATATACACGAATATATTCATATACGCCGTCTCCGAAGTTATATCCTCTGTCATTATATGGAATCTTTGCGTCTTTTTCGTCTACAAACTGGCCGTTCAATAACACTTTATTTGTCATAGTCATTCCTCCACACATAATGCGTATAGCGCTTCTAAATAGATGCTAGTTGCATTAAATAATTGTTTTTTAGTGATGTATTCATTTCTTTGATGCATTAAGTCCTCTGAGTCGCTGAACATCGCTCCGAATGCTACTCCTTTGTCTAGATTACGTGCATATGTGCCTCCGCCGATAGTATACGGTTCTGTCATGTCTCCTGTTTGATTACGATATGCTTGTACGAGTGTTTGTACAAACGGATCATTTTTATCAACATAATGCGGACGTTGCACTTTACCTAAATCTAATTCAAATCCCAATTCTTGAACTTCATTTGTAAAACGTTTAATTGCATCGTCAAATTCAAAGCCTTCCGGATATCGTAAGTTAATACCATATTCTCCCCCGTTTGCTTTTGAATAAGCAATAATACCGATATTAGTAGTTAAATCTCCCATTTTATCAGTATGGAACTTCATTCCCATCTTCTCACCAAAGTGTGATTCAAATAAATATCTTTCGCTTAAGTCTGTAAATTTAGCGGCTTGCTTATCTAAATTTAATTCGCTTAAGAAATGGATTAGGAATAATCCCGCATTTAAACCAATAGATGGGTCCATACCGTGTACTGCTTTCCCTTTCAAACGCAATACCAAAGTATCTTCGTCTAATTCGCTTGTACCATTTAAATCATGTGCTTCTAAGTAATTTTGGTATAACTCAGTCACATCGAGATTTTCGTCTTTTACAGTCAGATGTGCTACCGCTTCATCCGGTACCATATTATAACGTTGACCGGATTCAAATGATTCCAATACAACTGCTGCTTCTTTTTCATCCGCAGATTTATTTTCTTGTTTGATATCGAATGTAGTAATTCCTTTTTCACCGTGAATAGCAGGGAATTCAGCATCTGGAGCAAATCCTAATGCCGGCATTTCTTCAGATTCAAAGTATCGATTCACTCCGATCCAATCTGATTCTTCATCAGTACCTACAATGATATGCACACGTTTCTTCCAGTCTACGTTCATATCATTTAAAATTTTTACTGCATAATAAGCTGCAATAGTCGGCCCTTTATCATCTAAAGTTCCTCTCGCAATAATTGCATCATCTGTTACAGTTGGTTCGAATGGCGGAGTATCCCAGCCTTCTCCGGCAGGTACCACGTCAACATGGCAAAGAATGCCGAATAAGTCTTTGCCTTTGCCTACTTCGATTCTTCCAGCAACATGATCTACATCATGTGTGGCAAATCCATCACGTTCTGCGAGTTGATACATATAATCAAGCGCAGCTTTAGGTCCTGGTCCGAGCGGTGCATCCGATGTAGCTTTACTATCATCTCTGACACTTTCGATTGATAGTAAACCGCTTAAATCAGCTATAATTTGATCTTCATATTCTTGCACTTTTTCTTTCCACATTCGTGATCAACTTCCTTCTCAATTTTTAGTTCATGTTCTATTTTACCCTAACTATTTATGAAACAACAGTAGTAACCCTATAAATTTTCTGTCAATTTTGTTCATTATTGATATGACAGGGCGGATAAATTTAAATTTAATTCTCACTATGTAAAAAAGGCGGGACAGAAATAGCATCAATGAAAAAATCATTTCTCCCTGCCGACCCCTCATAACTGTCTGAATTCAAAAGCATCTTTCTCTTCAGCTAGCTAATGTCAGTTTAGAAAACAGGAGCTGAAACACAATAATGTCTCAGCTCCTGTATATAATAATTATTATTTATTATCTTTATTAGATTGATTTTGATTAGAAGATTCGTTTCCATTTTGTTTCAAATCTTCATCAGTTACAATTCTGATATTATGTTGAGGTTCATCAGATTGTTTAGCATCATCTAAAGTTGGAGCTGCAGCATCTTGATTATTGTTGCTGAAACGCTCTTTTTGTTCTTGGACAAAAGCTTTCGGATCTTGTTTTACTTTATCCGCATAACCTTTAGGGTCTTGCTTCACTTCGTTAAAAGTTTGAGAAGCATTTGAAGCAATTTGAGAAGCTAAATCTTTAGCATTTTGCTTATATGATTCTGGATTCTCTTTGTATTTATCATATTCATTTTTTAATTTATCTCTACTATCTTTTCTAGTTAATAAAACTGCTGCAGCTGCTGCACCGATACCTACAACTGCTCTTAATAAATTACCTGATTTTGCCATAATTATCACCTTCACTTTTTTATTGTTGAACTAATTCTATTTCTTCTGTCGTCAATTCTCGATAGTCGCCTTCCGAAAGACTAGAATCTAGCTGTAGTTGTCCAATTTGAACCCGCTTTAATTTCAGTACCTCATTATCAATGGCATGAAACATCCTTTTTACTTGATGGAATCGACCTTCTTGGATAGTAACGTATACAGTCTTGCTCTCTTCTGTACATTTTAATTCTGCAGGTTGCGCTTTACCATCAGATAACTCAACTCCGTCAGCAAATATTTCAATATCCTGTTGACTTACGGCTTTCTCCGCTTCGACACGATATATCTTGGAAACATGCTTATTGGGACTCATAATGTCGTGGTTAAACTGGCCATCGTTAGTTAACAATATCAATCCTGTAGTATCTTTGTCTAATCTCCCGACTGGAAAAATATTTAAATTTTGAAAGTCATCAATTAAATCAAGGACTGTCGAATGTTCATTATCTTCAGTCGCCGAAATGTATCCAGCTGGTTTATTTAACATTATATAGACTTTGTCGACATATCTTATAAAATCGCCATTAACAGTAACTGTATCTTCTTCTGGATTAATTTGAGCTTTACTTTGTTTTTCATTTTTACCATTAACTTGTACTTGATTTTTCTTTAATAGCTGTTTGACCTCACTTCTAGTACCGACGCCCATATTAGCTAAAAACTTATCCAGTCTCATTATGAGATTCTCAACTTTCTACGGATTTTGCCAGGCAAGTCTCCTAAAAATTGATCAGCTAATCTTGTTTTCAAAGTAATACCTCCATAAATTACTACACCGACAAGTACTCCAACTACAACAATAATTAAGCTGCCGACTTTTGAGGCCGGTGAGATAACCATTTGCATTAACCAGAATGATAATTCAACGCCTACCATCATAATGAAACCATAAATGAATATTTTAGCAAATTGAATAAATGTTTCAGTAAATGTAAATTTCGCATATTTTTTCAAAATGAAGAAGTTACAAATATTTGCAACCAACAAGGCAATTGCCGTACTTAAAATTGCTCCTGCTGTATGGAATGCTACTATTAAAGGAATGTTTAATACTACTTTCAAAGCAACTGCAGCAACAATTACAAAGACTGTTAATTTCTGTTTATCAATACCTTGCAGCATCGAAGCTGTAATACTTAATAACGAAATTAAAATCGCCACTGGTGCATAATAGAACAATAACATACTGCCGTCACCGTTATAGCTGTAGAACACTGTGTATAACGGAGATGATAAGGCCATTATTCCTAAACTGGCAGGTACAGTAATAAACATCAATACACCTAAAGATGTTTGAATTTGTCTGTGCATTTCATGTAATTCACCTGATTCATATGTCTTAGTGATATAAGGAATCAAGCTGACTGCAAAGCCTGCAGCTAATGAAGTCGGAATCATTACAATTTTATTCGTTGTCATATTAAGTATAGTAAAGAAATAATCGTGTAGTTGTTGTGGTACACCCGCTATATCCAACGCGTTGTTATGTGTAAGTTGGTCAACAATATTAAATAATGGGAAATTCAAACTTACAATTACGAATGGAATACTATAAGAAATAATTTCTTTATACATTTTAGTATATGAAACATCGATACCTGTATGGTCTGATGCAGTCATTTCATCCATAAACGGCTTTCTTTTTCTCCAATAGTACCAAAGAGTTAAAATACCTGCTATTGCGCCCACCGCTGCAGCAAATGTGGCTACACCGTTTGCTAACAATACAGAGCCGTGGAATACATTCAATACAAGATAACTGCCGGCCAAAATAAAGATAATACGGGCTATTTGCTCTGTTACTTCGGAAACTGCAGTAGGTCCCATTGATTTATACCCTTGGAACACCCCACGCCATGTAGCGAGTAATGGGATAAAAATAACTACCATACTGATAATTCTGATGATCCAAGTAATATCATCAATGGTCCAGCCGCCTTTAGCATTAGATTCATGTGCTAACGTTACTGTGGCAATCATTGGTGATAAAGCATACAAGATAATAAATCCTAAAACACCTGTAATACTCATTACGATAAAGCTAGAGCGATACAATTTCTGACTGACGTGATATGCACCTATGGCATTATATTTAGCAACATATTTAGAGGCCGCTAAAGGAACACCTGCTGTCGCTACTGCGATAGCAATATTATATGGCGCATAAGCATAGTTGAATGGGGCCAAATTCTCTTCTCCGCCGATTATTGCATAAAACGGAATTATGAAGAGCACACCAAGTACTTTAGTAATCAGTATACTTAGTGTTAATAGAAAGGTCCCTCTTACAAGTTCTTGACTTTCATTCATGACAATCTTCCTATCTGATATTAAAATTTAAGTATATTTTACCACCAACAATTGTTGGCAACTACTTTTTTTCATTAGTATTATAGCCTAAAATAGCCTTAACAGAAATGAAATTTCAAAGATTTAAACAACAGTTTTGACTATGCCATAATATTACAGTAAAGTAAATCAATTATACATTTGAAAATTTACGTTAACGCACTTTTACAAGAAAAATCAAACTTTAAGGAGGAAATATGCACATAATCAACGTTTTACAGAAAATGTGCATTAACTAAACATGTACCAAACTATAGTTATCGGCGGCGGGCCTAGCGGATTGATGTCTGCTGCTGCAGCCAGCCAATATTCTGATAAAGTATTATTAATTGAAAAGAAAAAGGGTCTGGGCAGAAAATTAAAAATTTCTGGCGGTGGCCGCTGTAATGTAACCAATCGACTGCCTTATGATGAAATTATCCGTCACATTCCGGGTAATGGCAAGTTTCTCTACAGCCCTTTTTCCGTATTTGATAATGAATCTATTATTGAATTTTTTGAAACACGCGGTGTGAAGTTAAAAGAAGAAGATCATGGAAGAATGTTTCCAGTTTCAAATCGGTCTCAAGATGTTGTAGATGCACTGATTAAAGAATTGGCAGTTAATCATGTTGAAGTAAAAGAAGAAACTGCTGTCCAAAACATTCAAAGAAATTCAGATCATTTCATAATTACAGATGCAGAGGGCAATGAATATAATTCTAAAACAGTAGTTATTGCGACAGGAGGCACGAGTGTCCCACAAACCGGTTCCACTGGAGATGGTTATCCCTTCGCGGAAAAATTCGGTCATACTATTACTGAACTTTTCCCGACTGAGGTGCCTATCACTTCAAAAGAACCATTTATTATTCGTAAAACACTTAAAGGATTAAGTTTGAAAGATGTGTCTTTATCTGTTTTGAGAAAAAATGGAAAGCCGCGCATCACACACCGTATGGACATGTTATTTACACACTTTGGTATCAGCGGTCCTGGAGCTTTGAGATGCAGCCAATTTGTGTATAAAGAACAAAAATCTCAAAAGAAACAAGAAATTCTAATGAAACTGGATGTTTTTCCCGATGAAAAAGAAAATGAATTACAACAAAGAATTAAACAACAAATTCATGCTGCACCTGATAAATACATTAAGAATAGTTTGCGCGGTATGATAGAAGAACGTTACCTTAACTTTATATTAGAACAAGCAGGTGTAAGTGAAGAAACAACGGGACACCATATTTCAAACCAACAGATATTAGAAATCACTCGTTTGTTTAAAGGTTTCATCTTTACTGTCAATGGCACTTTATCAATTGAAAAAGCATTTGTAACGGGCGGCGGTGTTTCAATCAAAGAGATAGAGCCACATACGATGATGTCAAAAATTACTCCTGGATTATTTTTCTGTGGAGAAGTTTTAGATATTCATGGATATACAGGTGGCTATAATATTACGAGTGCCTTAGTTACTGGACGGGTGTCAGGCATGAATGCTGGTATCTATCAAAATTAAAAAGCATATAAAAATGAGCCGGGTCAGCTGTTAACTGACTCGGCTCAAATTTCAATTATATACTATCTATTTCTAAACCTTCGTCTCCCCATGCATTCATGCCGCCTTCGACATTTACTGCATGCACTTCAGGTTTATGTTGATTGAGATATTCTACTACTCTGCCGCTTCGAACACCAGCTGCACAAACAAAATAATACGTATCATTTTCGTTAAATTCATTTAAATTATCTGGAATTTGATCCATAGGAATTGTAGTGGCATCTGGAATAATACCAGTTGCAGTTTCTTCATCTGTTCTGACATCAACAATGTGTACAGGAGAATGATCTAGAATTTTCTTTTTTAATTCATCCGTTGTAATAGATTCCATAGTAATTTCACCTTCCTTTATTATTTCGCAACAATATTGACTAATTTTTGAGGAACGGCGATGACTTTCTTGATGTCTTTATCCCCAATATCTAATTTAACATTTTCATTTGTCAATGCAATCTCTTCCATTTGTTCTTTTGAAGCATCTTTAGGGATAAATGCTTTTGCTCTAACTTTACCATTAACTTGGATAACAATTTCCACTTCATCGTCCACAAGGAAAGCTTCATCATAATCTGGCCATGGTTGATACGTAATTGTTTCATCATGACCAAGTTTAGACCATAATTCTTCTCCTAAATGCGGTGCAATCGGTGCAAGCATTTTTACAAATCCTTCTACGTATGGTTTGTAGAGCTGCTCAGCTTTATATCCTTCATTTATAAATACCATCAATTGGCTGATTGCTGTATTGAAGTTTAAGGTATCAAAGTCTTCAGTTACTTTTTTAACTGTTTGGTTGTATACTTTTTGCAATGATTTATCATCAGTTTCTACAACTTTAGATGTTAACGTGCCGTCTTCATTAATCAGTAATCTCCATACACGATCTAAGAAACGGCGAGAACCGTCTAAACCTTTCTCACTCCATGCAATCGCTGCATCAAGCGGTCCCATAAACATTTCATATAATCTTAAAGTATCTGCACCATGTGAACGCACGATATCATCAGGGTTAACGACGTTACCGCGAGATTTACTCATTTTTTCATTACCTTCACCCAAAATCATGCCTTGGTTGAATAGTTTTTGGAATGGTTCTTTCGTTGGAACAACACCCATATCATACAATACTTTATGCCAGAATCTTGCATACAATAAATGTAGTACGGCGTGTTCCACACCACCGATATATAAATCAACTGGCAACCAATGTTTTAATTTTTCAGGATCTGCAAGCATTTCATCATTATGCGGATCGATATAACGTAAATAATACCAGCAGCTGCCTGCCCATTGTGGCATTGTATTTGTTTCACGACGACCTTTCATGCCAGTTTCAGGATCCACAACATTTACAAATTCATCGATATTCGCTAAAGGTGATTCACCTGTGCCTGAAGGTTCAATTGAATCTGTTTCAGGAAGCAATAATGGCAATTCGTCAGTCGGTACAGTAGTCATTGTACCGTCTTCCCAATGAATAATCGGAATTGGTTCACCCCAATAACGTTGGCGGCTGAATAACCAATCACGCAATTTATAGTTGACTTTCTTTTCACCTGCGCCTTTTTCTTCAAGTAATTGAATAGCGCGTACAATAGCTTCGTCATTGTACAGACCGTCTAAATCCCCAGAGTTCACATGAGGACCGTCTCCAGTGTAGGCTTCTTTAGAAATATCTCCGCCTTCAATAACTTCTTTGATTGGCAAATCAAATTTTTGAGCAAATTCATAGTCACGTTCATCATGTGCTGGAACAGCCATAACCGCGCCTGTACCATATGAAGAAAGTACGTAATCAGCAATCCAGATTGGCAATTTCTCACCTGATAAAGGATTGATAGCATAGGCGCCTGTAAATACACCTGATTTATCTTTAGCTAAATCTGTACGTTCCAAATCAGATTTCATCGACGCCTCTTTTTGATATGCTTGGACTTCTTCTTGATGTTCGGGAGTCGTAATTTCGTTTACTAAATCATGTTCTGGACTCAACACGGCAAATGATGCACCATAGATTGTGTCTGGACGAGTTGTGAACACTTCAATTTTTTCATCACTATTTTCAATATTGAAAGTGACTTTAGCACCTTCTGAACGACCAATCCAGTTACGTTGCATATCTTTGATAGACTCAGGCCAATCTAAATCATCTAAATCTTCTAACAAACGGTCTGCATAATCAGTAATCTTAAGCACCCATTGACGCATTGGTCTGCGATATACTGGATAACCGCCACGTTCTGAAACGCCATCCACTACTTCTTCATTAGAAAGTACAGCTTTCAATTCAGGACACCAGTTTACCGCCACTTCATCTACATATGCTAATCCTTTGTTATATAGTTGGATAAAAATCCATTGTGTCCATTTATAGTAATCAGGATCAGTCGTATTCACTTCTCTGTCCCAATCATAACTGAAACCTAATTCTTGAATTTGGCGTTTAAATGTTTGAATATTTTGGTTCGTAAATTCACGTGGATTGTTGCCTGTGTTTAAAGCATACTGTTCTGCAGGCAAACCAAATGCATCCCACCCCATCGGATGCAATACATTATATCCTTGCATACGTTTATAACGCGAAATAATATCTGTCGCTGTATAGCCCTCTGGATGCCCTACATGCAATCCTGCTCCTGATGGATATGGAAACATATCTAAAGCATAAAATTTCTTTTGACCTAGATTATCATTCGTTTTAAAAGTTTTGTGTTCTGCCCAATAATCTTGCCATTTCTTTTCAATTTCTTGATGATTAAAACTCACTTTGCTTTCCTCCTAATCAATAAAAAATACAACTCAAACTATTATGATTTTGTCTTATGAAGGACGACAAGTGCCGCGGTACCACCCTCATTCGTATTTCTACGCACCTCATACATAATAGCTCGAGCTGTATTATTCATAAATTTATTCGCTGGTAAGTTCACCTAAAATACTCAACTGGTTCGCACCGACCACCAGCTCTCTTAGCGAGTCCTTTAGATTACTACTCCATATACATCTATTACTATATTTTATTATTAGTCTAAATGCAAGTTCTAGACGCTGTAATTTAAAGCATATACCTTCTTTTTAATGGTTCATTTCATGTTTCTTGAGGTTTTTATCATAGGTAAACAAGAAAACAATAGAAACAACTAATAATCCCATCATTGTTAAGAACATGGCTTGCATATTAAAGGTATCTACTAATATACCGCCAATTAGCGGTCCAAATGCTTTTCCGACAGTCGAAGCGGAATTTACAATTCCTTGATAGGAGCCTTGACGACCTTCTGGTGCAAGTTGATTTGCAATTGTCGGTACAGCAGGCCAAACAAACATTTCACCTAGTGTCAGAATAATCATACCGACCATGAATATTGAAAACTGCTCGGCAAAACTTGTGACAAAGAAAGATAATATAAAGATTAAAATTCCAACTAACATCTGCAACTTCAAGTTGCCTTTCAATAGTCTGATAATCGGATAAATTAACGGTTGTGCTACGAGAATCATGATGCCGTTTACTGTCCAAAGCAAACTGTATTGTCCCATAGTGATATTTAATTCTTGTGTAAACGAAGCAATCGTACTTTCCCATTGAATGTAGGCAATCCAACAAATCGCAAACATAACACACAATAATAATAGTGCAATGAATCTTTTGCGGTACTTCTTAGCCGCCCATTCATTTGTATCTGGAATTTTGACTTTCCCTTTATACTTAATATTGAATTGAGTTACAGCGACAAAGAAGAAAGCAACGTACATTAATAAATTAGCAATAAAGATATAATTAAAGCTTAATTCTGCAACAAAACCTCCCATTGCCGCGCCGAAAGCTACTCCGATATTTTGCGCAAGATAAATTGCATTAAAAGTTTGTCTTCCCCCATTCGGCCATACGACACCTGCCATCGCGTAAATCGCAGGAATAATAATACCGCCGCCGAAACCAAGCATTACTAACCAAACAGCATACCAAGGCCATCCATGAAAGAAGTTAAGCAATGTCGTCGCACATAAACATGTGATAGTGCCTAACATAATAGTTCTGAATCCACCTAATTTATCAAACAAAGTTCCGCCTAATAAGTTTCCGATGACCATTCCTAATGAATTAATCATCAAAACGATTCCGGCAGTCGTTAAGCTTTTGTGCAGTTCATGACTCATATAGATAGTGTTTAACGGCCATAAAAAAACTTGCTCCAGTAATATTAATTGCCATACCGATGACCAGCCACCAGACCTCTTTCGGCATATTCATTGTGCAACACCCGCTTTCTCTCTATTTTTTATTTTCAAAGTCTATTTTCTTTAAACCAAATAAAATTTCCGCAACCCTTTAGTCAGAGCGGCGAAAATTTTAAACGAAAATAGCATGATATGAATTTTTGCAACTAGTAAATAATACTACACTTACTATAGGATTTAAACCCATAAAAATAAAACTATAGAAACATAACTGTTTAAATTATGGTAAAATCTTACAATGGATTAATTTTAGAAAGGAAAATGTCATATGGGTCAATATTTTACGTATGCATTTGAAGATAAACGATATCATACATGGAATTACCATTTAAAAAATAAATTTGGTCATAAAATTTTCAAAGTAGCTTTAGATGGCGGTTTTGACTGTCCAAATCGTGACGGAACAGTTGCTCATGGAGGCTGTACATTTTGTTCGGCAGCAGGAAGCGGTGATTTTGCTGGGAACAGAGCTGATCCGATTGATGTGCAATTTAAAGAAATCAAAGAAAAAATGCATGAAAAATGGCACGAAGGACAATATATCGCCTATTTCCAAGCCTTTACAAATACACATGCTCCAGTAGAAGTATTAAAAGAAAAATTTGAACCTGTCCTTAAAGAACCCGGAGTAGTCGGATTATCTATCGGTACTCGACCGGATTGTCTACCTGACGATGTAGTAGAATATTTAGCAGATTTAAATCAGCGCACATATTTATGGGTGGAACTTGGACTGCAAACCGTTCACCAAGAAACTTCAGACTTGATTAACCGCGCTCATGATATGCAAACTTATTATGAAGGTGTAGAAAAATTAAGAAAACATAATATTAATGTATGTTCTCATATTATTAACGGATTGCCTGGCGAAGATTATGACATGATGATGGAAACAGCGAAAACAGTAGCTCAAATGGATGTGCAAGGTTTGAAAATTCATTTATTGCATCTATTAAAAGGTACACCAATGGTCAAGCAATATGAAAAAGGTATGCTGAATTTCATGTCTCAAGAAGAATATGTCAATTTAGTATGTGATCAATTAGAAATCCTGCCTCCAGAAATGATTATTCACCGTATTACCGGAGACGGCCCTATTGATTTAATGGTAGGTCCTATGTGGAGTGTTAATAAATGGGAAGTTTTGAATGCAATCGATGCCGAATTAGCAAGACGTCATTCTGCTCAAGGCCAACACTACAAGAAAGAACAGGAAGTCAATTAATCAAATGAAAGTAGAACGTATTTTACCTTTTGCTAAGTCGCTTATACTTTCTCATATCGATGAAAAGAGTACAGTAATCGATGCAACATGCGGTAACGGCCATGATACTTTGTTTCTAGCCGAACATGTGCCAAATGGGAAAGTTTACGGATTTGATATTCAAGAAGACGCAATTGAAGCTGCACGTGAGAAAGTTAAAGATTGTCAGAATACCATTTTGATTCATGATGGCCATCAAAATGTAAAGCAGTATGTCGAAGCCGCTGATTGCCCTATTGATGCAGCGATTTTTAATTTGGGTTATTTACCTAAAGGTGATAAACATATTGTGACTGAAGCTGCTACAACTATTCAAGCAATTGAAAATATCTTTGAAATGCTTGCACCAGAAGGCATTATTGTGCTTGTAATTTATCCAGGGCATCCTGAAGGGAAAATCGAAAGCGAAACAGTTTATCACTATCTAGAAAATTTTGATCAGCAACAAGCACACATTTTACAATACGGCTTTATTAATCAACGCAACAATCCACCATATATTTGCGCTATTGAAAAAAGATAAATAAATGCAAGAGCTTCTGCTAGTAAGATTATAATGAGCTGAGACATTAATGCCCCAGCTCATTTTTTTATTTTAATTATTGAAATAATTTATCTACACTTTTAGTAATATCTTTTAATACTTCAACTGAGTGATTAAACTCTTGAGTTTCTTTTTCATTTAATGGAGTTTCATAAATTTTTACAGCGCCAGCACGGTTTACAAGTGTTGGAACACCAATGTATACATCTTCATTGCCGTATTCGCCTTCTAAATAACTTGAAACAGTCAATACAAGATTTTGGTTGCGCAAAATAGCTTTGGTAATATGCAATAATCCCATAGCGATTCCATAGTATGTTGCACCTTTGGCTTGAATAATATCATAAGCTGCATCACGAGTATTCAAGAAGATTTCTTCGATGCGTTTTTCTCTTGCAGGATCTTCTTTTAAAATATCGTATAAATTTTGACCTGCAATACTAGCTTGAGACCATACTGCTAACTCAGAGTCACCATGTTCTCCGATAATACTTGCGTTCACACTTTCAGGCGCTACTCCGAACTCTGCACCTAATTCATATTTGAAACGGGCTGTATCTAAAATTGTACCTGAACCGATAACGCGTTCTTTTGGCAATCCAGAAACTTTTTTAGTTACATAAGTTAACACGTCTACTGGGTTGGCAGCGATTAAGAAGATACCGTCAAATCCACTGTCCATGATTTGTCCTACGATAGATTTAAAGATTTTAGTATTCTTTTCTACTAAGTCTAATCTAGTTTCACCTGGTTTTTGGGGAGCACCAGCTGTAATAACTACTAGATCTGCATTAGAACAATCAGCGTATGACCCAGCTTTAACAATCGATGGTGATTCGCCGTATGGCATCCCATGATTCAAGTCTAAAACGTCACCTTTAACTTTTTCTTCTGCTATGTCTACGATGTAAAATTCATCTGCAACCCCTTGAGCGACCATCGCAAATGCGTAGCTTGAACCAACAGCTCCATCGCCTACTAATACTACTTTGTTTGCTTTAACATTATTCATATACTTACCCTTCCTTTTTAAAAAATCACTTTCCTTATGTGATTAATTTCACATATTCAAGATAACAGGTTATCACTGAAAAAGCAATGCTTTTTTACCTAATTTAACAGTAATTATAAAAGTCTTAAATTTGTAAAAGCAAATAAAAAAGGGGTTGGAAAAACAGCAGATTTATAAAGCAAACCTCTAATATTGAAATTTGCGCGTTCAATATTAGAGGTCTGCTTTTTTATACTTATTAAATTTCAATTTGATCATCAACATCATTAGGAATAAATCCTAATGCATTCACTTTATTATTCAAATAACTTAATATATAACGCATCACTAAAGGACGTTCTGGTTCGTTATGAATTTCGTGATATAAACCGTCCCAAGCTTTAAAATAAAGTTCATCCGTTTTGACGCGTTTTTTTATTTCTAAGATGGCATCAGTATCTAAAATTTTATCGTCTTTTCCATACATAAGACACATTGGAATTTCTTGAATATCCTCTAAGTGTTCCATAGTCTTTCTCATCACATTAACCACTTCTTTGTACCAATGGTAAGAAACTTTCTTCAACATCAATCCATCTTGTTTAGTTTCTTCAATAACTTCTTCATTTCTAGTTAAATGTTCTGGTTCAATTCCTAAATTAAAGCGCATATCTTTTACCCCTGCGCCTATATTTGAAGTCAGCATGTTTTTACGTGTTTTATTATTTTTTTGAAATGCTGTTAATGGAGATAAAAGTATAATTCCTTCAATTGGCAGTTCCGTTCTTTCTAACAGATTCAATGTAATCAGACCGCCTAGACCTATTCCCATCAGAAATGTCGGTAATTTATACTCACTGGCTATTCTTAACCATTCTAAGATATGTTCGTGATAGACTTCAAAGTTGTCAATCTGTCCTTTATTAGAACGAGAGGTTTGACCTTGACCAGGCAAGTCTCCCATGATCACATGATATCCATTTCTTCTTAATGAAGTGATAACATAGGCATATCTACCCGTATGTTCTAATAAATTATGTGCAATGACAATGACACCTTTTGCTTCACTTTCTGTTTCCCACTTCCACATATCAACGACTACCCTTCTACTCTTATTATTTAAGTTTATTGTATCAAAATAAAGTCCTCAAAATCTATCTTGAACTCATTTCCTCTTTTTATAACGCAGTATTATTTAAATCATTTCATGAAAAATTAATCTAACATTATTTACAGTTTTTGTAATATGATATAATATCGTGTATTTTTATATATTGTTAACGTTTTCATACATTATTGAAACATGATACACTAATTTCAATATAGTTGTATGGGAGGAATATCTATGTCACTAGTTAAAGATTTTTTCATCGGTTTGTCCAATAATACATTTTTAAATAACTCAGCAAAGAAATACGGACCAGTATTAGGGGCAAGCAAAGTTGTAGTCGGCAACTCCTTAGATGATTTAATTGAAAAAATCCGTGAACTTAACGATAAGGGAATTACAGTTACTGTGGATTGTTTGGGTGAGTTTGTCGGAACAAAAGAAGAAAGCTTAATCGAAAAGGATATCATCTTAAAAGTTCTGCAAGCAATGCATGACAATGATGTTAAAGCACATCTATCTGTTAAAATCAGTCAGTTGGGCGCTGAATTTGATTTAGACTTAGCTGAGAAAAATCTTAGAGAAATTGTAGCTAAAGCTAAAGAATTAGATAACAGACATGTAAATATTGATACTGAAAAATTTGCAGGCTTAGATGATATCTTACATGTATTAGATGATATTTCTAAAGAATATGATAATGTAGGCACGGTTATTCAAGCCTATCTGTATACTGCTGAAGATATGGTTGAAAAATATCCACATATCAGATTAAGACTAGTAAAGGGTGCATATAAAGAAAATGCATCGATTGCTTATCAAAATAAAGAAGATATTGATACGAATTACATTTCTTTGATTGAAAAAAGACTGAAAAATGCGAAGAATTTTACATCTATCGCTACACATGATGATAAAATCATCGATCATGTGAAAAAATTTGTAGAAGATAATAATATTGATAGAGATAGCTTCGAATTCCAAATGTTATTTGGCTTCAGAACTGATTTAGCTTACGCAATTGCTGACGATAATTACAATTTCTGTATTTATGTACCTTTCGGCGATGATTGGTTCGGTTATTTCATGAGACGTTTAGCAGAACGCCCACAAAACTTGAATTTAGCAGCCAAAGAATTCGTTAAGCCAAAAACACTAGCTATTACAGCGGGCGTCATTGCTGCATTAATCGGATTATCATCTGCCACAACTGCTTTAATTAAGAAAAAATAAAATAAATAAAAGGAAGAAACTTTGGCAGTTAAGCTAAAAGTTTCTTCCTTTTTTTGAATTTTAAAATTATTTGATTGATTTAAGCAAGTTTGCCATTTCAATGGCTGCCATTGCAGCTTCTGCTCCCTTATTTCCAGCTTTTGTTCCAGCGCGTTCCACTGCTTGTTCTATAGTTTCAGTTGTTAACACACCGAAAATAACAGGTAAGCCACTTGTATCACTGACTTTAGAAACACCTTTCGCCACTTCATTACATACGTAGTCATAATGGGAAGTTGCGCCGCGAATGACACAGCCCAAAGTAATTACTGCATCATATTTTCCAGTCTCTGCAAGTTTTTTTGCAGCTAAAGGAATTTCAAATGCACCTGGCACATAAGCAACATCAATTTGATTGCTGTCTACTTCATGTCTTACCAGTACATCTTTCGCGCCTTCTAATAAGCGTCCTGTAATAAAGTCATTGAAACGTGAAACTACGATTCCGATTTTTAAATCTTGTCCTAATAGTTTTCCTTCAAAATTCATTCTGATTTCCTCCAATTTATTGATAATAATTTTTACAGCATGTGTCCCATTTTTTCTTTTTTAGTTTGCAAATAATCATGGTTGTGCTCGCATTCTGGAACAATTAATTCAATTCTATCTGCGACATCAATTCCATAGTATTGCATTCCTTTAAATTTTTCTGGATTATTACTTAATAAATTTATCTTTTCTATACCGAAATGTTTAAGGATTTCCGCAGCATGATAATAATCGCGAAGATCCTCCTCAAATCCTAAAGCAAGGTTGGCTGTTACTGTATCATAGCCTTGTTCAATCAGCTCATAGGCTTTCAATTTATTAATCAAACCTATGCCACGGCCTTCTTGTGGTAAATAAATAATCATACCGTCATTTTGATCAATATATTCCATTGCCGCTTCTAATTGTGCCCCACAATCACATCTTTGGCTGTGGAAAATATCACCTGTTAAACATGAGGAGTGAATACGCACATTTTCCACTTTTTTAATATCGCCTTTAACAATAGCTACAATTTCATCATGAGAATAGTCAGATTCGAACCCATACATGTCAAATGTACCGAAATCTGTCGGTAATTTCACTTTTGCTTTAGCATGCATATGTTGTTCATGTGTTCTGCGGTAGTGTACGAGTGCTTCAATAGAAATCATTTTCAGCTGGTGTGCTTCTTTGAATTGTTGTAACTGATCTCCTTTTGCCATTGTGCCGTCTGCATTCATAATTTCACAAATCAAACCAGCCGGCTTAGCACCTGTCATTGCAGCCAAATCAACTGCCGCTTCTGTGTGTCCATTTCTGACCAATACTCCTCCAGTTCTAGCAATAAGTGGGAATAGATGACCTGGACGGTTGAAATCTTCTGGCTTCGCTTCATTTGAAATTAATGCTTTAGCCGTCATCATTCGTTCATTTGCACTAATACCAGTTGTAGTATCTACATGATCCACACTTTCGGTAAAAGCAGTACCGAATGCATCGCTGTTATCTTTAACCATAGGCGTCAAATTAAGTCGCTCAGCAAGTGATGGTGCAAGCGGCGCGCAAATTAAACCGCGTCCTTCTTGTGCCATGAAATTGACGGTATTATCACTCATAAACTCTGTAACAGCTACTAAATCACCTTCATTTTCTCGGTCTTCATTATCTACTACAATAATACTTTCTCCTGCTTTCAATGCTTCCACAGCAGATTCTATACTATCGAATTTCATCTCAATCCACTCCTATCAAAATCCAAACTGACTCAATTTATCCCTAGTCAATCCAGATTCATCTTTTGAAAGTGCTTTTTGAACGTATTTAAATAACATATCCGCTTCCAAATGCACTTTATCTCCTACTTTTTTCGAACTTAAAATCGTCGCACGCTTCGTTTCAGGTATTAAATGAATATCAAATTGACCATCATCTAAACGGAAAATAGTTAAACTGACACCATCTACCGTAATGGAACCTTGCTGTACCATTTGAGAAGTCAGTGATGTCGGACATTGAATCGTGACAATATTGGAATTAGCTGATGGTTGAATTCGACGTATCGTTCCGACGTCATCAACATGACCCAATACAAAATGGCCGCCAAATCTTCCTTGACTGGACATCGCACGTTCTAAATTAACCGCACTGCCTTTACGTAATTCAGAGAGATATGTTTTATTTTCAGTACCTTTAATCACTTGAACATCAAAGGTTTGGTTATTAAAAGAAATTACAGTTAAGCAAGCGCCATTGACACTGATAGAATCACCGATATGAATGTCTTGCAAGATTGTGTGACATTCAATCGTCAACTTCATGACATTTTGTTCTGAAGCAGTCTGGACGACTGTACCGACTTCTTCAACTATACCGGTAAACATATAAGATCACTTCTTTCTTAGTGAAACTTTAATATTTTGATCGATGATTTCAGAGTTGGCAATTTCAAATTGAGGAATTTTATCCAAGGAAAGTACATTGTCAGTTTGATAAAACTGATATTTCCCTGAACCTCCAATAACTTTCGGGGCATAATAAATGATGAGTGTTTGGACACACTCTGATTGGAGAAATTGAGAAGATACATTAGGTCCAGCTTCTACATAAAGCGAACCAATACCATTATGATATAAATCTTGTAAAATATTTTTAATAGAACAATCTTCTAACAGTATGATTTTAACTTGATTAGAATGTTCTTTATTCAGCATTTCTTTATTTTCTGTATACAACCAGACTGGCGTTTGCTGGTCATGAAAAATCTGTTGTTGCAGGTTTAATCGGCCGCTTCTATCTAATATTACTCTAACGGGCTGTCGTTCGCCTTCTAGTCTGACCGTTAAACTCGGATTATCCGCTTGAACTGTTCCAGCACCTGTCAACAAAGCGTCATGACGTGCACGGTGTTTAAAGACATCTTGTTTAACACCTGGATTAGTAATCCATTGACTCTGCCCTGTATCTGTCGCTTGTTTGCCATCTAAACTCACACTGACTTTCAATGTGACTTCTGGTATATTTTCAGATTTCGCTTTAAAAAAGTCTTTATACATGAGCTCAGCTTGGGCTTGATGCTGATATTCCACTTCAATACCTGCAGATTGCAAAATGTCATCTCCGGGTGAATCGAGCGAAATATCTTTCATGGCATACACTACTTTTTTAATACCTGCTTCAATAATTTTATTGACGCAAGGCGGTGTAGAACCGAAGTGTGTGCATGGTTCTAAGGATACATAAATCGTAGCGCCTTGAGCTTGGTCACCAGCCATATCTAAAGCTTGCACTTCAGCATGACGTTCACCTTGCTTGAGATGTGCGCCAAGACCTACTATCCAACCATCCTTTACGACTACTGAGCCAACTGCTGGATTCACACCTGTCTGACCTTCTGCCATTTTTGCCAGTTGTATTGCATTTTGTAAAAATCGATTCAAACAATCACCTCATTAAAAAACCGTTGTCCAATAAAATTGAGCAACGGGAAATAGAATTTATCATCATTTATCTTTGAAAATAAAAAATTTAGTATAAAGGCATACTTAAATAAGACCACTTAAACTAAAACTTTTTAAATCAAATAGATAATTAAGTTTCACATTTAATGATGTTCTTCATTCTTTCTCCCATCCAGACTATACTGTCGGCTCTAGATTTCCACTAGATCAGCCATATTCAAAAAAGAATACAGGTCGCAGGCTTTAATTTACTGCCGGTTGGGAATTTCACCCTGCCCCGAAAGAATTTTTATGAAATTGTTTCTGAATCAATAAGAGTTATTCAAAATCTTAACTCATGAATTAATCATATCTTATTTTTATCAATCTTACAATAACAAAAGCTTATCTAGCGTATTTGTTCGTGAAAATCATATAAGCTTTTGACTGCTTGCACAGATTGACGCACAATCATGTTTACACCATTGCGTGCCTGATTAATGCCGTTGGTAATTTGTCCGATAGCAATAAGATGAGGCAGCGTACCATGTCGAGGGCTGATTACCTGATTGGTTTCAGGGACAATTTGAATACCGCCCATTGGGTGAGGTTGTACAATTTGTCTATTAGCGATATCTATAATAAAAGCATCGTCATCATCTAAATCTTTCAATTGTGTTTTAGGACCAGTGGCATTAATTACAACATTGAAATAATCAGGCTCAACTTGATTATGATATTTAAAAATGTACGTTTCATTTTTATATTGTACATCTGCTAAATCTTTTTTAATTACCACATGTCCAGCAGAAATTTCTTCAATCAACAATCGTGCTGTACGCGGAGGCATCGGGTTTGAATTGGCTTTTAAAATCGGCATATACTTTTTCATGAAAACTTCTTGATCTTGCAGGCTCAAACTATTCCATATCCAGTTCATATTTTCCTTGATGGTTTCAAGTATACTTTGGAAAACTCCTAATATTTCAGGGTGAGCTAAATCATATTTCAAGTCTTTAATCGGGTCCCCTACTTTACGATTAATCAACTCTTGTAATGGAATATTATAATCTTCACATTCTTGTTTAAATAACCGGATCATAGATTCTAGAGGAACTACTCCAAAGTGCGAACGTAATATACTTTCGAAATTCTCTTTAGTAATATGACGCAGAGTAATATCAATCATATTTCCACGCACACTCGGAAGCTCTCCATGTCTGCTCGTAGCTGTAATCGGCAAATTAGGATGATGTTTAACCACATAACGTATTACATCTAAACTCGATAAGCCTGTACCGATAATCGCAATATCGTCTGTGCTGTCCACTTCATTCAGCGTTTCATAAGTCGGATAAGGTGATGGAATATAACCCTTCAGACCTTTTAAATGGTAAGGATCATGATAAGCCATCGTACCTACTGTCAAGAAGACATAATCATACTGTCTGCATGCTTCTTGTTGATGATTGGTACATACAAAATATTGAATTCTGGCATTTTCCTCATAACCTTGTTCTAAATACATCTCAGTGGCCTTTTCCGTAATTAAATGAATGTTACTGTATTGTTGATTGAATTTTTCTAAATAGCTTTTCATATAATGACCGAATACAAATCTCGGTAAATATGTAGCATTATCAAATTTAAATTGATTTTGAGTTTCATACCAATTGAAAAATTCTGAGGCATCGTGAGCATTCAGCGACATGTCTTTACTTGGTAAATTAATAAGTAATTGCGCACTGTCATTTTGAAAAGGCACTCCTTGCCCCATATTTTGAGGATCATCATACACATCAATGTCTAGTTCACTAAAATATGAATGAGCTTCTAATTGACGTAAAATACTGACACCTGCCGTACCCATTCCAATAATTGCGACCCGCATTTTATTTCCTCCTCTTTATTTCCGATTCACTCTATAGTTTCATTACCTATTATGCAATAAAAACAAATAAAGCGAAACAATTAAAACTGTTTCGTTTTAATTCTTCCGCTTTATGAAAAAGTTTAAATTTATTTATTGATGTTGTTTATCATCTTTATAGACAAATAACTTGAAGTATTTACCCTCAGTATTGATTTTCTTATAGAAATCGGCAATTAAGGACGCATTACTTTCTGCCCATTTAATATCTGTTGCATATTGATGTTCCCCTGGATTTTTTGGATTCCATCTCATGCTATAAAGTGTATTTTGATCTGGGTTGGATAAGAAATGAGAGTGAATAAAATCAGCTCCTCCATCTATTGCTTTTTCAGGTGTATCCCAATTATGTTTCTTAGCATATTCTGCGCCCGTTTTAATAGGATCTTTATCTAATGCACCTACACCATAAAAGTTATAATATTTCTTACCGTCTATTTCGACACCTTTGGATAAATCACTCTTCACAGCACCTGTTTCTAAAATTGCATGTGAAATTAAGTATACTTCATTAACATGACGTTTCTTGGCTGCTTTCATAAAGTCATCAGTATGTGCCAATAATGTAGGACGATCTGCTAACATGCGTTTGATACGGTTTTTTTCAATGCCTTGGTATTTAGATAAATCTAGGAATTGATAGCGTTGAACTTTATCATTGATAAAATTCTTACTATTCATAGCATTTTTAATTTCAGTACCTGTCGCGTCATGCCATCTATCATTCTTATCAGATACTTGCTGACTCGTATAGTTATCAATTTGCTTTTTAGCAGCTTTGTCTAAAGTGACGTTAAGATGTTCCACTGTTTCTACTTTCTTTACATGTTTAAAGAATATTTGGTCAGAAATCATAGAAAAGAACAGCGCTCCTGCTGCCGCTAAAATAACAAGTAGCCCTATAATAGCTATAATAGAGCCCTTCTTATGTTTCGTCATAATTACACCTCTTAGGTCAAGTTGAATTATAAAATTATAAATTCGGATATTAAACTATATCACTTTTTAAGTATAAAAAGCCATTTTGACTCTCCACCCATTATCTTATCATATCTTTGAAGCTGTCACGGCTTTGAAGTCAGAATGTAATATTGTTGTATTCTTTAGCTAATATTTTGATACTTTCAGTAATATTTATAAGTAATTTTTCCTTTCAAAAATAAAATAACCTGTTGAATCCAACAAAAAACTGCATTCAACAGGTAAAATTCCACTATTTAAACAGTGTCAACGAATTATCGTGACTTCAACGCTTATTCAGGACGTTTATAATCCATCATGATAAAGCTTGCTGCTTCTGATTTATTTTTATAATAGTAACGATTTAAATCGATAGTCCCTTCGATTGTGCCATCGCGATACATCATTTCATTAGTCATATTATTAATCATTACAAAATCCGAGCAATCTTTAATCATATCTAATTCGTCATGACGTGCAAAAAAGTGTTCTAAGTTCAAATGTGCGTAATCCATAGAATCCTCCCGTCTTATTTTTTCAATTGTTGCTGAATTTTATTAATTAGTCATATTTAGCTTTAAGTCTTTAAAATAAATTGATTTCTGTTCTTCTATTTAACACCTATTTTGCTTATTAAGCAAATGAAACTCACTTATAAATTAAGTAAGATAGAAAACACCAGAAATAATATAATATGTGTCTACCCAAAAGGAGGTATAACTTGTGAATATTGAGCATCAAATCAGTCGCAATAAAGGCATCATCTACTCGCTGCTGCATAAATACAATATTCGATATGACAGCGAAGAATATGCACAATTATTAACAATTAAAATGTGGGAATTGATACGTCAATTTGACATGTCCATCCATAATAGCATGAGCCGTTATTTATTTCAAAGACTTCATTTTTATCTCGTCGATTTATTTAGAAGTAAAGGGAGACAACCAGAAATAAGTACAATTGATCTGGAAAACTCTGAATTAAATCATTCACTTCAAGCGAATGCTTCAAATATCTTGCCGCTCATGACTGCAGATTACTATCACTTGTTGAATGAGCACGAGCGTTTATGGTTGAATCTCAAATTATTTGGTTATAAACAATTTGAAATTCAGAAATTAATGGATAAATCAGCCACATCCATTCGTAAATATCAGCAACGAGCACGTTTAAAATTAGAACCGCTTCGTCAGTTTTTAAAAGGAGGTCTATAATTGGGCAAGACTAGACAGCACCTTGTCATTATTTATATGAAATCTTATCCGCATCAATGTTTCCAAGTTGAATGTGTCTACAATATTTTTCGTAAATTGACCAAACACTCTATAAAAAAGTATTTAGACTTATTAATACGTATGCATCCGTTGCCAAAAAATGTTTTTTCATCAGATTTAAAGCAATTACTGAATATACGTAAACATCTGCCCTTAATCGTGGATTCAATGACGATACTGTTTCCTATCAAACACCCGCAAACCGACTTGCAGTATTTTATCAACGGAATGCAGATTGCGAGTATTAAACCAGAACAGCAACATACACGTTTGACCTTTTCAAATGGTCAGCAACTCGTCATTCACGCGCCTTACCCATTCATTCATCACAAATGGTTAGAATGTATTTTCTTACATCATTTCATGTTTGTTGCACACGATTAAAACGATACTCTAATAATTTTTTGGTGAAATAGCCTGTCACTACTTTAATAAAGTAGCAAGCTATAATCATAGCTAATATCCCACCAATTAAAAGTAAGACGAGTTGAAGAGTGGATAGATTCGTCTGTGGCTGCACGAAGTAATTTACCACATTCAGACTGGTCAATAATCCAAACAGAAAGAGTCCTAATAACAAAGCATTCGCAAGTAACATCAACACGATTATAATAAATAAGAAACTAGACCCGTGTGTTTTATTAGAAAAAACATATTGTTTTAGAAATAAATTTGAAAATCTAATCGGTTGATTTAATATTTTCGAATTTGCTTGGTTCGTTTGCGCTTCTGTCATAAATTGATTTAATTTTATTTTTTCTTTTTTATTCAAGAACCAAAGTTGCTTTTTAACTTTGGATTCAAATTCTTCTTTTTTCATACACCTATACACCTGCCCTTGCAATACAATAAAAAAGAGGCAGAAATAGTTTAAAGATACACAAACTATTTCTGCCTTTATTTTAATATATTCCTAATTAAAGAGATACACTTTTTTTATTATAGGATTGAAAGTCCTGATTTTTGAATGTCTTTTGCAAATCCTTTAACAGTATCTACTGATAATTCATTAACATCGCGACCGATATTAGGGATTTTGCTGATTACGCCTGCAGGACATGTAATGATGTCTGCACCGATTTCATCTGCTTGAATGACATTGAATAATTCACGGCAGCTTGCCCATAATAATTTGATGCCTTCTTTTGAATGCGCAATTTCCACTGATTCTTTCATGAGTGGAAGCGGATCTACACCAGTATCTGCAATACGTCCAGCAAATACTGAGATATAAGTTGGAACACCTTCAGTTACTGCTTCTGTAATAGCTTTAACTTGATCTAAAGTATAAACAGCAGTCACATTCAAATGCACGTTGTCTGCTGATAATTTCTTGATTAATGGAATTGTTGATTCACCATTAGTTGTAACAATAGGAATTTTAACAAATACATTTTTACCGTATTGTTTTAAAATTTCTGCTTCTTTAGCCATTGTATCTAAATCATCTGCAAATACTTCAAATGAAATTGAAGCATCTGGAATTTCACGTACCGCTTCTTCCGCAAATGTTTTATAATCCGTCACACCTGCTTTAGCCATTAAGCTTGGGTTAGTTGTGAAACCATCCACTTCATTATTTTTGTATGCTGCTTTCATTTCTTCGATATCCGCACCATCTGCGAATACTTCTACGTTTAAATCTGCTTTTACCATAGAATGAGTTCCTCCTATCATTACTACAACTTTCATTCCTTTAGAATAACTAAATTATAACACGCACTATTCTAAAACGCGATTGTGCAAACTCAAAACATTTAACAAATAGAGAGTTTTGTAAAGGAATGGTTTATGGCTATTCCAATATGATAATATGTAAGAATGAATAGAAATGGAGGTCGCCATGGCAAAATCTAAACTTTATTTTTATATTACTCTCGTCTTGGTAGTTATCAGTTTTTACTTCAATATGCGTAATCCGATTTTTAATGCGCAATTTGAATCTATCGTCAAAAAAATAATCATTAGCAGTGTCGTCAATGCAATTATCTTAATCATAGCAATTATTTTCGCAGATAAATCTATGAAACTTTCAAAAGAAAGAACAGATTGGATTCGTCCTGCAAGTAAATTCTTACCTTATATTTTATTAATAACAATTCTTCTGCATATCGCTGCTTCTTTAGTCTCATTCGGACTTCTAAAATAATCCCTTGAATTTGACAATTACATTCAGCGGTACCACAATTTACTTATTAAAAATAAAAGAGGCGGTATAGTGCAGTACTTATATGTATTTATTGGTGGCGCTTTTGGTGCACTAATAAGATTTTTATTATCACAATTGAATCATAGCGATGGATTTCCAACGGGAACCTTTCTTGCTAACTTAGCAGGTGCTTTCCTGATGGGATTCTTTACAGCTTTGATTTTAAAGTTATTTCAAAACAACCCTTTATTTAAAAAAGGAATTACCACTGGATTCTTAGGGGCGCTAACGACTTTCTCTTCTTTTCAGTTTGAACTCGTACATATGTTAGAACAGCATCATTATCTATTACTTGGTATCTATGCTGTCACAAGTTACATCTTGGGTATTCTGCTTTGTTACCTTGGCGGTAAATTAGGGGGTGCGCTCAGTCATGATTAAATTGTTGTTGATTATGCTTGGCGGCGGTTTAGGTGCGGTCGTTAGAGCTGCTGTTACACAAGCATGCAGCCGTATCCCTTCTGAAATGCCGATAGCTACGTTAATAGTTAACCTAGCAGGAAGTTTTGCAATTAGTTTGTTGAGCGGTTTTGCACTCTCTTATCAATGGGCATCCCCATTATTGATTGTAGGTTTTTTAGGTGGATTGACAACATTTTCCACTCTATCTTTAGAATTGAAAAATCTATTAACAGAACAAACAAAACCGGCGTTATTTATTTTATATAGTGCATTGCAATATATACTTTGCTTTGCAGCATGTTGGCTTGGTTTTCTCATTGCACAATAAAGAGAGCTACTGCAAGTATATAAGAAAGGTGCTGGAACGAATCCCAGCACCTTTTTCATGTTATTATAAACTTTGAAATAATAGGTTCAAACTTCTCTTTACTTACTAAATTTTCAATCCATGTATCCGGAACAGCTTGAACACCATATAATAAACCGGCAATGCTTCCAGTTATCGAGCCTACCGTATCTGTATCGTCACCTAAATTAACTGCTTTAAGCACAGCATCTTTGAAATTATCGGAATTGCCGATACACCATAAAACAGCTTCTAAAGTATCTACTACGTATCCAGAGGATCGAATATAACTTTGAGGAAGTTGATAGAATTCTGGTTGAAATATTTTCTCGAAAAAATTTTTGTATTCATCAAATAGGATAGCATCCTGCTTCAAATTTATACTTAATTCTTTTTCAGTATTCTCCACACTCATCTTAAAGGAATGCCCTGCAGCAATGTTTCGCAATATCTCTACATAAATAATAGATGCTACGAGGGCACGCGGATGGCCATGTGTAATACGTGTATAGGCAATTACTATATCGGCGACTTGCTTGAACGCCATCTCTTCAGGTAAACATTTGATTAACGGAGCAATTCTCATCAAAGCACCATTCCCATTATTATATTCTGATGTGCCTCCGCATTGTTCAGCTGGCGTCCCCTCTTCGTATCTTCTAATTGACTGCGTTGTAGAATTACCCACACCAAATGCAGCACCGAATGGCGTCAAATAGCCATCATTCAAATAACGCACAAATTTTTGCATTAAACTGTCTAGATTGCCATGCGCGTTAATATTTTCTGCCAAACACAAGGTGAGAGAACTGTCATCCGACCATGTTCCAGGTGGTTGGTTACATGTACCATAACCAATCATGCTCTCAACATTAAAACTGCCTCTATTTTCAAATTCGACAGGCACTCCTAAAGCATCTCCTACCATCGCTCCATATAACATTCCTTTATAATCAGCCATTCAAATCACCTATTTATGATGTCCAGAATAATTATCAGGATCAGGACCTACACGTTTATCTTCGTTTAAATTATCTAATTGCGTCATTTGTGAATCGGACAGTTCGAAATCAAACACTTCTAAATTCTCTTTAATACGTGAAGGTGTCACTGACTTCGGAATTACAACGACATCATGTTGAATATTCCAACGAATAATGACTTGAGCCGGCGACTTGCCTACCTCTTCGGCTATTGATTTAACAACTTCGTCATCTAAGATTTGCGCATTCATCAATGGAGACCAGGATTCCATTTGAATACGCTGTGCATTTAGATATGTACGCAAATCTTCTTGAATTAAATACGGATGGAATTCCACTTGATCAATCACTGGTTTAATTGATGCATGAGATAATAAAGCTTCAAAGTGATGTGATTTAAAGTTGCTGACCCCAATATTTTTCACCTTATTATCTTTCAGTAAATCTTCCATTCCTTTCCAAGTTTCAATCATCACATCTTCATCCATGCCCGGCCAGTGCATTAAATATAAATCTAAATAATCAAGATCTAATTTGTTAAGAGAAGTTTGATAAGCTTCAGCCACATTTTCTCTGCCATAATCTTCCAACCATAATTTCGACGTAATAAATAAGTCCGAACGTTTTAAGCCAGTAGATTCTAATCCAGCCTTAATCCCTTCACCGACCTTTTCTTCATTGCCATAAATCATAGCGGTATCAATACTTCTGTAACCATTTTCAATCGCAACTTGAACCGCTTCCTTAGCCTGCTCATCATTTTCCACACGAAAAGTACCTAAACCGACAATCGGCATACGGTTACCATTATAAAATTCCACATATTCCATTCTTATCTCTCTCCTTGTCATTGATATCTCTACTATACCTTAAACTTTACCGGCCATGCATTCACTCAAACTTCCTTTTCAGGAAAAAGAAAAGCACTGTGAGAGCTGTAACAACTCAAACAGTGCCTCAAACCTTAATTAAAAGATTCAATTTCTTCCATAATACGCGCCAAATCTTCAACATTATATTGAATACGGCCATGGAAAACAAATTTATTAAAGTATTCATCCAATTGTTCAGCACCAACAAGTACTTTAGTATTGGTATTTTGTGCATAATTCGAAATTGTCACAGCACCTTCATTTTTAGGATTGAAATAAAGTAGTGCCATTGGCGTATATTTCAAATTCAACTGACGTTGCAACGCATCCGCTAATTGTTCAACATAATGCAGTTGTTTCGAGTAATTCACAAACGTTGCAGATTGTTGATCGTCATTTTCATCTAATACTAAAGTTTGCGGTGTACGCTGATCTAAATTCAAGACATTGAAAACTTGTTCAATGGTAGGTAATTCAGCAAACTGTTTGCCGCTGATACCATTATAAACGTGCCCTTTTAAAAGTTGCGAGTCTATAATGTATAAACCTGTACGTGTTAACACTAAATGGCTGATACGTTCGATATCATTCATATCATTTTTCGGCAAGAAGATGTTTGCCATAATATGCATATCTTCAGGGCGAATACGTTTTTCTTTCACTAAGCGTTCTCTTATACCGATAAGACGCATATCAGTGATGTATTCGCTATGGTTTTTTGAAAACAGCTTCAATGCATCAATTTCACGATCTTTCGAATCGACTGTGGCATCAAAATCAGCACGTTGTTTTGTTACTGTTTTCTTATGTTCTACACGTTCTTTTTCAAGCTCATCTTCGTAATTATCTTTCAAGCTTTTTTCTTTTGCTTCATATTGTTCTTCTGCTTGCTGTTGTGCTTTCTTTTTACTGTTTAATGCAGTTAAGAATAATATTAAGAATATAACAGCTATGACTATCGCTGCTACTAAACCAATTTCCAATGGTCCCATACATATTCCGCTCCTTTACTTGTCTTACGTTTCATTATAAAGGAAAGTTTCGATTCTATCGATAATAATCCTGAATTTCATGCAAAAATCGCAGAATTATGCTTGGACCGCTTCTTTCAATACATCCACTTTATCTACACGTTCCCAAGGCAATGCAATGTCTGTACGGCCGAAATGACCATAAGCTGCAGTTTGTTTGTATATCGGGCGTTTTAAATCCAACATTTTAATAATACCTGCTGGACGTAAATCGAAATTATCACGTACCGCTTCTACTAATTTGCCTTCAGAAACTTTTCCAGTTCCAAATGTATCGATGGAAATTGAAACAGGTTCTGCTACACCGATAGCATAAGCAAGTTGGACTTCACATTTATCAGCTAATCCTGCCGCTACAATATTTTTAGCTACATAGCGTGCTGCATAAGCTGCTGAACGGTCTACTTTTGTTGGATCTTTACCGCTGAAGCATCCGCCGCCATGACGCGCAAAGCCGCCATAAGTATCAACGATAATTTTACGACCAGTCAAGCCTGCATCACCTTGTGGCCCGCCGATTACAAAACGGCCTGTCGGATTGATGAAGAACTTAGTTTCATCATCTAATAATGATGAAGGTACAATTGGGTCGATAACATGTTTACGGATATCCTCTTGAATTTGATCTAATGTTATTTCTTCAGCATGTTGTGTTGAAATTACAATTGTATCAATACGAACTGGTTTATCATTTTCATCATATTCTACTGTAACTTGCACTTTTCCGTCAGGACGCAAGTATTTTAAAGTACCATCTTTACGTACATCTGATAAACGTTTCGCAAGTTGATGCGAGAAGAAAATCGGTGTCGGCATATACGTATCAGTCTCGTTGGTAGCGTATCCGAACATTAAACCTTGGTCCCCTGCACCTGTAGCTTCAATTTCTTCTTCGCTGATTTCATTTCTATATTCTAAAGCGCGGTCCACTGCTTGCGCAATATCAGGAGATTGTTCATCAATCGCTGACATCACTGCCATTGTTTGGTTGTCATAGCCGTATTTCGCTCTTGTATAACCGATTTCTTCAACTGTATCTCGTACTACTTTTGGAAAATCCACATAAGTGGAAGTAGAAATTTCCCCGACAATCATAGCCATTCCCGTAGTGACTACTGTCTCACATGCCACCCTTGCATCTGGATCTTTCTTTAATAATTCATCCAAAATAGCATCTGAAATTTGGTCTGCTATTTTATCAGGATGTCCTTCTGTAACAGATTCTGACGTAAATAATCTTCTATTATTCGACATAACTGACTCCTTTTGATTTTAATTACGAAAATTCTCTATCTATGAGCTCAAATTAAAAAGGGCTTTCCACTATATATACATAGAGAGAAAGCCCTTTGACGTCCTTTCGCTCTTATCGTTCAAACGTCTTATATGACATTTGCAAACGGTTTGGCACCTTTCTCCAATAAGGAGAGGTTGCTGGGCTTCGTTGGGTCCATGTCCCTCCGCCACTCAGGATAAGAGAATCCGTTACAAATAATACTACCCAAACAAAATAAAATTGTCAATTACACGAATTGTTTTTTCATAAATCCGATGTGGAATAATGGATATAGTATGTTATACTATAAAAATGTAAAGGCTTACAATTACATTAATACTTACGCGCTGGAGGGGTTTTTAAAAATGGCAGTAGATGCACAAACAAATTTAAAAAAGTTGAATCATTTGATTGAAAAACCATCATCATTATTTCAACTTACAAAAACGCAACTTTACAACAAGATTTTAGACAATAATGAAGGCGAACTCACAGAACTAGGAGCAATCAATCAATTGACTGGCCAATACACAGGTCGTTCTCCTAAAGATAAATTTATTGTAAACGAACCTTCTTACAGAGATGCAATTGACTGGGGCTCAGTAAACCAACCTATCGAAGAAGAAAAATTCCTTAGATTGTATGATAAAGTTCTAGATTACTTAGACCAAAAAGATGAACTCTACGTCTTCAACGGTTACGCAGGAAGTGACCAAGATACTCAATTACGTTTAACTGTAGTTAACGAAATGGCTTGGCACAATTTATTCGCACATAACATGTTTATCCGCCCTTCTTCTAAAGATGAAGCAGAAAAAATTAAAGCGAACTTTACAATTGTTTCTGCGCCTCACTTCAAAGCAAACCCTGAAGTAGATGGCACAGCTTCTGAAACTTTCGTTATCATTTCTTTCAAACACCGTATTATCCTTATCGGCGGAACAGAATATGCGGGTGAAATGAAGAAAGGTATCTTCTCAGTAATGAACTATTTATTACCTCAACAAGATATCATGAGTATGCATTGCTCAGCTAACGTGGGTGAAAAAGGCGACGTTGCATTATTCTTCGGATTATCTGGAACAGGTAAAACAACTTTATCAGCAGCTCCAGATCGTAAATTAATCGGTGATGATGAACACGGCTGGAATAAAAATGGTATTTTCAACATTGAAGGCGGCTGCTATGCGAAAGCTATCAATCTCTCAAAAGAAAAAGAACCTCAAATTTATAATGCAATCCGTTATGGTACAATTTTAGAAAATGTTGTAGTCGAAGAAGATGGTAACGTTGATTTCGATGACAATAAATATACTGAAAACACACGTGCAGCATATCCTATCGACTATATCGATAATATTGCTAAACCATCAAAAGCAGCGCATCCGAATACAATCGTATTCTTAACAGCTGATGCATTCGGCGTATTGCCTCCAATTTCTAAATTAACAAAAGAACAAGCATTGTATCATTTCTTAAGTGGTTTCACTTCTAAATTAGCAGGTACTGAACGTGGTATCACTGAGCCTGTACCATCATTCTCTACATGCTTCGGTGCACCATTCTTGCCATTAAACCCTAAGAAATATGCTGAATTGCTTGGACAATTAATTGATAAACATGAAGTTGAAGTATATTTAGTAAACACAGGCTGGACTGGCGGAAAATACGGCGTAGGTCGTCGTATCAGCTTAAAATATACTCGTCGCATGGTTGATGCAGCTATTAAAGGCGAATTGAAAAATGCTGAATTTGAACAAGATGAAGTATTCGGTTTAAATGTTCCTAAAGACATTAAAGATGTACCGAAATCTATCTTACAACCAATTAATGCATGGAGTAATCAAGATGCTTACCGCGAACAAGCACAAGATTTAATTTCTCGTTTCGTAGAAAACTTCAAAAAATTCGGTGAGGATAGTCAAGAAATCGCTGAAAAAGGCGGCTTTAAAGCTTAATACTAGTTATAAAGGAGCTAAGACAGTTTTGTCTTAGCTCCGCTTTTTGGTTGGACGGATTAATTGTGGTGTGCATTGGAGGGAAACTGTCGAAGCGTGATTCGTCCGCCTATACAGTTTAGGGCCAAAGTGTCGAGGCTCAACTCGTCCGCCTATACAATTTAGGTCCAAAGTGTCGAGGCTCAACTTGTCCGCCTCTACAGATTACGACCAAAGTGTTAAAGCTCGACTCGCCCGCCTATACAGATTACGCCCAAACTGTCGAGGCTCGACTCGCCTGCCTATACAGATTACGCCCAAAGTGTTAAGGCTCGACTCGCCTGCCTATACAGATTACCCCCGCCTTCCTTTTAAAATCTCCCTAAACAAAAGTAGAAGCTAGGACATTATATGCCCCAGCCCAATTAACCTACTTATTATTTTCAATACAATCCATCCACTTATGAATAACTTCTAAAACTTCTTTCAACGCTTCTGGTCTTGGAACATGCCCTTCTTGCATTTGATAAAAGGTTTCATAGCGATGGCCGATGCGTTCTAAATATTCCGCTAAATAATAACCTTGATGGATACCTACTTGTTTATCTTTACCTCCATGTATGATTAAGATTGGAGGACTATTTTCGTCAATATATTGTAAGGCCTCTCTTTTTTCATATGCATCTAAATTCTTCTTAGGATGCCCTACCATTCTGCGTAACATTCCGCGTAAGTCTACGCGTTCTTCATACATTAAGTGTAAATCAGAGACGCCGCCCCAAATGATATAGCTGTCAGCTGGCAAATATTGAAATGTAAGCAAGCCTTGTAAGCCACCTCTAGAGAAACCGACGAGATGGACATAAGCCTCTGGGTAGAGATATTTCAATATATCCATAGCTTGAGTGACATCATGCAAATCATTTCCTGAGAATTCATCGCGGCCTTCGCTGCCATTATTTCCTCTATAGTAAGGTCCGAATACTAACGTATGAGGATCTGAAAATTGTAACAGACGTCCAGTACGAACGCGTCCGACTTTCCCTTTACCGCCGCGCAAATAAATAACGATACGTTGCACTTTTTCTTTAGGGCTCAACATTAAACCTTTTACTTTGAGATGATCGACCTCATAAGTTACTTCTTCTCCAATATGCGAAGCCAAATCAATCGGCATACGTTTTCTATTGATAAAGTCCAAGCGCACTCACTCTTTCTGCACATTTTAATATTACTTCATCAGTCAGTAAGAAACTTTTATCCTCAGCTGCAATATCGTTTAAGTTTCTACATATTACAGGTCCAGCGGTTTCTAAATAGTTCTCTTTGAGTTGTATACTTTTTACTTTTGCGGCAAATACATCTTTTGTAAACCAGCGTTCTCTATTAGGATAATACACTGTATATTGAGCAATATATTGCATCTGTTGAATAATAGCGCCAGTCTCTTCAAATAGTTCACGCTCTGCTGCAGCTTCGCTCGTTTCTCCCGCTTCTATTTTCCCTCCAGGAAACTCTATGCCACGCTTCTTGTGTCGAGTCAGTACAAATTCATCTTGATAAAAAGGAATTACCAGAACGTGTTCGCCATTTGCGGTATCTGTGGAATTCTTGTAATGCATCTCTATTTGATTATTAAATTGGTCATGAGTAATCACGTTCTACCACACTCCTTTGAATAATATGCTAAAATATAAATCGTTATGAGTTGGATTTACATTTATTTCTAAGAGTTGGAGGGATTATTTTGAAAAAACTCTTTCTAGGCATTATTTGGGTGTATCAACATTTTATTTCGCCACTTACACCCCCAACTTGTCGCTTCTATCCTACTTGTTCTAATTATACAAAAGAAGCCATTGAAGTTCACGGTGCGCTAAAAGGTTCCTGGTTAGGAATCAAACGTATCTCTAAGTGTCACCCTTTTCATAAAGGTGGCTTCGATCCAGTACCGTTGAAACATAACCATGAACATTGCGAACATCATCATTCATAAGGTGTTAATTTATTTTTATCTATTTTAGGGGGCATAAATTCAATGCGCCCCTCTTTTAATATGCCATTTTCTGCTGTAAATTCTTCTGAAAAATAATAACCATATGGTGTGATATCACCAGGATAATCGCCTAATCGACTTAAATAAGCTGTAAAATATCGGCTTAGCCCATATTCGTACATTCCACCGATGACGACTTTAATATTTTTCTGTTGTAAAATTTTAATAGCTTCCAACATGCGATCAATACCGCCTAAACGAAACGGCTTTAATACGACCGTGTCAATTTTATAATTTTCAATATAACATACAATAGAATCTGTATCTGATGCTTTTTCATCTAACGCGATAGGAGGAATTGTTTCCTTCTCTATATTATTTATATCACGTATATCTTTGAAAGGTTCTTCAATATATAAAATATTGAAACGGTTATTAATCGTTTCTAGTTTTGTTACATCATCTGTGCTCAGTGATTCATTGGCATCTAAAACTAGTGCGGGTTGTGAGGATAGCTGACTCAACTGTTCCAAATCCTCTTCCACTGATTCCGACCATTTTAATTTAACACGTCGAGGTTGCTTATCCTGTAAAACACTCAATTGCGCATCTGATAATCCGCTTACCGTTGCTCCATAATCAACTGAAAAGGCTTCTAATTTATAAAATACTTGATAGAGAGCCATTGCTGCCGTACTGCGTGCAGCCGGTTGTGCAGATAAACGGTCTAAAGCAGTTTGAGCCGTCTCAAAATCAGCAATTTCCTTTCCAGAGATTTCTTTTTCAAACCAGGTCTTTAAGGTGTGATAAACGGTGTCAATGGTTTCGTCATCGTACCAATTGGTTTCGAATGCATTGCATTCTCCAAAATAACTGTTTCCTTCTTGATTAATGATTTCTATTATTAAAACTTTGCGTGCATGCATTTCAATTTTAGGTGTATGAATTGGTGTTTTAAATGGAGCTTGATAAGTGTAAAAATTTATCGTTTTAAATTTCATTTCTTATTCCTCTATCGGACCGCGCTTCAACTTACCTGTAGAAGTGTAAGGCAAGGTATACACGCGTTGATACGTTTTCGGCACTTTATATTTTGCTAATGCTTGGCGTAAAAATTGCTGAAGATCCTTATCATTAATTTCAGCTTTACTTACATAATATAATTTCGGCACTTGACCCCATTCTTCATCTGATACTCCAATACACATGGCGTCTTCTATTTCAGGATGGCGTTTGGCCGCTGTCTCGATTTCGAATGGATAGATGTTTTCTCCCCCGCTGATGATCAAATCTTTGCGGCGATCATAAATCATGACGTTGCCTTCTATATCGATTTTAGCGATATCTCCTGTTTTGAAATAACCTTTTTCAAAAGTGTCCGTGAGGTTTTTAGGATATAAATAACCGTTAATAACGTTATCGCCTTTTATGAGCAATTCTCCGTGGCCTTCATGATTGGGTTCTGTAATTTTAACATCTACGTTCGGACTTGGTTTACCGACAGTGTCAGGATTGTATTTGAGCATGAAGGGAGAAGCGGTTAAGAATTGCGAGCATGTTTCAGTCATTCCGAATGAATTATAGATAGGCAACTGATAGCTCAAAGCTTTATCGATTAAGGTATGTGAAAGTTTAGCGCCGCCCAACAAAATTTTCTCTAAGTGATGCGGTTCAGTAAGTCCTTCATCTATTAACCATTTTAATGTTTGGGGAACAAGTGAAATATGCGAAATCTGTTCTTGTTGAATGATTTCTAAGATTTTTGATGCATCAAATTTATTGACGATCCTTACTGAAAAACCTTCTATTATACTGCGTAAAAGGATGCTTAACCCTGAAATATGATAAATCGGCAATACTGATAACCATTTAGTATTTTGATCAAAGCCAAGACTTTCTTTACACCCCATCGCACTAGCTAAATGATTATTAAATGTTTGCGGCACTGCTTTTTGAGGCCCTGTCGTTCCTGAAGTAAACATGATTGAAGCAATGCGGTCTAACTCTAGAGGTTCTTCATATGTTTTAGTACTGCGTTGCGCTTCGATTTCAGACCAGTTAATTATATTAAATCCTTTTAATTCTAAAGGTAAAATGGCCACAATTGTATCTGTTTCTACGGAATTTAATTGTGCAGTTATTTCATTTTCAGTGAGTCTGGTATTAATCATTACCGCTTCTATTCCAGCTAACCAAGCACCATAAATAATCAATGCTGAGTCAATGCGGTTATCTAAATAAAATGCAATACGTTTTCGCTTTTGTTGATGCAGTACATATGCATATTGTAAGGCTGTTTCGTATAAATTCGCGTATGTAAGCTTTGTTGTTTTATCTTCTAGTGCTATATTTTCCGGTATTTTCTCTGCATTTTGTTTTAACCATAAATCCATTGTTCCGTCCTCCTTATATCTCTACATTTTCTATTTTATCAAAGAATATATACTTACGATGCTTTTCTGTTTTAAAACAGAATAAATCCGAGAGTTAACACTCCCGGATTTACAATTTAATTGAATAATTGATTCAATTTATCTTTAATACTTTGCAATTTGCTGTCGATATCATTTAATAAGCCGTCAACTTTAGATTGATTTTCACCATTTTGTTGTGCTTGATTGGCTTGTTTCAACTTGTCTACTGCATTTTGATATTGATCCGTCAATTTATTATCGCCGTTATTCGTTGCTTTATCTTTTAATTGATTGACTTCATTTTGAGCCGAATCAATCGCATTTTGGCTGTTTTGACCGTTTTGAATATTGTTTTTAGCGTTTTCAATTTTCTCTTTAATGACTGTTTCTTTTTCTTTAATTATTTCTTTGTAATTATTCGTCACTTTTGGTTGATTTTGATTCTTAGATTGATCATTGGATTGCTGTGTCTGCTCTGATTGCTGATTCTGATTTGCAGTTTGGTCATCATTTTTCGGCTGCATCATATTCCTTACAATAAAGATAGCTACTACAATTAATAAAATCACTACTATCGCAGCCAACCATTTTTTACCTTTGTTGCTTTTGCGATTTTCCTCTTCTAACATACGTTCTCTGCGATAATCGCGCTCGTTATAATAACGGCCATCTTCATCTGAGCGACGACGGTATTCATCTTCTCTCAAATCTTCAGGACGTCTGCGATAATCTTCATCTCGATAATCATCTTGACGTCTACGATAATCTTCATCACGGCGGTGTTCTCTGCCCTCGTCATAGTCACGATTATTTCGGTCGGATCTTCTCATGTGTAATCACCTTGTTTCCATTTTTATTTAGTAAAGTAATTGTTAGTTATTACATTAATTATACCATTTCTGAAAAAAATAAACCTCGTAAAAAAGTCTGATGTGTCCTTAACCAACTGCATTGTCATGCAACTTAATTTATAGGATAATTAAAAAATAACTTTCGTGAAATGAGGAAATCCAATTGCGTTCTAATCAATCTAAACCGTTTACATATTATTTGAAGTATGTGATAACTTGTCTTCTCGTCTTTATTATCGTTTATTTTCTTTATATTAACTATGGCACCAACTTATTTAAATTAGATGTACCGAAAAATTCTTCCATGTATTATCTTATTCATTTAGATTGGAAAGGTTATGCCAATGCTTATGTTGCTACGTTAACAACTATTATTATTCCATTATTGTTAATAGGCTTGGTATTATTTTTATTATCAAGACTTATGAGAGGAAGAATCAAGAAAATTCTTTTGAAAATTTTACCTATTGTAATCTTTTCAGCACTATTTGCATTAATTTTCATACCATTATTATTTGTACTGAATGTAACACATTTTTCTTTCATCGCAACGTTCTTATCTTTTTTAGCTTTATCAAAACCGGCTATGGTAAAAATGTATCATTTCAGCCAAAGAAGTGTGAGTGAGATTAATCAACCTATTTCAATAGGTGAACTTGAGGAAAAAGAATCTAGTAATCACAAATAAAGTAAGAAACCACAGCGGTGTAAACTTTCATACTACTGTGGTTTCTTATTCAAAGCACTTGTTTTAATTTCGAGACAGCTTGATAAATTTCAACTAACTCATCATAACTGAATTGTTCTTTATATTTTTGATAGACACTATCATAATACCGTTCCATTTCTTTTTTATACTGTTGGCCTTTTTCATTAAGTTTTATACCATATGAACGCTTATCTTCTTCTAGTCTATACCGTTTTATAAATCCTTTAGACTCTAGCTTTACCAACTGTTGACTAATTGCACTTTTAGATATGTTCATAATTTTAGCAATTTCACTCGGTTTATATTCAGGATTTTGAATGATTAATGTTAGAATAACGTATTGTTGGTTATTCAAATCGAAATTTTGATATTTTCTTTCTTCTTTTTCGAAATGAATATATAAATCTTCGCCTATTTTATTAATTGCTCTGGTCAATTCTTTGAAGCTTAACGACTCTTTTAATTCTTGATTATTCGTTATACTCGTCTTTTCCATTCGTTTTTTCACTTCCTTTTTTCTTAAACCAATTTTTAGGATTCAATTTACTTTTATATTTATTCACGGCTTCTTTTCCTAATAATATTATAGCAAGTAACATGGATGATTCCGCAACAATAATTGTTCCACCTATAATCATCCCTTTTACCTTCAAACCAATTGGTAAGAATGTTGTTAAACCTGCTACCGCATATAATGCAAAACAAGCAATTACAGCACCAATTCCTACTTTAAACTTCTTACTTTTATTACCTTTATGCTTAACTTCTGTAACTTTTTCAGACAAGTTAGTCACCTCTTTTAGTTTAGTTAACTAAACTAAATTATATAAGAATTCCTGCTGTTTGTAAAATATTAGGCGTGATAATTTTCTGATTAAAAATGAGCAAATATTTTAAAATTCCTAATAGACACAACCTTTTTTGTTCGAATTTTCTATTATTTATTTTTCAAAAATAGTTTTCTTTTTGAAGTTAAGGGGTAGTTTTGTAACTACAAAAGGAGTGATTATCAATGAAAGCAGTTACTTATCAAGGTCATAAAAATATGGAAGTTCGCAAAGTCGAAGATCCTAAGATAGAAGCATCAACTGATGCAATTATTAAAATAACAGCATCAGGTATATGTGGTTCTGATTTACATCTATATCACCAAGGTGATTTGTTTATGGATCCTGGATTTGTTATAGGTCATGAGCCAATGGGTATCGTCGAAGAAGTTGGTAAAGATGTTAAAACGTTGAAAAAAGGAGACAGAGTAGTCATTCCTTTCAATATTGGCTGCGGTGAATGTTTCTATTGTAAGAATGAAATGGAATCCCAATGTGATAATTCAAATCCTTCCCCTGCCAGTTGGAAAATGGATAATGGCGGACTATTTGGATTTGGGAACATTATGCACGGAAATCATTGGGGCGGTCAAGCAGAGTATTTAAAAGTACCTTTTGCCGATTTCTCATCTTTCAAAGTACCTGATAGTGATTTAAAAGATGAGCAAGTATTATTTTTATCTGACGTTGCACCAACTGCATACTGGAGTGTTGAACATGCAGGCGTCAAATCCGGAGATACTGTAATTGTTTTAGGTTGCGGACCAATTGGACTTATGGCGCAAAAATTCGCTAAATTAAAAGGTGCTAAGCGTGTGATCGGTATCGACAATGTAGAACATAGATTAAATCACGCTAAACAATATAATGGTGCTGAAGTTTACAATTTTTCAAAAGAAGATAATATAGGCAAACTCTTACATGAAACAACATGCGGTGGCGCTGATGTTGTTATAGACTGTGTAGGAATGGATGGACAAGCTATTCAAGAAGATTCCAAACCAGGACCTAACTCAAATGAAAGAGGTAACATCAGCCCTATTATTACAGCTGCTGAGTCAGTAAGAAAATTCGGTACAATTCAACTTACAGGTATTTATGGAACTCCGGCAGACAATTATCCTTTAGACTTAATTTTCAATCGAAATGTTCAAGTGAAAAGCGGTCAAGCACCAGTTATTCACCTCATGCCGAAATTGTATGACATGATAAAAGACGAAGTTTTTGATCCAACTGAAATCATCACTCATACAATGCCGCTAGAAGATGTTAAAGAAGCTTATGAAATTTTCGATAAAAAGAAAGATAATAACATCAAAGTAGTTCTTAAACCGTAAAAACAAAAAATAACTATTTTAGAGGATAGCAGGACAGAAATAATTTTAATCAAAATTTATTTGGTCGTTCTGCCCCGATAAGGCTAACTCGAATAGAAAAAAGCTTGGAACAAGCACATTTTCTATTCAGATAGCTACTGTCGGTTAAAAAAGAGGGATTGGACAAAATTATGTCCAATCCCTTTATTTTTTTAACGAAATTACGTATTATTAATAATTTTGAATATGGAGTTGTGTTAGTGAATGTTTACATTTGGGTTTTGATAGCTTTTTCTAGACACTTCTCCAATTCTTGTGTCTAGATTATACCCTTTTCTAGACACTTCCCGAAATCTTGTGTCTAGATTACGTCCTATTCCAATTCCTTCACACTTAATAAACGTCAACATCGGCCGAAAAAATGTAAACTCACTCTATCACTGCATATCCACTATAAATCTCTACAACACTAATGATTTAATATCCTATTCAAAAAGCACCCATGCTCTCATGTTACAAACATTGAAAGCAAAGGTGCTTAAATTTAACGGAGAGTGAGGGATTCGAACCCTCGAGACGCTTGTGGCGCCTACACACTTTCCAGGCGTGCTCCTTCGGCCAGCTCGGACAACTCTCCATACATAATATATGTAATTAAATAAAAAATCAGAAACGATACTTCGTTTCTGATTGAATGACTCCTACGGGACTCGAACCCGTGTTACCGCCGTGAAAGGGCGGTGTCTTAACCGCTTGACCAAGGAGCCGTGGCTCCACAGGTAGGACTCGAACCTACGACCGATCGGTTAACAGCCGATAGCTCTACCACTGAGCTACTGTGGAATAATCAAATAATGGAGCGGGTGATGGGAATCGAACCCACAACATCAGCTTGGAAGGCTGAGGTTTTGCCATTAAACTACACCCGCATTAACGATTATGGGGCGGTTGATGGGAATCGAACCCACGAATGTCGGAACCACAATCCGATGTGTTAACCACTTCACCACAACCGCCAGACAAAGTTTAAAAGAATGGTTCAGGACAGAGTCGAACTGCCGACACATGGAGCTTCAATCCATTGCTCTACCAACTGAGCTACTGAACCGTATTATTAAAATGGCGGTCTCGACGGGAATCGAACCCGCGATCTCCTGCGTGACAGGCAGGCGTGTTAACCGCTACACTACGAGACCTAAGAAAAAATATGTATTGCGGGAGGCGGATTTGAACCACCGACCTTCGGGTTATGAGCCCGACGAGCTACCGAACTGCTCCATCCCGCGATAATAGTATTAGTAAATTTGACTACCTATTTAATATACCATACATTGTTAAGCAATGTCAAATCTTTTTAAACAAAATGTGAATTTTGTTTTGTTGGTTTGAAACTTGTTAATTTCTTTTTTCAAGACAATAACTAGTATATTAACTTTCCCTTCTTGCGTCAAGCACATTCTAAAAGAAATTAGTGTAATAAATATATAATTACTATAAATCTTTATTTTTAGTGAGCAAATGACAATAAATTAAGCCGTTTTTCGTCTGTAATTCATTTAAAAAACATTATCATTTTAATTTTACATCAACAATTTACTTACTAAATTAAAGAAAGGGATTGAAACATCGTCAATAGTGTTCCCATCCCTTACGAATTAATATGATTCATTTTTTATTTTGAAATTGTAGCTAACCATGCAAATTTATTTTTTTGTACCATTTCTAAATTGAGACCTAAATCTTTTACTATGGCTTTCAAATCTTCAATATACGTATAATATTCTGTTTGTAAATCCTCAGTTAAATTGAAGTATTCTTTGTTGTTATAGTAATGAATTAAATCTTGCTTATATTTCTCGCTTTCAAACATTGTATCTAGAATCAACAACTTACCATCCGCTGTTAAAGCATTCATCATATTTTGGATTGCTCCTGCCTTTTCTTCAGGTTTCACATGATGAAATGCGAATGAAGTTACAATATAGTTAAATGATTCATCAAATGGTATGTCGAAGAAATGACCATACTGCACATTTAAATGCTTAGTTTCATTGGCAACTGCACGCATATCCTCAGACGGATCAATTGCTGATACCTCATTGCCTTTATCTTTCAACATCAAAGTCAGATTTCCAGTACCTGCCCCGATTTCAAGTACTTTACCTTCTGCTGTGCTTGCCAATTCATTCAACATTTCTGAATAATTGATAAAAACATCTCTGTATTCTTCGTTCTCTCCACTTACAGTAGCATCATATTCTGGTGCCCACTTCTTAAATATATCCATAAATTCCATTTCCCGATAACACCTCAATTCCGAGTATTTCGATATATATTATATATCATTAGTATTTCGAAAACAAAGTAAATTACCTACAATATAAAAGTTTTAATACTCTGAATTTAAATGCAATTCAGTTATTTTATTATGAACTTGAGCATACCAAACCATAAATAAACACCCCTATAGTTGAATTTTCCAGGTTCAACTTTAGGGGTGCAGTACACAGTCACTTATTATTTAGTTGGTTCTTCTGTCCCTACAATAAATCCTTGCCTTTCTAAATCTTCAACTGCATTTTCAAGAATTTTTTCAGTATCAGCAGAAAGTGTATGCAGATGAATTCCATCTGTCAACTGTGCTAACATCGTTCCTTTAAATTTCGTCATTTCTTCAATAAACACTTGAATATCTTCAGGTGTTTCTATCATGAGTTCAGCCCGGATGTTGCCGTATACTGGATGTTCCACTGATACGTCATCAATCATAGCGCCATTTTCAACTATGATAGAAAGTTCCGCTTCCATCTCATCAAAATCATGTTGACACATCACTAATCGTTTATGTGTCTTCCCCTGCGGTTCAATATTTAAAAAGTATCCTTTACTCGTTGACTTAATTGCATAATCTCTCGTTTTCAAGTGTGAAATATCTTTCACGATAATTTGACGAGAGACTCCGAATCGTTGACTCAATTCGGACCCTTTAATCGGTTCATTTGTCATTTTAAGCAGTTCAACAATTTCTGCTCTTCTTTCATCAGCTTGGCTCATCCAAGGCCACCCCTTTTAGTATAGTCTCTATTTGTTCAAAGCACTGATCTATTTCATTAATCTGTGTATTTTTTGAAAATGAAATTCTGATATATTGATCTGCTTCTTGGTGTTCATCATTTATTTTATGCATTAATCCATCACTTAGCAATAAACCATGACCGCATGCCGTACCAGTTGAGATACAAATATTACGGCTTGATAGTGTCTGCATAATATATTGCCCTTCAAAATGCGGCGTTAATAAGCCAATAATATGAGGTGCATGATGATTATATTTTAGAACTGTAAAATTTGCATCTACTGCACGTGTTAATGCATGTTGATAAATTTTTTCCAAATGCGCAATGTCCGCATCTAAAGAGAGTGCCTTCGTCATCGCCAATATACTAGGTACATCTAATGTCCCATTTCTAGTACCTTCTTCATGAAAATAGTGAATATTTGTCGGTCTTAAGGATTTATGATCAATCAATAAAGCAGCGCTTCCCTTTGTCCCATTAAATTTATGCCCTGAGAAAGTGTAAGAAGTAAAATCATCGATATGCATGTCTGCTATCTTATGTACAGCTTGAACACCGTCTACATGCACCGGAATATTTTGTTCCGCTCCCATAGCTGCTATTTCATGCACGGGTAAGATATACCCGGTTTCCGAACTCACATGCTGCGCGATTAATAGCACAGTTTCATCTGTAATTAATTCAGCTAAACCTGCTAAATCAATCTCTCCTTTTTGATTTAAAGGCATCTCAAGGATTTCAAATTGCTTTGAAAAAGGTTCTAGCGCCGCAGCTATAGATGGATGTTCATACGGAGATACAATTACTCTGCCTTCAGGTGCTTGTTGCAAATAAGTAGTGATGGCTATTTGGTTGGCATGTGAACCGCTCGTAGTAAAGAGCACTTCTTTTTTAGTATTAAATTTTTTCTGTATATACTTTCTGCTAGAATCCAAAGCTTCTCGCACCATTTCGCCACCAGCATGCAAACTCTCACTATTAAAAAATAGAGCCTTCTGTGCTTCTTGATAAATCTCTAACACTTCTTCTGCTGGTTTGGTTGTCGATGCATTATCTAAATAAATCATACTGCTTCCCCCACTTGCATTTATCTTAATTATATGACAAAATCATTGCATACATACATGTTAACATATTTGTATATACTAATGTAAATAGAGGTGTAAACATGAGACGGGTAATTGTTGTCGGAAGTGGAATTGCCGCCCTTTCATTCATTCGTCATTTAAATCATGATATTGAAGTCGTTTGCATAACTAAAGATCAACTTACTGAGAATAATAGTAACTTTGCGCAAGGCGGTATCTGTTTTTCTAAAAATGAAAGTGATAACGGCTTAGCTCATAGTATTGATACATTTAAAGCTGGTGCTGAGATGGGTGATTTTGAAGTGATTCAAGAAGTCATTACTAAAAGTTACCCTTTTATTCAGGAGTTAATTGATGAAGGTTTATCTTTTGATAAAAACTCCAAATCAGGAGAACTCGATTATGCAATGGAAGGAGCACATTGTAAACCTAGAATCTTGCATGCTGGCGGAGATCAGACAGGTAAATTCATCGCTCAACATATGGTCGCACATTTAGACCATCCAAACTTATCTATTATTGAAGAAACAGAAGTTATCGATTTATTAACTAACACAGCAAATGAGATTTGCGGTGTTTTAACTTTAGATTGTAATAATAATTTAGAAAGTATCGAAGCAGATGCTGTGGTTTTAGCGACTGGCGGAATTAATAATGTGTTTACAACTAATTCCAATATTCCCCACTCATTAGCATCAGGCCCTATCTTGGCCTTACATCACGGGTTGACACTAGAAAGTATGGAAATGATTCAATTTCACCCTACCTTGCTCGGGAAGCCTAAAGAAGCATTCAGTTTAGTTTCTGAAGCTGTTCGAGGTGCAGGTGCAATATTGGTAAACGAAACTGGCAAACAATTTATGGATGAATTGCACCCTATGAAAAGTTTAGCCCCTCGCGATGTTACAAGCAGAGCGTTATACCATCAGCAACAAGAGGGACATGAATGTTTCTTAAATATCCAGGCAATTCCTCATTTCCCTGAACGTTTCCCTACTATTTATGCAGCAGTGCAAAAACATTATCCAGGAGCAATGTTGAAACAACTTATACCTGTGACACCTGGTGCGCATTATACGGTTGGAGGTATTCAAACTAAAGTCGATGGGTCAACAGCTTATGAAAATCTTTATGCTGTCGGAGAAGCAGCTTGTACCAACTTCCATGGTGCAAATCGTTTAGCAAGCAACTCGCTGCTCGAAGGACTCGTTATGGGTGCTTTAGCAGCGGATAAAGTCAACCGAACTATCCGTCCTATTGACCCGATACATTTCCAACACAGTATTCAAATACCTGTAATTACCGAAGCAGATGCTCAAACTTTGCAACATCAAAGCTTTGACGTCTTAGGTGTTGAAAGAAATGCAGTTCAAATGAAAACTTACTTGGAAAAAATTCAAGACGTTCTGACGGATGCACCTATTACAGAAAATATTACCAAATCAGCTTGGCAGCGTTACTGTACGGTTAAAATGCTGCAATTGATTTGTACATCAGCCATTGAACGTAACGAATCTAGAGGCGTGCATTATAGAACAGATTTTCCAACTCAAAATAACAGTTGGCAAAAGCAAGTTGTAGAACTTAAATCAGGAGGCAAGGAAAATGTTAAATCCATTACTCGTACGCGAGAAAATCACTCAATTCTACATTGAGGATAACCAATACGGGGACTTAGCAACACACATCTTTGATCAGACACAAATTGGTACACTCACACTAAAATCTAAAGATACCGGGATTTTTTGTGGTGAGGCTATTATCAATGAATCTTTTAAATTATTAGATTCAACGGTTGAAATTTCACTAAAAGTAAAAGATGGAGATAGCATCCATCCTGAAGATATTATTGCTCACATCAAAGGTCCGGTCTATGTCCTATTAACAATGGAACGTATTGTATTGAACTTGATTCAGCGTATGTCAGGTATTGCTACTAAAATAAGACGCATTGCCGATAAAATTGCACATACTTCTACGCGTCTTGTAGATACACGTAAAACAACTCCTGGACTTGGTATCTTTGAAAAATTTGCAGTTACTGTTGGCGGCGGATTCAATCATCGTCGTTCGCTTAATGACGGTTTAATGTTAAAAGATAATCATATCGCCTTCAGCAAATCAATGGATGCAGCCATTGAAAATGCCAAAAAAGTTGTAGGACCAATGGATAAAATAGAAGTTGAAATTGAAAATGAAGACATGTTGCAAACTGCCATTTCGAATAATGTAGATATTATTATGTTCGATAACCAAAAACCTGAATGGATTGCTGAACATATCAGTCTAGTGCCTGAAGCCATTCAAACAGAAGCATCTGGAAACATCAATGAATCAAACATAGTTGAATATGCTGAAACAGGTGTCGACTATATCTCAATGGGTTCCCTATTCTATGCGCAAAACGCGCTCGATATTTCTGCAAAGGTTGTGATTTAAATGTTTAACCCTATGTTGTCTGTGTCAAAATCTATTCCTGAAAAATATTTACAAATGTCACAAGAGGAATTAGAGAATCATATTCAAAATATTAAAGACGAGCTCGGCGATCGTTTATTTATGCCGACGCATCATTATCAAAAAGATGAAGTAGTACAATTTGCTGATATCACAGGAGATTCTTTAGAATTAGCAAGAATCTGTAAAGAAAATACAGCTGCTGAATACTTTGTTTTCAACGGTGTGCATTTCATGGCTGAAACAGCTGATATCTTAACAAGCGACTCACAAGATATCTATCTTCCAGACTTATCAGCAGGTTGTTCTATGGCAGATATGGCCAATATCACACAAGCTTTACATGGTTATGATGTCTTAACTGAACAGTTCAATTTAGATATCTTGCCATTAACATATGTAAACTCTACAGCAGCAATTAAGAAATTTGTCGGTGAACACGGCGGCTCTTGTGTTACCAGCGGAAATGCAAAATCAGTAGTAGACTGGGCCTTGAAGCAAGGTAAAGTCATTCTCTTCTTGCCTGACCAACATTTAGGAAGAAATACTGCTTATGATTTAGGTATTCCACTAGAACAAATGGCTGTCTGGGATCCGATTGCAAAAGAACTAATTTATGAAGGCAATTTAGAAGACTTACGTATTGTTTTATGGAAAGGCCACTGCTCAGTCCATGAAAAATTCCATAAAGGACATATTGATTTAGCACGTGAACGCGACCCTGAAATCAATGTTATTGTTCATCCAGAATGTGAATTCGAAGTCGTTCAAGCTGCTGATTATGCTGGTTCTACACGTTATATCATCGAAACAATTAAAAACGCGCCTAAAGGGTCACGCTGGTTAGTCGGCACGGAAATGAATTTAGTCAATCGTTTGAAAGAAACCTACCAAGATATTACTATCGATTCACTTAATCCGTTGATGTGCTCTTGTTTGACTATGAATCGAATCGACTTGCCTCACCTAGCTTGGTGTTTAGATAAAATTTTAGATGGCAACAAAGATAATATTATTAATGTTGATGCAGAAACAGCTAAATATGCGAAAGAAAGTTTAGATCGTATGTTGAGCATCACATAAAGAAGAAGGATTGGGACTTCCATAGAGGTCTCAATCCTTTTTCTTTGGATAATATATAACGAACAATTTTGTAGTGATAGTTGGTGAAGGTGAGAGTCTGGGCAAAGTATATAGGCAACCAACCCGAGTCTCGACAGTTTTACTTTAAACTCATCGTACGAAAAGAAGCGGGACAACGAAATAACATTATTTAAAGTTATTTCTGTCCCGCTTCTCTCTCTATCTCGATATTCTTTTCATCATATTATTTTTAAGTGCTAAAAATGTATCATATCCGTCATCTGTAGTAAAATGTCCGCCATTCTTGATGACACGGCTTTTTCCTCCGAGTTTGTCAATCAATTCCTCAGTATCTTTATACGGAACATAAGGGTCATCAGTTGAACATAAACCGTAGAAGTAGTCGATTCTATCTTTCAAACTTTCATAATCTAATGTCACATCATTTGCTTGAAGACTCTGAGCCACATCTTTAGCTTCTGGACCATATCCAGCAATACTGAAAAAACCTTCTATACGTTTTTCTGTATGGACATCAAGATATTTCAAACCTGCTAAAGTTCCGAATCCGTGGGTAACAAAGTACGTATCATGCTTTTCAATGTCAATTTGTTCATTGAGTTGGTCTAACCACTCATCCATATTGACAGGAGTTGAATGTTTGATATTACAAATATTCATATCATACCCTTCTAATTTCAAGGATTGTTCTAACCATTCATACCAATTGGAATGCGCATCTGCGCCTTGTGCATGAATCAAAATAATTTTAGTCATTGTGCTCACCTCTCACTCAATAGGAAAAGACCTGAATCCTCAGGTTCATCTTGTTGCATCTCTACAATGAACCTGTTTTCAGGTCATTTTTGGTTATCTATTTTTATTACAAGATACTATTCTCAAACAAGATTGAATTTCTAATAGCAATAGATTAAGCTCATAACTTTCAAAGGTCAATACAATTTTCAGAACATTCACAAATTGTATTTATTTTACTTAATCGTTTGAGCCAACTCTTCTACTGCATCTTTTCCTTGTTGAATACAATCCGGTAATCCAACTGCTTCAAAGCCTGCTCCTGTAATGCGTAAATGCGGATACGTTTGACGTATATGTTCTTGGATTTGACGAATATGGTCTATATGCCCTACATGATATTGTGGCATGCTTTTAGGCAAACGATTTACAATCGTAAATTCAGGATTGCCTTTAATAGTCATCATTTGACTTAAATCTTTTCTCACTGTAGAAACAATTTCTTCATCCGTCATTTCTTCTAAGATATGGTCTCCTGGTTTACCTACATACGCTCTGAGCAGCACTTTGCCTTCAGGTGTAGTAAACGGCCATTTCTTACTTGTCCAAGTACAAGCAGTAATGCGTGTATCCGATGTTCTAGCAATTACGAATCCAGTTCCATCATAAGTATTTTCAACATCTTTTTCATCAAAAGCCAATACTACTGTGGCAACTGAAGTACTGTCCATCGTTTTGAAGTAATCTAGTGCTGGATCTTCACTGAACCATTGCATAAAAGTTTGATGCGGAACAGTCACTAATACGCCATCATAGGAATGTTTTTCACCATTATAAACAATATCATAGCCGCGTTGAGAACCGATAATGTCTTCTACTTTAGTGTTGAATTTAATTTCAGTTCCTTGCTCAGATACAGCTTTTTCTAATGCTTCGATGAATGACGTCAAACCGTGTCTGAACTGTTTGAATTGGCCTTTCGGTGCACCAGGATATAATTTCTTCTGATTCTGTCTGAGTTGTTTCTCATAGCGCATTCCCTTAATCAAACTGCCGTATTGTTCTTCACGTTCTTTAAAGTTTGGAAATGTACTCATTAAACTCAAATCATCAATGTTTGTGCCATAAATACCGCCCATCAGAGGTTCAATTAGGTTTTCAAGCACTTCATCACCTAATCGTTCTCTGAAAAAGTCACCGACAGAGATATCCCCTTTCGGCATCTCAACCGGTTTCTTAACAAGATCCATAGCTGCTCGAATTTTGCCTTTAACAGAAATCAATTTGGTACTGATAAATGGTTTAACATCAGTAGGAATCCCCATGATAGAACCGCCTGGAATTGGATACAAACGATTGTTGGCATAGATATAAGATTGTCCTGTTTGATTAGTTATTAAATCATTACCTAAACCAATTGCTTCTGCTAGCTCAGTCATAATCTTTTTTCTGCCTAGATACGATTCTGGACCTAACTCAATAGTATATCCATCTTTACGATAAGTTTGTATTTTCCCGCCGGCACGATTCGTTGCTTCTAGCACGTCTACAGTGTACTCGGGATATTCTTTTTTTAGATAGTATGCTGCTGACAAGCCTGTGATGCCTGCCCCAATAATTGCAACTCGCTTAGTCATGCTTATCCTCTTCTTTCACTGAAAAAACTGAATAGACTTCGTCTGCCATAGCACCGATAAATAAATCATCAGTATTCGGCATAGGTGGTCGATGGTAAACTGCGCCGATTTCATCACACACTACTTTACACTCATAATCGTTATCGTAAAGCACCTCTAAATGGTTGCACACAAAGCCCACTGGTGTGTAGATAAAATGTTTATAGCCATATTCTTTATATAATTCGCGTGTTAAATCTTGAACATCAGGCCCTAACCATGGTGTACCTGTGTTTCCTTCTGACTGCCAACCTTGTGCAGTATGTTCAATATTCGATAACTCTGCTAACAAGTTTTTAGTATCTGTGAGTTGATCAGGATATGGATCGTGTGATTCCATAATCATTTTTTCAGGCAAGCTGTGAGCTGAAACAACTAGAACCGTCTCGTCATGTTCTTCTTCAGGTATCTCAGTCAAAGTTTGATTAATTTTTTTCACCCAATATTGAATGAATTTCGGTTGTTGGTAAAAGCTTTTTACGTGTGTCAGCTGAATACCGTATTTTTCCGCTTCTTCATTAGCTCTTTTATCGTAAGAACCCACTGAAAAATTAGAGAAGTGCGGAGCAAGCACAATTGTAACTGCTTCTTTAATACCGTCTTCGTTCATTTGTTTCAATGCATCTTCGATATAAGGATGAATATGTTTTAATCCAATATACAATTTAAATTCTATGTCTTGGTCTTTATACATGACATTCAATTTATCTCTTAACGCTTCAGCTTGAGCATCTGTAATTTTGGCTAAAGGAGAAATGCCCCCAATAAATTTATAACGGTCTTTTAAATCTTGTACTTCTTCAGGTGAAGGTTTTTTGCCGTGACGTATATCTGTATAGTACGCCTCTATATCACTTTCTTTATATGGCGTTCCATAAGCCATCACTAATAGACCAACTGTTTTAGTCATTTTAAACCCTTCCTTTACCATTCATTTTTCTTACTTTCTTTGAGTATAGTCATGAACATAAGCAGTCACTTTTTTCAAAGTAGCTGGATCTACTTCAGGAAATACCCCATGTCCTAAATTAAAAATATGTTTTCCGTGCTGCATACCTTCATCTAATATTTTATCTAAACGTGGTTGTATAACATCCCAAGGTGCTAATAATAAAGAAGGATCTAAGTTGCCTTGTATTGTCTTAGATACGCCTGAATCTGAAGTTTCTTTGATTGTAGTGCGCCAATCAATTCCTAAGACATCAATCGGCAATTTATTCCATTCTTCAATAAGATGTGTTGCATTCACTCCAAATAAAATAATCGGTACATCGTGTTGCGCTTTAATGCCTTTAATCAAGCGTTCCATTGATGGTTTAATATAATATTTGAAATCTGTTGCGTTTAATGCCCCAATCCATGAATCAAAGATTTGAATGAGTTCAGCACCCGCTTCTATTTGTGCACTTGCATAAGCAATCGACATATCTACTAAATGATCCATTAAAGCGAACCAAGTTGCTTCGTCTCTATACATCATTGCTTTAGTAAAGTGATAATTTTTAGAAGGTCCGCCTTCAATCATGTAGCTGGCTAAAGTAAACGGTGCGCCGACAAAACCGATTAATGGCACATTTAATTTTTCTTTTGTTAACAGTTTGATTGTATCTAATACATAAGGGACGTCACGTTTAGGATCAATCTGTCCCAACTTTTCAACGTCTTGAACTGTTTTAATGGTATTACTGATGACAGGGCCGATTCCAGATTTAATTTCGACATCTACTCCAATAGGTTGAAGCGGCGTCATAATATCTTTATAAAGTATCGCTGCATCAGTTTGATAGTTATCAACAGGCAAATGTGTAACATAGGCACATAATTCAGGTTGATGTGTAATTTCAAATAACGAGTATTTCTCTTTTAAGGCGCGGTATTCCGGTTGAGATCTGCCGGCTTGACGCATGAACCACACGGGTGTATGCGCTACCTCTTCTCCCTTAATCATTTTTAAAATTGTATTATTTTTACTATGCACCTCGGTATCCTCCCACAATAAAATCATTCTAATCTATCATAGCATATCACTAGAATATACGTATTTTAAACCTTTTAAATGTCATAAAAATGACATACTGAAAATTCATTTCGTTTCATTTTAAAACATACATTCTTCATTATGACATACTTAAGCGTTACTCTCATTCTACATACTCAGGAAATCTTCAGTTTATATTTATGAAACTCATTTGTTTTTATATCATTATTCTGTGGTATTAAGATATAATATACATACTAGCAAATATGTATGCGCTAGCATTAAAGACGTATTCGTCGTATAATTAAGAGAAAAGGGGGAATTTACCATGAAATTTTATGCATCTTATGGTACTTTCGGATACCTCAATCAAATCAGACTTAACCATCCAGACCATCATTTATATTTATATTCAGCAAAAGACACATCATTAATTTTCGAAGAAACGGATATGCCAAGCGCTTTGAAAGAACCGCTCACATATGAAATTCTTTCCAGCGTTAATGATTTGGAAGAAGATGGCTTCTTCGCTGTAGTGTTTATTCCTACTGCAGAAAATCATGCTTATCAATTAGAGAAACGTTTGCAAAGTTTATCCTTAAACTTTGATAAGTTTCCAGGTTTCAAATGCTATCGTTTCTTAAAACCGGATAAAGGCACAACTTATAAAATTTATTTCGGTTTTTCAGAGCGTCAAGCATATGAAGACTTTAAAGAATCATCTGTTTATCAAGAGAATTTCTCTAAAGCAGCTCTATCTCAATTCTTCGGCTCAAGTGGACAACATTCAAGTTACTTTGAACGTTATCTCTATCCCGTTGATGATCAATAATATTAATTAATATTCTAAAAAACGCCAATTAACTTTAGAAAGTTAATTTGGCGTTATTTTTTAATCGCGTAATAATGTTTCTTGATATTTCAGCTTTTTAACTATATTTCGGATAGTAAGCCACCCTATTATAAAGAAAATAAGTGCCGCATATAATTGTGCCGGGAATAAAATAATATATACGATACCTAATATAATTCCTATAGCGAACATAATGTGATATAAGAACTGTGCATATCCTTTTATGACATTTTCTTCAGGTACCGGCCAAACTTGCGGCCATAAGCCATAAGCTTGTTGCGTATAGAATTGAGCGGTTTGCAGCAAGATAATGTACATGAATAAACCGCCTACAATAAGCGAAATCCATACTTGCGACAACCACACCATTAATATGACCGCTATCACTACTAATCTCAAGATAATATTAAAGGCATCTTTTCCACGCAAGAAACTGCGTTTAAAAAGAAACAAATACATATGCTCAGAGTTGTAGTGCTTAGCACTCGGTCTCGTTAAGATAAAGTCTAAATAGCGACGGCGTACCGCTTGTGAACGTAAATGCTTCACATCTGTAAACATATTGACGAACTTGTAATAGTTCATGTGATGCTGCTCTTCTATTGAGATGAGCTTTTCCCATGCAAAGAGTTTCTGATGGTTTGCCTTTTTCAAAACCAAAGCTCCTGCCGCAAAAATAACCAATAGTAATACCCCTGCTATTTGATGTAAACCTAAAATCAATTCATAAGTTGCTGCAAAAATAATCCATTCTAGTAACAGGATAATCCAACTAGGCAGTTTTGCATGTATCCATTCAAGTTTTGCATGTAATCCAAGATAAGGATAAATTAGAGCTGTAATAGCGAAAATTATAAAATAAAGTATATTGCTAGAATCTAATTTGCTAAATAAAGGAAATAAAATAATTAACGCTGCAACTTGAATAAGGATTCTGCCTAAGTAGCTATAGATTAAACTATAACGGATATAAATATTCATATGACGTTCAAACGGCAATAAGAAGAGTCGATCGGCTTCTTTCAGCAACGTACGTAGTGGAAATAGAGATGTTGCTGCCACTGCCATACTTGCTAATAAGGCATAAGGAATACCGCTTGGAATATGTTTGAGCCAATTACCATAACCCATGATAAAAGCGCCAAGTAATATTAATAGGAATATTGAAAAATGCCCATTAAATATAAATTTATTATAATACGATTTTTCTTTGCTGATTGCTTGGCGTCTTTGATTGAATAATGCAATCGCACGATGATCTGTCATACTTTTTGACCACCTCGTGTCACATGGATGTAGATATCATCTAAAGTTTGGCCATGCAACCCAGTTTGTTCGCGCAACTCATCAAGATTTCCAAAGGCTACAATCTTGCCTTCATCTAAAATGATGAAACGATCGCAATAGCGTTCTGCTGTTGCTAAGATATGCGTACTCATCAAAACAGTTCTGCCCTCATTCTTCTTGTCTACCATTAAATCCAACATAGATTGGATACCTAGCGGATCTAAACCAAGAAATGGTTCATCAATGATGTATAACTCGGGATTGACGATAAAGGCGCAAATAATCATGACCTTTTGTTTCATTCCTTTGGAAAAATGACTTGGGAAAACCTTCAGTTCATTTTCTAAGCGAAACGTTTTGAGAAGCGGATTTGCCCGTTCCATCGCTGTATCTTTATCTATTCCATAAGCCATTGCCGTCATATCAATATGCTCTTGCAAGGTTAATTCTTCATAAATAACGGGTGCCTCTGGAATATATGATAATTTATGTCGATATGCTTCAATATTATCTTTAATATTTGTTCCTGAAATAGAGAGCTCTCCAGAACTTGGCGTTAATAAACCAAGCATATGTTTAATTGTGGTACTTTTGCCAGCACCATTCAAACCAATCAAGCCTACTATTTCTCCATTCTTCAATTCGAAGTTAATATCTTTAATTACAGGCTTTTTACCATAGCCGCCTGTCAGGTGTTCTACTTTTACAGTCATATCTTAAACCTCCAACTGTGTTTTATTGTACCAAAAAGTCTTTGAAAAAACCCAAAGTTTTACCCCTCTGCATGACGGTTGTTCCTATTGAATGCTATAATTAAAACTAAGTATAAAAATTAAGGAGTGAATTGTGATGTCAAAAACAATTTTCAGCAAAATCATTGATGGCGAAATTCCAAGTTTCAAAGTTTATGAAGATGAGTACGTTTATGCCTTTTTAGATATTTCGCAAGTTACTAAGGGCCACACTTTGCTTGTTCCTAAAAAACCATCACCTAATATTTTTGAAACAGATCCAGAAACCATGAAACATATTGGCGTAGCCTTGCCTAAAGTTGCGAATGCAATTAAAAAAGCTTTCAATCCAGATGGTTTAAATATTATTCAAAATAATGACGAATACGCAGACCAATCTGTGTTCCACTTACATTTCCACTTCTTACCTCGATACAAAGACGACATCGATGGATTTGGATATAAATGGATTACACACGAAGAAGAAATTGATGATGATCAAAAAGCTGAAATTGCTCAACAGATTCAAGCTCAATTTGAATGATTGTGTGAAAAAAGGGTATCATCATACTATATCAATTTTGAACATTAAACTAATTATACGAGGAGAATAACATATGAGAGTACTACGTGTATTAGCCGGATTAGCTGCTGGAACTGCTGCTGGGCTTGCTGTCACTGCTTTTAATAAAAATGAGTCTAACGTGAATCAAACTGAATTCGACAACAGTACTCGTGAATTAAAGCAGTCTACTAATAATATTTCTAATTACGTGAATCAAATTAAAGTCGAATCTAAACAAGTTAAAACGATTGTAGATGAAGTTAAGACTTTAATCAGCGACTTTATGAAGGATATTAAACCGAATATTAATCATATTCAGGAAAATATTGAAGACTTGCAAAAACGTGGAGAAGTGATTACTGAAGTGATGCAAGAACCTACTAAGAGTCCAGCTAAAAGAAATATTACACCGTATACACCGAAAACGACAGCTATAGGTTATGGCAAACAAGAAACAATTCATCATCAGCAGTCATCTCAAGCAGCAGAAGAAACAACATCACAACAGCAAACAGATAAAGCTGAAACTAAATAGATAATTCCACATTCGGTCAAGCTATTATTGCTTTGACCGAATTTTTTAGCTCTTCTGAAACAACGCTCCCTCCCCTTTTTTCTGGATGATTTGTCACCTTTTCATTTTTTTACATATTTTTATAAATTTAAGGCTTGACTCTTTACATTTAAAGATAGATAATACGTAGGTATGTTATAAGAACGGTAAATAAAACCCTTTTTATATGACTATTGTGAGGAGGTATCGTTATGTTTTTATGTGCTCGCCGAATCGACATTAAAACAAGATTCGGATTACCGCGTATTATTTTTATGGCGATAGTTACAACGATTATTACATTTTTAGTTAGTTACGAAATTATGATTTACTTTTCGGATAAACAAATCACTGACCGTTACTTTTTCGTATTTTTATTAGTAGCCATCTTGCTTTATCCAATTCACAAATTAATTCATTTAATTATCTTAGCACCTTATTATAAACATTTCAGAAAGAAACGTTTGTCTAAACGTGCTTGGATTCCAATATATAATTTGTATGTGAATAATCCTATTAATAAATATTATTTCTGCATATGCTTAGTGTCGCCGCTTATTATCATTACAGCAGCTTGTATTTATTTAGGACAAGCCTTTCCGGAATATGGTCATTACTTCATGTTCTTGCTTGCTTTGAATGCTGGTTTCTCAGTAATGGATATCATGTATTTAAAACTGATTTTGTTTTCTAATGAAGGCAGATATATTGAAGAACATTGTACCGGCTTTAATATTTTGAATAAATATGAGGATACTACAGGCAGACACTTTAATTAATCATAGCCTAGGGGGCTGGAACATTTGTTGATGTTTCAGTCCCTTCATTTTATTAAAAACCAAACAAATTTTAGAGGTATTTTTCATGTCCCCCCTCTTTCCAAATCTTTCTTTTCCAGTAGTACTTTGGTTGTAGTGGGTATGAGATTGATTTGTATAAGCCGTATAGTATGGTATATTAACATTGTTATATTTTAAAGAAGGAGTTTAGAGATGAAATCATTTAAGAAAATTATGATTCCTGTAACAGCAAGCGCTGTATTGCTTGGCGCATGTGGAAATCATGCAACTGACTCGAAGGAAGATGTATTAATTTCTTCTAAGGCCGGAGATGTCAAAGTCGCAGATGTAATGAAAAAAATTGGTAATGAACAAATTGCGAATAGTTCGTTTGAAATTCTGCTTGGTAAGTTATTAGAGAAGAAATACTCTGATAAAGTGGATACTAAAGATATTGATCAGCAGATTAAAGATGAGCAAAAGCAATATGGTGGCAAAGACCAGTTTGAAAGTGCGTTAAAACAACAAGGTATGTCATTAAATGACTATAAAGAGCAGAAGAAACTTCAGGCTTATCAAAAACAATTGTTGATGGATAAAGTTAAAGTTTCGGATAAAGATTTAAAAGATGATACGAAAAAGGCTTCTCATATTCTAATTAAAGTTAAGTCTGATGATAAAGATAAAGAAGGCTTGAGTGATAAAGAAGCTAAGAAAAAAGCGGAAGAAATCCATAAAGAAGTTGAGAAAAATCCAGATAAATTCGGTGAAATTGCTAAGAAAGAGTCTATGGATAAAGCCAGCGCTAAGAAAGACGGCAGCTTAGGTTATGTTATTAAGGGTCAAATGGTGAAACCTTTTGATAAAGAATTGTTCAAGTTGAAAGATGGACAAATTTCTGATGTTGTGAAGACTGACTATGGTTATCATATCATTAAAGCTGATAAACCGACTGATTTCTCTTCTGAGCGCAGTAAATTGAAATCTCAAATTATCCAAAATAAAGTTCAAAAAGATCCGCAAATTCTAGTAGATGCTTATAAAGATTTACTTAAAGAATACAAAGTAGACTTTAAAGACAGAGATATTAAAAAAGCTGTGGACGATTCTATCTTAAATGCTGATAAATTGAAACAGCAATCTCAAGGCGGTGCTGAAGGTGGCGCTGAAGGCAGTTCTGGCGACGGCATTTCTACACCTTAATCTAACTTAAAATTAAAACTGGAACAACGAAAAACAGGAGTTGGAACACTATCAAGTTCCAACTCCTGTTTATTTAATATATACAGTCTAATCAAGATTTTCTGGATTATAGAATTGTCGATGTTCCATTGCGAATATTTTTTCAGTAAATTGGCCTTTACTTGTCTTTTTAAAGGCTTTATCAAACATATTCATTCGAGCATCGATATTATCGATATAGCATAGAATCTCCGCTTCTTTCAACATCGGTAATTTAGGCGAACCGTATTCCAACTTGCCGTGATGAGAAAGAATCATATGTTTCAACAACATCACTTCTTCCCCTTCAATTCCTAACTCTTCAGCAGTTTGTGACACTTCTTCGCTGGCTAACGATATGTGTCCAAGCAAATTACCTTCTACTGTGTAGGAAGTTGCCACTGGTCCGCTCAGTTCTTTAACTTTCCCAATATCATGCAAGATGACACCGCTATACAGTAAGCTGCGGTTTAATAATGGGTAGATATCACATAAACTTTTAGCGATTTTCAACATAGTAAGCACGTGATAGCTCAAGCCGCTCGCGAAGTTATGATGGATTGAACTTGCTGCTGGATATACAAAGAACGCGTTGTTATATTTCTTCAATAAATGTCTTGTAATTCTTTGTAATTTGCTATTTTCAATATCCAATAAGAAATAATCAATCTGCTCTTTGATTTCATCTGGTGTTAAAGGTGCACCATCTATAAAATCTTTAGCTGCTAAATTATCTGCAGGTTCAGCAAGTTTAAACTGATTGACTTTCATTTGTTTGCGACCTCGGTAATTAATTACATCACCTTTCGCACGAATGATAGTTTCAGGTTTCAGCACTTCCATATCTTGCTTGGACACTGTCCAAAGTTTCGCTTCTATTTCACCGCTTTTATCTTGCAAAAACAATGTCATGTAGTCTTTACCTTGTGCTGTAACGCCTTGTGTTGCTCGGTGAATCAAGAAGAAATGATCGACTGAGTCGCCGGGTTGAAGCTTTTCAACATTTCTCATTTTTTGCCTCCTTCTTCTAATTTTTCTAGGATTACTTTTTGTTTAGTTGGTATAAAGTTATCTTTAGTACATGTAAAGTACAATACTTGATAAGTTTGTGCCATTTCTTTGAGATATTCCATCATAGCAGTTTTACGTTGTTTATCAAAATGAACAAACGCATCATCTATAATAATCGGCATTGAATAATAAGGTCGCAGAATTTTAATCAGACTCAAGCGTAACGCAATATATAAGAGTTCTTTTGTAGATTGACTGATTTCACTTGGTTGATACATTTGACCATTTTCATGTTTCACCATGACATTATCATTAGTATAGGTAACTTGTGTATAACGTCCTTGTGTCAAACGGCTGAAAATGCTTGTCGCTTCATCAATCACTTGTGGTAGACGTTTATCCTTGATTTGTTGAATATGAGCATCTACTAAGGATTCTAGATAGCTGAGACTCGCCCAATCTTTCGCATTTTCGTTAAATTGATTTTTCAGCATATGATAACGATGTCTTAACTGAGTTAAAGTTTCATCTGTTTCCATATGTTTGATTTGTGCATTTAAGTCACTTACTTCGCTTTGCAAAGTTAAGAATTGTTGGTTATAGTCATCAACTTGTTGTGCAAGCAAGTTATTTTCATCTTCTAATTGTACTTGTGTTTTTTCGCTTAATTTCGAAGCATCATCATACATAAAGTTTTGATTTTCCAAATACTTGTTTAAATCATGATAACGCGCATGGTTGCTGCGATATGTTTGATAACGTTGATGATAGCGATAATAAGCTTCTTCATTATCAACTTTAACATGATTAAACAACTTTTCAATCAGCGCTGTATTTTCACCTAAACGTGTCTGTAGTTGATTTAATTCATTTGAAAGTAAATCAATATTCTCTTTATTACGTGCCCATTTAGCATGATTTTCTTCTGCTTGATTTAACCAACGTCTGACATCATGAAATAGTGACAGCTGATTATAGTCTGTTACTTGATTTTCAGTTACACGCTTCGCATGTGCATAAAAAGATTCAATTTCACTATTCAAGTTGTGTTGTTGCTGTTTCAATTCTTCTATATGATGTGTTAATGTTTGAACACGTTCAATTGTTTTAATAGCATCTAAAATTAAGCTGTCTGTCATCTTAGATGAAACATGTAAATCAGATTTGATTTCTAAAATATTATCTTCTAATTGCTGATATTTGATTTCGGCTTCGTCTAGTTTTTCTTGAGTTAAAGCAAGTTTATTATCCAACACTTCCCGTGTTTTATTAATATTATGATTTTGTTCACGTAAACGATGCTGCTCATCTAGATCAAAGTTTAAATCATATTTATTTTCAAGTTCAGCATTTTGCTTTTCTAATTGTGCTATTTCTGAAGTAAAGGCTTCACTATGACCAACTTCAGTTGATTTCACCATCACAGCGCCAATAATAAAACCTATAGCTGCAATCGCAAAGATAATTGCAAACACCATAGTTTGAGTCACAAAAGAAAAGACTGCTAAGCCTGCACCGATAAGAGCTAAGATGGCAAAAGTGATACGTAGCATTTTCTGTTTACGATCTCTCTCTTGTTGCTCAATATCAAAAGCATCTTTCATTTTTTGGTATAAATTCTTTTTCTCTTTGAGTTCAAATGCCTGTTGATTATATTGCTTTTTCTTTTCAAATACTTCATCAGGAACTAAGGCGTTTTTCACTACTTCTTGCTCTTCTTGAACATTTGCTTGCTCAATCTCTTGTTCTTCTAAAGTACGTTTAAGTTGAGTAATATATGAGGCTTGTTCGTTTTTCTCTGCGATTTGATGACTAGCATAGCTTTTTACACTTTCAGAAACATCCACATCTGCATGAAATTCTTTCCACCCGATATTGGATTTTAAACTTTGCACTTCACGCTCTTTATCATTTATTTCTTTATTAATACTTTTTAAGTCATTTTCTTGTTGTCTTACTGCGTTTTCTTGTTTCGCAATTTGGTTCAGAGCATCTATGTCCGTAGTTTTAGGAACGTCAATTTGTTCGTTTTCACTCTTTAGTTGATTTAATTTTTCTTGACGCAAACCAATATCTTTCTTCAATTGATCGCTTTGTTGTTTTGAAGTCTCATATCTTTCAATTCCTTGTTCAGGAAAATCAAGCGGTTCTATATTCAATTCATGTTCGAGTGCTTTCCATTCTTGTGACTGATCATGCAAAGCGAGCTCCTTTTGTTTGGCTTCATGCATTTTAGAAAGCTGAAGTAAATTTTGATGCAAATGATTCAAGCGACGCTCTGCTTTATCTTTATCATCTACGAGTCGATGATAAGATTCGAGATGACTTTCTTGTTCGCGAATTTGATTTTCCAGTTCATTTAATTGCTTGATTTGCTGATTGATGATCGGATTCTTCCCAGAGCGTTTATAGAGTTCGTTCTTACGTTCATCCAACTGTGTGCGCATAGTTGTAAATTGAGTGGAGCCTAGCGCACCTGCTTGCAATAAATATTCTTGCAATTGGTTTTCATCCATATTGCGGTTGATATTTTGCAGACCTAATACATCAAATGAATAGATGCCTTTGTAGGTAGATTTATCAATATAATTCAATTTCTTCTGCAGCCAAGCTTCATCACGAATGCCGCCGTTTTCTAAATAAACTTTAACATCACCTTGGGCTGCACCTTTTACACGTTCAACTTCAATTTCTTGGCCATCATCTAGAACTAAATAGAGTTTACCGCCATATTGATTCCCTAGTCTCGGTTCAAATCTCGGCTCGCTTTCACGCTTTGTGGGAAATCCAAATAATATTGAGTGAATAAATGCTTGGACTGTTGATTTACCCGCTTCATTTTCACCAAACACTTCTGTTAACGATGTATTAAACTGAATTTTTCTTTCGACGAATTTACCATAGCCATAAATATCTAATGCTTTGATTCTCACTGCTTCTCACCTCTTAAGTCCGACTTCAATAAAGATTCTGCACGATTTATTAATTGCGTTTTATCAAAATCATTGTAATTGTCTAGATATTTTGATGCCTTCGGATTAAGATACAAATCACTCATCGCGTTATCAAAAACTGTTTCATCATTTTTTAATTCAGTTGAAAATTCTTGTTCAATAGGTCGCGATTCGTCATCTTTATAAGTAACAATTAAATCTTCCACATAGATAAATTGAGTTTCGTTTTCTTCATATTCACGTATCATTTCTTCTACTTGCACAATATCTTGCGCAGCCACAGGTGCATCGCTATCAATTTCTAAATGAATACGGTAGAAAGCTTTCCCTTGGTTTCTAACACTGTCTTTAAATTTTTGAATCACTTCATAAATGCCTTGCTTTGAAGTCGCTTTGGTTTCAATTTTCACTTCGTCAAATCGAATATATTGGGTTGGAATAAATTTAACATCTAATTTCAATTCGTCGCCTTCTACAAGCAAGCAGCCCTTTTCTCCTTGTTCATTAAAGTGGCGGCCTTGAATGTTACCAGGATAATAGATTGGAGGCATATCACTTAATTGCGAACGTTCATGAATATGACCCAAAGCCCAATAGTGATACAACTTTGTATTCAAATCCTCTAAGAGAAACTCTGTATAACGGTGATTGTCTGATGATTTGCTATATGTACCATGTAATACACCAATATGCAGTCCTTTTTCTCCTTGACTGGACGGGTATTCATCTAATTTATTTTCATAGCTTTCATCATTTTGATAACTGAAACCATGTAACAGTATTTTCTCTCCATGCTTCGTAATCGTTTGATATGTTTCTACATTTTTATTAAAAACAGAAACATTAGTCGGCCATTCAGAAGTAATCATTTCAGACAAAGGATCATGGTTTCCATGACAGAGATACACAAATATTTGTTCTTTTTCTAATCTTTTAAATTGTTCTTTTAAAAAGACTTCTGCTCTTAATGAACGATTTTCTTTATCAAATAAATCGCCGGCAATAACAATAAAATCGACTTCTTCACGCAAAGCATAGTCGATAATTGATTTAAAACTTTCGTATGTACTTTTTTTAACATCTTCATAAATATTAGGACTTAAATGATTATGTGATTTGAACGGACTATCTAAATGCAAGTCTGCACAATGAATAAATTTCACCATATATCGGAAGACTCCTTTTTGAGATAAAACTCTTATTTTTTTACAGAACTTTTATGTAAGAACCGATAAATTGAGTATAAAAGTATCACTTCATTTTACCATATTTCGAACTCTGTCGTCTAAAGAACATTACCTGTAAAATACCATAAAAAAACTGCTGAATATCACTATTCAGCAGTTTTGATACAACCTAATTGTCAGAATTAGTCAGCATAAACTTCGTCTAATGGTTTAACAATAATTTGGTTGATTTCTTGGAATACTTGGCTCATTTGTTGTTCTGCAGCCATTAATTCTGCAATGTTTTCGTCTTTTTCAATTGCTTGAGCTTGTTCTTGGGCTTTTTTCAAATCTTCTTCTTCGATTTGTTCGCCTTGCATTTGCATTTGTTGGAATTTCAATTGAGTTTCACGGAACTCATCGAATAATTTTTTAGATTCTTCATGCGCTTTAACTTTGTCGTAAGCATCTTTGATTGCTTTGTATTCTTCGCTGTTTCTTAACGCTTCTTCTAATTTGTGTGCATGATCATGTAAATTTACTGCCATTTAAATTCACTCCTCTTAATATTTGTGTAACTACGCCGTCATTACAATAACATAAATAAAGACCGGTGTCGAAACATTTAGTCATTGCTCAATCGCCGCTTAATTCTTGCATCTATATTTGTAACTAACTCTACCTTTTATTACATTCCTTAATTTACGAACTTTAAACAAATAATGCAATAATCCCTTGGAAACAACCAATAATTCCGCCTAATAAGAATCCAAGCAACATAATTAATTTCAATTCTTTATTAGCTATTTCAATAATCAAACTTTCGATATAATCTAAATCAAATGAATTAATTTGTTCTTCAACAATACCGCTTAAGTTAACTTGTTGCATAATTGCAGAAAGGTGCTCAGCTGCTTTCTCTACAATAAGGTTCGTAGTCCAGCTCGCTGCGTGTTGCTCAACATACTCCATTAAGTTTGGTGCTAATTCTTTTAACGGTTGATGAACACGCCCTGAAATATCAGCATAAGATAAAATCAACGGAGTAAACTTATCTTTAATATTGTTGTATTGTTCTGAGTCGATAACTTCGCCGAAAGGTTTGTTTTTCAAGGTTTCATATTCATTACTAATCAGTTGGGCCGCAATTTTACGTGCTTTCGGGTGGTTGGTTAAACGAATCAATTCCAGCTGAATACGTTCTGCGATACTTTCTTTTGTCATAAACATCTGTAGTAAGCCGACTATCTTACCTTTTTCAGTGAAAAATGTATCTAACATATTATAGATGTCTTGCTCCCCTTTTGCTGAGGACAAATAAATACGTGCGCGATCACAAAGCAACGGGGTAAGCGCTTCTACCTTTTCATCTAATTCTGCTTCTAATTCTTTAGGAATTAAATGCTTCAACGCTTCTTGTTGATGCTCGCTATAATATTGACTTAATTTATTATCAATAACCGTGCGTAACTTATCTTCAGCGGTTTGAGCTAAATCAATATCAAAATAGCGGGCAAAATTTTGCAATGTTGCATCGTCACTTTTCAATTTCTGTATTTGCTGTGAAATAAAATTCTCAATCGCTTGGCGTGCACTTAATGAACTGATTTTTTCTTTGATTAACGATTCAGTGATTAAATGCTCTTCAATTACATTCCCGATTTTATAGGCAATTTCTTCTCTGCGTTTAGGTACTAAACCTGGAGTAAATGGTATGCGCCATTTACCGATATGGTAAGCGCGCTGTGGATGAAACAACATCTTAATTGCAATAATATTAGTCACTCCACCGATTAACGCACCAATGACAATCATAAATAATATCACTAATAAAGCGTGCATTTTGGTATCTCCTTTTATTTAACACTCGTGCAATGTATTTTACAGTATTTTTGAATTTAAGACTAATTTTAAAATCGTAAAAAAAGATTGATGACCTTCTGCAGTCACCAATCTTTTTATTACTCATCTATAGTTTAAGTATATTAATCTCATTAAGAGATTCCGTTTTCACTTATGTCCTACCAAGTTTTAAGCATGTACTAATTCATCTTTAGAAATTCTTCCAAAGTAAGTTTCAGCTTCTCTTAACTTAGATGTACCGAAAATAGGTTGTTTATCTTGATTCAAGACGCGGTAGATTTCACTTACTTTATTTCCTTGTAAGATATAACCGTTGCGAGAGTCTTTTGTATCCCAGTAGATGTCGCTAGTAGTTGGGTGCTTAGGATACGCACAATGATTTCTTGAAATTGTTTGTACTATTTCTAATGGATCACAACCGAATGTGCTGTTCAAAACATCTGAATCTCTGAATAAAGCACAAATTGAAACACAAGTTGTCCAGTTCGGCAACACACGTTCTTTTTCAATTTGAACAAGTGTTTTCTTTGATAAGCCGATTGTTTGAGCCATTGTATCTTGTGTATAACCTGCTTCTATTCTAACCATCTTGAACTTTGTTTGAATTAAATCTGTAAAACTTTGTCTATCCATTATCTTATCTACCTTTCTATTGTGAAATTTCACCGGACACAAGAAATTGCAATTATACACATTTCTTGAAACACAAATTACATCTTAATACAAAATCAACAAAATTAAAAGAGTGAAAATGTAATTTTTAACGTATTTCATTAAAGCCGAAATTGTCTAAATTATCAAACATAATCACTACATTAAGAGTTGCATTTGCAATTGCCGGTGTTTCCAAACATTTTATTTATTTTTTATCGTTAAAGGGGTAAGGCTTCATACTCTATTATGGCGAATCTGTATGTTTTTTCAAGTCATTTTTTTATTTTAAGTTAATTTTACCTTAAAAAGAAACTTTTAAACCCAAGTAAGTGATTAACTCAAAAAAAGAGCGGGGTAGAAATAATAATTTAAATTATTTCGTCGCCCACTCTCTTAATATTTAATTTGCTTTTTTAGCCAACTTTTTATCTTCTTGTTTAGAAATCATAAAGGCACAAGCTGCATCCCCTGTAATATTTACTGCAGTTCTGGTCATATCCAGCAATCTATCTATACCGATAATAATACCGATAGCTGCAGGGTTTAAATCTACCGCAGTCAGTACCATTGCCAGCATGATCAGTCCTACTCCTGGAACCCCTGCTGTACCAATACTTGCGATAACTGCAATAACAATAACAGTTAAAATTTGAACAATTGTAAGATTCGCTCCTGAAATTTGAGCAATAAAGATAGTAGCCACACCTTGCATGATTGCTGTGCCATCCATATTAATCGTTGCACCTAAAGGTTGAACAAACGAAGCGATTTCTGGCCGTACGCCCATTTTTTTCGTACATTCCATAGAGACAGGCAGTGCCGCATTTGAACTTGAACCGCCGAAACCAATTGTAATAGCTGGAATGAACCCTTTAAAGAATTTAATAGGACTATCTTTAGCTATGAATTTGATGGTTCCACCATAAATGAGGAAGAAATGTAAAATTAGCGCTATCAGTACGACTATGAAATACAAACCTAACTGTTTAATAGCACCAAATCCAGCTCCAGTAAATGCATGTGCAACTAAACAGAACGTTCCTATTGGCGCAAACACTGTCATTATCATTGAAATAATATACATCAGAACGTCATTAAATTGTTCAAAGAATTGTCGAACAATTAGTGCCTTTTCCCCTATTACCATAATTCCAATTCCAATAAAAATTGAGAACGTAATGACTTGAAGCATATTACCTTGTGTCATTGCTTCAAGCGGATTTTTCGGGAAGAGGTTAATCAAGGTCTGATCGAACGTTTGCTTGGCAGGTGCCTCTGTTCCTTCATTTTGTTTATCTAATGTTTTTTGATAGGAAGCTACATCTGCGCTTTTTAATAAATCTGAATGACCAGCGCCAGGTTTGATAGCTAACGCTAGGAGAATAGCGATTGTGATAGCAATGGCCGTGGTGCACAAGAAGTAGACCAGTGTCTTTAAACCAATTCCTCCTAATAATTTCGGATCACCGACTCCCACTACCCCTAAGACGATTGATACAAATACAACAGGTACGACGAGCATAAAGATTAAATTTAAGAAGATTTGACCCACAGTATTAAAGAAATATTGGTCAACAAACTTTACCGTATTTGATTGCGCAAAAATATCACAAATAGAACCAATTACAATACCTAAAATCAGTGCAACCACAATGTTTATTGTTAAATGTTTACTTTTCATTTTGCATACCCCCTGATCCCTTTACATCTATTATAATCAGATTTTTCAGAAAAAGGAAATATTATTTTAATTGTGATGATTTTCACTAAAAATAAATAGTGGTGAAATCGCTGTCAATTAAGCTTTTCACCACTATAAAATAATATTAAATTAATTTATTTTCCATTGCATAAATAGCTGCTTGTGTTCTATCTGTGACTTGTAATTTTGAAAAGATATGACTGACATGCGTTTTTACTGTTTTTTCAGATACAAAGAGTGTTTCAGCAATTTCTTTGTTTGTCTTACCTTTAGCCATTTCTTTTAAAACCTCGGTCTCTCGGTTTGAAAGTTTATTTATATAATGCGGTTTTTTAGCCACATCATCGATTACTTTTTGTATTTCCGGATGAATCATTTTAGATCCTTGCAATACCTTATGTATTGATTGAATAAGCGCATCAGGTTCAACATCTTTCATCTCATAACCATCTGCCCCTTTATTAATTGCTGAGATGACATGTTCATCGTCTGCATAGCTTGTGAGAACTAATATTTTAATAGACGGATATTCTTTTTTTAATTTTTCAGTGACTTCGATTCCATTCATTTCCGGCATTACTAAGTCTAGTAAGACAACATCAGGAAGCTGTTGTGCGGACTCTAACGCTTCAAAGAATTCTTTTCCGTTTGAAAAACTTCCATCCACGGATAAATCATCAATGGTGGAGATTAAAAATTCTAATCCTTGCCGGACAATATAATGATCATCTACTAAAGTGACACGATACGTCATCATTCATGCTCCTTATCTCTACTGGTAACTGGTATTTGTAATTGTATGCTTGTACCTTGATTAATTATAGAATTTATTTCAATCTGTCCATGTATTTGTTTAATACGTTGTTTCATATTATGAATACCATGTGAAGTTTCACCGATTAAGTCAGAGTTAAATCCTTTTCCTTCATCCGCAATGGTTACGTTAAAATGATGTTCAGTTTGCGTCAAGCTGAGACGAACTTGGTGAGTATTGGTGTGCTTTTTAATATTATTTACCGCTTCTTGCACAATTCTATACACATGTTCTTCAATACTGCTGGACAAATCAATTAAACCCTCTACTTGTATTTCAGGTTCGATGCCAATCAACTCACAATAACGTTTAATGGCATTTACAAGTCCATGTTCCAGACCTACAGGCTTTAATTGCCATATCAAGGCACGCATTTCATTCACCGCTTGCTGACTGGTCGTTTCAATGGTTTGAAAAGCTTTTTTAGACACTGGTTCTTTAGTCATACCATATGCCGCATGAGCAGTCAGTTTTAATGAAAAAAGCATTTGGTTGACCGAATCATGTAAGTCGCGTGCTAAGCGATTACGTTCGTTAAGTCTGGCAGCTTCTTTCTCTTGGTTCGTAAGCTCGATACGCTTAATCGTTGAACCTATTTGAAAGGCTACAGATTCTAACAACTCTAAATCTTCTTCTGAATATTTTACTGTCTTAGGAGAAGCTACATTCAATAACCCGAACTTTTCAGATCCTGAGCGCAGCGGCACCGTAGCATGATGCGTAATATCTGCAGATTCGTCCTGATACTTCTGATTAGCCGCACTGATTCTGGAACAATGAATAATGTTCGAAGCTTTGGTCAATCGCTCGCTATTATAGGCTTGTACACACCAACAAGTCCCTTCGTTCATATTCTTGCAATCTTCTTTCATTAAAGATGGCGGAAGATGATAATCTGCTACCATTTCTTGAATGCCGTCCTCATTAATAAAGAAAATCCAACCTGTAGAAAATGAACTGCCTTCAATCAAACGCTTTAAAGCACCGTGCATCATGGCATAAATTTCAGTTTCTTCATTCAAATATTCAGCTATTTCTTTTAATAAAGCTAAGCGTGTAGGTTGGACCATGCGTACACTCCTTATCATCAATACTTTACTTTATTATACATTCTCATCACAATGAACGATAGCATTCTACTTATTTCCAAGCGTTTTTATGCCCTAATTATGTTATGATTAGTATTAATGATTGAGGGAGGAGTAGGACAGTTACTAAAAATATAATCAAACGTTTATAGACATACCCAAACCTATTTATAATTGAATTGAGGCGACAATCATGTATAAGACTAAAGAAATAAATGGAAAATTAGGAAGTGCAGTTTCCTACCCATCTAATCGTATATATATAGCATACAGTCGGACTACGAACCCATCGCAACCTATTACATTACAAAATCAATTGGAAGTTTTAACACAACACCGTAACTATCCTTGTTTTTAGCGGTTGTATCTATGGTTTTGGTCCATTGAAAAAAGAGGGTGGCAGAATATGCTGAGAGCATATAAAACCGAAATCAATCCTTCTTTTGAACAACGTCAGACCATCAACCAAACCATCGGCACATGCTGTTGGATTTACAATAAATTTATCGAAACTAACCAAAATTTCCATAAAACGGGACAATCATACATGAACGGTTTTGCCTTCAGCAAATGGATGAACAATGTATATCTTCCAAGTCATCCGGATAAACATTGGATTAAACAAAGTGCCAGCAAAGCTGTCAAACAATCTATTATGAATGCACATCGTGCTTATCAGACGTTTTTCAAAAAACAAAAAGGTTATCCGAAGTTCAATAAGAAATCGGGTGTCGGAAGCTATTATTTGATCGGTACCATTCATATACAACGACATCGAATCCAATTGCCGAAGCTGGGATGGATTAAATTAAAAGAAAAAGGATACATTCCCACAAATAATATAAAATCTGCCACCATTGTTAAAGAATATGACAGATATTATGTGTCGGTATTAGTTGATCAACCGCCTCCCCCTATTTTCAAACCGAAACAGACAGAGGGAATCGGTATTGATCTAGGGTTGAAAGAAGCTGTATTCACACCCTCCGGTGTAAAAATCAGAAGCTTCAAAACGAATCAAATTATCATCAAACTTGATAAATCTTTGAAACGACAGCAGCGAAAATTATCCAGAAAGAAAAAAGGTTCTCGCAATTGGTATAAACAGTTGTTGAAAGTACAAAGATTATATAAACGTATTAAAAATATTAAAAAAGATATCAAACGCAAAGGCATACTCTCTATTGTTCGCACCAATCCGCAATTTATTACCGTTGAAAATTTGAACATCAAAGGCATGATGAGAAACAAAAGATTGGCCAATAGTTTTCAACAGATTGGATTGGGTTATATCATTGAATGGTTGAAAATCAAATGTCGAGATTATGGTATTGAATTACGCCAAGTCGACAGATTTTATCCATCCAGTCAAATATGTTCTGATTGCGATCACATACAACCTATGCCTTTGAATCAAAGAAAGTATTATTGTAATCATTGCGGAATGAAGAAGGACAGAGATATCAATGCCAGTATAAATTTGAAACAAGCAACAGATTACACCGTGATAGTGTAATAAAACAATGAAAGGAAAACTACTAAAAGGTTATCACACAATTTAAATGTATAGATAAAGTTTCAAACTACGGTGGGCTACATCGGAAGTAACGCTCTGGGAGAGGTTCATAGACCTGATTTCAAATGAAATCAACCTCAGTGAAAAGAGAAATTCTCTAATGACGTTTGAATATGTTTTTAGTAGCAGGAAACTATGGAATTTAAAGTACCTGAACAATATAATGATTATTCTTTAAGAGAAATTTTTCAAGATGTTAAATTACCGAAAAAAGAATTGCATCAACTGAATATGTCTAAAGAAATTAAAATTAATAATAACGAAGCTAAATTAACGGATAAAGTGCATAAAGATGATCTTGTTTTCATTCCGACTCCTGATGAAAAAAGCAATTATTTGCCAAGTTACCGTTATGCTGAAGTGTTTTATGAAGATAATGATCTTGCCATTATTAAGAAACCTAAAGGTGTCAAAACCCATCCTAATGACTTAAAAGAAAGTAATACCTTGATGAATCATGTGATTTACACTCTCGACAGCGACTATGCTGAACCGATTCATCGTTTGGACCAAGAAACTGTCGGCTTGTTGATAGTTGCTAAAAATCCATTGATGAAAAAATTACTCGATCGGATGTTGGAAGAGAACCAAATTTCTAGAATTTACAAAGCACGTGTTAAAAGCCAACTACCGTTGAAGCCTCAAACGATTGATCAACCTATAGGCAAAGATAAATTTCACGCTAATCGCAGACGTGTTTCGTCAACTGGTCAACGCGCAATCACTCATATTTTAGATTCTAAAATGATAAAAGAGAATGAATGTGAGCTAGATATTAAACTTGATACAGGACGCACACACCAGATTCGTGTACACTTGGCAGCGATTGGCCATCCTGTATTAGGAGATCCACTGTATGGTGATTCTAAATTAAGACAATTACAATTGCACAGTCACCAAATTGAATTCACACATCCGCTTACTAAAGAAAAAATTTCCGTTTCTTTAGATGATAAGTAAAAAGGGAGCAGAACAGAAATAACATAGTCTAAAATTATTTCGTTGTTCTGCCCCGGCAAGGCTAACTAGGATAGAAAAAAGCTTGGAACAAGCGCATTTTCTATTCAGATAGCTACTGCCAATTCAGAAAAAAAAGGGAGTCTTGGACAAAATAATATCCAAGACTCCCTTTAATGTATCCTATTCTTTAGGTTCAACCATGTTTTCCGGTTTGATCCATTCGTCAAATTGTTCTTCTGTTAAATAGCCAGAATCAATTGCAGATTGTTTCAATGTAATGCCTTTTTTATGTGCATTTTTAGCAATTGAAGCTGCTTTCTCATAACCGATATGTGGATTTAAAGCAGTGACTAACATCAGTGAACGATTTAAGTATTGATCAATATTTTCTTCAATAGGTTCAATACCTTGTGCACAGTTTTGATCAAATGTTCTCATTCCATCTGCTAAAAGATAAATAGATTGTAATGTATTATCCATAATGACTGGTTTGAATACATTCAATTCAAAGTTACCTTGTGAAGCAGCGATTCCGACAACTGTGTCGTTACCCATCACTTGTACAGCAACCATTGTCAACATTTCACATTGTGTCGGATTGACTTTACCTGGCATAATAGATGAACCTGGTTCGTTTTCTGGAATGCTGATTTCTGCAAGCCCAGCACGTGGACCAGAAGCTAACCAACGTACATCATTGCCAATTTTCATTAAGTCAGCAGCAAGTGCTTTTAATGAACCATGTAATTGCACAACTTCATCATGTGAAGTTAATGCGTGGAATTTGTTTTCTGAAGAAACAAATGGATAACCTGTATTTTCTTTGATTTTTTCAGCAACACGATCACCGAATTCAGGATGCGCATTAATACCTGTCCCTACTGCAGTTCCGCCGATTGCTAAATTTAATAAATGTGCTTTGGATTCTTTTAATAATTCATCACATTTATCTAACATATAGCGCCATCCGCTGATTTCTTGGCCTAAACGAATCGGTGTCGCATCTTGCAAGTGCGTACGTCCGATTTTGATGATATCGTGGAAGTCTTTTTCTTTTTTCTCAAAAGTATCGCGTAGTTGCTTCAATGCTGGCTCAAGATTTGATTCAATTTCATGATACAAAGCAACGTGCATTGCTGTTGGGAAAGTATCGTTTGAACTTTGAGATTTATTCACATCATCATTTGGATGTACAGTTTCGTCACTGCCGTGTTTTTTCAAATAGTCATTCGCAACGTAACTTACAACTTCATTCACGTTCATATTGCTTTGTGTACCGCTTCCTGTTTGCCATACAACTAACGGGAAGTGTTCATCTAATTCCCCTTTAATTACTCGGTCACATGCAAATACAATCGCATCTTTTTTTGCTTCGCTAAGTTTGCCTAAATCAAAATTGGCTAAAGCTGCTGCGCGTTTTAATTGTGCAAATCCATAAACAACCTCAATAGGCATACGTTCTTTACCTACTGGGAAATTACGTTTGCTTCGTTCTGTTTGTGCACCCCAGAATTTATCTCCAGGTACTTCAATTTCTCCAAAAGTATCATGTTCAATTCTTACTGACATTTGACTTTTCTCCCCTTTATGAGTGGTGTTTAACCTCAGTATAGCATTAAATTATTTTAAATAAAATCTCTATTGCGTTAACGCTTTCATATATGGTTCAAAATGCTCTGAAAATTGCATTTTGTAACAAAAAACTGAGCCGAAACCTGTAAGTTTCAAACTCAGTTGATCATTATTCTACATTCTGTGCATTGGCAAAATGAATTTTCACTGCTTGTATTACAGCTATTGCAGAGATAATATATAAGATAATACTAATCGCCAGAGTTACAGGACTGATAGCAACTAAAGCACCTAAAAATCCAGTCAGACCAGCGTAAAAATCACTTATCGCTTTCATCAAAATATAGGTAATTGCAATGCAGCACACGACACTGATAACAACCCCTTTTTGGTTACTTTTAATAAAAATTTTCGGATCTCTTTCATTAATCAATCCTTTAGATAAATTCATTTGTAGTTTCACTACTCGGAATAAAACAGGCAAGTAGAGTGCGCCTAATGCTATTGGAAAACCTTTGATAGAGATCAAACCTAATATCACAGTCAATATCATTAAAAGTTTCCAATATCTATGTAAGTTTTGCATTACTTTCATAATTCCTTTCTCTAAATAATCACTTCTTAAAATATAAACGAAAAATGTAATGAACACAAATAAAAATCCGGCAATTGCTTAGATGGGTTCATCAAACAACTGTCGGATAATTACCGTTAAATCTAATATTATGCGAAACGTTCAGTGAAATATTGACGTACATCTTCAGGTAAACCTTCTGCTGCCGCTTCATCTAAAAGTACATTAACCATACGATGTGCTTTTAAGTCTGAAGGTACATAGCTTGAGTTACCATTTTCTCCATATAACTTTTTAACAAGTTCTGCCTTTTCAGCACCTGTCACAACAAGCACAATTTCTCTAGCAGGCATTAAACCTGTTTTAACAGATACATCTAATTTACCTTTGGTATTGATAGAAACCACTTGCATAGTGAATTTAGCTTTATTTTCTTTAGATTTAATATCTTCTTCAATTTTTTCAACCGGATTATCATTATATGATAATTCATAAATTTGAGTTGCAGGAACACCTAAAGTTTCATAATATGACTTGTTGTCATCATAATCAAAAATATTAATTTGACTGAAATCTACTGGATGACGTAAAACATTTTGTTTTAAATCTTCAAGTACAGGTGCATGGTCGTCTGCTAAATGTACACCCATAATAGTAGTAGGATTGTTATTGAATTGTTTTCTAATTATATCTGCAGCATAACGTGCAGTTGTATCTGCTGTTGGAAATACTTTAAAGTTCATTGCCATAAATGTACACTCCTCTAATTGTTCTCGGTTAGTTGATAGATTCTATCTAATGATTATCATAACGGCGAACGGCATCATACCGATACTCCAATGATTAATAACGCGAGAGTGAGTCTCGCAAGTATATTCATTGATATTTCATTTACCCTATCAGAATTATATATAAACTCCTAACGTACTTAACACGTTCCTCTTAATTATAACGATAACACTCTAATATTGCATTAGATTCAGTGTTTTTATTATTGCATATTTGGATAATGCTGTTGTCTTAACGCTTCATAAACTAAAATTGCTGCTGTATTAGATAAATTTAAAGAACGTATATGATCATTCATTGGAATTCTTAAAGCAGTGTCGTGATACTTTTCCTTCACCCAATCAGGTAAGCCAGTTGTTTCGCGACCGAATACAAAATAATGTTCCTCATCTGGATTTGAATAATCAAAATCTGTGAATGTAGTTGATCCAAATTTCGTAATTAAATAATAATGACCTTCAGTCTGTTCAAAGAATTCTTCAATATTTTCATAATAAGTAATATTAACGTGTTCCCAATAGTCTAATCCTGCACGTTTCAACATTTTGTCATCTGTACTGAAACCTAATGGCTTGATCAGGTGCAGATGCGTATCTGTTCCTGCACACGTTCTTGCTATATTTCCTGTATTCGCAGGAATTTCCGGTTGAAATAATACAACATGATTTGTCATTCTTACTTAATTCCTCTTTTCTAATCCTTTTAGCATTTCTGCTCGTACTTCTTCAATTTCTGTTTCAAGCTGTGCTTCTATAAATTCACGTTCTGCCTCACCAGCAATTTGTCCAATTGCCCAATAAGCTGTTCCCCTAATCATCGGCCTTGCATCATTCAAGGCTACTTCTTTCAACTCTGGAACTGCAGCTTCTTCTTTAAAGTGTGCTAAGGCAATAATCGCATTACGTTGTATCGGTTTTTTGCCACGCCAAGCTCCTGCCAAATGACCATAGGTGTTTTTAAATTCTTTATTACTCATTTGCAATAGAGGAATCAGTCGTGGTTTCAAAATTTCAGGTTCCAATACAATATCATCATGCTCTGTGTTGATACCTCGATTTCTAGGACATACTTGCTGACAAGTATCACAGCCGTAGAGTCGATTACCTATTTTAGAACGATACTCGTCAGGAAGGTAACCCTTTGTCTGTGTTAAAAAACTGATGCACTTCTGGCTGTTCAGTTGACCATCGCCTACTAATGCTCCCGTTGGACATCTGTCTACACAAATGGTGCAATCACCGCAACTGTCTAGCAATGGGTCATCCGGTTCAAAAGGAATACTGACAAGCATTTCTCCTAAATAAGTCCATGTTCCTAAATCAGGATTAATGACGAAACCGTTTCTGCCTGTATAACCAAGTCCTGCTCTTTCAGCTACAGCTCTATCTGATAGCACACCCGTATCTACCATCGACATCATTTCAACGTCCGGCACACGTTCTTGTATATATTCAGAAAGTTTGTCCAAGCGTTTACGCATTATCGTATGATAATCTTGACCCCATGAAGCTCTTGCAAACATTCCTCTGCGGTCTCCTCGGGTACTACGCGGCGCACCTTTCAATTTATTCGGATACCCTACTGCAATTGCAATAATAGAGCGTGCAGTCGGCATAGATAGTTTAGGGTCTACACGTAAATCGATATCAGACTCTTCAAAACCTGAAGCATAACCTTTAGCGTGATACTCTACTAACTTTTGCTTTAATTCATCAAATGGATCTGCTGTTGTGAATCCTATGCTGTCAATTCCAATCTGATAGGCATATTCAATAATATCTTTTTTTAATTGTTTATAGTCCAACATAGTGCCTCCATTTAAATCGTCCATTTTGTATTTTAACACATCTTGCAATACTTCGAGGAATTAATTCAAAAACAAACTGAGACATTTATTTTATGTCTCAGTCTTTATGAAAAATTATTTTATAAACTTAATTAAGTACGCGTTGCAAAAATTGCTTTGTTCTTTCGTGTGTAGGATGCTCAAAGATTTCTGATGGTGATCCTGATTCTGCAACTACCCCATCTGCCATAAATACTACCTTGTTACTGACATCGTGAGCGAATCCCATTTCATGTGTTACAACTACCATGGTCATTCCCTCTTTAGCTAATTCTTTCATAACTTGTAATACATCACCAACTACCTCTGGATCTAATGCTGAAGTAGGTTCATCAAATAGTAAGACCTCTGGATGCATTGCTAAAGCTCTGGCGATTGCAACCCTTTGTTTCTGTCCACCAGATAACTGAGATGGATAACTGTCGCCTTTATCTTCCAGACCTACTTTTTTCAATAGTTCCAAAGCTTCTTTTTTCAGATTTGCAGTTGAGTCCTTTTTTAATAAATGAGGAGCTAGCATCACATTTTCAATTACTGTTTTATGTGGAAAAAGATTAAAGTTTTGAAATACCATTCCCATTTTTTGACGTAAATCATTGAGTTTAACATCTTTATTCAAAATATTATTGCCTTCAAAGATAATCTCTCCATCGTCTGGTTGTTCAAGCAAATTAATACATCTTAATAATGTACTCTTACCGCCTCCAGAAGGTCCAATGATAGCCACAACCTCACCATTGTCGACCTCTAAATCAATTCCTTTTAATACTTCATTGGTGCCATAACTTTTTTTGAGTTTCTTAATATTAATCACTGACTTTCATTCTCCCTTCAAAGAAATACATCACTCTAGACAATACAAATGTCAAAATGAAGTATAAGATTGCTGCAACTAACAAAGGTGTAAATGGATCGAAAGATGCTCCTTGAACCACTTGCGCATTGAACATAATTTCACTTACACCAATAACAGATACAATTGACGATTCTTTAATTACAGTTACAAATTCATTACCTAAAGCCGGCAAGATGTTCTTAATAGCTTGAGGCAAAATAATAGTTTTCATAGTTTGACCATAACTTAATCCTAAGCTTCTTGCCGCTTCGGTTTGCCCTTTATCAACAGCATTAATACCCGCTCTTATAATCTCAGCGATATAAGCTGCACAGTTAACTACCATCGCTATCATCCCGCATATCATCGCAGATATATTCAATCCAAGAGCTGCTGTTGTTCCGAAGAAGACTAAGAATACTTGTACCAGCAACGGTGTACCTCTGATAAACTCAATATAAATAGTTGCTAACCATTTTAAAGGTTTGAAGGAGCTTAATTTCATTAAAGCTAGTAAAGCACCAAAGAATGCCCCTAAAACTACTCCCACAATCGAAATCAATATCGTGTTTTTAATACCAGTTATAAAGAAAGAACTATATTTAGTGAAGAAATTCCCGTCCTCATCCATAGCTTGTGCCGCTGTATCTTTATATTTTTCAATCAATCCTTGATCTTTAATATTCTTAATTGAAGTATTCAAATGATCTAGAAAAACCGGTGAGTCTTTTGCTACAGCTATACAAGTATCTTTGTCAGGTTCTGAAAACTTAACTTTAGCAAACCCTAATTCAGGATTTTGCTTTAAGTAAGCTTCGGCAACCGGTCCCTCGATAATAGCTCCGTCAATTTTATTGCTTTTCAGTGATAATATGACTTCTGGCAGACGGGTCATTGATTGAACATCTGCATTTTCAATTTCGGTTTTAGCCAGTTGTTCTTGCGTCGTTTGTTTTTGAGCGCCGATTCGTTTATTTGCAAAGTCCTTTAAAGATTTGTACTTATCGATATCTGTTTTTTTCACGACCATTGTTTGCGAAGATTTTAAATATGAATCAGAAAAGTCTACTTCTTTTTTACGATCAGGTGTCGGTGTCATTCCTGAAATAATCATATCTATTTTCCCAGTCTTTAAAGCACCTAACAAACTGTCAAAGTTCATATTTTCAATTTTTAATTTCAAACCGTTATCTTTTGCGATTTTCTTAGCAATTTCGATATCAATACCTGCATATTCACGTTTACCATTCTTATGACTTTCAAATTCTAATGGTGCATAATCAGCAGAAAGCCCTACTCTTAAAACTCCTCTTTCCTTAATTTTGTCCCAATTCTTATCCTGCTCTGCAGCGTTTGCTTTCACTCCAAATGTTGAAAAAACAATTGTAAATATCAAAAGCAAACTCGTTACAATTTTCAATGTGTACATTACTTGTTTACTTCCCATAGTTGCAAGCCTCCTTGTTCTTGGAATTATTATACATTTATGCGTATTATTATGCAATACTATTTTTAAAATTTTCTGACAAATAATTGTGATGACCTTTCCGTAAAAAGAAAATAAGCTAGAATTAATAATAGACAGACAACATAAAAAGCCGAGACATTGATATAATGCCTCAGCTTCCAAGCTCTAATTTTTAGGTAATTCAAATTTATAAATTTCATCACTATAGCCAGGAATTACTTTTTTGCAAATTTGGTGTACTACAAAGCCAAGTACAAATGGAATAATGAAGTAACCGAACGCTAATAAAATAATATTCATTGTAGGGTCACCTTTCATTCTGGCAAATGCATTAATAGGTCCTACTAAACCAGTGTAGCCAAATCCAGCCGACATTGGTGTTCCCTGTACTTTAAGTAAGTACGCAATGATACCGGTAATCAAACCATTTATCGCTAACGGCACCGCAATAATCAAATGCTTGAAATAAACAGGTATCATCATTTTAGCAGCCCCAATAATTAATATGAGATTCACTCCTAATTTGTTAACACGTAATGATCCCCATAAGAATGTGATACAGGCAGCAACAATACCTAAGTTAGCTGCACCACTTCCAAGACCAGTCAATCCAATCGCCGTTGCAATAGCCACTAATGAAATTGGAGTTACCATCAATAATGAATATGTAATTGAAATTAAAATACTCATTAATAATGGATTTAATTCTGTAAATGAATTAATTAAACTACCAATCGCTTTAGTAATATGAGAAATATAAGGTAACGTTACTAATCCTATAAATCCAGAAACTACAGGTATAATAACTGGTAGTAAAATCATTTCAAGTGACCCTAATCTGCCAGAGAAAATTAAAAACAATAGACAAGCAATCATAACTACAAGAATGATGTTAATAATATCTCCAATACCTTTAAGCGCAACTCCTTGTTTGCTGATAACTACTGCACCGGATCCAATCATAGCAGAAGTCCCAATCATTGCTGCTCCAGCTCCATTAAACTTAAATTGATGTGCAGCTAATATCCCAATTATAAACGCCATAAATGATTGAATCGTAATTACAATTTGATAAATCGTTTCTAAATATTCATTTCCATCTTTAAAAAACTTCAAAAGTTCACCTAATAAAGCGTTAGGCAGTAATGCAATCACCACACCCGCTCCAACGGCATTTAAAATATTACTAAAAAATACTTTCACATTCATTTCTGATTTAGCCATAAGTTGTTAATATATCCTCCGTTCTTAAACTATGTATAATATTCTATAACAAAGTAACCTCAGCTACAATGTAAATTTTCATTATTGTACTTGATTAAATTGGGCCTAAAAGAAAACTGAGAATACTAAGAAACAATGATAGTAGACGCATATTTGTAAAAAGAATAAAGAATGTGTTAACAAAATGAAGGAGTGTTGTAAGAAATTAATGATAAAAGATTATTGTCATTTATAAAAGAAACGCATTAAATCGACAAAAAATCCCAAAAAGTATTAGCCAAATATGACCAAAATTGTGGCCAAAGTACACTTTTAAATGTGTCCAATGTGACCACCGTGTGGCCAAAAAGTTTCTTCTTTATGCGCATAAAAAAAGTAGAAACCTTGATTTAACAAGATTCCTACTTTTAAAACACTCTAAATGTTTTTATCAAAATACCGGCGGTCGGGGTCGAACCGACACTCCATTGACTGGAACGGGATTTTGAGTCCCGCGCGTCTGCCAATTCCGCCACGCCGGCTAAATTGGAGCGGAAGATAGGATTTACACCTATACCTCGTTCCGGGAAGGAACGTGTTCTGAAAGTTGAACTACTCCCGCAAAATTTTAATGGAGCGGAAGATAGGATTTACACCTATATCTCATTCCGGGAAGGAATGTGTTCTGAGAGTTGAACTACTCCCGCATATTATATATGGAGCGGAAAATAGGATTTACACCTATACCTCGTTCCGGGAAGGAACGTGTTCTGAAAGTTGAACTATTCCCGCAAAATTTTAATGGAGCGGAAGATAGGATTTGCACCTATATCTCATTCCGGGAAGGAATGTATTCTAAGAGTTGAACTACTCCCGCATATTTCATGAAGGCGGCAACCGGATTTGAACCGGTGAATAAAGGTTTTGCAGACCTTGGCCTTACCACTTGGCTATGCCGCCAAAATAACTGGGCTAACTGGATTCGAACCAGTGAGTGACGGAGTCAAAGTCCGTTGCCTTACCGCTTGGCTATAGCCCATTAATATTAAGGGCGACTGATGGGAATCGAACCCACGAATGTCGGAACCACAATCCGATGTGTTAACCACTTCACCACAGTCGCCATGGCAGGGGCAGTAGGAATCGAACCCACATCAAAGGTTTTGGAGACCTCTATTCTACCGTTGAACTATGCCCCTATTAAATTATTAAGATGGTGGAGGGGGGCAGATTCGAACTGCCGAACCCGAAGGAGCGGATTTACAGTCCGCCGCGTTTAGCCACTTCGCTACCCCTCCAAGATGGTGCCGGCCAGAGGACTTGAACCCCCAACCTACTGATTACAAGTCAGTTGCTCTACCAGTTGAGCTAGGCCGGCAAATGGTGGTTCAGGACAGAGTCGAACTGCCGACACATGGAGCTTCAATCCATTGCTCTACCAACTGAGCTACTGAACCATAATTATTAAATATAATGGCGGTCTCGACGGGAATCGAACCCGCGATCTCCTGCGTGACAGGCAGGCGTGTTAACCGCTACACTACGAGACCAGACATAATAAAATTGCGGGAGGCGGATTTGAACCACCGACCTTCGGGTTATGAGCCCGACGAGCTACCGAACTGCTCCATCCCGCGGTAATAAAATTTATAATGGCGGAGGAAGAGGGATTCGAACCCCCGCGGGCCATTAAGCCCCTGTCGGTTTTCAAGACCGATCCCTTCAGCCGGACTTGGGTATTCCTCCTAAAAAATTATATGGACCTTGCAGGACTCGAACCTGCGACCGAACGGTTATGAGCCGTTAGCTCTAACCAACTGAGCTAAAGGTCCAATATATAATGCTACAACTAATAATGAGTGGCGGTGGAGGGGATCGAACCCCCGACCTCACGGGTATGAACCGTACGCTCTAGCCAGCTGAGCTACACCGCCATTGTAAAGTTATGTTGTAAATAATAAATATGGTGGAGACTAGCGGGATCGAACCGCTGACCTCCTGCGTGCAAAGCAGGCGCTCTCCCAGCTGAGCTAAGCCCCCATATTTTCTAAGGTTATCGGGAAGACAGGATTCGAACCTACGACCCCTTGGTCCCAAACCAAGTGCTCTACCAAGCTGAGCTACTTCCCGTAGAAATAAAAGCGCGCCCGATAGGAGTCGAACCCATAACCTCTTGATCCGTAGTCAAACGCTCTATCCAGTTGAGCTACGGGCGCATAATTTAATTGGTGCCGAGGACCGGAATCGAACCGGTACGATAATCACTTATCGCAGGATTTTAAGTCCTGTGCGTCTGCCAGTTCCGCCACCCCGGCAAAATAATGGAGCAGAAGACGGGATTCGAACCCGCGACCCCGACCTTGGCAAGGTCGTATTCTACCGCTGAACTACTTCTGCAAATGCGGGTGAAGGGAGTCGAACCCCCACGCCTTGCGGCGCTAGATCCTAAGTCTAGTGCGTCTGCCAATTCCGCCACACCCGCTATTTAAATGGTGAGCCATAGAGGATTCGAACCTCTGACCCTCTGATTAAAAGTCAGATGCTCTACCAACTGAGCTAATGGCTCTGAGATGGTGCCGGCCAGAGGACTTGAACCCCCAACCTACTGATTACAAGTCAGTTGCTCTACCAGTTGAGCTAGGCCGGCTATTTAAATGGTGGAGAATGACGGGTTCGAACCGCCGACCCTCTGCTTGTAAGGCAGATGCTCTCCCAGCTGAGCTAATTCTCCATTTAATAATTGCCTGGCAACGTCCTACTCTTGCGGAACGTAAGTCCGACTACCATCGGCGCTAAAGAGCTTAACTTCTGTGTTCGGCATGGGAACAGGTGTGACCTCTTTGCCATTGTCACCAGACAATAGAATGCTTATACATTCAAAACTAGATAGTAAGTAAAATCAATTTACCAATCAAAACTTGAAATTGGATTAAGTCTTCGATCGATTAGTATTCGTCAGCTCCACATATCGCTATGCTTCCACCCCGAACCTATTAACCTCATCATCTTTGAGGGATCTTATAACCGAAGTTGGGAAATCTCATCTTGAGGGGGGCTTCATGCTTAGATGCTTTCAGCACTTATCCCGTCCATACATAGCTACCCAGCGATGCCGTTGGCACGACAACTGGTACACCAGAGGTATGTCCATCCCGGTCCTCTCGTACTAAGGACAGCTCCTCTCAAATTTCCTGCGCCCACGACGGATAGGGACCGAACTGTCTCACGACGTTCTGAACCCAGCTCGCGTACCGCTTTAATGGGCGAACAGCCCAACCCTTGGGACCGACTACAGCCCCAGGATGCGATGAGCCGACATCGAGGTGCCAAACCTCCCCGTCGATGTGAACTCTTGGGGGAGATAAGCCTGTTATCCCCGGGGTAGCTTTTATCCGTTGAGCGATGGCCCTTCCATGCGGAACCACCGGATCACTAAGTCCGTCTTTCGACCCTGCTCGACTTGTAGGTCTCGCAGTCAAGCTCCCTTATGCCTTTACACTCTATGAATGATTTCCAACCATTCTGAGGGAACCTTTGAGCGCCTCCGTTACACTTTAGGAGGCGACCGCCCCAGTCAAACTGACCGCCTGACACTGTCTCCCGCCATGATCAATGGCGCGGGTTAGAAATCCAACACAGCTAGGGTAGTATCCCACCAACGCCTCCACGTAAGCTGGCGCTCACGTTTCCAAGGCTCCTACCTATCCTGTACAAGCTGTGCCGAATTTCAATATCAGGCTACAGTAAAGCTCCACGGGGTCTTTCCGTCCTGTCGCGGGTAACCTGCATCTTCACAGGTACTATGATTTCACCGAGTCTCTCGTTGAGACAGTGCCCAAATCGTTACGCCTTTCGTGCGGGTCGGAACTTACCCGACAAGGAATTTCGCTACCTTAGGACCGTTATAGTTACGGCCGCCGTTTACTGGGGCTTCGATTCGTAGCTTCGCAGAAGCTAACCACTCCTCTTAACCTTCCAGCACCGGGCAGGCGTCAGCCCCTATACATCACCTTACGGTTTAGCAGAGACCTATGTTTTTGATAAACAGTCGCTTGGGCCTATTCACTGCGGCTCTTCAGAGCGTGAACCCTAAAGAGCACCCCTTCTCCCGAAGTTACGGGGTCATTTTGCCGAGTTCCTTAACGAGAGTTCTCTCGCTCACCTTAGAATTCTCATCTTGACTACCTGTGTCGGTTTGCGGTACGGGCGCCAAATCTCTAGCTAGAGGCTTTTCTCGACAGTGTGAAATCAACGACTCGAGGAAAACATGTTTCCTCTCCCCATCACAGCTTGACCTTATGAATGGCGGATTTGCCTACCATTCAGTCTTACTGCTTGGACGTGCACTCCAACAGCACGCTTCGCCTATCCTACTGTGTCCCCCCATCGCTTAAAACGATTATTGGCGGTACAGGAATATCAACCTGTTATCCATCGCCTACGCCTGTCGGCCTCGGCTTAGGACCCGACTAACCCAGAGCGGACGAGCCTTCCTCTGGAAACCTTAGTCAATCGGTGGATGGGATTCTCACCCATCTTTCGCTACTCACACCGGCATTCTCACTTCTAAGCGCTCCACATGTCCTTGCGATCATGCTTCGACGCCCTTAGAACGCTCTCCTACCACTGTCCGAAGGACAGTCCACAGCTTCGGTAATATGTTTAGCCCCGGTACATTTTCGGCGCAGTGTCACTCGACTAGTGAGCTATTACGCACTCTTTAAATGATGGCTGCTTCTAAGCCAACATCCTAGTTGTCTGGGCAATACCACATCCTTTGCCACTTAACATATATTTTGGGACCTTAGCTGGTGGTCTGGGCTGTTTCCCTTTCGAACATGGACCTTATCACCCACGTTCTGACTCCCAAGTTAAATTGATTGGCATTCGGAGTTTGTCTGAATTCGGTAACCCGAGAGGGGCCCCTCGTCCAAACAGTGCTCTACCTCCAACAATCATCACTTGAGGCTAGCCCTAAAGCTATTTCGGAGAGAACCAGCTATCTCCAGGTTCGATTGGAATTTCTCCGCTACCCTCAGTTCATCCGCTCACTTTTCAACGTAAGTCGGTTCGGTCCTCCATTCAGTGTTACCTGAACTTCAACCTGACCAAGGGTAGATCACCTGGTTTCGGGTCTACGACCAAATACTCAACGCCCTGTTCAGACTCGCTTTCGCTGCGGCTCCGCATTCGCTGCTTAACCTTGCATCAGATCGTAACTCGCCGGTTCATTCTACAAAAGGCACGCCATCACCCATTAACGGGCTCTGACTACTTGTAAGCACACGGTTTCAAGTTCTCTTTCACTCCCCTTCCGGGGTACTTTTCATCTTTCCCTCACGGTACTGGTTCACTATCGGTCACTAGAGAGTATTTAGCCTTGGGAGATGGTCCTCCCGGATTCCGACGGAATTTCACGTGCTCCGTCGTACTCAGGATCCACTCAGGAGAGAATTGACTTTCGACTACAGGACTCTTACCTTCTCTGGTTCGACTTTCCAGTACGATTCGTCTAATCAATTCTTTTGTAACTCCGTATAGAGTGTCCTACAACCCCAATGAGCAAGCTCATTGGTTTGGGCTCTTCCCGTTTCGCTCGCCGCTACTCAGGGAATCGAGTTTTCTTTCTCTTCCTGCGGGTACTAAGATGTTTCAGTTCTCCGCGTCTGCCTTCGGACATGCTATGTATTCACATGTCGATAACACAACATAACTTGTGCTGGGTTCCCCCATTCGGAAATCTCTGGATCAACGCTTACTTACAGCTACCCAAAGCATATCGTCGTTAGTAACGTCCTTCATCAGCTTCTAGTGCCAAGGCATCCACCGTGCGCCCTTAATAACTTAATCACGTTATTAATTATGTGAGTAATCTTCTTTGCCGTAGGCAAATCGATTACTAGCGATTCATTTAAATGAATAAAGCTTTTAAAACTCTAATTCACTCGGTTTTGCTTGGTAAAATCTATTTTTACTTACTTATCTAGTTTTCAATGTACAATTTAAAATCTTATATGGTGGAGACTAGCGGGATCGAACCGCTGACCTCCTGCGTGCAAAGCAGGCGCTCTCCCAGCTGAGCTAAGCCCCCATACATGTATTAAATTTAAATGGTGGGCCTAAGTGGACTCGAACCACCGACCTCACGCTTATCAGGCGTGCGCTCTAACCAGCTGAGCTATAGGCCCATTTAATAATGAATGAATAAACATTCAAAACTGAATACAATATGTCACGTTATTCCGTCAGTTTCTATTGAAACTGTTCCGTATATATCCTTAGAAAGGAGGTGATCCAGCCGCACCTTCCGATACGGCTACCTTGTTACGACTTCACCCCAATCATTCGTCCCACCTTCGACGGCTAGCTCCTAAAAGGTTACTCCACCGGCTTCGGGTGTTACGAACTCTCGTGGTGTGACGGGCGGTGTGTACAAGACCCGGGAACGTATTCACCGTAGCATGCTGATCTACGATTACTAGCGATTCCAGCTTCATGTAGTCGAGTTGCAGACTACAATCCGAACTGAGAACAGCTTTATGGGATTTGCTTGACCTCGCGGTTTCGCTGCCCTTTGTACTGTCCATTGTAGCACGTGTGTAGCCCAAATCATAAGGGGCATGATGATTTGACGTCATCCCCACCTTCCTCCGGTTTGTCACCGGCAGTCAACTTAGAGTGCCCAACTTAATGCTGGCAACTAAGCTTAAGGGTTGCGCTCGTTGCGGGACTTAACCCAACATCTCACGACACGAGCTGACGACAACCATGCACCACCTGTCACTTTGTCCCCCGAAGGGGAAGACTCTATCTCTAGAGCGGTCAAAGGATGTCAAGATTTGGTAAGGTTCTTCGCGTTGCTTCGAATTAAACCACATGCTCCACCGCTTGTGCGGGTCCCCGTCAATTCCTTTGAGTTTCAGCCTTGCGGCCGTACTCCCCAGGCGGAGTGCTTAATGCGTTAGCTGCAGCACTAAGGGGCGGAAACCCCCTAACACTTAGCACTCATCGTTTACGGCGTGGACTACCAGGGTATCTAATCCTGTTTGATCCCCACGCTTTCGCACATCAGCGTCAGTTGCAGACCAGAAAGTCGCCTTCGCCACTGGTGTTCCTCCATATCTCTGCGCATTTCACCGCTACACATGGAATTCCACTTTCCTCTTCTGCACTCAAGTTTTCCAGTTTCCAATGACCCTCCACGGTTGAGCCGTGGGCTTTCACATCAGACTTAAAAAACCGCCTACGCGCGCTTTACGCCCAATAATTCCGGATAACGCTTGCCACCTACGTATTACCGCGGCTGCTGGCACGTAGTTAGCCGTGGCTTTCTGATTAGGTACCGTCAAGGTGCGCATAGTTACCTACGCACTTGTTCTTCCCTAATAACAGAGTTTTACGATCCGAAGACCTTCATCACTCACGCGGCGTTGCTCCGTCAGGCTTTCGCCCATTGCGGAAGATTCCCTACTGCTGCCTCCCGTAGGAGTCTGGACCGTGTCTCAGTTCCAGTGTGGCCGATCACCCTCTCAGGTCGGCTACGTATCGTTGCCTTGGTAAGCCGTTACCTTACCAACTAGCTAATACGGCGCGGGTCCATCTATAAGTGACAGCAAAACCGTCTTTCATTGCGGAACCATGCGGTTCCGCATATTATCCGGCATTAGCCCCGGTTTCCCGGAGTTATTCCAGTCTTATAGGTAGGTTACCCACGTGTTACTCACCCGTCCGCCGCTAACGTCAGAGGAGCAAGCTCCTCGTCTGTTCGCTCGACTTGCATGTATTAGGCACGCCGCCAGCGTTCATCCTGAGCCAGGATCAAACTCTCCATAAAAGTTTATGATTTGTTTGACTAGCTCATAAAAACTAATTTGTTTTAAAACGTCTTAAGACGTTTGTTAATTGGAATTAACGTTGACATATTGTCATTCAGTTTTCAATGTTCATTTTTTCGTGTTACATTTAACTATTATATCAAACTTGAAAAGCGAAGTCAAGAACTTTTTTAATTTGTTTTTTTCGTTCTGTCTCGTTCGTTTTTCTCAACAATAAACATTCTATAATGTTTGCAAGCGAGAATCAATAGTAAAATTTACACTTTGTTAAAGTTTTTAATTAGAACTTTTAAAACTCAATCTGAAATTTACTGTGCCGTTTCAACGACCTATTCATCATATCAAGATGCAATGAATGAGTCAATAAAAATCTTAAATAATTTTCGTATAATATTACCTCTTGTGTGATTGATTGCATTGTTAGATGTGCAATGGTGCAATTCGTGTAATTCAGTACTCCTCTTCTTTTCAAATTTTGTGTACTTATTCATTTCCTTTCAAAAATGAATACTTTCATATGCCTCCCTTTTTATTAAAAAGCTGTTAACTTCCTTCAAATTCATTAGAAAACGAAATATAAAAAGAAGCAGTCTGAGATATTTATGTCTCAGACTGCTTTTTGAATAGGCAGCCACTGTTTGAATAATTGTTTACTTGTATCAAACTAAACTCTATTCTGATCAGCTTTACCTATATAGGCACTAAATAATTCTTAATCAATTATTTTTTCCTATTTCTTCTTTAATGAATCGAGTATTCACCTTTTTATTGATCTTCTTTTTCTTGGCATTCTGGACATAGTCCATAGATTTCCATTCTATGATGGGAAATTTTGAAACCTGTTACATGTTGGGCTAAATGTTCTACTTCGTGAAGTTGCGGATAATGAAAGTCAACAATCTTTCCGCAGTTTTCACAAATTACGTGATAATGATTATGTGTATTAAAATCAAAGCGACTAGATGCATCTCCATATGTCAGTTCGTTGACAATACCTGTTTTCTTAAACACACGCAAGTTATTATAAATTGTCGCAACACTTATGTTTGGAAAATCTGGTGACAGTGCCTGATAAATTTCATCTGCAGTTGGATGAGTATCACTTGAAATCAAAAATCTTAAGATAGCTTGTCTTTGCGGTGTAATTCTGATTCCGGCGTTTCTTAAAGATGCAATCGAGTCCTCTAATTGATGTTCAATAGATTCCATTTCTGCACTCATCTAATCCACCGTCTTTCTACTTAATAATAATTATTACTTAATATTAATATAACGGTTAAGATAGCGAAATGTCAATGATTGTACAATTTTTGCTTAATATCCTTTATCTAGATCCACCTTATTCTCAACTACATCACCGTTATTGAGAAAATGCTTGAAATTTTTGATAAATATATTACTAGCATCTTTAAAGTTTTCTCTATAATTACCAGTAATATGCGCTGTAATTGTTATATTTTCAACATCATATAAAGGACTATCGCTTGTTAACGGTTCATTTTCAAAAACATCTGCATAAGCATGACGGATTTGATGATTCTTCAATGCTTCTATCAATGTTTGTTCTGAAGTAATAGTGCCTCTTCCTACATTAATAAACAACGCGCTATCTTTCATAGCTTTAAATTCCTTATCACCTAGTAAATGATAGGTATCAGCAGTTGAAGGTAAAACATTGACTACAATATCTGCATTCGGCAATACTTCATCTAAATCTTTAATTGGATAAACATGATCAAAATCTTTAACTGGATGTCCTGTCGTATTCACACCTTCAACAGTCATACCAAAAGCTTGAGCCAAGTGTGCTGTTGCTTGAGGAATAGTACCAGTACCTAACATTAAAATAGTTTGTCCATCTACTCTTTCACCCGTCAATTTAGAATCATATATTTTCTGATCTTGATTGCGTCTTGAAATTGCCATTTTTTTATAGTCATCTAAAATATAGGCAAAGATAAATTGACTCATCTGTTTAGCATGTACTCCAGAGGCATTAGTTAATAGAATATCCTTCTCCTTAAAATAGTCTAACGGAAGATTATTCACACCTGCTGCATACCATGCTACCCATCTTAACTTCGGCATCCCTTCAAAGAATGCTTGGTCAGCTTTGCCACTGTATCCAATCACTATTTCAGCGTCTTTTTTATCCGCTTCATCTATTTCCTCTACATTTTTACGAAAAACAAATTCTACATCAGGAAAAGTATCTTCTAAAAGCTTTTCAGCATCTTTCAATCTATTTAATGAAAGAACTTTCAAATTTCTCACCCCAGCATTTCTTTTAATTGATTCATTTGTTCTTTAACTTTTACCTTTTCAATTACATGGGTTACTGTACCATTTTCGTCAATCACAAATGTAGTTCTCACGATACCCATTGATTCTTTACCAAAACTTTTCTTCAATTGATACACACCAGTTTTCTCCGCTAATTTATAATCTTCATCCACCAATAAATCAAAATTCAAATCATGCTTAGCAATAAAATTCTGATGCTTTTTCTTAGAGTCTCCGCTAATTCCATAAACAGCGATGTCTAAATCATTGAACATAGCCATATTATCTCGGAAGTCACATGCTTCTGTTGTACAACCTGGTGTATTATCTCTAGGATAAAAATAAAGAATTGCTTTGCTGCCTTTTAATGTTTCATTAGTAATGACTTCACCATCTTGATTTTCTAATGCAAATTCTGGAAATTTTTCTCCTTTTTCTAACATATGCTCACCCTTCTTCTTGTTATAGTTAATTATATGATACGATAAGAGACGTAAATATTAAATTAAAAGAGGTTGATAAATCATGGAATTTACTGAAAGCGAACGACTTCAAAGCTTATCAGACGAGTATATTTTAGGAGGTGTCAATTCACCTTCTCGTTCATATAAAGCTGTAGGTGGAGGTGCACCTGTCGTAATGAAAGAAGGTAAAGGTCAATATTTATATGACGTAGATGGAAATCGCTATATTGACTACCTGCAAGCATATGGCCCTATTATCACTGGACATGCACATCCTCATATCACTAAAGCAATTCAAGAACAAGCAGCTAAAGGCGTGTTATATGGTACTCCGACAGAACTTGAAATCGAATTTGCTAAAAAATTACGTGAAGCTATTCCATCATTAGAAAAAATGCGTTTTGTGAACTCAGGTACTGAAGCTGTAATGACTACTATCCGTGTAGCACGTGCTTATACTAACCGCAATAAAATTATTAAATTTGCTGGTTCTTATCATGGGCATTCAGATTTAGTATTAGTTGCTGCAGGAAGCGGCCCTTCTCAATTAGGTTCTCCAGACTCAGCTGGCGTGCCTAAAAGCGTTGCTCAAGAAGTGATTACAGTACCTTTCAATGATATCGAAGCATATAAAGAAGCAATGGAACATTGGGGTAATGAAGTCGCTGCAGTATTAGTAGAACCAATCGTCGGCAACTTCGGAATGGTAGAACCTAAACCTGGTTTCTTAGAAGCAGTTAACGACATTACACACGAATACGGCGGTTTAGTTGTATATGATGAAGTTATCACAGCTTTTCGTTTCCATTATGGCGCAGCTCAAGACTTGCTAAACGTCTATCCTGACCTAACTGCTTTCGGCAAAATTGTAGGTGGAGGTTTACCAATCGGCGGTTACGGCGGTCGTCAAGATATTATGGAGCAAGTCGCACCATTAGGACCTGCATATCAAGCTGGTACAATGGCAGGAAATCCTCTTTCAATGAAAGCTGGCATCGCGCTATTAGAAGTATTAGAACAAGATGGCGTTTATGAAGAATTAGATCGGTTAGGTAAAAAATTAGAAGACGGTTTAAACGAATTAATTGAAAAACATGGTATCACTGCCACAATTAACCGAGTTTATGGTTCATTAACACTTTATTTCACAGATGAAAAAGTCACACACTATGACCAAGCAGAAAATGCAGACGGCGATGCGTTTGCTAAATTCTTCAAATTAATGCTGCATCAAGGTATTAACCTTGCACCTTCAAAATTCGAAGCATGGTTCTTAACAACTGAACATACCGATGCAGATATCGAAGAAACATTACGTGCTGCTGACTACGCTTTTTCACAAATGAAATAAACTTGAAATTCATATCCAATCATTGTATAACTTTATTATACGTTATTATTGTTGAAAGGAATTTCGGCATAACACCGTGCATAAATAGTAAAAAAGGAGCACAAATAATTTGAAATTAGGTGCCAGAATATTTAAGACCGGTATTGCAATTGTCCTTGCGATGCTGATTGCATCTTTACTTCCAAAAAGTGCTGGGTTACCTACCGTAGCAGGTATTGGTGCAATTGTTGCCATGCAACCAAGTGTTTATCGTTCCTATAAAACTATTAAAGACCAATTTCAAGGTAATGTCATCGGTGCGATTCTAGCTGTAATCATGGTGGCCTTGTTCGGAGATAATATTATTATAATGGGAGCAACGGTAATTATACTTATTGCTATGTTGTTCCAATTTAAACTTCAACATGTGGCAACCTTAGCTACCGTAACCGCGCTGATCATCATGGGACAAGGCGGTACTACAGGCAATTTCTATGCTGCAGCGTTCTTTCGCTTCGTTCTAGTAATGATAGGGGTTTTCAGTTCATTTATTGTTAATGTAGCTTTCTTTCCACCTAAATATGAGACTAAACTCTATTATAATTCTATGAATATCGCTAATGATATTTTCAAATGGATTAAACTGGTGTTGAATGATACGACAGAATATCATCACGTTAAAGAAGATACACAGTCTATCAAAAATCGCATACAAAATTTAGAACAGCTTTTCGATTATTACAAAGAAGAGCGCACGATGTTTAAAAAGAACTTGCCTGAATTGAATCGTAAAAAGATTATCTTTAGACAGGTCGTTATTACTACAAGACGCGCATACGATGTATTAAGAAGAATGCATCGCTATCAAAATGATTTGCATCAAGTCAGCAATGATTTAATGCTGCAAATTAAATTAGAGCTCGATGATTTAATGACTTCGTATGACCAGATAATGTTGAGTATCGCCCAAAAAGCGCGTTATGATTTCGAAAACTTCCAATCATCTGTAGATAATCCTCAGAAATTAGAATTAATGGAAGCTTTCAGACGTGAAATGGTGGATAAGAAAAACGAGTCAGATTACTCTGTTTCCAATTTGTTACAGATTATCTCAGCCATTGAAGAGTTCAGTTATGATTTAGAACATTTAGATCGTCTTGTATTAAGTTATTTTGAATATCATCGAGATGATTCAGATATTGATATTGATGATGAAGATTTAGATTTATAGAAGCAAAAAGGAGTATGCCCCCTTTAACCAGGTGGTCATACTCCTTCTTTTTATAAATCTTGAATTGTGTAAAGGTGGTGATAAGCACCTTGTTTTGCGAGCAATTCTTGATGCGTGCCAGTTTCAATAATACGTCCGTTTTCAACTACTACTATTTTATCAGCGTGGGTAATAGTTGAAAGACGATGCGCAACAATTAAAGTAGTTCTATTTTCACTAAGATGTGCTAAAGCTTCTTGAATAATAGCTTCACTTTCTAAGTCTAAAGCACTTGTTGCTTCGTCTAGTATAATGATTGGCGGGTTATTCAAGAAAATTCTTGCAAGAGAAATACGTTGTTTCTGTCCTCCTGAAAGTTTGACACCGCGTTCCCCTACTTCAGTTTCATATCCATCAGTTAAACTCATAATAAAGTCATGAGCATTGGCTAGTTTAGCTGCCTCAATCACTTCTTCATCACTGGCACCAGGCTTACCAAGTAAAATATTTTCTCTGATAGTATCTGAGAATAAAATATTATCTTGCTGCACTAGTCCTATCTGATTACGTAAGCTGGAAAGCAAGAAATCTTTAACAGGATGTTTGTCGATGGTAATGACACCTTCTGTGGCATCATAAAATCTAGGAATTAAATTAATTAAAGTTGATTTCCCGCCACCAGACATTCCTACAAAGGCGACTGTTTCACCTTGATTTACTTTTAAGGAAATATCATCCAATACTTTCGGTGCGTATTGATTATAGCGGAATGAAACATTCTGAATATCAATATTACCGTGTTCAATTGTAATAGGTTTCGCATACGGTTCATCTTTCACATCATAATCTTCATCAAGCAATTGGAACACACGGTCCATCGAAGCAAAACTTTGCGTTAAAGTAGTAAATGATGAAACCAGACGACGAAGCGGACCGAATAATTGTTCTAAGTATCCTACAAATGCCGCTAAAGTCCCTACTGTAATTGAACCATTGACTGCTAAATAACCTCCGACACCTATTACGATAATAGGACCTAAATCGGTAACAGTATTGATTGCTGCGAAAGAATAAGCATTCCAACGTGTATGTCTGAAGGCACGATGTAAGAAATGTCTATTGCGTTTATCAAAATTCTCCGCTTCATTTCGTTCTATCGCAAAACTTTTAATTACTGAAATTCCTTGGACTCTTTCATGTAAAAAACCTTGAACTTCTGCTAAAGCTTGAGAACGTTCTCTAGTTAATCCACGTAATCTTCCAAAGAAGTAATATACAGTTAAAATATAAAACGGGAAGATGAACATTGCAGCTAATGTTAGTTTGACATCTAAAAAGAACATAATAGAAAGTGCAATGATAATGGTCACGCAATCTAACCAAATATTCATGAGCCCAGTCAAGATAAAATCTTTAGTCTGCTCTACGTCATTAATGACACGAGAAATAACTTCCCCTGCCTTATTATTTGAATAGAAGCGTGCACTCAATGCTTGCAAGTGATCGTAAAGTCTCTTACGTATATCGTAAAGTATCTTATTACTTGTCCATTGTGCTAAATATTGTCTTGCATATTCAATAGGTGGTCGTACCACTGCAAAAATAAATAAAGCGATACCTATTGAAATAATTAAACGCATTCCTTTGTCATGCATTGATAAATCATGATTATTGATAACACCATCAATAACATACTTGATTAATAGTGGTATCAACATCGGAATACCGAATTTGATAATCCCAATGATTATTGTCGCTACGATACGCCATTTATAAGGTTTAACAAATTTAAGATATCTGCGTATCATTATAGTTTTATCCTCCCTTGACCTACTTTTCTAAACATATGATTCCAAAAATCAACGAGGTAGAACTGCGCTTTGCTAAGCTATAGTTCATACCCCGTTAAATTACCGTAAGCAATAATGATATCATTATAATGAAATATTAGATACAGAATAAAGAAATCTGCTTTGCCTTATGATTTTTGACGCAGCTTTTTATATCTGTCCCTCCATACCTTAATAAAGTCTGGAGCAAAAGGTCCCTTTTTCTGTTCAATCCATTGCTGCAGTATATCTACATTTCTGCGTAAAATAACATCAATATCTTTAGGATAGTTCATTTGCTGCATATGCTGCTGGTATTCATCTTCGTCTAATAAGTGATATTTACCATTAGGATAAACTTTGATATCTAAATCATAATCGATGTATTTCAGCGCTTCTTCATCACATACAAAAGGAGAGGAAAGGTTACAGTAATAATACACGCCGTCTTCTCTAAACATACAAATGACGTTAAACCAGTATTCAGAATGAAAATATACAATTGCTGGTTCTCGTGTAATCCAAGTACGCCCGTCACTTTCAGTTACAAGTGTATGATCGTTTCCGCCTATAACTACGTGATCTGTTCCTTTTAAAATAGTAGTTTCTGACCATACCCGATGAATATTACCGTCGTGTTTATAACTTTGTATTTTAATGTTTTCTCCCTCTTTCGGTATGGTTTCTTTTACCATGCTCCACACCTCCTCGTTAGCTTTTTACACAAAACCAATTATAACATAAAGGTGGGTTCAACTCAGTTTTGGGTGTTTCGGCCCTCAAAATGATTGAGTATTTTATGCATAGAAGCGGGGAAATTAAATTGATTTCTGTCTTTTAAGTCCATCCAGCAATAATGTTCATCGGTATTAATCTGATTAGATTGAACAGAATTCGCCAGTTCGTAGACGTTAATATTCCAAGTTAAGTGCGTAAATTGATGTTTTAATTGATAAGCCGCTTTAGCAGGAAGGTTAATATTACTTCCTAGTAATGCTTCAAGTTTTTCTTGGCTGCTGCCTTTTTCAAACATAGGAAACTCCCACATTCCATTAAGTAATTTGGCTTGTCTTTGTTCAATTAAGTATTCATTATTTTCATTTTTTATCACAAAGCAATCTTGTTGAATCGTTTTCTTTTTAATTTTTTTAGTCTTTATCGGAAGTTCTTCCACAGTACCCTCATTAAAGGCTTCGCAATGAGACTGTACAGGACAAAATAAACATAACGGTGACTTAGGCGTGCAAATCAAAGCGCCCAATTCCATCATGGCTTGGTTGAATTGACCCGCCTGCGTTTCCACATAGGGTAACAATTCGCTTTCAAATGCCTTTCTAGTTGATTGTTTAGCTGTATCACTGAAATCATTATTTAAGCGAGACCACACACGAAAGACATTTCCGTCAACAGTAGGCAAAGGCAAATCGAATGCAATGCTCATAACCGCTGCTTTCGTATAGGGACCTACTCCTTTTAATTTTTCAAATTCTTCGGGATTATCTGGAACTTTCCCGTTATATTCAGCAGCTACTTCTTGAATAGCAGTGTGGAAGTTGCGGGCTCGACTATAATAACCTAGTCCTTCCCAGTATTTAAGCACCTCATCTTGCTTGGCTTCACTTAAGTCTTCAACAGTTGGAAATCTTTTTGTAAAGCGGTGATAATAGTCGATTACTGTTTTAACTTGTGTTTGCTGAAGCATAACTTCGCTGATCCAAATATAATATGGATTGGTGGTCTCTCTCCAAGGCATGGCTCTTTGATCCGTTTCAAACCAATTTAATATATCTTCTTTAAAAGTTTTCTGATGCAACATCTCTTTGTACGGCTCCTTTTGATAATACAGGTTTATCAATTTTGTTATTCAAGTTTATCATTTATAATAGAAGTAAGACTATTTGAAATGAGTGAACAATTATGGATACTGGAACACATATAGTTATGGGTATTGGCCTCACTGCTTTAGCGATGCATGACCCATCTATGTCAGGTCATTTTGGAGTGGCCGCAACTACATTAATTGCCAGTTCTCTAGTTCCTGACAGCGATACTGTATTAAAATTAAAAAATAACGCTGCCTATATATCTAATCATAGGGGAATTACACATTCAATCCCTTTCACAATTCTATGGCCAATATTAATTACTTTATTAATATTTACCTTTTCACAAGGTGTCAACCCTCTGCATATTTGGCTTTGGGCACAATTAGGAGTGTTTCTCCATGTTTTCGTGGATATTTTCAACTCCTATGGTACCCAAGCATTACGGCCATTTTCGAATAAGTGGATTCAGCTGAGTGTTATCAATACATTTGACCCTTATATCTTTATCTTATGGTGTCTCGGTATTGTGCTGTGGGCTTTCGGTTTAAATGCATATGCAGTATTTATTCCAATCTTTGTAATTCTTTTCTTTTATTATGTGGTCCGCTTTATTTTTCGCTCTGCGATTAAAAAGCAAGTACTGCGTATGGTCAGCAGCCAAGACAAAGCTCATTTAGTTAAAGTCTTTGTCGCTCCGACCATTAAATTTATGGAATGGCGTGTAGCTGTACAAACGGCTACTCATGATTATGTCGGAAAAAGTTACGGCAGAAACATTGTCTTTGCTGATAAAGTAAAGCGTCAAGAGTTTCCGGATGAAGCATTAATGACTGCTTTAAGAAAAGATCCTAATATCAAAGCATTTTTAAACTTTTCCTCAATTTATCGTTGGGATGCTAAAAAGCTTAGTGATAACATTTATGAGGTAAGATTTATTGATTTAAGATATCTCAAAAATGACCATTATTCCTTTGTAGCGATTGCCCATTTAGATAAAGATATGCACATTACCCATTCCTATACAGGTTGGGTGTTCAGTGAACAGAAATTAATGAAAAAACTCTATGCACATTAACTAGTTCAACAAATTGGGCTGGGACATGAATTTGTCCCAGCCCAATTTTTTAGTCTGTAATATTTGTGGATTTTACTTTTTCCGGTTCTGCTGTATTTTTTAAATGAATAGAACGTGTGCGTGTCATTCTGAATTTCTCGTATGCAATATATGGACGGAAAATATATAATAATAAAGCAGCGATACCGACCCAAACCAAGAAATAAAAATGATATGGTAAATTGCCTAAACTATTAATTCCTATAATTACCGCTTCTTCTATTCCTGAAACCAAGTAGAACAATGGATTCAACATAAGAATATGCATCACTAATGAAGGTTTTTCAGATGGTATATACAGAATCGGTACCGTAACAACCATTAAAGCGAACACAAAATATAAAGTGATGTCAAATATACGATAATGGCTAATCATCCGTATTAAGCCCAATACTTGCGATGTAAGTATGATAAAGATATTCCACATTATCCAGTAGAAGGCGAGTGCTATAAATGAACTATCTAAGTTCACTGGTTTGACTATTACCACAATACTGATGGAAATAATCATACCTACTGAGAATATCAGTGTATAAATAATTGTTTTAAACGAAGCTGGATAATCGAAATTTTTATATTCAAAGTAATCTCTGCGATAACGCATGGTATTGAAATAAAGTGTAGCGAGTGTCCAAATAAGTGTAATCAATCCGATGTATCGATAGTACCAAATTGCTTGTGTCTCTTCAGTCGTTTTACTCGCTTTAAAGCCTATCAACATAGCAATCAATAAAATAATCGATGTTACTAATGGAATAACTAACCATTTCCAGTTTCTTTTTAAACTGCCGCTAAGATGTCTCAATAATTGCGGTAAGCTGTGGTAAAAGTTAATTGTATTATTAATCATTTTATCTATCATAACGCTTCACCTACAATTCTATATAAATCCATTTGTTATTTTTCATATCAGCTACAAAATAACCTTTTCCAGATTTGCAAATCCAAATATCGTTTTGAACATTAAATTCTTTTTTAAATTTATCTTTGTTCACCATTGGATAGACAAACCCAGTTAAATGTTTCGAATCATTATAAAGCATGCTGACTGGTTGTTGTGTGACTTGCTCAACAAAGCGGCTTTCTTTTTCAGGTACTAAAGATTTTTCGGCTTTATTCTTAGACTGACCTAAATGACTATTGTAGAAATCAATATAATTAATATAATTCGATTTCATATATTTTTCTAAGCTGTCTTTGCTATGTGTTTCATATAAACCAGCGGGATTAAAATAGCGAATATCCCCTTTTTTCGTGATGTAATTATGATCATCTACTACAATACGATATTTATTATCGTTTTCACCCGTAATCGTTAACAAAGCATATCTAGGAATTTTTAATTCGCTATCTCCATTTTCAGCTTTTACATTGAGTTCTGACTCAGTCACAATACCATATGACAGCTTATCTTCAAATGTTTGCTTTTTATTTGCTTGCAACTTGGTTTGTTCAGCATTCTGAGAGAAATGTACAATACCTTGATTCGTAAATAATAGCGCTGCTGTAATAATAAATCCGATTGCCAGTGCAATACTCCAACCGATGATTCTAGATAGAAATTGCGTCGGCTTTGCATGTTTGTAACGTTCTACTCTTCGGAAATTATAAGACATCTCTGGTATGCGTGTACGTTTCTTTTTCCAATCGACATCAAAATTTTTCTTTTCCTCTTCAGTTTCTAAAGATTTTCTGTCATTTTCATGTTCTGTAAAGGCCGGAAGTACTCTGCTCAACGCCCCTTCCATACGCACTTGACCATGTGAAATCCACACCACATAATTGCTGACATTGCGAATAACATCTAAATCATCATCAATCGTGATAAGAGTCAAATCGTTATCAATATAGTCGTCAGACAGCTCTGAAGCACGCTCTAGGAAGGTTTCATCTAAACAATGAAGCACATGATTGAAAATGATAATATCTGCTTTTGAGGTCCTGGCTAAACTGAAAATCAATTGTGCATATTGCCGATCCGATAATTTGAACACCGAGGTTTCTTTTAAATCTTGAAGGCCTGCATATCGGATAATTTGCTCTGTTTTATGACCAGATTCTTTATATGTAAATAATTCTACTGCATTTTGAACATAAGCTTCAACCGATTCTTCATGCAGATGTTTGTCTTCCAAATCTCCGAAAAATAAACTGCCTGAACGACTTATACGCCCTTTATCGGGGACAACTTCTCCAGCTAAGATTCTGCCGATTAAGGTTTTGGAAGCCCCTGGCTCACCAATAACACCTAACGATTCCCCTTGATACAGATAGAGTGACACGTTGTTCAACTCGATATCTTCAGCATCATAACCATAAGGCAGATACCATTTTTTTCGATTCTTTTTGCGATAGTAATGCGTAATATTCAGTAACTTTAATACAATTGAACTCGCCATATCTGCTTACATCCTTCTATAATTTTAATAATGCGACTGGGATGCCTGTTTCTCGCTCAGCGCTATGCAAAATTTTTCCCCAAGCAAAAATGCCTTTCATGCGATCTACACGCATATAGCGTTTCGTGCCGTCATTTAATTCATATAATTTACCAAATTCAATTTTACTTTGATCAACTAAATAACTTTCAGCAATAATAACCTTTGTGCGATAAACATCGTATTCATTAAGTATGCCATTCATTTCGGCTTTACGCATTTTTTCTTTGTATTTTTGTATTTCATCTAGTATTTCGCTTTTCTCCATCTTGCTTAAACTTTTCTCACTCATCGCCTATCCCACTTTCTGTCAGTTTATCCTTAATTGTATCATATTCATACCCTTTACGAATTAATGCTTCAATCGTTTTCATTTCTAACTGTTTGCCTTCGTATTTACGTTCATACTTACGATACACTTTCTCGAGTTCTCGTTGAAGCAACATGTCAACCTCTTCTGAATCAGGTTCAAAATCAAGATCTTGCATTGCTTCGTTAATAACTTCAAATGAATACCCTTTTTGTAAAAGTGACTGTTTGACCTTCTCACTTCTTTTCTTAAGCGGCCCTTTTTTCTGATTCATTAATTTATCAGCCAGTGTCACTATATCTTCTAAAGGTTGTTCTGCTTCGTATTTAGCAGTATAGTGCTCTGCTAAATCTTTCTCAATACCTGCTTTAATCAGTTTTTGTCGATAAATTTCAGGTCCCTTGTCGGTAGTACGTATCATGGTATTCTTTAAACTTTCTGCATAATCATCATGATCAATATAGCCTTCACGATTGCAATACTCAATGACCTCTGCAATGGCTGTTTCACTGATTTCATGTTTCTGTAAATGTTGAACGACTTCTTTTTCTGTTCTTTTACGATAAGATAAGTATTGAATAGCTAAATGAAGTCCGAATCTGAAATGTTCATACTTTTGTACTTCTGCCATATCAGCCGGCGTCAGTACGTCCCCTTTTTTTAAATTGAAATGAACTAAAGTATCCATATCAATACCCATTTCAAACGCTTCATCCAGGTATAAATTAAATCTTTCTTTATTCTTTTTTTGAACTTCAATTTTAGTTACTTTAGGCATAATTTCAACTCGCTTTGATTTCAATAAATTCTATTCGCTACTTATTGTAAAACAAATTTGCTGACTTTTATAGCGTTATACTTTATAGAATTGCAGAGAATGTTGAGATATAGAAACACGGAATATTAAAAATAGAAAAAGCTGTAATGAGAGCATTTTTCTGCAGAAAGTAAGGGTTGAAACAACTTAATGTCCCAACCCCTTAAGTCTAGCGCTTTTAAGTTCACTTATTTACTTGGCTTTATACGCCTAATTGCGCAAGTGCCGTTTTATATTGACTTTCATCAATATAGCCTTGTTGTTTCATTTTTTCCAAATTTATCTTCACACGATTTACATAATTCTGCGACATATCATTGACATCATACACACTTGGCGCGTTAATCTTACTAGCTAAAATAGCACTTTGTAATACCGTTATGGTCGGCATGTTCTGACTGTTTTTAACCGTAGTCGTACCAAAATAATGGTTTGCAGCACCTTCAATAGTATATTGATTATCACCGTAATAGATATTGTTAATATAGAAACTTAATATGTCATTCTTTGAATACTGACGCTCCATTCGGCTAGCAACAATAATTTCTTTAATCTTCCGAGTAAAACTTTTTTCGTTGTCGTAATAATAATTCTTAACCACCTGCTGACTAATCGTACTTCCTCCTTGAACATTATGGTCACTTAAAGTTGAAAATAATGCTCTGAAAATACCTTTAACATCAAAAGCGCCATGATCATAAAAACGTTCATCTTCCATAGAGATAAAAGCACCTTTGGTATAAGAAGGCATGTCAGACACAGGTACATAGGTAGATTTATCTTTAATCGTATTCAAATCATCTACATTCGCTTTTGATGATAATGCATACATGAGTCCGAAAAAGAGCGCGGCAATAATAATAAGACCTATTACAATTTTAAAAAATATTCCTTTGCCTCTACGTTTTTTCGGTGGAGCGCCTACAGGTTGATAATACGTATTATAATGTGGTGTATTCTGTGTGTTTGATCTAGCAGTTTTCGACTCTCTAGATAGCCTTTCGCTTCTTTTCATATTGACACACATTCTCCTCAATCGTAATTTTTTACTTCATACATATTATAAGTGAGAATCTGCATTCTTAAAATAAGAATATATTAAATAAAGTAAAAATCAGTCTCAAGGAGTATATTAGCTTACGCCTAACTAAGTAAGAAAGCAGAGCTGCAATAAAAAAAGACTGAGACCTCATTTGAAGTCTCAGCCCTTCTGCACTAAATGTGAACTTTATTTATATTCTTTATTTAACAATTCAACGATAGCATGATTGAAATCATCCAAGTCGTCTGGAGTACGGCTTGTTACAAGATTACCATCCACTACTACTGATTCATCTTTAACATGTGCTCCAGCATTCGATAAATCTTTACGTACATTTAATACTGCAGTTAATGTACGGCCATTTAAGTCATCAGTATCAATTAATACTTGTGGACCATGGCAGATAGCGAAGATAGGTTTATTATCTTTCATAAATGATTTGGCGAAAGTGCCATAACGGCCATCTACATCGCCACGTAAGTGATCTGGTGAGAAACCGCCTGGAATGAGTAAACCTGAGTATTCAGAAGGTTCAGCTGAACCGATACCTACGCCTACTTTAGCTTTAGTACCATGTTTACCTACAAGTTCTTCACCTGCTTCATGACCGATAATGACAGTTTTATAACCTGCTTCTTCAATTGCCTCTTTAGGGCTAGTTAATTCAATATCTTCAAAATCATTAGCTAAAATAATTGCTACTGGTTTAGTCATAAAATATAATCACCTTTCTATTGATTGAAATTTAGTTTATAAATCTAAATTCAAATTCTTAATAATCGATTGATAGTTATTATATAGACTAAAGCCGGTGAATTTAAACATATCTTATTTATCGGAATTATTTTTCATGTTGAACAGTTTTCACTTTTTCCTCTAATTGGTCTAATAAACCAATCCACTCATCCACATCTTCAACGCTTACTTTGTCAGGGTCTACATGATTGATTTCATCTACAAACTCCGATAATCTTGTTTGGACGTGGGAAATTAATTCTTTTTCGCTCATTTTCATTATTGAGACGCTCCTTTTTAAAATATAACAACATTCTAACATGAATTTGACAAACACCGTTAAACTATTAATAATGTAGCAGAGTTGAAATTAACTGTACATATGAAATATCTGTGTCATTTAAAGAATAGGTTCCTACAATGTTCACTTACCCCTTTTCAACTTCGCCATTCGAAAAGTATAATGATAAACAGAATGAAAATAGAAAGAAGGCAAACTGATGATTGATTATTCAACTCGCATCAAGCAACCTATTTCAATATTGAACGATCCATGGGAAGCTTATAACGATGTAGAAGAATTTGGAGATCTTCAATTAAGTAATATTGAATTTACGACTACAAATTTGTGCAATATGCGCTGCAGCCACTGCGCTGTAGGTTATACATTACAAACAAGAGACCCTGAGCCTTTGCCGATGGACTTGATTTATCGTAGATTAGATGAAATTCCTCATTTACGCACATTATCTATTACAGGCGGGGAACCTATGTTTTCAAAAAAATCTATTCGCAATGTTGTTAAACCTTTATTAAAATACGCTCAAAGCCGCGGTATCTATACGCAAATGAACTCTAATTTAACTTTACCGCAAGATCGTTATCTAGATATTGCTGAATATATAGATGTTATGCATATTTCTCATAATTGGGGCACTACTGATGAATTTGCTGAGGTAGGATTTGGAGCTATGGAAAAGCAACCTCCTTTAAAAGCTAAATTAAAACTTTATGAGCAAATGATTGATAATTCACGTACTCTATCAGAGCAAGGCATGTTTGTATCAGCAGAAACCATGTTGAACCAAAATACGCGTCCTTATTTAGAAAAAATACATAATGAAGTGGTTCATGATATGAAATGCAGCCGTCATGAAATCCATCCGATGTATCCTTCTGATTTTGCCAGCCAATTAAGTGTGTTGAGTTTAAAGGAAATTAAAGATACAATCCGTCATTTATTAGACATACGCGATAAGGACACTTGGATGTTGTTTGGTACTTTGCCGATTTATCCTTGTATCCAAGACGAAGACGATGCTGCTTTATTTGATGCCTTACGTACAGCTAAGAATGTAACTTTACGTAATGACCCAGATGGACGCAGCAGATTAAATGTAAATGTCTTTACTGGTAATGTAATTGTGACGGACTTCGGCGATGAAAATGGTACGATTTCTAATATCCAAACAGATAAACTTACTGATGTTTACCATCAATGGCTGCAATCTGATTTAGCACAAAGCTTAAATTGTCATTGTGCCCCCGTTCATTGTCTTGGACCTAATGTGTTAGTTAAGAATATGTACTACCCTCATACAGATTTTCGTGAAAAAGAAAAAATGATGCATCAAATTTTCCAACAATAATAATAAGGCGGTTGCGACATGTCTACGTCGCAACCGCCTTATTATTATTGAATATGTCTTGTTCTTGTTAAGAATTCTAAAGTATCTTTACTTTCTTGTCTTCTTTCTTTTCTGCGTTTCACACGTGCAGGAGCAGTACTATGGAACCATTCTTGAATTTCATTTTCCGGATAGACGCCAGGCACTTTTTTCGGCTTGCCGTCATCATCCAAAGCAACAAATGTTAAGAAGCTTAAAGCTGCCATATATTTCTTGTCTTCCATAATATCTTCTAGAATTATCTGTACACAGACTTCCATCGAAGTAGAACCTGCATAAGATACCATCGCTTCATATGAGATGACATCACCCGTTCTGATTGGCAATAAAAAGTCTACTGAATCGGTTGAAGCAGTAACTACAGGTGCACTGCTATGCTTCATTGCACAAATAGCAGCAATTTCATCGATGTTGGCCATTAACAGGCCTCCGAACATTGTATGGTGATGATTTGTATCTTGAGGGTATACTTGACGATCTTTAATGCTTAATGAAGCAGACATCGGTCTTTTTTCTCTGTCTTCCACAATAGGTCTCCTTTTTAATCATTATTTTTTTAAAATTAATAAGCCCAGTTTCCATCTTTAAATAAGATTTCTTCTTTTCCATCTTCTGTAATACCATAAATTGTTAAGTCTGAACTTCCAATCATAAAATCTTCATGGATGAAAGCATCGTTTAAGCCTTCAGAGCTTAATTCTTCTCTAGACATTGAGGTACCATCTTTTATAGTAAATGGATAACCTGCACCTAATGCAATATGGCAAGAAGCATTTTCATCTAATAAAGTGTTATAGAAAACACGATTTCGATTTGAAATCGGGGAATCATCTGGTACTAAAGCAACTTCGCCTAAATATTTAGAACCTTCATCTGTCTCAAGTAAGTTGCGTAATACATCTTCCCCTTTTTCAGCAGTAAAATCAACTACTTTGCCATCTTTAAATGTTAAAGTGAAACCGTCAATCAAGCTGCCGTTATAACTTAATGGCAATTTATTTGTAACATGGCCATTGACGCGATTTCGGTCTGGTGCAGTAAACACTTCTTCGGTAGGAATATTAGCTATAAATTCTTGACCGTCATTTGTAAAGCTTGTAGCGTCTTGCCATAAATGATTCTCAGGCAGACCGATTGTTAAATCTGTGCCTTCAGAAATGTAATGCAATGCTGAATAATGTTTATCTTGTAAATATTTCGCATGCTTACTTAAATTTTCAATATGTTGATTCCAATTTTCAACTGGATTATTACCATCTACACGCACAATATCCAATAATTCATCAATGAATTTTTCGTAAGCTTCGTCTTCGCTTAATTCCGGGTATACACGTTGTGCCCATGGTTTATTAGGATAAACAACTACACACCAAGGGAAATCATTATTTTGACTTGCTTCCATGTAACCTTTGAAACCTTTAGAGTAAGCACTGCTGTAGGCAGCCTTTTTATCACTCTCTACGCCGCTTAGTAAATCTGGATCACTGCTGATTAAAGCTAAGTTTGCAGCTCCGCGTTCGACGTAATCCATACGTTCGTCCACATCATATTGTTTTAAGCTTCTTTCAGCAAAATACTCAGCATCTTCATATTCAAACTTTAAGCGTGTCAACGTATCATCAGCATATTTAACACGTACATCAGAAGCACCACGTTCGTAAGCCGCTTCTACGATATCATGTGTTAATTCTAATGCATCGACTGAAGAACGTATAAATACTGGTTGACCTTCTTGTACATTCATCCCTACATCTACGATTAATTGTGCATACTGTTTTAATTTGTCTTGTAATTGTGTCATGAATCAATTCCCCCTTGAATTCTATTAGTTGTTATTTCTTATGATTGGCGTAATTCACCGAGCTCAGAAGCAATAGCTGTCACTTCACTAGGTGAAAAATTATCTTTAGATGTCACAAAGTCATGAATTTCTTTAACCTTTTCTTCGTCAGCATCTTCAAATTTATCAGGATCAATCAGTTGCACATTGACAACATTTAATTGTTTACGGATTTCTTCAATCATTTCTCTATTATTTGACTCCATTTTTTTCACCTCTTTATTTTTTTATTCTATCAAAGTACGGTTTTAATGAAAACTTTTAACGAAAAAAGAGAAATTCTCTCTTTAGATATGTCACAAAAACCGATAATATAGTGATATACAGGTATATTTTATAAATGTTCGGGTAAATACAATCTATGGAACGATAGGTATACCTTATATAAGCTAACATATGTATTTAATATTTACCCGGCAAAATATCATTTGGAGGTAAAACATGGTTACAGTTGCATTTGTCTGCTTAGGCAATATTTGCCGTTCACCTATGGCTGAGGCTATTATGAAACAGCGTTTAAAAGACCGTAACATCGATGATATTGAAGTGACTTCTCGCGGTACAGGTAAATGGAATCTAGGTGAACCGCCACATGAAGGGACACAAAGTATTCTAAGAGAACATAATATTCCATTCGACGGTATGATCAGCGAACTCTTCAAAGCATCTGATGACTTTGATTACATTATTGCAATGGATCAAAGTAATGTGGATAATATTAAACAGATTAATCCACATTTGAAAGGCCAATTATATAAATTGCTGGATTTCAGTGATATGGATGAACAAGATGTACCTGATCCTTATTACACTAATAACTTTGAGGGTGTCTTCGATATGATACAATCATCTTGTGATAATTTAATCGATTATATTCTTAAAGATTCAAAATTAAAAGAGGGGTAGATGAATTATGAATAACAAACTTGTACCAGGAATTCTTTTAGGCGCAGTTATCGGCGGCGCGATTACTCTTGCTGATAAAAATACTCGTACAGCTCTTAAAAACAGCTATACAAATATGAAAGAAGGTAAACGCAGCAACCAACCTTCTAAATTTAACGTCATCAAAGATGAAATCATGTATTGGAAAGATGCAGTCGAAGAAATTCGCCGTAATAATCCAGAATTAGAACGTGCGCTTAAAGATGCAAAGAATACATTCCAAGAGCGTAAAAACAATGATAAACATTTAAACGGCTAATTCATTGCCAATTTAATATGGTTTATTTCAAGGGATAAGCACACCTAGCACTTAGGGGTGGCGCTATCCCCCTTTTTTCAACTAAAAAATTTATTTATGTCACGAAGGAGTCAGTGTTATGTCAAAGAAAAATGACCATAACAAAGAAAGTAACTCTGGTTTATTAAATAAGGTGAAAGAGAAATCGGCACAAGTGACGCATCAGCAGGATAATAAGTATGTGCCGCCGCAAGAATTTCAATCCAAAACACCAAAGAAACCAAATCAAACTTTCTTTGTCGCTAAAAATAATAAACCTGCAAAATATACAAAAGATTCAAACTTTTTATCTTATCTGATTTATAGAATCGGTAAAGATGATGCATCGGGATTAGCAGCACAACTTTCCTATTATTTCATGTTGTCGCTCTTCCCTATGTTGTTATTCTTGATGTCACTATTGCCATTATTTAAAATTGACCGCAATAAAATTGTGGATATGATTGCTAAGAATGCGCCTGCTTCTACAGCAGATTTGTTAACTGGCATTATCGGCGATATTATGAAAAATGCAAGTGGCAGTATTTTATCTGTTGGTTTGATTTTAGCATTATGGTCCGCTTCCAATGGAATGACAGCATTAATGAATGCTTTTAATGTTGCTTATGATGTTGAAGACGGCCGTAATCCTATTCTCTTAAAATTAATCAGTGTGCTCTTTACAGTTATCATGGGTGCGGTATTTATCGCAGCAATGATCTTCCCTGTATTCGGTCAGCAAATCGGACACTTATTGTTTGGTCCGCTAGGCTTGGATAGTCAGATCAAATGGATATTTAATGTCTTGAGTTATGCCTTGCCGTTCGTCGTCATATTCTTATTATTTGCGACGCTCTATACCTTGGCACCGAATATTAAAATCAAATGGAAATCGGTACTTCCAGGAGCCTTATTTGCTTCAATCGTCTGGATTGTAGGGACTGCAGCATTTGGTTTGTACGTAAGCAACTTTGCTAACTACTCTAAAACATATGGCAGTATCGGAGGTATTATCGTGTTAATGTTATGGCTCTATATCACAGGCTTTATTATCATTGTAGGTGCTGAAATTAATGCGATTATCAATCAAAGACGTACACTAAAACACGCTGATTCACTAGAAGAACATGAGTTCAATACATCTGAACTACAAAATCCTCATAGTGAACGTTCATAATTACTAGCGAAAGGCTGGGACATTAAGTTGTTCCAGCCTTTATTCTCTGCATGCACAATAGCTATCTGAATAGACAATACCCATGGTTTAAGAAGTTTTTTGAAAAAACAGTTCATAAAATGTTCAAACTCTAAATATTTGGGGTATACTATTCATTGGTTGAAAGATTTGAATGATACATAGCTTTTTCAACTGTAAGAGCTTACAACTTGAGAAAACATAAACTTAAACAATTACAAGGAAACAGGAAGTGTAAACAATGACATTATTAGAAAGCATTCTCGCTTATAATAAAGATTTCGTAGACAATAAAGAATTTGAAAACTATTCTACGAGCAAAAAACCAGATAAAAAAGCCGTGTTATTCACATGTATGGATACACGTTTACAAGATTTAGGTACGAAAGCATTAGGATTTAATAATGGTGACTTAAAAGTTGTTAAAAATGCTGGTGCAATTATTACGCATCCCTATGGTTCTACAATTAAAAGTTTATTAGTAGGCATTTATGCATTAGGTGCAGAAGAAATAATCATTATGGCGCATAAAGATTGTGGTATGGGTTGTCTTGATGTCAGCACTGTTAAAAATGCAATGAAAGAACGCGGTGTATCAGAAGAAACATTTAAGATTATCGAACACTCTGGAGTAGACGTCGATAGCTTCTTACAAGGATTTACAGACGCTGAAGAAAACGTTCGTCGAAATATTGATATGGTTTATAATCATCCATTATTTGATAAATCTGTACCAATTCACGGATTAGTGATTGATCCGCATACAGGTGAATTAGATTTAGTACAAGACGGCTATGAAATTGCTGCTCAAAATAAATAATAAATAAATATGAATAGAGCAAGGAGCTGGGACAACATCATATGTCTCAGCTCCTTGTTATTATTGGATTAAATCATGTTGGAAAGCATAAATAACAGCTTGTGTTCTATCTTGCACTTCCAATTTGCTTAAAATATTGCTCACATGGGTTTTAACTGTCTTAATTGTAATATGCGATGCACTTGCAATCTCTTGATTGGAATAACCTTTAGCAATCAGTAATAAAATTTCCATTTCACGTTCTGTGAGCATTTCGTATAACTCAGCACGTTGATTCATGCGATTGCGCATCTTAACCAGCACTTCCGCTTCAAACACAGATTCATTATGCTGCGTCTTTCTAATTGCTTCTGCAATATCGCTTGCACTCGTAGTTTTAAGTATATAGCTGTCTACGCCTGCATCTAAAGCACGATAAACTTCATTATCTTCAATATAACTCGTTAACATCAATACTTTAATCTTAGGCAAGTCTTTCTTTATTTGTTGCGTAGCTTCTACGCCATCCATATCCTCCATCAATAAATCCATCAAGATTAAATCCGGTTGCAGCTCATGCGCTTTTTCAATCGCTTCCTTTCCAGATTTACCTTCCCCTACTACTTCAATATCAGGTTGTGTTGACAGATAACTTGAAATGCCGATACGAACCATTTCATGATCATCCACAAATAGCACTTTAATCGTCATCAAATTCCTCCTTATTCAGCGGAGCTTTCACCTCAATTCTAGTCCCTGCACTTGGCAAGGATACAATATGCAGTGTTGCTCCGATTTCTAATGCGCGTTCTCGCATATTTTTTAATCCATAACTTTTTTCCATTTTTTCATCGACATCAAAACCTTTGCCGTCATCTTGAATCCGCAAAAGCAAGTAGTCATCTTTGTTAAATAAATCGATGGTTAATTTTGAACCTTCTGCATGGCGTAATGTATTGGAGATTCCTTCTTGTGTAATACGAAAAAGATGGTCTTCGATTCCTTTAGGCACTTCAAAATCTTCAATATCATAAACCACTTTCATCGGCACCTTTTTCTGCAAATCGATAACTAAATCTTTAATCCCTTCACCTAAAGAACGGTCTTTTAATCCCAAAGGACGTAAATGCAGCAGCAAAGCACGCATTTCTAGCTGAGAGTCTTGAACCATTTTTTCTAATGTCGGAATTTGCTGGTCTAGCGGAGGCTCTAATTTAGTTTCTTTAATAGCTGATAACATCATACTCGCCGCAAACAGTTGCTGGCTTACAGAATCATGTAATTCTCTTGCTAAGCGTTGTCGCTCATCTTCTATTATTTTCTTTACCTTCGTATCATTCAAGTTATAAGTTTCGTTAGTCAAATCTTGAGTTTTTATCCGCAAGCGATGCAATTCTTGGTTCAATGGTGCCAACATATGATAAATTTCCAACGTTTCTTGATAGAGTTCGATATTCTGATCATTAATACCGACAACTTCACCCTCAATAGAGTGCTCAATTTGATCTTTAATCCAGTGATTTTGCTGATTCACTTTATAGGCTAATACTGAACCTACAATAATACTCATGAGTATTACAATGATATTTAGAAACAAAAAAACTGGAATACCAAAGATTTGTGTATAAAACATACCTTGGAAGAAAATAATATTTACAAAGACTTTATCTATGAAAAAGAAGATGGCTAATATACTGTAAACTAATATCAACATTGAACCTATCGCTCGTATATAGTGATTCATCGATAGACCACCTCTACATCTCCGATAAATGTAGACGCGTAGATATTAATGTTGTAATTCTCTGCTTTCGTTTCTTCTTTCATTTGTATATGATTATTTTCCACTTTAATAGTTTCGTGATTAATAGATGCATTACCATAAAATGCAGCTACATGTAAGTTAACATTATAATTTGTTGGAACAATAATTAATATTTTTCCGATGAAATGTCTGACCACAATCGTATTATTTTCTTTAATATTGGCTGCTTTAGTTAAATCAATATGAATATCACCGATTCCATGTTGAATCTGCATATCTTCCCATTTATAAACATAAACAGGGGTACGTTGATTACCAAACCACTTCTGTTTAATAAATGCAGGTGAAGTCACTTCTTTATCTGAAGCAATTATTTTAAGTGGTTTAAATTTAAAGACAATATAACGGATTATCAATAAAATCATGAAAATGAACAGGATGATAATCGTATATTTATTAGAAAATAACGTAAAGGCAACCAGTAACACACCTATCCAGAAAGCAAGCAATCCTCTTACTTTGTGGAAATACAGGTAGCCGACATAGATTAAGATAATTCCTAATAACAAGACGAGCAAAAAGCCAATTTTTTCAAAGAAAATATAGTAAAAATTGGCTATTATCATTAATGCTGTGAAAATAATCAACATCTCAGTCGAGATATATTTATTTGTCATTTTTCGCCACCTTTTCTACGCAACTAAACTCATTTGTGCAATCATATCACATTCTCTTTCTAAAGTAATTCGTGTTTTATTTTGATAAGATAAATCCGCTTCAATTCTTGCACAGTCAGACTCTGCTGCATTTAATTCTTTCATCAATGAATTTAATTCTGCGTTTTCAATATTCTCCATACGTTGAATATTAGAGATTTGATATTGATCTAATAAATCAATATATTTATTTTCAATTTCAATCGTTAATCTTTCAATCAACTCTACGATATTGACTCTTTTACGATTCAAGTAATGAATATATTGTTTCGTAGAATGTAGTTTTTTATTTAAACTTTCTTGGCAATGCACAATACTACTTTGAATCGTATGTTGATATATCTTTTCTAGATATACTGTAAACAAGTTCATGGAATCACCTCATTTATTATTGATTCCATTATAAAAGAAAGCCGGAGACATAGGGATAGTCTCCGGAACCATCTTTCATTCATACTTTAGTCCTAAGTTGCTTTAGGAGGATTACAGTACGATTTCAATAGTATTATGATTCTTTATCATAGTCGATTTTAGTTGTAAGTAATGGACCATCTTTTGTCACTATCACAGTGTGTTCAATTTGTGCAACATAGCTTTTATCGCTCGTTTCAAACGCCCATTCATTTTTGCCTTCTGTTACAAATGTTGCATTAGAAGAAATGAAAGGTTCTACTGCTAAGACAAGCCCTTCTTTAAGTAAAGTTTTTTCTTTTGGATCGTAATAGTTCAAAACATAGCTTGGTGCTTCATGTAACGAGCTGCCTACACCGTGTCCTGTTAAATTACGAATGACTTTCAAATCATTTTTACGTGCTGTCGCATGCACCGCTTTTCCGATTTGACTTAATTTGCTGCCCGGTTTTACTTTTTTCATAGCATTATCAAAGGCTTCTTCCGCTACTTCACATACCTTTTGTTTCATAGGATCAGAAGCTTCTCCAACTACGAAAGATATACCAGTGTCTGCATATAAGCCGTTTTTTAAAGCAGAAACATCAATATTGACTAAATCGCCTTCGCGGATTTTGCGTTTACCTGGAATACCATGTGCAACTTCCTCGTTTACACTGATACATGTTTGGCCAGGGAATTTTTCATCATGAATCGGTGCTGATAACGCGCCGTGTTCTTCAAATAATTCTTTTGCGATATCATCTAATTCTTTAGTTGTTACACCTGGTTTGGTTGCTGCTTGCATTTTATCTCTGACTAAGGCACAGATATAACCGATTTCTTTTAAACCTTGTAATTCTTCTTCTGTTTTTACAATCATGTCTAAATCCCTTTCCTTTTTTAAAAAAATTAATTCGTAAAAAGTAAGCCCGTACCAGAAAGTACGGTTAGACTTTATCTTTTCACTGCCGCCATGCAATTTACTCTATTCGAACATCACATTTTGGTACTCATTCCATCTTATTATACCAAAATTAATCTGATATACTAAACGTAGGAAATTTTAAATTGAACTTATAGCTTTACGAATTTGAAAATTGTTGTTGTAAGTGCATCATCCAAGCGAGGTTTTAATTATGAAAAACGACAAATGGTATACCAAAATTATCGGAGCGAGAACCATCAAAACAGGCTTAGCAACTTTCTTAACTGCTTTCTTTTGTATGGCGCTTCACTTGAATCCTATTTATGCAACACTCACAGCTATTGTAACCATAGAACCGACAGCCAAAGCTTCCTTGAAAAAAGGATACAAAAGATTGCCTGCCACCGTTATTGGTGCATTGCTCGCAGTCCTCTTTACATATATATTCAGTGATAAATCTGCTTTAGCCTATGCATTAAGTGCGACTTGTACTATCTTCATTTGTGCTAAATTGAAATTACATGATGGTATCACCGTTGCGACTTTGACTGCTATGGCTATGATTCCAGGGATTGGAGATGCTTATTTATTTAATTTCTTCTCACGCTTACTCACAGCCGTTATCGGTTTGGTAACAGCAGGTCTAGTCAATCTGATTATTTTGCCTCCGCGTTATTATTACCAAGTGGAATCATCAGCTTGGCAAACGGAAACAGACATGTATCAATTATATAGCGAAAGATTGCATGAACTCGTTATTGGTAAATTCGTTTCCGCTAAAAGTAATAAAAAACTGGAAAAGCTGCTGACTAAAAGTATGCATGTCGAAACTTTGCTTCGTTATCAAAAGGACGAATTATCTTATCATAAACATGAAGAAGATTGGGTGTTATTGAAAGCTTTAACGAATCGCGCACATATTGATCGGTTATTTATCACTCATCTCTCTAATATTATTTACTTACCGAAAGATACATTTGTAGTGTTCAATTCAGAAGAACGCGAAGCGATTTTAAAAGTCGCACACAGTATTTCTGAAATTATTGCGACAGGTTATTTTGAACGCGAAACACAATCGATTAATTTATTAAAAGCAACCGTTACGCATCTAGATGAATTTGATAAAGAACAATTGAAAAGTCATTTAATTTATGAAATTCTGCTCACGTATCGTATTCTCGATAATCGTTATGCATGAGAAAAGCAGCGGCTTGCCGAGCAATCGTCGGTAAGCCGCTGCTTTATATTATTTATGCTGTTTCTCTAAACGTTCTACAATCGCTTGTTTAGCTGCTTCTTCTTCAGTGTTATCTAAGTTATGAGGCTCAAATGGAATACCTTTTCTCTCACAGGCTTTCTTTAACAAATAGTCTGTGATTTCATGGTTCTTCGGTAAAACGGGTCCATGTAGATAGGTGCCGAGCAAGTTTTTATAATGAATGCCTTCGCGTCGGTCTTCTTCGTTGTTGCCATAGCCGTATTTGACTTTGCCGAATGTTCCGAAGTCATGATAAGTACGTCCCCCATGGTTCTCGAAGCCGACAATTGTCCCGAACGTTTCGCTTTCGATAACAATGTCGCCTGTTAAACGTTCTTTTTGCGATTGTGTATAGAAATCTAAGATGCCGAGTCCTTCTAATTCTGTACCGTCTGGCGTGATATATTTTGTGCCTAGGAACTGGTACCCTCCGCAAATAGTAAGTCCTGGCATACCATCTTCAATGGCTGCTTTAAGCTGATCTTTAATCTTGCTCAGTTCTTCTGTTGCAAGTGCTTGTTCACGGTCACTGCCGCCACCGATAAAGAAGATATCGCAATTATCAAGTGTCACACCTTCTGTTTCATTGACTTCTACGACGTTCAGTTTAATATTGCGCCATTTCGCACGTTGTTTTAATGCAATAATATTGCCGATATCACTGTATAAATTCAGTTTGTCTGGCATAAAGTGATAGACTGTTAATTCATTCATTGATTTTCCCTCATTTCAAATGAACGGTTCAATTGTTCAAGCATCGGTGCAAGTGATGTATAGTTCGGAATCGCAACTGTTTTACCAGTATAATCCATTGTCTGAGCAGTTGCTTTATAGATATCCTTTTCGACAATAACAGGCACGTCTACTTCAGCTAATTTCAAGCGTAACTGCAATTCTTCAGCACGAGAACCTGTCACGATTATCGCTTCGATATCTTGATTGCTTAATTTTTCAAAATCCGCATCGTAAATCCAAGAAATATCGCGACCATCTGCTGGTTTATCATTTAAACTGATGACATAAACTTTCTTGCCTTCTAATTGTTCACCCATTGATAAGCTGGCATTCATACCGGCCGGGTTCTTCGCTAAATTAATCATTGCTTCTTTGTTGCCAGCTTTGAAATATTGCATACGTCCATTATCAGAAGTATAAGTTTCAAAACCTTTGCGAATCGATTCGTCATTTAAACCGAGTTCTCTTAATACACTATAAGCTGCAATGGCATTATAAGCATTGAAGTCCCCTGCTATTTTCATATCGAAAGTGGTATCACCGATTGTTAAATGAATAAATGGAGATACTGTAAATTTGGATACTTCGTATTTGGGTGCTTCACGTTTAAAACCGCACACACAATGATAATGACCGATTTGATTATAATGTATGTAATCGTAAGCAAGCAATCGTCCGCAGTTCGGACAGTATTTACTTTCGTTCATTGTACTTTGTTCGAATTCGTGAGCATGAGCTTTCATGCCGTAATATACATTAGATTCACTGGCGATTTTTAAGCGGCTGACGAAAGGATCATCGGCATTTAATATCAATTTAATACCTTTATGGCTGATTGCTTCTGCAATATTGTTCACCATAATATCAATTTCACCAAAGCGATCCATTTGGTCTCGGAAAAAGTTGGTGAACACCATCATTGTTGGTGTCATTTCTTTTAACACACGCGGAATTGAACCTTCATCAATTTCAATCACTGCAATTTTAGTATTCGGATTAGATTGCACAATAAACGCAGATGTAATACCTGCAGCCATGTTTGCACCTTCATTATTATGCACAATATCTATATGATTCGCTCTTAAAGTATGACCAATTAAATTTGAAGTTGTTGTTTTACCATTTGTACCACTGATAAATACGACGTCGTCTACTTTTTCAGCTAAATTTCTTAAAATGTCTTTATCAATTCTTCTTGCAACTTGACCTGGCAGATCTGTACCGCGTTTACCGACAGCACGGCTTGCCTTACGGGCTAACTTTGCCAAGTTGATTGCCGTCCATTGTCTCATCCACTTCACTCCTCTAAATTTCCTAAATTATTATAACATGCTATAAGGTAAGATAAAAAAATTATCTACAATAAATTTTACGTATATCAATTTCTTGACTCAGACAGTGATTTAAAGTAACATTTTACTATTCTAAATGATTATACGAATGAAAGGTCGATTAAGCAATGAATGATAAAAATGCTTTTGTAGCGTTGGATTTTGAAACAGCGAATGGCAAACGTACTAGCATTTGTTCTGTGGGTATGGTAAAGGTCGTCGATAATGAGATTGTTGAAACCTTTTATACGCTCGTAAATCCTAATGATTATTTTTCACAGCAAAATATTAAAGTCCACGGTATCCATCCTGAAGATGTAGAAACGGCGCCTGACTTTAACTTTGTGCTTCCCTATATGTTGCAATTTATTGCAGACTTGCCTGTAGTGGCTCATAATGCCGCATTTGATATGACAGTACTGCATGCAAGCATCCAGGCATTAGGCGCTGCAACGCCAGAAATGACATATTTTTGTTCCTTACAGCTGGCAAGACGTACAGTCAATGCACGACGATACGGCTTAAATCATATGATGGAATATTATCACCTTGATTTTCATGGACACCACGATGCATTAAATGATGCGAAAGCGTGTGCGATGATTACCTTCCGCTTGCTAAAAAATTATGATAGTCTAAATGCGATGCTGGCAGTATACGGTAAAAATTTAATAGATAAAGGTTGAACAGGAGTTAGGACAACGAAAAATTTATTTTTTGTCCCCGCTCCTGATTTTTTTATAAAAAGTCGTAAATCGACATATTTTCGTATTCAGTTTCTTCCAAATTACCGACTGTCACACCAATCAAGCGAATCGGAACATCCGGATCCTTTAATTCATTATATAAAGTATAAGCTGTATTATAAATATCAATTTCACTTCTGACAGGATCTCTTAAGCTGCGTTGTCTAGAGAGCGTTTCAAAGCGGTGTGTTTTAATTTTGACAGTAACAGTTTTTCCAGATTTTTGGATTTTATTTAACCGTTCTGCAGTCTTTTCGCTCAATTCTCTTACTTTTAACAAAATCACTTCGTCATCATTCTCATCTGTAGTAAAAGTTCTCTCTGTCCCTACTGATTTGCGAATGCGAAATTGTTTCACTGGTCGTGTGTCGATGCCTCGCGCTTTCTCATAAAGACCATGTCCTCTTTTTCCGAAGATACGAATCAACTCTCTCTCACTCGTATCATACAAGTCTTGTCCATTATAAATATTATGTTCATGCATGACTTCTTTAGTTGCTTTACCTACTCCTGGAAAGTCACCTATCTCGAGGTTCATTAAAATCTCATTGACATTATTATAGTTGATGATTTTCATTCCATTCGGCTTGTTCATCCCGCTCGCTAATTTAGCAAGATATTTATTGTATGAAACACCAGCGGAAGCGGTGAGACCTGTTTTTTCAAAAATATCCCGCCGTATATATTGGGCAATTGTTGAAGTCGGCAAGTCACGACGAACCAAGTGCGTCACATCTAAATAAGCTTCATCTAAGGCTAATGGTTCTACCACTTCAGTGTAGCTGCGGAAAATTTCCATAATTTGACTGGAGACTTCACGATAATAATCAAAACGAGGTTGAATATAATATCCATTTGGGCACAGTTTATGCGCTTGAGCCATGGGCATTGCAGAGTGAACACCGAATTCGCGCGCTTCATATGAGGCAGTTGTGACCACCCCTCGTCCACTGGCTTTCCCACCTACAATAACCGGTTTACCTCGTAAAGCAGGTCGATCACGCACTTCAACTTGTGCGTAAAAATAATCCATATCCACATGAATAATACGACGCTCTTTCACAGGAATCACCTCGCTTTCTAGCTATTTCTATATAGGTTAATTATATTACACTTGGCAAGTAGTACAGAATAAAATGATTGAGTTTTCTATCGGATCAGAGGAAATGTTAATTATTTATTCAAAAATTATTAAAGTAATAATAAGATACATTTTGCTGCTGTAAATAAATGTGTATTTATCGTTTATTTCATATTTAAAGAGGTATAACTTAGCAGACATGAAAACATTAGCTTGTTTCAAGTCTAGTATTCTAAAATTCTTAGGAGGTTTTGTAAATGGCTGAAAAAGATAACAAAATGAGTCATTCAGAAGCGGGTAAACTAGGAGGAGAAGCAACTTCAAAAGAATACAACAAAGATCATTACCAAGAAATCGGCCGTGAAGGCGGAGATGCTACAGCTAGTGAAAAAGGGAAAGAATTTTACGAAGAAATCGGCAAAAAAGGCGGAGACAAAACAGCAAGCGAACACGACAAAGAATATTATGAAAAGATTGGTAAAGAAGGCGGAGACGCTACAGCTAACGAAAAAGGCAAAGATTTTTATAAAGAAATCGGCAAAAAGGGCGGAGAAGACAACTCTAAATACGATAAGTAATTGAAATATTTTGAGGGCTGAACTTTTAAAGTTCGCCCTCTTTTTATTTTGGGGAGCGGAGCAGAATAGATATATCGGACAAGATTGCAATCATCTTGTCCGTTATAATTTCCTACCTATAACCTCAACCTTATTTTCTTTCGAATAATGCGACCGTTTCGATATGTGTAGTTTGCGGGAACATATCCACAGGAGTAATTTCTTTCAATTGATATTGTTCTGTTAAAATACCAGCATCCCTTTGTTGAGTAGAAGGATTGCAAGAAATATAAACGATACGCTTAGGGTTCAATTCTAATAATGTTTTTAAGAATTGTTCATCGCAACCTTTACGGGGAGGATCCACCATTACCACATCCGGTTGAATTCCATCTGCTTTCCATTGCATAATCACATCTTCTGCTTTTCCGCACACAAAGGTCGTATTGTCATAACCATTTAACTCAGCATTTTGTTGAGCGTCCTTGATAGCTGCAGGTACTACTTCCACTCCATAAACATGTTGAGCTTTTTCAGCCATATATAAACCTATTGTTCCAATACCGCAATAAGTATCCAACACTGTTTCATTGCCATTCAATTGTGCATACTCCAAAGCTTTATTATATAATTTAACCGTTTGTTCTGAATTAATTTGATAAAATGATTGATCACTGATTTTAAAGGCTACGGAATCTAAATCATCTATAATTTCATCCTTGCCATAAAGCGTTTGAGAGTTTCGACCCATAATCACATTTGAATGGGATTCATTAATATTTTGAATCACACTTTTTATATTTGGCACCGCTTCAACCAACTTCTCAATTATAGCTGGCGCTTGTTTGAATTTCTTCCCATTCGTAACAAAAACGACCATTACCTCACGTGAGACATGTCCTACGCGGATAATAACGTGACGCAACAATCCCTCTTTTGATTTTTCATTATAAATTGAAACCTTATGTTGGTTGAGCAAATCTTTAATCATAACCATCAAGCGATTTTGCACACTGTCTTGAATGATACACTCGTCCATGTCAATAATATCGTGACTGCGCTGTCTATAGAATCCCATAACGGCTTTGCCAGCTTTATTTTTGCCGACAGGGATTTGAGACTTATTACGATAATACCAAGGATTCTTCATGCCGATTGTTTCGTTAATTACAGTATCGGTATACTTCCCTCTTCTATGGAAAAGATTAACGACTTGATTGCGCTTCATTTCAAGTTGAGCATCATAGGCAAGGTGCTGCAACTGGCATCCACCGCATTTATAATAATAAACACAAGGAGGCTCTACACGTTCAGGACTGTCTTCAAAAATCTGCAATAATTTTCCAATCGCAAAGTTCTTATTGACTTTAATCAACTTATATTCGATTTCTTCACCCGTTAATGCTTGGGGAATAAAGACGGGATATCTATCAATTTTCACTACTCCATGTCCTTCATGAGTCAGGTCGATAACACGCCCTTTTCTTACTTCATTTTTCTTTAACGCTTCCACTTTCTTACCTCCATAGAAAAAAGGTCAGGAGTGGCATATTCCTTCCTAACCTTTGATTATCAATCTTGATCAATTAATTCAGTATTTTTACATCTTTAGGTGTATATACCTCAATATGCTGTTTCAAATTCAAGAAATTGGCAGGCAATTGGCCACCGTATTCACCGTCCACATTAAGGGGCATTTGTTCAAAAGAAGAAACATTAACAGATTTGGCCTTTTCATAAGTCACTTTCGGATGTTTAATATGTTCCCCTCTTGAAGCCAATGTCATAATGTGACCTAATTCTGCCAGATTAGCTTTCTCTACAATAATTAAAGTAAAATATCCATCATCTAGACGAGCATCTGGCACTAATTTTTCAAAACCAGCCATTGAATTTGTCAGGCCTAACAAGAATAATAAGATTTCGCCTTGGAATACTTTGCCATCGTATTCAATACGAACATCAATATTTTTCATTTGCGGCAGCATTTCCATGCCTTTAATGTAGTAAGCAAACGGACCTACAAAAGTTTTCAACTTACTCGAAGTCTCATAAGAAACTTCCGTAATGCGTCCTCCTGCTGCTAAGTTGATGAAATAACGGCTATTCATCTTACCAATATCTACTTTTACAGTATGACCTTCTGTAATGACATCTACAGCCTTCAGAATATCGGTCGGCAAATGAAGTGCGCGCCCAAAATCATTTACTGTCCCCATCGGAATAACACCAATCTTAGGGCGGTTAGGATGTTCGGCAACACCATTCACGACTTCGTTCAATGTGCCGTCACCGCCAGCGACCACTAACATTTCATAGTCTTCATGTAAAGCGCGTTTGGCTTCTATTGTAGCATCTCCAGCTTTTTGTGTAGCATATGCACTTGTTTCAAAACCTGCTTTTTCCATTTTTACCAAAACTTCAGGCAGCATCCGTTTAAACAATTCCTTACCTGAAGTCGGATTATAAATAATTCTTGCGCGTTTTCTCATAAATAATCCCTCATCATTTTTACTCACATTCAATTTTATATGATTTCCTTGAGAGTTAAAAGTATTAATGGCTGGATTTGACAAATAAACTTTTAAAAACCAAGCTCGTCTAAAATTACTCCAAAAAATCCACTCAATCATCTCTCTTAATAAAAAAACAAAAAATCCTGTTATCAATTGTCTTTCAACATACTTGATAACAGGATTATTTTTAAAGTCAGACTCAGCGTTTATCTAACTCTTGTTGTAATAATTTATTAACCATTTGCGGATTAGCTTGTCCTTTAGAAGCTTTCATGATTTGTCCAACTAAGAAGCCTTTCGCACGGCCTTTACCGTTTTTAAAGTCTTCAACAGATTGAGGGTTATTATCTAATGCTTCGTTTACGAAGTTTAATAATACAGACTCATCTGAGATTTGGACTAAACCTTTGTCTTCCATAATTTGTTTAGCGTCGCCGCCATTTTCAGCTAATTCTGGGAAGACTTTTTTCGCAATCTTACTGCTCATTGTGCCGTCTTCAATTAACTTAATCATACCGGCAAGATTTTCAGGTGTTAATTTAGTATCTTGAAGTTCAACTTGGTTTTTGTTCAAGTACTCATTGACACCGCCCATTAACCAGTTAGAAGTTAATTTTACATCTGCACCCGCTTCAACTGCACCTTCAAAGAAATCGGACATTTCTTTAGTTAAAGTCAACACGTGTGCATCGTATGCAGGCAAGCCATATTCGTTCACGTATTTTTCTTTACGTGCATCTGGTAATTCTGGAATCGTTTGACGAACGCGTTCTTTCCACTCTTCATCTACGTACAATGGTACGATATCTGGTTCTGGGAAGTAACGGTAATCATCTGATCCTTCTTTAACGCGCATCAAAATAGTTTTACCAGTAGATTCATCGAAACGACGTGTTTCTTGCAATACTTCTCCGCCGTTCAATAGTTCTTCTTCTTGGCGTTTTTCTTCGTATTCAAGACCTTTACGCACATAGTTGAACGAGTTCAAGTTTTTCAATTCAGCTTTTGTACCGAATTCTTCTTGACCATACGGACGTAATGAAATATTGGCATCACAACGCAATGAACCTTCTTCCATTTTACAGTCAGAAACGCCTGTATATTGGATAATTGAACGTAATTTTTCAAGGTAAGCATACGCCTCTTGAGGTGAACGGATATCTGGTTCTGAAACAATTTCAATTAATGGCGTACCTTGACGGTTCAAGTCTACTAATGAGTAACCGTCTTTATGTGTTGATTTACCAGCATCTTCTTCCATATGAAGACGTGTAATACCGATACGTTTTGTTTCGCCGTCTACTTCGATATCAATGTAACCATGTTCTCCGATTGGTTGGTCAAATTGTGAAATTTGATACGCTTTCGGGTTATCTGGATAGAAATAGTTTTTACGGTCGAATTTAGATTCAGTCGCAATTTCCATATTTAAAGCCATAGATGCACGCATTGCCCAGTCTACAGCGCGTCTGTTTACAACTGGCAAGACACCTGGGTATGCTAGGTCGATTACATTTGTATTTGAGTTAGGTTCTGCTCCGAAATGTGCAGGTGATGGAGAGAACATTTTAGAGTCTGTTTTCAACTCAACATGGACTTCAAGTCCAATCACTGTTTCAAAATGCATGATTCTTTAACACTCCTTATAAATTTTGATATTGGTCATGTAAGTTATATTGTTGTTCGAATTGATAAGCAACACGGTAAAGTGTTTTTTCATCGAATGGTTTGCCGATAAACTGCAATCCGATTGGTCTGTCATTTGATTGGCCGCAAGGTACTGAGATACCAGGTAAGCCGGCAAGATTGACTGGAGTTGTTAATAAATCGTTTGCATACATTGTTAACGGATCATTGATTTCTTCGCCTAGATTGAAGGCTGGTGTAGGTGTTGTAGGTCCAACTACTACATCATAGTCTTCAAAGACACGTTCAAAGTCTTGACGGATCAATGTTCTTACTTTTTGAGATTTCTTGTAGTAAGCATCATAGTAACCAGAACTTAATGCGAAAGTACCTAATAAGATACGACGTTTAACTTCTTTACCGAATCCTTCGCTACGAGATAATTTATATAATTCATCTAATGTTTTCGCCTCTTTAGAATGGAAACCATAACGGATACCATCAAAACGTGATAAGTTAGATGAAGCTTCAGAAGATGCGATAACATAATAAGAAGGAATACCATAACCTGTATTTGGTAAGGATACTTCTTCAACAATAGCGCCTTCCCCTTCTAAAATTTCAACAGCATTTCGAACTGCTTCTTTTACTTCATCATTTACACCTTCACCTAAATATTCTTTAGGCAATGCAATTTTCATACCTCTGATATCTTTGCCGATATCTGAAGTAAAATCATTATCTTCTACAGGCGCACTTGTTGAATCGTGTTTATCTTCACCTACAATTGTTTCTAAAACAATCGCATTGTCTTTAACGTTGCGTGTTAAAGGTCCGATTTGGTCTAATGAAGATGCGAAAGCAACTAAACCAAAACGAGATACACGACCATATGTCGGTTTCATACCAACAATACCGCAATAAGCTGCTGGTTGACGGATAGAACCGCCAGTATCAGAACCTAAGCTGAATGGCACTAAACCAGCTGCCACCGCTGCTGCTGAACCGCCTGAAGAACCGCCTGGTACTGCTGTGTGGTCAAATGGATTCACTGTCTTTTTGTAATAAGAAGTTTCAGTTGAACCGCCCATTGCGAATTCATCCATATTTAATTTACCGATTAATACGGCATTTTCATTATGCAATTTATTCATAACAGTAGATTCATAAATTGGAACGAACCCTTCCAGCATTTTGCTGGCACAAGTAGTTTCAAGACCTTCAGTGATAATGTTATCTTTAATTCCCATAGGAATACCGAATAACTTGCCTTCCATTTGGTCTTTCGCTTGCAATTCATCTAATTCTTCTGCTTTTTTAACTGCATTTTCTTTATCTAATGCTAAAAATGATTGAATAGTCGGATCAGTTTCTTCAATAGCGTCATAGATATCTTTGACAACTTCTGAAGGTTTGATTTCTTTGTTCTTAATCATTTCGCTTAATTTTTCAACTGATTCATAACGAATAGACATTACGCATCCTCCCCGCTGATGATTGATGGTACTTTAAATTGGCCATCTTCTGTTTCTTTTGCATTTTTAAGTGCAAGTTCTTGAGGAATGCCTTTGATTGCTTTGTCCTCTCTTAAAACATTTTGCAAATCTAATACGTGATACGTCGGTTCAACTGAACTTGTATCTGCTGTATCAATTTGTTGGGCAAAGTTTAAAATAGTTTCTAATGTGTCTTGCATTTCAGTAGTTTCTTCCGGTGAAATATGAAGTTTAGATAAATTTGCAATATGTTCAACTTCTTCACGTGATACTCTAGCCATTAATGAATTGCCTGCTGCTAAAAACATATTCAAATGTCATTAGAGAATTTCTCTTTTCAACGAGGTTGATTCCATTTGAAATCAGGTCTATGAACCTCTCCCAGAGCGTTACTTCCGATGTAGCCCACCGTAGTTTGAAACTTTATAAATACATTTAAATTGTGTGATAACCTTTCAGCAGTTTTCCTTTCGTTATTTTATTACACTATCACGGTGTAATCTGTTGCTTGTTTTAAATTAATACTGGCATTGATATCTCTGTCTTTAATCATTCCGCAATGATGACAATGATACGTTCTTTGATTCAAAGGCATGGGTTGTGTATGTCCGCAATCAGAACATATTTGACTGGATGGATAAAATCTGTCGACTTGGCGCAATTCAATACCATAATCTTGACATTTGATTTTAAACCAGTCAACAATGTTACCTAGTCCAATCTGTTGAAAACTATTGGCCAATCTTTTGCTTCTCATCATGCCTTTGATGTTTAAATTTTCAATCGTAATAAATTGCGGATTTGTGCGAACAATAGAGAGTATGCCTTTGCGTTTGATATTTCTTTTTTGTTTTTAATACGTCGGTATAATCTTTGTACTTTCAACAATTGTTTATACCAATTATGAGACCCTTTTTTCTTTCTGGATAATTTTCGCTGCTGTCGTTTCAAAGATTTATCAAGTCTAACAATAGTTTGATTCGTTTTGAAGCTTCTGATTTTCACACCGGAAGGTGTGAATACAGCTTCTTTCAACCCCAAATCAATACCGATGCCCTCTGTTTGCTTCGGTTTAAAGAGGGGGGATGGTTCACAATCAATCAGTACAGATACATAATAACGATCGAATTCTCTGATAACAGTTGCCGATTTTATATTATTTGTTGGAATGTAACCTTTTTCTTTTAATTGAATCCATCCCAGCTTCGGTAATCGGATGCGATGCCGTTGGACATGGATGGTACCGATCAAATAATAGCTTCCAATGCCTGATTTCTTTTTAAACTTCGGATATCCTTTTTTGTTTTTGAAAAATGTCTGATAAGCACGATGTGCATTCATAATAGATTGTTTGACGGCTTTGCTGGCACTTTGTTTAATCCAATGTTTATTAGGATTATTGGGAAGATATACATTGTTCATCCATTTGCTGAAGGCAAAACCGTTCATGTATGATTGTCCAGTTTTATGGAAATTTTGGTTAGTCTCGATAAATTTGTTGTAAATCCAACGGCATGTGCCGATAGTTTGGTTGATGGTTTGTCGTTGTTCAAAAGAAGGATCGATTTCGGTTCTATACGCTCTCAGCATATTTTGCCACCCTCTTTTTTCAATTGACAAAAATCATAAATACAACCGCTAAAAGTATGGATAGTTACGGTGATGTGTTAAAATTTCAAATTGATTCTGTAATACATCAGGTTGCGAAGGGCTCGCAACCCGACTGTATGCTGTATATTTACGATTAGACGGGTTGGAAATAGCACTGCCTAATTTTACAATTATGTCTTTAGTCTTATACATCATTGTCACCTCAATTCAATTATAAATATGTTTGGATATACTTGTAATCGTTTGATTATATTTTAATAACAGTCTTGCTCCTCCTTAATAATACTTCATCACTAAATTGTATCAAAAAACTGGTTGAAAATCTAAAGTTTTTAGCTTTCAAAACCATAATATCAGTAACTTCGTCCCTTTTAACTTAATCATAATCATGTTCGAATGCAAGCTTTTATATATCCCGAAAATACACTTGAATTACCTTATTATAATTTTATACATTCAAAATTATAAAAATACTGATTATAACGATTGGAATTTTTGCTTTTACACAAAATATGTAAGCGCTTCACTAACTGTCATCACGCCTTTAAAAATTTTCACAACATTTAAAATTTTTATACCCCATTTTTCAGAATTATTGTATAATAATGCGTATACATTGAAATTTCAATGAGAAAAGGGGGAAACCACGATGTTTATTTTAGGTACTTCAGTAAGCAGTCAAATTGATGCAGACTGGCAAACGTACATTATGATTGGTGTTTATTTCTTGATACTTGTAATCATCGGGATTTATGGTTATAAGCAATCAACAGGCAATCTGAGCGAATACATGTTAGGAGGACGTAACATCGGACCGTACATCACTGCCCTGTCTGCAGGTGCATCTGATATGAGTGGTTGGATGATTATGGGCTTACCAGGTTCTGTGTATTCTACTGGCTTGTCCGCCATTTGGATTACAATTGGTTTAAGTTTGGGAGCGTATTTAAACTACTTCATTGTTGCTCCAAGATTGCGTGTTTATACAGAACTTGCAGGAGATGCTATTACATTGCCGGACTTCTTTAAAAATAGATTAGATGATCATTCTAATATTATTAAAATTATCTCTGGTGCAATCATCGTCATCTTCTTCACTTTATATACACACTCTGGATTTGTTTCAGGCGGAAAGTTATTTGAAACAGCATTTGGTTTAAACTATCGTTACGGTTTAATTATGGTAGCTGTTATCGTTATTTTCTATACCTTCTTAGGTGGTTACTTAGCGGTTTCAATTACAGATTTCTTCCAAGGTGTCATCATGTTAATCGCGATGGTTATGGTACCTATAGTTGCACTCTTGAAATTGAATGGTTGGGACACATTCCATCAAGTTGCAGATATGAAGCCTACTAACTTAGATTTGTTCCGAGGTACTACGGTGTTAGGTATTATTTCATTATTCTCTTGGGGACTGGGATATTTTGGACAGCCGCACATCATCGTGCGTTTCATGTCGATTAAATCATTTAAACTCTTGCCTAAAGCACGTCGCGTCGGGATTATTTGGATGATTATCGGACTTGCAGGTGCCTGTTTAGTAGGGTTGACAGGTATTGCATTCGTACCTGCTTATCATATTACACTCAAAGATCCTGAAACGTTATTTATCATCATGGGTCAAGTTCTTTTCCATCCATTAGTTGGCGGTTTCTTACTTGCGGCAATTTTGGCTGCTATCATGAGTACGATTTCTTCTCAATTACTTGTAACTTCTAGTTCATTGACAGAAGATTTCTATAAATTAATTCGTGGTAAAAAGGCAAATACTAAAAAGCATGAAAAAGAATTCGTACTTGTAGGTCGTATTTCTGTAATGGTAGTTGCGTTTGTAGCAATCTGGATTGCTTGGACTCCAAATGATACTATTTTAAACTTAGTTGGTAACGCTTGGGCAGGCTTCGGAGCAGCATTCAGTCCACTCGTTCTTTTCTCATTGTATTGGAAAGGCTTAACAAGAGCTGGCGCAATCAGCGGTATGATTGCTGGGGCAGCCACAGTTATTGTTTGGATTGTATTCATTAAGCCATTAGCAGATATCAATGAAATATTTGGTTTATATGAAATTATTCCTGGTTTTATTATGAGTGTGATTTTCACTTATGTAGTAAGTAAATTAACTCAAAAACCAAGTGCACGTACGATCGGAGAATTAGACGAAGTCAAACAAATTCTTCATACTAAATAATTCACATTAAAAAGCCTCATCGCTACATATTTGTAACGATGAGGCTTATTTGTTATCTTAAACGATTATTTTTTATCATGTTTTGCATATGATTTACTAGTGATTTGTCCGCCATTTACAATCACATCTTTTTCTGGGAATGGTTTTTCTTCAAAGAAATTTGTTAATAAGTTTTTAACGCCGTCTTCAATACGATGTTGTGCTTCAATTACCATACCTGAATAATGAATTGTCATAGCATTACGTGGCATTTTTCTCCAAGGATGATCAGCTGGTGCAGGTTGAGGATACCAAACATCGCCACCGTAACCTTGAATATGATTTTCTTCTACCATTTGGACAATTTCATCTTTGTTCACGATTTTACCACGTGCACAGTTAACAATATAACTGCCGTCTTTCATCTTGCTGATAGTATCATAATCAAATAAGTTATCTGTCTCAGGAGTCAATGGTGATGTGATAATAATAACATCACTCGTAGCGACTAATTCATCGAAATCAACATATTTCGAGAAGTCAGTATCTTCTTGGCTAGAACGTCTAAAGTGTTGAATATTAACATCAAACGGTTTCAAACGTTCACCAACTAAACGTCCGATTCTGCCTAAACCGAAGATACCGATTGTTTTATGTTGTAATTCAAATGCATGGTTAGTCACTTTAGTAAGATTCCAAGTACCTTCTTCTGACTGATGGTGTCCTTCTTCATAGTTACGCACTAGAATCAAAGTTAACATTACAATATGTTCTGCCACACTGACAGTGTTTGAATCTGTTACTTCAACAACTGAAATATCATGTTTGCTGGCCGCTTCTAAATCAACATGGTCAGAACCTACCCCTGCTGTTACAGCGAGTTTCAAATTGGGTGCTTTTTCAATACGTTCTGCAGTCATATAGGCTGGATAGAAAGGTGCACTGATTACAACATCCATATCTTTAAGATGTTGATCTAAATCTTCCTCTCCGTTTTTTAAAACTACTAATTCATGTCCTCTTTCTTCTAAAAAAGGACGTAAATTTAATGCAGATTGATCATCTAATATATTATTTTCAGTTTCCCCTTCAGTTGCTTCAGGAAATAATGCTACAATTTTCATTTATAATCACCTTTATTCTTTATATTTTATATTTTGAAAAGTTAGTCACATTAATTCTAAATTTCCCTTATTGCACTTACCTAAACAATTCAACATGTTTTATCACATTTTTGTCATAAAAAAAGACACCTTTTTCAGGTATCTTTTTTAATTATATCTTTAATTTTTATAAATATGAACTTGCGGTTTTTTATCATCTTTCGTCTTAGTAATTAAAGCTCTTGCATTATTTCCATCTTTAATATGAATTTCATATTCATCGATACTGCTGAAATATTTTTCAGCTTGTTCTGTTACATATTGCGTAATACCAGTCAATTCTGCTTTACCATAATAATCAATCGGTAAATCGATAGAGACTTGTTGTGGTTTTTTGTTTACGAATTTTGCTTTACCTACTGCTTGCGTAAAGTTCGTAAAATATGATTGCAAGTTGTCATTGAATTGCTTGAAATTATTATTCAAACTTTCATCTAAATCGCCCGCTTCTTGAGAAGGCAGCAACACTGTTTTCTCATTAATCGATTTCCAATCATTAATACGCGTCTGACCATCATCAGCTGTAGCACCTGCTACAAATTCCCCAGGAATGATGTCATCTTCTCCGGATTGAAGATAAATCGCAAAGTGAATTGGAATGTCTTTCAATGCTTTGTTTTCACGTAAACGCGATAAGATTTCATCCGACATGCGTTTACCTTCTTTTTCTACTTTCGCTCTATCTAGTTTCTTACTGAAAGTAGCACCATCTTTTTCTTTTTGATAGTAGTAAACGCTGTTCATTGCTAGACCGATTGTCATTCCTTTAATCTTTTTACCTTCAGTATCTCTGTTGCCGTAGAAGTCTTGTTCTAAAATATTGGATAGATAAGCTGGTGACTTTTCTGCAATTTTCTTTTCATCTTTTTCACCATTATGTGAAGGATTTAATCCTAAATTTTCATTAGCATTTTTGTCTTCTTTATCATCGGCAGACATCTTATCGATTTCAGATTTCGTGTATTTCGGTTCAAGATAGGAATTGATTGTCTCTTTGTCTAGATATTGACCGTCTTGATAAAGATATTTATCAGTAGGAAAGACTTCTTTGCTTTGTTTCAGCAAACCATCCTCAAAATCTTCGCCGTTGTAGCCGCTTGCCATGTTTTGCTGCAGCAGACCTCTTGCTTGGCTTTCTTTAAAAGGCAGAATTGTACGGTAATTATCCCCTTGCACATCTTTATCCGTAGCAATTTGCTTAACATTATTAGAATCTGTTTTCTGACTGCTTTCATTTTTCTCTGATTTATCTTGCTCATTCTTATTGCCACACGCTGTGAGAATCAATAAGAGAGAGATGAGTAATACAAATGTCCGCTTCATGCCCCGATCTCCTCTATTGTTTATTTGTTTTCAATTTCTTTTTGTTTTTCCATAAATTCTTCTTCAGACCAGACTTCAGTACCAAGTTTTTCTGCCTTAGTTAATTTAGAACCTGCATCTTCTCCAGCGATTACAAGATCTGTATTTTTAGTCACACTGCTTGTTGTTTTGGCACCTTGTGCTTCAAGCCATTTTGAAGCTTCAGTCCGTGTCATGTTTTGCAGTTTGCCAGTTAACACTACTGTTTTACCGTTAAACTCAGAATCAGTCTGGATTTCTGTTATTTTTAGACCTTCATATGTCATATTAACATTTTTTCTGCGCAGTTTTTCAATTAAAGCGATAATATCTTCGTTATTTAAATACGTAATTAAAGAAGTCGCTAATTTATCACCGATATCATGAATTTCCAGCAACTCTTCTTCTGTAACTCTAAATAATCTATCCATTGTTTCAAAGCGCTCAGCAATTACTTGGCTGGCTTTCACACCTAAATGTCTGATACCTAATCCAAATAAAAGATGTTCGAGTGAATTATTTTTCGAAGCTTCAATTGCGTTTAATAAATTATCTGCTTTCTTTTCACCCATTCTTTCAAGTGGCAATAAATCATCTTTAGTTAAATAATAAAGATCGCCGACGTCTTTGATAATTTCATTTTCATAGAGCTGCATAATAATCTTTGTGCCTAATCCATCGATATTCATAGCTTGTCTAGATACAAAATGAATCATACCTTCTACTAATTGTGCAGGACATTTAGGGTTGATACAACGCAAAGCCACTTCGCCATCTAATCGAACTAATTCGTGACCGCAACTTGGACAATGCGTCGGCATGTGATAAGGCTCAGTGCCTTCTGGTCGACGTTCAGGTAAACTGCGGATAACTTCAGGAATAATATCTCCTGCCTTTTTAATCACTACGCTATCACCAATACGTATATCCTTCTCATGAATTAAATCCTCATTATGCAAAGAAGCACGAGAAACCGTCGTACCTGCAACTCTTACAGGCTCTAACACGGCAGTCGGCGTAACTACTCCTGTTCTGCCGATACTCAACTCTATATCTAATAATTTGGTCACTACTTCTTCAGCAGGGAATTTATAAGCAATCGCCCATCTTGGCGATTTCTGTGTGAACCCAAGTTCATCTTGTTCTTCTAAATCATTGACCTTAATTACAATACCGTCGATATCATAAGGTAATTCTTCACGATGTGCTGTCCAATATTTAATGTACTCTAACACACCCTCAATATCGGCCACACGTTTACGATTTTGATTCGTTTTGAAACCGAGTTCATCTAATTCATCGAGTGCTTCACTTTGTGTCTCAGCGTGGAAATTCGTAAAGTCATTCACACTGTATAAAAAGACGCTGAGTCGGCGTTTAGCTGCAAGTTTCGAATCTAACTGGCGTAATGAACCTGCTGCTGCATTTCTAGGATTAGCAAAAGCTTGCTCGCCCGCTTCTTCCTTTTGCTGATTTAAATGTTCAAAAGATTTCTTCGGCATATATGCTTCACCGCGCACTTCGAATGTCAACGGTTTATTGATACGCAATGGAATTGCACGAATCGTACGTAAATTGGCAGTAATATCTTCTCCGATTGTACCGTCCCCACGCGTTAATCCTTGGACGAAGCGACCGTCTTCATATTTCAAAGAAACAGCTAAACCATCAATTTTCAATTCACACATGTATTCCACTTTGCCTGCTTTTTCGCGTACACGTGCATCGAAGCGACGCAATTCTTCTTCGTTAAACGCGTTGCCCAAACTGAGCATGGGTGTATCATGACGCACTTTGTTAAAAGTCGCTTGTGCTTCTCCACCTACTCTGACTGTCGGAGAGTCTTCTGTTTTATATTCTGGGTGTGCCTTTTCTATATCAATCAATTCACGCAGCAACTTATCGTATTCACTATCAGGAACTGATGGATTGTCTTGAACGTAATATTCATGACTGTATTTATTTAAAAGATGATGTAACTCTTGTACTCGAGCTGCAAGTTCGGCCATCTATTAATCCTCCTTCTTCTCAATCGGAGCAAAATTCGCTAGTAATCGTTTAGGTCCTTGTGATTTGAAAATAATATCTAATTCTACAGAACCATTTTTCTCATTCACATTGCTGACCATACCTTCGCCCCATGCTTTATGCATCACTTTATCTCCAACATGCCAATCGTTAGAAGCAACAGCTGCGTTTCTAGAAACACGTCGGCTAGGTCCGCGTTTAGCAGGTTTTTTATTACCGAAGGAACTACCGATTCTGCTTTCTTTCTTTTTACCCTTATCCAGCAAATCTTCTGGAATTTCTCTTAAAAATCTAGAAGCCGCATTAGATTGGATACGTCCGAATAAAGTTCTAGAAGTCGCATGAGTCAGATATAACTCTTCTTCAGCACGAGTAATAGCTACATAACAAATACGACGCTCTTCTTCCATTTCATGTTCATCATCGCTTTTGATGGAGCGTATATGCGGGAAGATAGATTCTTCCATACCCATAATAAAGACGATTGGGAATTCCAAACCTTTTGCCGAGTGCATTGTCATTAAAGTTACACCATTTTCAATATCTGCTTCATCAATATCAGCAACTAGTGATAAATCTGTTAAGAAGTTGATTAATGATTGCTCTTCTAACGGGGTATTTTTCTCATAATCCATTGGTACAGACATGAACTCTTCAATATTTTCCAAACGGCTGCGTGATTCGAGTGATTGATCACGTTCCAACATTTCTTTATAACCAGATTTTTCCAAGATTTCCTCCACAATTTCAGTGATTTCTAGGAATTCTTGTTCTTTAATCAAGTTAGAGATTAAATTGTAAAATCCTAAAGCTTCTTTAACTACTTTTTTAGAAAGTCCGATAAAGTCTGCTTCTGCCAAGGCATCAAACATACTGATATCATTTTGTTGTGCGTAATTTTGGATTTTTTCTACAGAAGTTGGACCGATACCGCGTTTCGGTACATTAATCACACGTTGTAAGCTGATGTCGTCGTTACTGTTGGCAACTAAACGTAAATAACTCAACAAGTCTTTGATTTCTTTACGGTCATAGAACTTATGGCCACCGACCATTGTGTATGGGATATTAGCTTTCATAAATGTTTCTTCAAGCACACGAGATTGGGCATTCGTACGATATAAAATGGCCATATCATTGAAGCTTTTATTATTTTCGCGTTGCTGACGCATGATTTCTTTTACCACGTATTGTGCTTCATCTTTTTCAGTTACCGCTTCATAATAATTGATTTTCTTGCCTTCATTATTGGCTGTCCATAAGCCTTTAGGTTTACGTTCTGTATTATTTTTTATCACTTCATTTGCAGCATTTAAAATCACTTTCGTTGAACGATAATTCTGTTCCAAGAAAATCGTTTTAGCATTCGGATAATCTTCCTCAAATGATAAAATGTTTTGGATATCAGCACCACGCCAACCATAAATAGATTGGTCTGAATCCCCTACGACGCATAAGTTTTTAAATTTACGAGCGAGTAATTGCACTAAAGTATATTGCGCACGGTTGGTATCTTGGTATTCATCAACATGGATGTATTGGAATTTATTTTGATAATATTCTAAGACATCTGGAACCCGTTTGAATAAAGTGATTGTAGTCATAATCAAGTCGTCAAAATCTAATGCTGCATTTCGGGACAATTGACGTTGATAACCTTCATAAACACGTGCGACCATGTCAGACATGAAATCTGTCGCTTCAGCTACTGCATCTTCAGGTGTTTTCAATTCATTTTTCAAATTACTGATTTGACCGATGAACATTCTTGGTTCATAACGTTTCGGATCGATATTTTCGCGTTTTAATACATCTTTTATCACTGATTTCTGGTCAGTTGGATCAATGATCGTAAAGTTGCGTTCAATCCCAATGCGGTCTGCATCTCTACGTAAGATTCGTACGCACATGGAGTGGAAAGTCGACATCCAGATTGCTTGTGCCTCTTCGCCTACAAGTTTCTCTACACGTTCTTTCATTTCACGTGCGGCTTTATTTGTAAAAGTAATAGCTAACACATTATAAGGAGAAACTCCCTTTTCATCTAACAAATAAGCAATTCGATGCGTTAAGACTCTCGTTTTTCCTGAACCTGCTCCGGCCATGATTAAAAGCGGGCCTTCTGTTGTGCGCACCGCTTCGCTCTGTTCCGTATTCATATTGTTTAATAACGCATTCATTTATTATTTCTCCTTTATTTTTACAGTTTTCAATGCTTGCTTTACATCCTCATACACTAAATTACCTACTACAATCGTGTCGGCAACTTCCGCAGCTGCTTTCGCTTCGCTGATTGAGGATATACCTCCTCCATAAAAGACATGTGCCTCTTCTAAGGTTTCTTTGGCGGAACGCACCTTTTCCATATCACCAAAGGTACCGCTGTATTCTATGTACATAATTGGAAATCTATAGACTTTATCTGTCATCAAGGCATAAGCTTCAATATCTTCGGTCTCTAAGTTGGTTTGAGCTTGTGTCTTTACTGCTACTTTCGAATCAGGATTCAAGACGAGATAGCCTTGGAATATGACCTCGTCGAAATCCATCATGTGCCCGTATTCTTTCAACGCTTCTAGTAAAATGCCATTTTGGTAGGTCACATCCGGACTATTCAGCACTATCGGAACGAAGTAAAAATCAAAGCCTGGCATCGTACTTTCAAGATTAGAAATCTCGAGCACTAAGGGAAGCGGGTAGCGGCGGACGCGGCTCATTAATTGAATCACATTATCTTCAGTTACATTATCTGTTCCGCCGATAATAATGGCGTCTGTTTCTGACATGCAGATTTTGTCTAAATCCTCATCGTTAATTGTCTTTGCAGGATCTAATTTAAACACATGTTTCCACTTTTTAATGTCGTACATATCTACGCTCTCCTTCTCTTAACATACCTTTGATTATATCATTTTTAGGGTCTATATTCTAAGTTGATGTATATGAAAACCTTTAACACTTTGTAAAAAATATTCTCTAAAGTCCAAGAAAAATATGTTTCCGCTTACTTCTTATTGTAAGTGTTTTACGGCGCATAAAACCCATTCGCACTAAATCTAATGGAATGGGTTGTGTATATCAAACGTTATTCATTTGTTTCAATATTCATTCTGTCTAATACTACTGTGTATGCATCATTGCCCCATTGTAATGAGCGTTTCACTCTGGAAATAGTCGCTGTTGATGCCCCAGTTTCTTTTTCGATTGTTGCGTATGTGTATCCTTGTTTAATCATTTTTGCGACTTGGAGTCTTTGAGATAACGATTGAATTTCGTTGACTGTACATAAGTCGTCAAAGAATTGGTAACATTCTTCTCTATTTTCAAGCGTTAAAATCGCATCAAACAACTCATCTAATGCCTTGCCTCGTAATTTCTCAATTTGCATATCAAACAACTCCTGTTCTATATATTCATACCTATTTTAACGTACTAATACGTTAAAGTGTAGTAATCCTATACGAAAAGGAGTTGTTTTTTTATTATATCAAATTATAACATACAAATTAGTCAGCTAATCCTGCACGTTCAAAGATAGTATCTACTTGGTTCAAGTGATGTTTAGGATCAAAGGCTTTATCTAAGTCTTCTTTGCTTAATACATCTGTAATTTGTGAATCTTGTTCAAGTAATTCGCGGAATGGCGTTTTAGTTTCCCAAGATTCCATAGCTTTAGGTTGAACTAAATCGTATGCTTGTTCACGTACCATACCTTTATTGATAAGTGTTAATAGTACACGTTGTGAATAAATCAAACCGAAAGTTTTATTGATATTTTCCATCATATTATCTTCGAAAACAGTTAAACGATCAATGATGTTTGTGAAACGATTCAAAGCATAATCTAAAGCAATTGTCACATCTGGCAACATAATACGCTCTGCTGAAGAGTGAGAAATGTCACGTTCATGCCATAAAGGTACATCTTCGTAGGCAGTTGTGATATAACCACGAATGACACGAGAAATACCAGTGATGTTTTCAGAACCAATTGGGTTACGTTTATGCGGCATTGCTGAAGATCCTTTTTGACCTTTAGCAAATGCTTCTTCTACTTCACGTGTTTCAGTTTTTTGTAATCCACGCACTTCAACTGCAAATTTTTCCATAGAAGTAGCAATTAAAGCAAGTGTTGCAATATAGTAAGCGTGACGGTCACGTTGCAATGTTTGTGTGGAAACTGGAGCTGCACCAAGTCCTAAATGTTCTGTAACATAAGCTTCGATTTCAGGTGGAATATTGGCAAAAGTTCCAACTGCCCCGCTCATTTTACCTACTTCAATTTCTTCTCTGACTGCTTTGAAACGTTTCAAGTTACGTAACATTTCTTGATACCATAATGCCATTTTCACACCAAAAGTAGTCGGTTCAGCGTGGACACCATGTGTACGACCCATCATTAATGTATATTTATATTTTTTTGCTTTAGCAGCTAATACTTCGATAAAACGTTCAATGTCTTTTTCTAAAATATCGTTCGCTTGTTTGATTTGATAACTTAAGGCAGTATCTACCACATCTGTAGAAGTTAAACCGTAATGTACCCATTTACGTTCTTCGCCTAATGTTTCAGAAACTTGACGTGTAAATGCTACTACATCGTGACGTGTTTCTAATTCAATTTCTTTTGCACGGTCTACATCTACGCGTGCATTTTCACGAATTTTCTTAACGTCTTCCTCTGGGATAAATCCTAATTTACTCCAAGCTTCGCATGCTAGAATTTCAACCTCTAACCATGCTTCATAACGATTTTGGTCTGTCCAAATTTGAGACATTTCTTCTCGAGAATAACGTTCAATCATTTCATAAACTCCTATCTTAAAGTTTGATTTTTAAATATTCATCGTTCGCTTTATATGTACATTATCATTAAAATTTTGAAAAACGTTCGACTTTTTATCCTTATACTCTCTATTTTAACAGAATATTTTTCAAATGTATAAAGGTTTTCAGAACTTTTTCAAGAAAAGAGACTAGAACATCAATCTGTCCTAGCCCAAACTTTCCTGCATCCGCAGCTTTACTCTTCTATTTTTTTACCGACAAATTGAATAAACTGCCGTTCTACTTCAATACTGCCGTCTTTATTTTCACGATAGACAGGTTTTTCGAAACGCTTCACTGGCATATATTCCGCTTCTCGCATACGTTTCAAACAATCTTGTATAGTTTCATCTTCTCTGACTTCAAATTTCATCTGTATCATACGCCTTTAATTTTTTACTTCGTACGCCTTTAACCCAGAATCCGCCATGGAGGGTACGGGCTTCATATGCGATAACGAATGCTTTTTCATCAAGTTGTTTAATGGTATCCATCAACTTCAACTCAAAACGTCTAGGTGTAAGAATTTGCATTACAAGACGTTCGCCATCTCTTCCATATGCGGGGAAATGCGTGACGCCATAACCTAAATTTCTTAACTGTGTAGGCAAATCTAACTCATAATTAGCGGTCGTCACATTGACCACTGAATATCCCAAAGCAAGTTTCTCTTCAATTTTCATACCGACAATGATACCGATAGAGAATCCTAAAGCATAAGCAATAATATTTTGGAATTTATCTAAGTTCGCCATAACAAGTCCTAAGCCGATAATGTAAATCAATACTTCCACAAAGCTCACCGCTGCAGCGATGTAGCGGTAACCTTTCAATGTAAGGATGGTACGGACTGTTAAGCATGTGACGTATGCCACGTTAATGACAAAGATTGCAAGCAACATCAGCCAAGGATTCGCTGATATAACTGACAATATAACATACCTCTTTTCAAATTTTGATTCACATTATTTTATCAGTCGCTCAATAATTTGTCACTCTTTTTCTTTATCAGAGTCAGTTTTAGGCCACGTAAATCGTGTATAAGCAAGCTCTCTTTTATGGGCATTACGTAAATAATGCTGTTCGATTTTTTTCTGATCTGCTTCAGACACCGGACGACCTTCTAGATAATCGTCAATAGCTTGATAAGTTACACCCAACGCTTCTTCGTCCGGCAATTGCGGTTTATCATCCTCTAAATCGGCAGTCGGTATTTTTTCGTATAAATGCTTCGGTGCACCTAAATATTCTAATAACTGTCTGCCTTGGCGTTTATCTAAACCGAAGAGCGGTGCAATATCTGCTGCACCATCTCCGTATTTTGTAAAGAAACCTGTGATGTTCTCGGCTGAATGATCGGTACCGATAACAATTCCGCTTGTATTCGCAGCAATCGCAAATTGTACTTTCATGCGCTCACGTGCTTTTTCATTACCGCGCTGAAAATCAGTTAAACGAAAGCCCGCTTCTTCCAAAGCTTTCACGCCTTGATCAACAGCTGGTTTAATATTGACCGTTACCGTTTGATCAGGCTGGATAAATTCTAAAGCATCTTCTACTTCATCTGCATCTCTTTGTACACCGTAAGGAAGTTTCACTGCGATAAATTTGCAGTCGCGCCCTTCTGAACGTAACTCGCTCACCGCGATTTCTGCCAAACGTCCTGCTAACGTAGAATCTTGTCCTCCTGAAATACCTAATACCAAAGTTTGAATAAAGCTATGTGATTGTACATAAGTTTTAATAAAACGAATGATATCGCGTATTTCTGACTCACTGTCGATTTCAGGTTTCACTTTCATCTCATTTAAAATGATATCGCGCAATTCACTCATGACGCTCCTCCATTTCTTTGACATTTTCAGCCACTTCGAAAATTTTCTGTTGTTTGTTATCCCAACAAGCTTGACTCAAGTCGACTGGATATTCTTGAGGGTTCAAGAAACGTTTGTTTTCTTCCCATAAATGACTTAAATTGCTTTCTAAGAATTTTTGAGCGGTCTTTTCATCCGGTAAATCATAAACTAACTTGCCATCTTTATAAATATCTTTGTGCAAGTCAATCGCCTCGAATGATTTAACAGTCTTGCTCTTATACGTATGCACAGGATGGAATAATTTCAACGGTTTTTCATCATATGGATTTTCATAAGCCATAGTAATATAATCGCCTTCAGCTTTGCCCGTTTTCTTATTAATAATGCGATAGACATTTTTCTTGCCAGGTGTCGTAACTTTTTCAGCATTATTAGAAAGTTTAATGCGGTCTTGATATTCGCCGTTTTCATCCTCTACTGCTACTAATTTATACACGGCACCGAGTGCAGGTTGATCATGACCTGTAATTAATTTTGTACCGATGCCCCAAGAATCGACTTTAGCTCCTTGTGCTTTCAAACTCATAATTGTTTGTTCATCAAGGTCGTTAGAAGCAATAATTTTAGCATCTGTAAATCCAGCATCATCAAGCATTTGACGTGCTTTTTTAGATAGATACGCAATATCACCTGAATCTAAACGAATACCGATAAAGTTGATTTTATCACCTAATTCTTTTGCAACTTGAATCGCAGAAGGCACGCCTGATTTCAAGGTATGGAAAGTATCAACTAAGAAGACACAATCTTTGTGACGTTCTGCATATTTTTTGAAAGCAATATATTCATCACCATAAGTTTGAACAAAAGCATGTGCATGTGTACCAGAAACTGGAATGCCGAATAGTTTGCCTGCACGAACATTACTTGTCGCATCAAATCCGCCGATAATGGCTGCTCTCGCTCCCCATAAGGCTGCATCTTCTTCTTGAGCACGACGTGTACCGAATTCCATTAAAGTATCGTTAGGTGCTACTTGTTTGATGCGGCTTGCCTTAGTTGCAATCAAAGTATGGAAATTGACAATATTCAAGAGAATAGTTTCTACTAATTGCGCTTGAATTAAAGGTGCTTCCACTCTGACTAGCGGTTCATTATTGAAGCAGACCTCTCCTTCTTCCATCGCTCTGACATTACCAGTAAAACGTAAATCTTTTAAGTAATCTAAGAAATCATCTTTATAGCCGATAGATCTTAAATACTCGATATCTGATTCTGTAAAATGGAAATTTTCAATAAATTGAATTGCTCTGCGTAAGCCGTTAAATACAGCGTATCCGCTATCAAATGGCATTTTACGGAAGTATAAATCAAAGACTGCCTTTCTTTCGTGCACATTATCATACCAATAGCTTTCCGCCATATTTATTTGATATAAATCATTATGAAGCATTAAGCTATCATCTTTGTATTGATACATAACTTTCTCCCCAATCAACCGTTTTGTGTTTAGTTTATCACAATACCTGTTGCTTTAATACGTTAGCACCCTCTTTATCTTACTTTTCAGTAAATCAAAATAAACCATGAGGCCTTTTATTTGTAAATAGTATATTAGTGGATGTAAAAATTTTGTTGAATTTGTGAAAAATTCATGCATGATTAATGGAATTTTATTAGGGCTTTTTAGTTAAAAATTCTATAATAATAGATGAGGTGAATGCGGAATGTTATTAGAAAAAGCGAGAGAATTTATTAACACGATGTATCGCGAATTAAACTATTCACAAAGCGCAATTGATAGTCGCTTGGACGAAATTAAAAATGAAATTGCTGAAACAGGAACATATCGACATACAAGTGAAGAACTCACATATGGAGCACGAATGGCTTGGCGTAATTCCAACAGATGTATCGGGCGCTTATTTTGGGAAACATTGATTGTCCAAGATGCCAGAGATGTCGAAACGAATGAAGCTTTTATAGAAGCGATTAATACGCATTTAAAAGAAGCCACAAACGGAGGTAAAATCAAATCTTACATTACTATTTTTTCTCCAGATCAGCCGCCCACTATTTATAATAATCAACTTATACGTTATGCCGGTTATGAGGATAAAGGCGATCCGGCTGAAAGAGAGATTACAAAGCTTGCCCAGCATCTCGGTTGGCAAGGCGCTGGTACAGACTTTGATGTCTTACCGTTAATTTATCAATTGCCCCATGAAACTCAAATGCGCATGTATGAACTACCTCCAGAGTTAGTGCTCGAGGTACCTATCGAACACCGCAACTTTCCTAAGTTAAAGGAATTAGGTATTAAATGGTATGCAGTGCCGATTATTTCAAATATGGATTTAAAAATCGGCGGTATTACGTATGGAACCGTACCTTTTAATGGTTGGTATATGGTTAATGAAATTGCGGTGCGAAATTTCACAGATAGTTACCGCTATAATTTGATAGAAAAGGTTGCAGAAGCGTTCGAATTTGATACACTTAAAAATACTTCATTTAATAAAGATCGTATCGTCGTTGAGCTGAACGATGCTGTTTATCATTCATTCAAAAAGCACAATGTTTCGATTGTTGATCACTTAACAGCTGCGAAACAGTTTGAGCATTTTGAACGCAATGAGAAACAAGCAGAGCGTCAAGTAACCGGAAAATGGTCATGGCTAGTACCGTCTCTTTCACCTACACTCGTGTCAAACTACCATCATGGGTATTCAAATGAGATGAAAGAACCGAACTTTTTTTATAAAAAGAAAGCTGAAAAAACAGGCTGCCCTTTCCATTAATCAGTGACTGAGATCACCAAAGGGGAATTGCTGATGAATTTATATTATTTAGGTCCGAAAGGCACATTTTCATACCTTGCTTCTCAAAAGTACCTGCCTGAAAACGAAGCAGATTATATACCAAAATCAAATCTATATGAGGTTGTGCAATCTGTACAAGATTATCCAGGCAGTATCGGTATTGTGCCAATTGAAAACTCAATCGAAGGTACAATTAATATTATTGCCGACGGTTTAGCGAATCAAAATATCTACGCCTTAGATGAAATACATTTGAATATTCAATTTGCATTGTATGGTCTGCGAGGTACAGAATGTTCTCAACTCGACAAAGTGTATTCAATTGCACCAGCCATCAGTCAAACGAGCAATTTTATAGCTGAGCATGATTATCAAATTGGTTACACAGAAAGCACAGTGCAAAGCTTAGATTACATTGATGCGCACACTGGCGCTATTGCTCCGATGGGATTGACCGATATTCATAATCACAATATTTCAGCTTTAGCTCAAAATATTGAAGATTTCCCACATAATGTAACGCGCTTTCTAGTCATCGGCAGTCAATTGGAACTGTCAGAAACTGCGACAGATACTATGTTGCTCATTACACCTAAAGAAGACCGCGCCGGGTTATTAGCAACAATATTGAATACCTTTGCTATCTTTAATATCAACTTATCGTGGATTGAATCACGTCCTTTAAAAACACAGCTTGGTATGTACCATTTCTTCGTACAAGCCGACACACCGCTAAATGATGAATTGCATAAGGTGATCAAAATATTGGAAACTTTGGATTATCAAGTTAAACTTATCGGATCCTTCAACAAAAGCATATAAAGAGGCCGCCCTTTTAAAGTAGCTCACTAATGAAGCCACTTTAAAAGGGCTTTATCATTATTTTTCAATACTTAGTACAATTATGTTACGGGTATATAGCTCAATGAGAGGTGAAACTAATGGCAAAAATGGATACTATCCGTGTACACGGAGCGAAGCAAAACAATTTAAAGGATATTTCTGTCGATATCCCAAAACATGAAATTACTGTCTTTACAGGACGTTCTGGATCTGGCAAATCATCATTAGTATTTAATACACTCGCAGCTGAATCTGAACGCTTGCTCAATGAAACTTATTCAACCTATATACAGCACCAATTGACACAATACGAAAAACCAGATGTCGATTTAATTGAAAATCTGCCTGTGGCAATGATTATTAATCAAAAACGCTTAGGTGGAAACTCACGTTCTACTGTCGGAACTATTTCTGATATTTACGCATCTGTGCGTTTATTATGGTCTAGAATCGGCGAACCTTTCGTCGGTTATTCTGATATTTTCTCCTTCAATAATCCTAAGGGGATGTGTGAAACTTGCTCTGGATTAGGTTATGTAGAAGATATTGATTTGAATGAATTGCTTGATTATGATAAATCACTGAATGAAGATGCGATCAAATTTCCATCGTTTCGTCCAGACAGCTGGCGCGGCAAACGTTATTTGTACTCAGGACTGTTTGATAATGATAAAAAGTTAAAAGATTATACTGAAGAAGAAATGAATACTTTCTTATATACAGAACCTACTAAATTAAAAAATCCGCCTAGCAATTGGCCGCGCACTGCTAAATTTGAAGGATTGATTCACAGATTCAGACGGTCTTTTTTATTAAATGATAACTTTGAAAAAAATAAATTCCGCAGTGATGTCGATCGTGTGGTAACTTCTAAAGTCTGCCCTACTTGTCATGGTAAACGACTAAATCAAAAGGTATTAAGTTGTAAAATCAACGGCTTAGATATTGCAGATTTCACTGCGTTACCTATTGATGAAGCAATCGAGTTCTTAGAACAAATCGATTCACCAAAAGCAAAATTTATTATTGAACCTTTACTGCAACAAATGAAATCATTAAGTTATATCGGTTTAAATTATTTATCACTTTCTAGAGAAACAACGACTTTATCAGGCGGCGAATCACAAAGAATTAAATTAATCCGCCACTTAAACAGTCCGCTCAGCGATTTGGTTTATATCATTGATGAACCAAGCGTTGGACTGCATCCTGAAGATATACAACGTATCAATGAAATTATTATATCTTTAAAGGATAAAGGCAATACCGTTCTAGTGGTAGAACATGATCCCGATGTAATCAAAATTGCAGATTATATTATTGATTTAGGTCCCTTTGCGGGAAAAAATGGTGGCGAAATCACTTTCGAAGGAACTTATAAAGCTTTACTTTCTTCAGATACCAGTACTGGAAAAGCTTTAAGACGTAAACATGCTTTGAAACAGCACCCTATTCAAAATGAAGATAAAATTCACTTATCACATATTTCTAGAAATAATTTACAAGATGTTTCTGTTGAGCTACCAAAACATGTTATGACGGTCGTGACAGGCGTTGCTGGCTCAGGAAAAAGTTCTTTGATTCATGCGGGATTTGAAAATCAAGACAATGTTACTTTTATTGACCAAAAGCCTGTGCATGCTTCCAGTCGTTCTAATCTACTCACCTACTTAAATATTTTTGACGATGTCAGAGACTTTTTCAGTAAAGCAACTGGCATGAAGAAAAGCATGTTCAGTTATAACTCTGAAGGTGCTTGCCCAGAATGTCACGGCAAAGGCGTTTTAAAAACTGAGTTAGCTTTTATGCCTGACTTTACACAAGTATGCGATGTGTGCGGAGGTACACGTTATCGTCCAGAAGTATTAGAAGCTAAAGTAGATGGTTATTCTATCGCGGATATTTTATCTTTGACTGTGGATGAAGCAATAGACTTCTTTAGCAGTAACCCCAAAATTGCAGAACCGCTTCAAGCTTTAAAAGCTACCGGCCTTGACTATATGACCCTCGGACAGTCTCTTGATACACTTTCCGGCGGTGAAATCCAACGTGTCAAACTAAGTCGTTATTTAACAGAATCAGCTTCAGTAGAAAATCAAATCTTTATCTTTGATGAGCCGACAACTGGTCTGCATGAAGATGATATTCCGATTCTGATAGAGAGCTTTAATCATCTTATCCAACGCAACAATACAGTAATCCTAATAGAACATAATTTGACGATGATGACAGAAGCGGATTGGATAATCGATATTGGTCCTTACGCCGGTTCCCGTGGCGGAAAATTATTATTCGAGGGATTGCCGAAAGATTTATTGAAAGAAGATCAATCGGTAACCGCAAAACATTTACGTCGCTATCTTAATCAAGAATAAATCATTATGAATATAAAGAAGAGACCCTATGGAAGCGGTATATTCCGCTCCTTAGGGTCTCTCTTATTTTAAAATTCATTTAAATAAGTTTTTGACATATGAAAATTTCCCTTTATATGGTGGGAAGATAAGGCCAGATTCTAAACGCGTGGTTTTATAAATATAGGATTTTTCATGCGTAAATGTAGAGAACGAATATTTGCCATGATATTTTCCAAATCCTGAAGCACCAACGCCCCCAAACGGTAAGTTCGGGTTAGCTAATTGCATCATCGTATCATTTATAGCGCCTCCCCCAAAGGATAACTCATTTAGCACACGGTCTGTACAATTTTCATCTTCACTAAACAAATATAATGCTAATGGTTTAGGTCGCGCTGCAATAAAGTCGATTGCTTCATCTAACGAATCATATGATAGCAACGGTAAAATCGGCCCGAAAATTTCTTCCTGCATCAACGGATCGTCTGTTTTGACATCTTTGACAATTGTCGGTGCAACATAACGGTTCTCCGCATTGACTTCTCCGCCGATTACAATATCTCCGGTGCTGTCTTGCAATAAATGCTGCAATCGCGCAAAATGTTTGTGATTCACAATTCTGCCGAAGTCCGGACTATTTTCTGGAGTTTTGCCATAAAACTCTTCTATAGTTTTACGTAAAGCTTGAATAAATTCATCTTGAACTGACTTTTGAACCAGAATATAATCTGGTGCTACGCAAGTTTGACCAGCATTAGTGAATTTTCCCATCGCTATACGCTCACTTGCAACTTTCAAATTCGCTGTTTCATCAACAATAACTGGTGATTTGCCGCCTAATTCTAAAGTTACCGGCGTCAGATGTTTGCTGGCTGCTTCATAGACAATTTTGCCCACTTTTTCACTGCCCGTAAAGAACATATAATCAAAAGGCAGATTTAATAAAGTCTGCGTTTCATCGATACCGCCTTCTACAGTGGTAACATAAGCTTCTTCAAAGGCATCTTCAATAATCTTAGCAATGACATTCGACACATTCGGCGTCAATTCAGATGGTTTGACGATGGCTGTATTCCCTGCCGCAATTGCACCGATTAACGGTTCAAATACAAGTTGTACCGGGTAATTAAACGGTCCGATAATCAATACAGTTCCAAGCGGTTCTTTTTTAATATAACTTTTAGCCGGGAATAAATATAAAGGTGTGTTGACTTGTTTCGTTTTTGCCCATTTATGTATTTCCTTACGTGCATTACTAATACTTTTTAAGACCATTCCTATTTCAGTCGCATATGCTTCAACTTTATTTTTTCCTAAATCTAAATGCAATGCTGCCAACAATTGCTTTTCATGTTGATTAATAGCCTTTTTTAAATTTTTTAATTGCTTGCGACGATACTTGATATCCTTTGTAATTTGGGTTTTATAATAACCTTGGCAGTTATTAAATCGTTCTTGAATCGTTTTCAATGATTTTAATACTCCCTTCGTTTTGCATTCCTGATATGTTTATTTTATTTACCCTTTTTAACTATCTTTTATTTTTCTTATTTTTAAAAAATAAAAAAACTAGAATAAGTCAGCGCGCAAGAATGCAATTACTCATTCTCATCATCTTAACTTATCCCAGTTTATAAATCTAATAATATTTATCGTTACCTATCAGACCATAATTCAATTCTTATGATAAGGCTGCAGTAATCGGTGGAACAATTTGTTTCTTACGTGATACCACACCTGGTAAGAAAGCAGTATTATTATCTAATTCCACATCAAATGCCTTTGCAATTTTATCTTTATCTTTGCCGAGCACAAGAATTGTTGAATCACTGTTTAAAATATCAGTCGCTACCAATACGAAAATGTCATATTCTGCGCCACTTAAAGTTTCAGTGATTGCTTGTTCTAATTCTGCTTGACGTGCAAGAATTTCATTCACATCTACTGTGTTGACTTGACCGATTCTTACAGAATAATCGCCCATTTCGAATGTTTTAGCATCCGCATTGATAATTTCAACTGGAGATTTATCCACTGTTGAAGCGCCTGCTTTCAACATTTCCAAACCGTATTCTTGAGCGTTGACACCAGCAAGATTTTCTAATGCTTGTGCTGCTGCTTTGTCTTGCTCAGTACAAGTTGGTGATTTGAATAATAAGCTGTCAGAAATAATTGCAGATAACATTAAACCAGCAATTTGCGGTTTAATTTCGAACCCTTGTTCTTTGAACATTTTATACAAAATCGTAGCTGTGCAGCCTAGTGGTTCAGCGCGGTAGTATAAAGGTGCAGCAGTATGGAAATTTGCAATTCTATGGTGATCCACTACGTGAAGAATATTCGCACTTTCAATTGAGTCTGCGCTTTGTTGGAATTCATTATGATCAACTAAGATAACATCTTTATCTGTTAAGTCATCTGATAATAATTCAGGTGCTTCTGCTTTAAAATAATCTAAAGCATATTGTGTTTCTGGATTTAATTCCCCTAAACGATATGCTTTCGCAGAATCGTTTCCATTTAATCTTTCAAATTCAGCCATAATAATTGCTGAGTTGATTGCATCAGTATCTGGACTTTTATGCCCGAAAATATAAGTACTTGCCATGTCCTGAGACACTCCTTGTCATTAAATTTTATAATTCATATCTAATTAATTCTATTTTAGCACGATTTGAAACTGTTATTCTACCTTTACACCTAATACATTTTTAAAATGTTCTAGTGCAAATTCATGACCTGCCGGATTAAAGGAGGCCACTCCCTTTTCAGGTATAGTCGTATTATACCCTTTATTATACGCTGAAACAGCAGTATGCAATACACAAATATCCGTACAAACTCCAACAATTTCGATATCTTTGATACCACGCTCACGCAATAAGCTATCTAAAGGCGTACCAAAGAAAGAATCATAACGACGTTTATCTAAGAAATGAACATTTTCATGCTCCTTGATACTGTCATACACCTCTTTAACTTTGCCATATAACTCTCTTCCCGAAGTCCCTTCAATATTATGCGGCGGGAACAACTTGCTTTCAGGATGATAGTCATCATTTTCATAATGCAAATCCATCATGATAAATATTTCATCACTCTCTGCATCAAACGCTTCCATACGTTCAGCAATAAAGTCATCAATCGCTTGCCCCGGTTCACCGCAAGTCAGCTTGCCATCTGGCGCTACAAAATCATACGAATAATCTACAACAATCAAAGCTTGCTTTGCCATTATGCATAACCCCCATTTTTGTTTATACTAATACTATCTCGTTTATACTTAGAATAACCTACTTCACAGAATTTATCGACCATACATACCCTACTATTTTTTGAAAAAGAAACCTTTGGAAAGCAGGTGGCAGCAAATGATTATCAACCCCGTTCAATTCGGGCTCGCCGGAAAACATAAACATAAAGATACTAAAGCTATACAACAAGCGCTCAACTTAGCTAAAAAGCATCCAGGCAGCATTGTTTATATTCCAGCTGGAACCTATCATATTAAACGCGCTTTAACAATCTTTGAAGGCACTACTTTATTTTTAAACGAAGCGGCAGTGCTGCAACGTCATGGCAAAGATGCTTTGTTGAAAAATGGCTATCGTTATGGTCAATATCATGGCTATCGCGGAAATGGACACTTACGTATTATCGGCGGAACTTTCGATATGAACGGTTCACGCATTCCAGATAACAATACAGCGATGTGTATAGGGCACGCAGAAGATATTGTATTATATAATGTTACAATTAAAGATGTAGTTGGCGGCCATGGCATCGATGCCTGTGGTGTAGATGGATTAATAATTACACGTTGCAACTTTGAAGGCTTTTTAGATATTAATGGCGATCGCAGTTTTTCAGAAGCCATTCAGTTAGATATCCAAGTTCCTGGCGCCTTTCCGAAATTCGGTACACGCGATGGTACTATTACTAAAAATGTCTCCATTTCTGAATGTTATTTCGGTCCTTCCGAGACACCGAGCTTTAATAGTTGGAATCGCGCTATCGGCTCTCACGCCACACGCCATAATCAATATTATGAACATCTTTCTATTTTTAAAAATACGTTTCACCAAACCGGCGATTATGCATTAACACCGCTTAAAGCCAAAGATGTTTATATTATGGATAATCACTTTATTGATTGCACTGGCGGTATTCGTTTTCTCGGAACTAAAGATGATAAAAATACTGCTGACATCCAATCAGGTTGGATTACAGGTCCCCAAAGCGGAACACACGTGAATATCATTAATAACCGCTTCGACGGTAATATGAAAAAAGATGCTGTCCATATCCGCAATTATAAAAATATTCAACATCAAGATGTCGTTGTTGCAGATAATGTCTTTAATGAAGCGCACCAGCACTTACATTTAGAAGATATCGATCAACTTATAGTGCAACAACCTTCACTATCAGCCAAGCAAGTCAAACTTAAAAACATTACAAACGAAATATTAATCTTAAAATAAATAACAGGGTTGGGTATTATTTACCCCAACCCTGTTGCGCTATTTAGCATGAGACATCAAACAATGTCTCAATTCCTTATTTAACTAATTTTAATGGTTCGCTGATATCAATACCTAAGGCAAACGGCATTAAGAAGTAAACGACTAAGATAATGAGTATCGCACTAATCATATTGACCCAGAACCCGACACTAGCCATTTTCTTAATAGAAATCAAACCTGTACCAAATACGATAGCGTTCGGTGGTGTACCGACTGGCATCATATAAGCACAGTTCGAAGCCATAGCTGCCGGAACCATTAATAATAATGGATGTACGCCGATAGCTACTGAGAGTGTTGCTAAGATCGGCAGAATCATAGTTGCTGTCGCAGTATTAGAAGTCACCTCAGTTAAGAATAAAACAAACATCGTAATAACAATAACGATGAGAAGCGGGCTGACGCCATTCAACGCTACTAATTGCTGACCTAACCATTTAGCTAAGCCACTTTCCGAGATACCTTTTGCAAGTGCTAAACCGCCCCCGAAGAGGATTAAAACGCCCCAAGGCAACTCTTTAGCAACTTCCCAATCAATAATTCTTTTATATTTTTTAGTATTTTTAGCTGGAATAATGAAGAGCAGAATCGAAACAAACATCGCAATCGTTCCATCTTGCACTAAAGATGTCGGTCCCCATTGCTTTAACACAAACTCGCGGATAATCCACAGAATACTGGCTGTAGTAAAGACAGTGAATACAACTTTCTCTTCATATGAGACCTTTCCTAATTCTTTCAACTTCGTTTTAATAAGTGCATCTCCGCCAGGCAAATATTTTAACTCTTGTTTAAATGCCACATAGCGCAAATATAACCATGTTAAAAATAACAGAACAATGACTGTCGGCACACCGATAATCATCCATTTAGCGAAACTGATTTCATGTCCGAAAGCTGCATGATATTGTCCTTTTAAAATAATCAATGGCGGCGTCCCGATTAACGTTCCCATACCACCTATAGTACCGGCATATCCGATTGCCAACACTAAGGATTGTTCAAATTTCGATAAACTTTTCTCATGATGTTCTTTCTCATTTAATTTTTTAGCTTCAGCAATGATTGCTAATCCAATAGGAATCATAATCATTACTGCTGCTGTATTGGATACAAACATAGATAAACCGCCTGTTGCTAACATAAACCCAAGTAATATTTTACCTGTACTTGTTCCAATACTATTAATAATAATTAAAGCTACCCGTGTATGTAAGTTCCATCTTTCCATTGCTATTGCTAGGATAAATCCTCCTAAGAATAAGAAGATAATATCATTGCCGTATTCTGAAGTAACTTGAGCCGGATCCATTACATGTCCAATCGGCATCAGTACTAGCGGCATTAAGCTGGTCGCCGGTATGGGTATAGCTTCGGTAATCCACCATACAGCAATCCATGCTGTACTCGCCATTACAAATACCCCTTTGTAACCTAAACCTTCTGGATGTACAAATAATAAAATTAAAGCAAATAAAACAGGTCCTAATATAAGCCCAATCAATTGTCCTAAATTATAAGGCTTATTTTTCTTCTTATTGGAAAAGAATGTCAGACTGCCTGTCATGAAAAAATTGCTGTTATGTTGTTTCAGCATAACAATCCCCCCTTATTTCAATAGCTGTGTATCTATTTAAATAAAATAAATATATCTATTGCTTAGATATGCTATTGTTTTATTAAGTTTATCATAATTTTCTGTATATTTAGATGTTTTTGTGAAAACGAATACATAATTTTAGATTATGTATTTTGATAACTTATATTTATCGTTAAGAATGGCGGGAATTTCGAGGATGAAAAGTAACATTGGACATTTTGTTCTTATCCTTATTCCTTTTAAATATCCTCTCGCTTTTGAGTTATTCCAATTAAATATGACCTTCACAAATTTTTCTCAAATCTAAAAAGAAAACTTAAAAGGCAAGACTCCTGTTAAATGCAGGAATCTTGCCTTAGAAAAAATAACTCAATTAAAAAGTTCAGTTTAATGAGTTCACTCTATATTATAATCTTTTGAACGGACTGGTTTAAATTGGGCAAAAATTTATTTAACGATTTCCTCTAGAAATTCGTCTCCCCAATCGCAAATCGCATATACTACTTTATCAAGTGCTCTTCCAATATTAGTTAATTTATATTCAACTTTTGGTGGTACTACAGGATATTCTTTTCTTTCAATAATATTATCATGCTCTAACTCTCTCAACTGTCTAATGAGCATTCTTTGATTAATATCAGGCATTAATTTTTCAAGTTCACTGAGTCTTAATACTTCTGATTGTAATAAATGATATATAATAGGTATTTTCCACTTTCCCCCAATAACAGATAGTGCTAAATCTTTAGATGTATAAAATTCTCTGTTTTTATATTCAATTAACATTTTATTCCTCCTTTATTTTTTGTATTATTCTTGGAAATAAATGAATATCAGAAATATAAACTAGATGGTAAAGTTTTGGCCATCATGTTGACTTAAGGAGGTTATCTATAATTAAGCAACATACAACTTAATTCAATTTGAAGTTGATTTACAGTTAACTTTGATTGCCGATTTAAATGAAATTGAATATAGCAAAGTGTATTTTTAATAGCTGTTGAAATTCAACAACTAAACTGCTAAATTCCAACCAGTTTTATTTTGTAAGCCATAAATAGAAAGATAATTTACTCAAATAGTATTATAAATTATTCCACCAGCTCAACCCATCTCTTTCAAGTAACTCATCACTTTCTTCAGGTCCGTTAGTTCCCGCTTTATAGTTAGGGAAGTTCGGTTGCTCATAACTCCATACTTTTTCAATTTCATCTATAAATAACCAAGAGTACATTAATTCATCCCAGTGTGTAAAGTTTGTTTGATCTCCAAGCAATACATCAAAGATAAGGTTTTCATAGGCATCAACAGTATTCATCTTATCATTGATTGGCATTGTGTAAGGAAGTTTAACACTTTGCATTTCATTATTTTGATCACTCTTCTTACCGTTAACACATAATGAAAATCCTTCGTTAGGTTGTACATCGATGACTAATAAATTCGCCGCATTATCTTCATTATTTTCATAGTATAAATTTCTTGGGTTTTTCTTAAATTCTATAACGATTTGTATAGATTTTTTACTCATGCGTTTCCCTGTACGCACATAAAATGGAACACCGGCCCATCTAACATTATCAATTTCTATTTTTCCTGCCACAAATGTTTCTGTAGTTGAATTTGGGTCCACATTAGGTTCACTTCTATACGCTTGGACAGGTTCATTATTAATTATACCTTTATCATACTGTCCACGTACAAAGTTCCGCTTAATTTCAATAGGTTTTACATTTTTTAATGCTTTTAACACTTGAACTTTTTCTCTTCTTATATCATTACTATTTCTACTATTCGGTGTTTCCATTGCAAGTAAAGAAACCATTTGTAATAAGTGATTTTGTACCATATCTTTCAATGCGCCACTCGATTCATAGTAGCCCCCGCGATCTTCTACTCCTAATGTTTCAGCAGAAGTAATTTGTATATTAGAAATATACTTATTGTTCCAAAGAGGTTCAAATATAGTGTTACCAAAGCGCAATCGCTCAATATTCTGTATCATTTCTTTGCCTAAATAATGATCGATTCTAAAAATTTCATCCTCTTCAAATGAATTTCTTATTTGATTATTTAATTTTTCTGCAGATTTTAAGTTATCCCCAAATGGTTTTTCAATAATAATTCTTTTAAATCCTTTGGTATTTGTAAGACCTGAATCTTTTAAATTTTTTGCTACTATTCCAAAAAAATTCGGCGACATAGCTAGATAAAATAATCGATTTCCTTCTAAATTAAATTGATCCTCTAATTTTTGACTTAATTGCAATAATGATTCATAACTTGCTGTGTCATTAACATCTTGTTGTTTATAAAATAGATGCTTTAAAAAAGATTCAACTTTTTCTGGATTATCAATATGGTTTTGTATCGCTGCTTTCACTTGTTTTCTGAACTCTTCTGTAGTCAGTTGATCTATTCCTGCGCCTATAATGGCAACAGATTCAGCAAAGTATCCTTTTTGGAATAAATTATATATTGATGGAAATAATTTGCGATAACTTAAATCCCCCGTTGCTCCAAATATTGTAATTAAAGCTGAAATATTCTTTTTCAAAATCAACCCTTCTTTCTGATTTGATGCTTAGATTGGGACTGAGACATAATTATGTCTCAGCTCCTCACTCTAAACTTGTAGTAGCTATCTTAATAGCTTTGTTGGGGCAGAACGACGAAATAATTTTTGCTTAAAATCATTTCGCCGTCCTGTTAACAACCTATACGGTTACCTATTTTCCATTTAGTTCATAATTGAATTACATAAATATTTTTCTTAAAGATCAGACCATTGTGTATGGAATACACCTTCACGATCTTTACGTTCGTATGTGTGTGCACCAAAATAATCACGTTGAGCTTGAATCAAATTTGCAGGTAGATTTTCTGAACGGTAGCTATCATAGTAATTGATACTCGCTGAAAAACCAGGTGTTGGGACACCATTTTGCGCACTAGTTGCTACTACATCTCGTAATGCATGTTGATAATTGATAACAATGTCTTTAAAGTATGAATCCAACAATAAATTTTGCAGGTTTGCATCTTTATCAAATGCTTCTTTTATTTTTTGTAAAAACTGTGCTCGAATGATACAACCTTCTCTCCAAATCATTGCTAAGTCGCCGAGTTGTAAATTCCAGTTATATTCTTCACTTGCTTTACGCATTTGAGCAAATCCTTGAGCATATGAACAAATTTTACTCATATATAATGCTTGACGAATTTTTTCTAAAAACTCATCTTTATCACCATTAAATTTAGGTGATGGTCCTTCCAAACGTTTAGAAGCTTCGACACGTTCTTCTTTCATTGAAGAAATAAAGCGTGCAAATACTGACTCTGTAATAATTGTTAATGGAACTCCCAATTCTAATGCGTTGATAGAAGTCCATTTTCCTGTACCTTTTTGTCCTGCTTTGTCCATTACTTTTTCAACTAATGGTGTACTGTCTTCATCTAATTTATTAAAGATTTCACCAGTAATTTCGATTAAATAACTGTCTAGCTCACCTTTATTCCATTCTTTAAATGTTTTAGCGATTTCAGAATGAGACATGTGCAATACATCTTTCATCATTGCGTAACTTTCTGCAATTAGTTGCAAGTCAGCATATTCGATACCGTTATGCACCATTTTAACGTAATGCCCTGATCCATCAGGTCCTATATAAGATACACAAGGTGTGCCATCTTCTGTTTTAGCTGAAATTGCTTGTAAAATATCACTCACTTTATCGAAAGCTTCTTTTTGGCCACCTGGCATTAATGATGGTCCATTAAGCGCTCCTACTTCTCCTCCAGACACGCCCATACCTATAAAATTAATACCATCATCAGCCAAAACTTTGCTTCTATGAATTGTATCTTGGTAATTTGTATTACCACCATCAATAACTATGTCGTCTTTATCTAGCAGCGGAACTAATTTTTCAATTGTTTTATCGGTGGGTTCGCCGGCTTTTACCATTAATAATATTTTGCGTGGTTTTTCAAGTGAATTGACAAATTCTTCCATAGTATAAGTCGGTGTTATTTCATTCTCAGTTTCGTCCATCAATTTATGAATTTCGTCAGTTGATATACTGTAAACGGAAACACTATAACCATGTGACTTAATATTTCTAGCTAGATTTCTGCCCATTACTCCTAGCCCGAGAACACCTATATTATGTTTCACTATTTTTCATCCTTTCTGTATATTATAGTCTTTTTTCTAATTCCTGTTTTCTTTCTTCGAATCCTGGTTTACCTAATAGCGCAAACATATTTTGTTTATACGCTTCTACACCAGGTTGGTTAAATGGATTCACTCCTAGTTGATAACCACTCATCGCACAAGCAAGCTCAAAGAAATATACCAAATAACCAAATGTTTCTTCGTCTAATTTAGGAATGTTAACCACTAAATTAGGCACGCCTCCGTCAGTGTGTGCTAATATTGTACCTTCGAAAGCTTTAGTATTAACTTCATCGATTGTTTTTCCAGCTAAATAATTTAGTCCATCCAAGTCGTCACTATCTTTTTCAATTGCAATGTCGTATTTAGGTTTTTCTACTTTCACTACAGTTTCAAATAAGAAACGACGACCTTCTTGAACATACTGACCTAGTGAATGTAAATCAGTTGTATAGTTAGCACTTGAAGGATAGATACCTTTGAAATCTTTACCTTCTGATTCACCAAACAATTGTTTCCACCATTCATTAAAATATTGCATTGAAGGTTCGTAATTAATAAGCATTTCTGTTGTATAACCTTTTGCATATAAAATATTGCGGATAGTCGCATATTGATATGCAATATTATCTTCTAATATGCCTGAAGACAATTCATTTCTTGCTTTAGCAGCACCCTGCAGCATTGTGTTAATATCAATACCTGCTGCAGCAATCGGTAATAAACCTACTGCTGTTAATACAGAGTAACGTCCGCCAATATCGTCAGGAACGACAAATGTTTCATAACCTTCATTTGTAGCTAATTGTTTCAAAGCACCTTTTTCTTTATCAGTTGTCGCAAAGATACGTTGTTTTGCTTCTTCTTTGCCATATTTATCTTCTAATAGTTGTTTAAAGAGTCTGAATGCAACTGCTGGTTCTGTAGTAGTACCTGATTTAGAAATGACATTGACTGAATAATCTTTGCCATCTAAATATTGAATCAAGTCATTTAAATAAGTAGATGATAAATGGTTGCCTGCAAAAACAATTTCAGGATATTCGTCACTTGTTCTGAATGCAGAGCTTAACATTTCAATTGCAGCACGTGCGCCTAAGTAAGAACCGCCAATTCCGACTACTACTAATACATCAGAATGTTCTTTGATACGTTTCACTGCTTCTAAAATACGTGAAAATTCTTCTTTATCATAATCAACCGGAAGATCTATCCAACCTAAGAAATCATTTCCTGCACCTGTACCTTCGTGCATCATATCGTGTATTGTTTTAACTATTTCTCTTTGTTGTTCTAATTCATGTTCATTAAAAAATTCTAAAGCTTTACCGTAGTCTAGCTGTATATGAGTCATGATTATTTGCCTCCCTGTTATTCATACTCTTTACAAAAATAAGTTTTAAATTTTTCGGAACTTCCTAATAACTATTACAAATATATTTATAACAATAATTAATTCCTTTGTTAACACTGCAATTTTTGTCACCTTGCAACATTAACAATGGCATTAATTGCGAATTAGTAAAGCAAAGGAAAATGTCTTGAAACTAAAGTAAGAAGTTAAAGCATTTGATGATGGAGTAAAAATGGAGTATCACTTATTATTCAAATAGTTATTTAGTAATTAGTATTTTATTATTACAGCAGAGAAAATTTAAAATAAAAAAGTCGATAAAAACCCTCGAAGTTTTCACCGACTTTTAATTAAATTTATATTTATAATTTAACCTAGCTCAAAACTGTTTTCTTTTTAATCGAAAATAACACAAACACCTTCTGCTGCATGATGTTGGCCATCTGTTAAACTCAACTTGCCGCTTTCAGGGTGACGTTCGAAAACAGTAACTTTATACTTGCCTTCTTGGTGAGCACACACTAAGTAGTTATCATCTTCTGTGATGTTGAAATCACGTGGAAATTCATCACCGCTCGGTACAATTTCTACAAATTCCAGCTCATCACCTTTTTCATTGACTGCAAAAACTGCAATACTATCATGACCACGATTGCTAATATATAAGTAATGTTGATCATGTGATAAATGGACGCCTGCCAACTTGCTTTCACCTTTGAATTCTTCAGGTAATGTAGAATAATTGGCAATTTCTTCAAAATGACCATTTACATATTGAGTTACGCTGACTTTATTGGCTATTTCATGTACCACATATGCGAATTTGCCATTTTCATGAAATTCAATATGGCGTGGACCAAAACCTGCTTCAAACTCTGAAATGGCTGCTACATCATATCCATTTTCATTAAAGGAATAACTTACAATACGATCTGTCCCTAAATCACAAGCAGCCACAAACTTTTTATCAGGCGTTTGATGTGCATAGTGTACATGCGGATGATCTTGTCTCTCATGTGGTCCTGTTTTATAGTTATGTTTCAGTTCTTCTATTAAACTTACTACTTCACCTGTTGCAGAATCCAACTCATATAAACGAATGATGCCTGCTCCGTAAACCGCTTCAAATAAATATTCTCCATCATCAGATACAGAAATATAACATCCTGTTCCTTCAACAGAATCTAAACATTTATTCAGCAATACTAATTCCCCATCATTTTCAACGCGGAAACTAGCAATGCCGCAGCGCTCGCCTTCTTTTGTAATGGCATATAAGAATTGATTTTTTCTTGCTAAGTATGTCGAAGCTTCAATTTCAAATCCTGTTTCTACTTTTTCAATTGCAGCTTTCGATTCATCCAATACGAAACGGTAAATCCCCTTTCCTTCTTTTTTCGTATAAGATCCAATGTAACCTGATTTAGTCATTGTTTAACCTCCTTTATTACTATTCATTGTAAGATATTCCCGCTAAAAAAGATAATACTTCAGTTATTTCTCTCTATTTTCAGTTTCAAAAAAAGTTAAGAATTAAACTTGCAAATACGAACGAACGTTCGTATAATGAAATTATCAACTTGAACCACAAGCAGGTGATATCTTTGAAGGACTCACAATCGGAAACAGATTATCGAAAAATCCCACGCAGCCAATTAGAAACAAATATCCCTCAAGGAAGAGGAATGGTGAAATGGGCCCCTTTCGCAACTTTGCCAGAGCAATTTGAACGCTTACATCAATATGCTGTAGATCAAACCAAAGTAGAACGTCCCGTCTTATCTGAAGATCAAATCTACGAACTCAATCAACAGATTCAAACGGCATTCCATACTCAAACTGCTATTAAGGTACGTTACTTTAAAAATGGTTGGATACATGCTTTAAATTTAATGCCGACAAAGATAGATTACTTAGAGCAACTTCTCATCGGCAAAGATTTAAAAGCATTACAACCAGTACAGCTATCTTTATTAGATATCGTTCACATCACTTTGCTCCTCTAGTAAAAACGAAAAAAGCACTTGCCGATTAAATCGACAAGTGCTCCATCTCTTAATTATTCATTTCCAGATTCGATATCTGAAACGATTTCTTTCGTTCTTCTTTCAATGTCTTCAAAATCTTTCTTAAAGACATAAGCGAATACTGCTACACCTACGCCGACAACAACTGACACGATAAGTGCTAAGCTGAAGAAGAATTTGAAAAAGCCTTTAATAAAGTCTAACATTTTATTTTCACCTCTATAAAAATAATAGCCTGCATATTGTAATAATAGCACACTTAAATTCATCATTAAAACATATACCCTGATATGTTTGAATTCAAGCATTCAATCTAGAATTTATTTTACTGAAATATAGAGAAAATATATGTAAAAAAACGAAATAAGAAACCTGCTGCAATCAAGTTTACTATTTCGTTTTATATAAAGATTAAGTATTAAGCGCCTCTCCACCATCTGTATACAGCAGAGTAAGCTCTGTTATAATAATCTTGAATCATATCCATCACCTCTGAACGTTTGCTTCGCGTTTCAAGTGACATTTGTGCTTTCTATCTACTGACTATATTGTAATACACAATTATTTCTAGAGTCTATTAATAAAAAATTACATTATTGTAACATTTGTAAATACAAAAAATTAAGGGGATATTACAATGCAAAAAGTTTACTCAGATATCATGACTTTTCGAGGATCACATTTTGATTTAGGAGTAGAAACAGGTAAATGGATGAAACAAACCCGCTTACTTCAAAATCGAGAAAAAGAATGGAAAAAACGTCTGCCACGTTTTGATATAGATGTTAACGAAACATATGAGATATTCCAAACTTACGCTCCACAAATATGGGAGGAATTAATTGGTATGCGTGAAGTGCTTGAAATACCTATAAGACAAATTGTTTTCAATTTTGCGCACTATCGATTTACGCCGATTAAAAAAGATAGCGGATGCACAGTATTTTTAGGAAATGATTATCTTGTCAGGAATTATGACTATCATCCTGCTACTTATGACGGCCGCTATTTACTGTATCAACCTTATGATGGCGGTTTAGCCCAAATCGGACCTACTTCAAGAATTACAGGAAGAATGGATGGACTGAATTCTGCTGGTTTAGCTATGGGATATAATTTCATGCATCGCAAAAAGCCCTCGAACGGGTTTGTGTGTTATATGATTGGAAGACTGATTTTAGAACTATGCAAAGATACAGATGAAGCCATACGATTATTGAAAGAACTTCCACACCGCAGTTCGTTTAGTTATATCGTGATGGATAAAAACTTGAATCACGCAATTGTCGAAGTCTCTCCCCGTGATATCAGTGTACGATATGATCGCACTTGTACTAATCATTTTAAATTATTAACTCATGAAAATAGAAATTATACTAAAGAATCTAAAGAGCGACTCGGTCGTACTTTAAAGCAGACAAATATCCACATGGATAAAGCAAAAGCTTTTGAATTATTTAATAACCCATCTTATGAAATTTATAGCAAATTATTCAGTAGTTGGTCTGGAACAATTCATACCAGCTTGTACCAACCTGAAACTATGCAAGCTTGGTTAGCTTTAGGGGAAAATGGTGTTCCTATCCAAATTGACTTTGCTAGATGGTTAGAAGGTAATGAACTTGATATGACAACAATTGAAGGTGTTATCGACACTGATATACAATTTGCCTCTAAATAATAATAAGGGACAAGACGAACCTTAAATAAGGCTTTATCATCTTGTCCCTACTCTATTAATTAATTTTTATATCACCGTGATTAGTGTAAAACTCAAGAACGTTCTCGCCATTGCCGACCTTCTCATCCTTAAAGTACGGGTTATTAATGACCTTTTTCCCATCGGATGGATTTAATTTTAATAACGTATCTTTAGGCACATTTTTATACGAGAAGCTGATACTTCCTTTTTTGGCAAATGATTTTAAATCACACGCATCAGCCATCTTGTTTAAAGTGATGTTTCCGTTCTCAATTATAAATACACTGTCTTGTACTATTGATTGCGTACCTGCAATTGAACCATTTTGAATTTTGACATTACCATTTTTTAACGTCGTTCGATCAAAGTCTAAATCCGTAGACTCTGCTTTGACCTCTATGTTGTCAAAGCGACTTTTAATAAAATTAATATTAGAAACATTATTCCAAATTGTAACTGTCTCAGCTGTTAATTTATCTGTTACAATATTTCCAGTATCCGTCGAAATATTAATATCTTGCAGTTTTTTCTTTGGCACTTCAATAATCATATTTTGCTTATTCTGCTTAAAGGGATTGATAGTAGGCGCAATATCATTCTTTTGTTTCTCAGAAATTTTTAAAATACCATTGTGAATTGAATAGTTAATTGGCTTTTCACCATTGTAATTCAATTTCAACTTATCCCCTTGAACAATTTTAATATTCGCCTTTTTACCACTTATCGTAATATCTTGAACTTTTTCATCAGTAAAAGTTTTATGTACTTTTTCATTAGGTAAGATATTTTTGTCATGCACAAACCAAACCAGAGAGCCGAGTGAAAAGAAAGTAATAAATATGACAATTCCGATTATCAATAATTTCTTCATCCTTGCATGCTCCCTTTTATTAGTTTTAAGTTCCATCGTAAATATTTTAAAATTAATTTATACAGAATTTCAGCTAATTTAAATATTAAAACAATAAATATAATACCTAGGCCCAAATAACCAATCGAGAATAAGAAGTCACTAAATAGAAAATGTGAAAAGCCATCTAAAATGTTTGCAAATGCCATAATAATCGGTGATAACAGCAAGACAAGTGAAATAAGCAGCATAGCAAGCATAATAATTACTACAAAAATCAAAGGAATTAATATAATCACTAAAGTCAGCAATCCTATACCCACAGTTGCTAATACTGCTTTGGTAACATTTTGAGCATTAGGAGCGCTTTCTGCATTATCAATTGCATGCTGAGCATAAATCTCTTTAGCGATTTTTTTAGGAGATTCCATACTTTCTAAAATTTCAACTTCAGAACGTCCTTTTCGTTCTCCTTCATAAAATATATCTTCATAATGAAACATAATTCGATCTTGTTCTTTTCTGGGCAACCATCTCAATTCGCTTTCTAAGTCATTTAAAAATGTAATTTTGTTCAATTGGTCCACCTCCCAGATTTCCCTATATTATACTTTAAACTCACAAAGCTTTAAAATATTTAAACTTTAAAAACATATAAAATGTTTATGGTCTATGTACTAAATAATAAATTTTTCTAACAAAAAAAGATGACGCCTTGGATTATCGAAGTACGCCACCTTCAAAAATAAATTTACCATTTATAAAATTCAATTCGGCGAATTTCATCATTTTGATATAAAACTTTCAAATTAAGATGGTTATCTTTATCTGAGTAAGTTAAAGTTTTATAATCATTTTTTCCCTTACTCAATTGATAGCCGCTTCCTAATGCTTGTATTACATCATCGATAGAATCCCCTACTGTGAAATTTTGATTTGTTCCAATTTTATTATCTTTAATCAGCATAATCCCTTTAATGCGTTGTGATTTTTTATCCACTTTCACCATAAAATCAGGGTGCTTTTCATTATAATAAAATTTGTAGCGATCGACTTGAATCTCGTGATTCACTTTAAATCCTTTTTCATTAAATTTTTCATTTACTTTTAAATTATCAATTTTCAGTTCAGATAAGTCGACTGATTTTGTATTATTAATATACCCTGATATTAATAGAGTTACTACACTGATTACTATAAATACAGTCATTGCAACCAGCTTATTTCTCATAGAATTCACCACTTTCTTTAATTTAATTAAGTTTGTTCTATTTTCCTCTCTATCATACTACTTTTTTATTATTTACTCTCTAAATTGTGCTATGTAATCATTTTTTTCACAAATAATGAGGGTTTTAACCACAAACTTTAAATATTTGAATTTTCTAAACTTTTCCTTTTTATTCCTTATTAAAAATTGCTATAATATTTATAATATACGAAGGGGGTATGAGCATGGCAAATTTAGAAACGTACTATAAAAACAGCCAAGATCTAAGCACGTACATTGAGCAAATGAACGAAAATAAGGAAGCATTGTTAAAAATTTACAATGATTTTTCAGTACCGCAAGATGATGAACGTATCAATAAAATTAAACATAAAGATTATAACAAAGTACTTGTAATTTCAGAAGATTGGTGTGGGGATGCCATGATGAATATTGCAATTTTGAAGCACATCAGTGAATTATTAAATTTAGAAGTCCATGTCTTTCACAGAGACCAAGACACTGATTTAATTGATCAATATTTAACTAATGGCAAATCACGCTCAATTCCAATCTTTATATTCTTAAACGATAACTTTGAGCAAGAAAATGTTTGGGGACCACGCGCAACTTCTGTTCAATCTTTTGTAGAAAAAACACGTAAAGATTACTTACCAAGCAAAGAAGATCCTGATTATGAGGAAAAAGCACAGCAAGTACACACGGTAATTGCTAATCGTTTCAAAACAGATTCTAATCTTTGGAAAGATGTGTATAATTCAATCATTGATAAGTTACTCAACCCTTAAAGCATAGATAAAGCCGGAATGCAGCATAGCTGATTTATTCCGGCTCTTCCAATTATATATCTTTGCGTGAGATGTACAATGCATTTGCGATAAAGAATACCACAATCGATGCTGAAGAGATAAACCATTGCCAATGTGAAAATGTATAACTGCCAGAGGTTGTTTTGCTGGTTAAGTAACTAAACGGAATATATTTTAAAGATTTTTGAATATCATCTCCGATTTTTGGAATCATAGGTATGAAAGGTTCTGCAAATGGCACAATTAATATTAAGAAAATACCAAGTGCATAAATAAGTGCTGGTTTAGGTACAATTAAAGAAATCAAGAACAGCAACAAACCAAAGAATAAGAAGAAAATCAAATAGAACCATAAAATTTGTATAAACTTCTCATCCTTGAGATCCGGCCCTTTCGTAACACTTTGGACAATATATACAAACAAATCAAGTATACCTGTCATTAATAAAGCGATAAACATAATTGAAATTACTTTAGCAATAAAGTATTTAACACGACTGCTGACTTTATTCAAATAAAGCTGAATCGTACCTTGTCCAATATCTCTCGTAATTGTTTTAATCACAAAGAGTAATCCTACTATAGAGAAGAACCAACTACCCGCTGACATAATCGTATTAGCATTAACTTTATGCATTTGTTGATTAATCAAAGCTGTAATACCGATTAACGGTAAGAGAGTTAAAATGAATGCCAAATAAGTGAGCGGACTTTTTAAAATACTAATTATGTCAAATTTTACTAATTGAAAGATTTTCACTTTTTCTCACCTCTTTGATTAATATTAAAGTAAGTATCTCTTAATGAAGTTTTACGTGTCTCGATATATTCAGGGAATATTTCTAAACCTGCCAAACCTTTTAATAAAGGCTTATAGTCTTTTATAGCTTTAAGAGATATTTCTCCTGATTCTTTGTGACTCTGTAGAATTTTAAAGTGCACAGTTAAGAAATCTAATACTTGTTTGAACTGTTCATTTGTCAAATCATGGCCTAACATTAAAACAGTTGTATCTTGAGGTGTGCCTTGTGACATATCAACATCTTGAACAAAATGACCGTCACTTAGAAAAACAGCTCTATCACAAATCAATTCAATATCTTCCAGTTTATGACTTGAAATTAAGATATGCATATTTAATTCTTTTACAAGCTTTTGAATTGTTTCTAATACGTCTATTGAACCATCAGGATCCATACCATTTGTAGGCTCATCCAAGATTAAATATTTCGGTTTGTTCATTAATGAAACTGCAATTGCTAACTTTTGTTTCATCCCCATTGAGTACTTTTTAACTTTCTTTTTGATATAAGGTGCCATACCGAATGCATCGATAATCTTTTGAGCATAGGCCTTATCAAAGCCTTTACCTAAAACTTGTGCAAATATTTTCAAGTTATACAATCCCGTTTTATTGTCATAAAGTTTAGGATGTTCAATTAAATAACCTACTCTATCCTCAGGAGATAAATCTACCTTTCCTTTATAATTAATAATATTGCCATTCATAATTTTCATTAAAGTTGTTTTACCAACACCATTCTTACCAATTAATCCAACAATACGACTGTCGTCAAAGTTAAAATCAATATCATTCAATACTTTGTTATCGCCATATTGCTTGGTGATATGTTCTAATTTCATTAAAATTACCTCCTTTAATGTAGTTGTTTCGCTTTTTTAATTCGTTTCAACTGCTTTAAATAAGTAAAACTAAAGAAAGCTAAACTTAGAATCAATAACAAAATACCCGAGCCATTTATAAAGTTATTGATAAAACTATCTGTCATTTTCGCAGGTTTTGTAATACGGACTACACCAAACATTACAAAGGTAATTACAAACGGCATAATAAGATTCATCACAACTACAAATCCCCAATAGGGTATAAAATCTCTTCTGATTTCAGAACACTTAGGAAACGCAATCGCGTGTCCTATTAAATTTATTGCAATGAAAAATAAAGGAGTAGTCATATTTACACCATTAATTTCCCCGCTTGCCGGAATATCATAATAGCAAAGTAAAATTAGAGCGCCAGCTAGAGACATAATAACAGTGGTTAAATAATGCGCATCGGTTTGTTCTTTAGCGCTAAAGGGCAAGCTGTGATTAAAATAATAAGATTTGTTTCCGCCCAATTTAAATTGCAACCTAAAGGCGTTCCCGCAATCAAAAAGAGAAATAAACATTATAATTACAGCAATAATTGAATAAAAAAAGCCTCCAATCATTGTATTTTTATCAATAAACAAGTGATATATAGGCGAGATTACCAGTAAAATCAAATAGAGTATCAATGATGATTGCCTTAGTTTTAAATTACGTATAATGAGTTTTTTCATAGAATATCACCTAATTTAATCGTATCTAATCCACTTTGTTCGATATTCACCATTAATTCTTCAATGCTAGGTTGCTTAATTACTACTCGATTACCGAATAATTCTTTAAATGCTTCTGCTTCTCTAGTTAAACCTTCATAACCTGTTTGCTTTATTTTCAAATTGATAATATAACTCATTAGTTCTTCATCAAGGTCTTCGATATTCCCACGTATAACTTGATATTTATTCAATAAAATATGTTTTTGTTCATCAAAGATAATTTCACCGTTCTTAAGATAAACAAGATGATCTGCTATTTTTTCAATATCTGAGATAATATGTGTAGAAAAGAAAACCGATTTTTTCTCATTTATTAATTCATCTTGAATAATTTCAAGCACTTCATTACGAGTTACTGGATCTAAACCCGCTGTCGGTTCATCTAGTATATAGAGTTCTGCATGATGACTGAAAGCAATCGCAAATGAGAGTTTCATCTTCATTCCTGTAGAAAAAGTCTTGATTTTCTTATTTAAAGGTAGTTGAAATTTTGCGATATATTTTTCAAATAATGCTTTATCCCAAGTGCTGTACATCAGACTAAAGATTTTTTCGCACTTCGTAATATTCCATTTTTCATTTAAATATAACTCTGAATAGATAAAGCCTATTTTTTCTTTGATTTCTTTTTCAAAGTTCGGCATTTTTGCGCCCAGCATATGAATAGTACCGGAGTCAGGTGAAAGAAGATTCATAATCAAACGAATCAATGTTGTCTTCCCTGCACCATTTGAACCAATAAAACCAGTGACATAACCTTTTGGCACGTGAAATGAAATATCACTAAGTTCAAAGTTGCTAGTCTGATATGTAAGATGCTTTACGTCAATGGCGTTTTGATTCATTCTCTTTCCTCCTCATAAATCAGCGATAAAATTTCAGTCAGTTCATCAAGCGACATGCCAATTGTCTTTGCTTCTTTGACTAATGACTTAGTCAAATCTTCAATCACTATAAATTGTTTTTCCTTCAATATCGCGTTATCTTGTTCTTTGACAAAAGTGCCTCTCCCTCTCACAGTGGTCACAAATCCATCTTTTTCCAGATCTTCGTAAGCACGTTTAGTTGTAATTAAACTCACACTTAAATCCTTTGCCAGTTCTCTCATAGATGGAAGATGTTCGCCAGGTGAAATGTAGCCTTTAAGAATATTCTCTTTGATTTGCTGCTTGATTTGTTCATAAATCGGATATTCACTATTATTATTAAGCAGTATTTTCATATAACTCCTCCATAACTGTATATACACAGTATACACACATATATACACGATGTCTACAATTTATAATGCTTTTAATGCTAATTTAGTAAAATCACCTCTCAAAGTGTGTATAAATAATATATACACTAATAAAAAAAGTAACCGCATTTAAAATATAAATGCAGTTACTTTTTATTGAACTTATCTCTTTCCCTTTTTCTTCTATCGTTATTGCGACTAATAAAAGCGCAAATCATAAACATAATTGCTGCAAGCATTAATTTGATGCCCGAACCTTCCTGATGGGCCGTTTGAAAATAGATACTTACCGCAAAACATAGCAACGCAATAACAACGAAGATTTTTGTTAAATGTTTCATTTTTTCACCTCAAACAAGTTGATTATAACAAATATTTTCTGTACGTACATATCTTGCAACAATTCATGAAAGCTATTTCATTTTCTTCTTTAGATAAAAAAATGTGTCAATTTGGCAGAAATTTCTATAACTATACTTTATATTTCTACGTATTCAAGATAAGATAGTAATAAATTAAGACTTAAAAAGTGAGGCTGAATTTATTATGAACCCATTAGCACTAGACTTAAATGAGCAACTGACTCAATCCAATCCTGTCATTTTGGATATGCTTTCTGATTTAGGAAAACACATGTTTTATCCCAAAGGTATTTTATCTCAATCAGCAGAAGCAAAAACTACTAAGTACAATGCGACAATTGGTATGGCTACCGATGATAACGGAAAACTTTATTCTCAAACTATCTATGATTTATATCAACATCTTGATCCAGATGAAATTTTTCCATATGCACCGCCTCAAGGTATTGAAGAATTACGTGGTCTTTGGGAAGAGAAGATTCTACAAGAGAATACTGATTTAACACAAAAGCAGATTTCCAGACCTGTCGTAACTAATGCATTAACACATGGATTATCTTTATTAGCAGATTTATTTGTTAATTCAGGAGACACTGTATTATTACCTAAACAAAATTGGGGAAACTATAAATTAATTTTCAATACACGTCACGGTGCCGAATTACAAACTTATTCAATTTTCGATGAAGATAATCATTATACGACTGATGGGTTCGTAAATGCACTTAAGAACTACAAAAATGATAAAGTGATTTTATTATTAAATTATCCTAACAACCCAACTGGATATACACCTACTGCTGAAGAAGTTAAGTCACTCACTGAAGCAATTAAAGAGCTTGCAGAACGCGGAACTAAAGTTATTGCTATTATAGATGATGCATATTTCGGTCTTTTCTATGAAGATGTTTATACTCAATCTATTTTCTCGGCTTTAACACAAATCGACTCACCTAATATCTTGCCTGCTAGATTAGATGGAGCCACTAAAGAGTTCTTCGCATGGGGATTACGTGTCGGCTTTATCACTTTCGGAATTCAAGATGAGATGACGAAAGCGGTACTTGAAGCTAAAGTGAAAGGTTTAATTCGTAGCAATATTTCTAGCGGACCAATGCCTTCACAAAGTGCTGTCAAATATGTGTTGCAACCTGAACATCGCGAACAATTTGATAAAGATGTCCAAAAACACATAAATACACTTAAAGAACGTTATGAAGTTACTAAATCAGTTGTGTATGATGAAAAATACAAAGATGCTTGGAAAACGTATGATTTCAATTCTGGCTATTTTATGGCCATTCAAGTTAATGGCGTCAATGCCGAAACATTACGTAAGCACCTTATTGAAAAATACTCAATTGGTACAATTGCTTTAAATGATACTGACATCCGCGTCGCATTCAGCTGTATCGAAAAAGATGATATCCCACATGTTTTCGATTCAATTGCCAAAGGTATTGCGGACTTGAAAGCTTAATATTTAAAATTACTGATTGTATTAAATAGCAAACTCCCTATAAAGCTTTAACTGCTTTATAGGGAGTTTTTTAGTTCTTATAAAATATTCTTACTACTAACTTACTTCCATTCTTTCGGCACAATAAAACCTTTATATTTATTTTGTTTCTCATACCCATTTTAAAATTCTTTAAATTTCAAGTTATACTTGCCAGGTTTCACTCTATTTTGATTTAAATTAACAGTTCCTGCATCTTTATCGATTTTTACCCAGCCTTCATTTTTCAAAATAAACAATATGCCTTTCTAAACTGTTCTTTATGAGTTCCGACACCAAAGCAATCGCGAAGATTTGTCTAGTACAAATTTCTGAATATTTACAAAATTTTCTTGGTAGACGAGACAGAACCTGTTAAAATATATAAATATTACTAAATTGCAATGCAATATATAATGGAGGATGAACATATGATTTCATTTGAGAATGACTATTTAGAAGGCGCACATGAAAAGGTTTTAGAAAAAATTGTCGAAACGAACTACATACAAGAACCAGGCTACGGTAACGATTCATTCAGTAAAGAAGCTATTGCAAAAATTAAAGAAGTAATTGATCAACCAGATGCATCTGTGTATTTTTTAAGCGGCGGCACACAAACAAACCAAGTAGTTATCGATGCGGTTTTAAAGAAATATGAGGGTGTAATCGGAGCAGATACAAGCCATATCAATGTACATGAGGCAGGTGCAATTGAGTTTTCAGGACATAAAGTACTTACACTCCCATCTAAAAAAGGAAAAATCACGGCAGCTCAAGTACAAAAATATATCAACGACTTGTATGAAGACTCTAACTACACACATATGGTCACGCCGGGGATGGTTTACATTACTTATCCAACAGAATACGGCACACTCTATACAAAATCAGAACTTGAGGCATTATCTCGCATTTGTAAGAGCTTCAACATTCCTCTTTATATCGATGGTGCACGTTTAGGTTATGGTTTGGTAAGTGCTGACGCTGATATAGATATTAAAGATATAGCTCGCTTAGCAGATATATTTTACATAGGCGGCACTAAAATTGGGGCATTGTGCGGAGAAGCCATTGTATTTTCTCATCAATACAAACCTCAACATTTCAATACTGTTATCAAACAACATGGTGCACTATTGGCAAAAAGCAGACTTGTGGGTGTGCAGTTTTCAACTTTATTTACGAACAACTTATACTTTGATATCAGCATTCATGCTGTAAAAATGGCGATGAAGATTAAAAAGGCTTTTGTAAATAAGGGTTATCAATTATATATAGATTCCCCTACTAATCAACAGTTTTTCTTAATTGATAATCATACAATTACTGAACTCAGCAAAAAAGTAAAATTTACGTGCTGGGAAAAATATGATGAGGAGCACAAAATTGTACGCTTCGCTACAAGTTGGGCTACACGTGAAAAAGATATAGATTTTCTTATAGAACAGATTTAAAGATATTTTTTGTTGGAGAGCGGGATAGTTATAATATTAAATGTAAATTATTTCTGTCCCAGCCCGCCATCTCCTACTAGGATAAAGAAAAACGTGAAGCAAGCTCTCATTATCTATTCATTTACCAGCATCCGTTCCAAATCTAAAATATAAACAAAGTGCTATTATCGGAATCAGGAAAAACCTTTTAAATATTATATAACTCAAAATCAATATTATGAAGTAAGCTATAAGAGTAAAGATTATAGTACTCACTAGACCAATAAATTGATTTCCATCCTCTGATCTAGAAATGTGAAGCGAATATATAAACTCTCCTACATAATTGAGGGAAATTAAAAATAAGTTTTTACAAATATAAAAGGTACATCCTATTGATATAAAAAGTGCTAAAAGTTCCACATTCTTTATCTCCTTTTTCTCTTTATATATCTTAAATTATACATTATAATTTAAGTCTAGCCACGCATATTATCAAAAAATAAATTATTTAAAACCACTAGAGTTAGTAATAAAAAAGGCGTTTCTCAAAAGATTTGCTAATCTTATGAGAAACGCCTTAAAAAATTATTCACATAGTTATACCATTGTTAAACGTAAACGTTATAATACCAATACTTTAGCATCTATTTTACATCATACCAGGCATTCCGCCCATTGCTGGGCCGCCTGCATCATTATTTTCTTCAGGAAGTTTTGCTACTACTGCTTCTGTAGTTAAGAACATTGCGGCTACACTTGCTGCGTTTTGCAATGCTGAGCGTGTTACTTTAGTAGGATCTACGATACCTGCATCTAACATATTTACCCATTCATTTGTTGCGGCATTATAGCCTACACCTGGATCAGCATGTTTAAGTTTTTCAACAATAATTGAACCTTCTAAACCAGCATTTTCAGCAATTTGACGAACTGGTGCTTCAAGAGCTTTCAATACGATATTGATACCTGTTTCAACATCGCCTTCCGCTTCAATGTCAGCTACTTGTTTATAAACATTCACTAATGCAGTACCGCCTCCAGCTACGATACCTTCTTCAACAGCTGCACGTGTTGAGTTTAATGCATCTTCTATACGAAGTTTACGTTCTTTCAATTCTGTCTCACTAGCAGCCCCTACTTTGATTACAGCAACACCGCCTGTTAATTTAGCTAAACGTTCTTGTAATTTTTCACGGTCGAAATCAGAGTTAGTTTCTTCAATTTGTGATTTTAATTGTGATACTCGTGCATCAATTGAATTTTTGTCTCCGTCACCGTTAACAATTGTAGTGTTATCTTTAGTAACCTCAACTTTGTTAGCAGTACCTAACATATCAACAGTTGCATCTTTCAAGTCATAGCCTAAATCATCAGTAATAAATTGTGCACCTGTTAAGATAGCAATATCTTCAAGCATAGATTTACGACGGTCGCCGAAACCTGGTGCTTTGACTGCTACTGCAGTGAATGTACCGCGCATACGGTTTAACACGATATTTGTTAAAGCGTCACCTTCAACTTCGTCCGCAATAATTAAAATAGGACGATTAGATTGAACAATTTGTTCTAATAAAGGAAGAATATCTTGGAATGAACTAATTTTCTTATCTGTAACCAAAATATAAGGACGTTCTAAATCTGCTTCCATTTTTTCAGAATCTGTCACCATATAAGGTGATTGATAGCCACGGTCAAATTGCATACCTTCTACCACTTCTAATTCTGTATTGAAACCATTAGATTCCTCAATACTGATAACGCCATCATTGCCTACTTTATCCATAGCTTCAGAAATGTATTGACCGATTTCTTCATCTGCAGCTGAGATTGCACCAACTTGCGCAATTTCATTTTTATTTTCAACTTTTTGAGATTGATCATGTAAAGCTTTAACCGCTTCTGTTACTGCTTTATCAATACCTTTACGTAAACCTACCGGATTAGCTCCGCTTGTTACGTTTTTTAAACCTTCTTGAATCATAGCTTGTGCTAATACCGTTGCTGTAGTTGTACCGTCACCAGCAATTTCATTTGTTTTATTTGCAACTTCTTGAACTAATTTAGCTCCCATATTTTCATATGGATCTTCAAGTTCGATTTCTTTAGCAATAGTGACACCGTCATTTGTAATTAAAGGTGCGCCGTATTCTTTGTCTAGAACGACATTGCGTCCTTTAGGTCCGATTGTAACTTTAACCGCATTCGCAAGTTGATCTACTCCGCGAAGCATTGATTGACGTGCGTCTTCAGAAAATTTGATTTCTTTAGCCATATATTGTAGCCTCCTGTGTAAGTGTGATTGATATTATTTTTATTGAACGATTGCAAGAACTTCTTCTTCGTTAATTACAAGATATTTCTCTTCTCCTACTTGCACTTCACTGCCAGCGTATTGTTCAAACACTACTATGTCTCCTTCTTTGACCTCTGGAGTTACTCGCTCACCATTATCTAATAATCTACCTGGTCCAACAGAGATTACTTTACCTTCATTTGATTTCTCTTTAGCTTTATCAGTTAATACAATACCGCTCTTAGTTGTTTGTTCACTTTCGACTCTTTTAATAATCACGCGATTTCCTAATGGTTTTAGCATGAAACGTTCCTCCTCTGATATGTTGCATATTGCATTTCAAATCTTTAATTTTATTGTTTATTAATCAGTTGCTTTAGCACTCTCAATTCAAGAGTGCTAATTCACTTCTTATATTAATCAACATTGGTCAAAACATCAAGCATTAAGAATTATATTTTCGTCTATCCTTCTTTTAGTATAGAATAGAAGTAATTATAAATTTGGAGGCTTGAAACTTATGTCACGATTATGGTTTTCAATACTTACCCTAATCGTATATGCTTGTGCATTATTCGGAGTTCAAGGTTTTTACAGTGCAGGTGTATACAAGGGACTGCAAGGCAAATCCTTAATGCTTGCTACATCCTATACGCAAGTTGGTTTAATGGTTGTCGCCGCAATTTTAATATTATGGATGAATAACCACGTAAAAAATCCTACACATCTCGATTTGGCCAACGATAAAGTAAAGAAACGTTTCGTTATACCGTGGGCCCTCGTAGGATTAATCGTCGTATTGGTTTATCAAGTGATTGCATCATTGATTAACCAATTTGTTTTTAAAGTGGATCAACCGAGTCCCAATACTACTGGCATCATGAAAATGATTCAAGAAGCTCCGATTTTCATTATTCTAGTGACTATTGCAGGTCCTCTTCTAGAAGAATTCGTTTTCCGAAAAGTTATTTTCGGAAATATCTACGAAATACTGAAAGGTAATAAAGTGGTTCGTTTTATCATTGCCGCTACGGTAAGTTCGGCCTTATTTGCTACGGCGCATAACGATCCGTCATTTATTATTGTTTACTTCGGTATGGGCTTTATTTTATCCGGATTTTATATTTATACTAAACGCATTGCTGTGCCAATATGTATTCACATTCTGATGAACAGCTATGTTGTGATTATACAATTCTTGTTTGCCGATAAAATAAAAGAAATGCAAGAATCTATGCAGATGATTCTACATATTTTTCTTACTTAATATTATCACCTGATATACAATTCAAACGTATATCAGGTCTTTTATATAGAAAAAAACTGCCAAAGTTATCAACTTTGACAGTCCTCATCAATTTAATCTTCTTTTTCTTGATTATCATCATTTCTGCGATGAATAAACATTAAAATAATAAACCATATAAACGCTGCTCCGAATGTTGCTAACAATGTAGCGATTAGACGAGGGTGACTTTTTTCAGTATTTTCACTTTCTGTTTTAGTTTCTTTTTCCTCTTTTTGAGTGTTATCAATTTTTTCTGAGTAATCTTTAGCATTGTTAGTTGACCCTACTTCGAAATTAGCACTTTTCTTAGTACGTTTTAAATCAGGCATTGAACCAATATCTCCAGTAATCAAGCCTAATACTTGCACATCTAGATTATCGTAATATTGTTGGGCATCTGCAGGATTGAAAAATTGATATTTAAAATAACCAGTACTTTCTTGAAGGTTATTTAAATCCCTATTACTCGCAAAATTTTGATGTTCTAAAGCACTATGAATATCGCCTTCAGTGGTTTTACTATCTTCACTCATGCGGCTCACTTGATTGATTACAAACGGATTATATTTAAAGGATCCCGTTACGATATGTCCAAAGCGATTGCCTGCTAAGTTCATAGTGGTAAAAGGCACTAGATATTGACTGGCCTTATGGATTCTCTCATCAGATGCTTTTTGCTGAGTTGGAGACTGAGTCAAGTTATTATATAAGTTGCCTTTCCATGAATTGCGACTCGTACTCTTTTCATTTTGCTGTTCAGTTGTTCCGCTCGTTTTTGGAAAAGGATAGCTATCCCAATTTCTAGTTGGAATTTTATTAGAATTATTCGGTGATTTTGCATTTCCACCCTTTTCTTTATATTGATTGTTTTCTTTTCTGCCAGTTGTATTTGTAGTTTGCTGGCTATTCTTATTCCAGTCAGGTTGAGGACGAGGCGTTGGTGTTTGATGATTCTGAGATGGTACTTTCGGATTTTGATTCCCTTTTGGTGGGTGGGGTTGTTTAGGCTTGTTCGGTGATTCTGGTTGTTCAGTACCTTTATTTGGTTGGGCAGTTCCTGTGCCCTCTTTTTCAGAACCATCATTCTTAACATGCGTTGAGTGACTGCCGCTACCACCTTTACCGTCATTCGGGTCTACATTGGATGAATTCCCCTCACTTTTGCCCGGCTGTTGATTCGGTTTTGTGGTTTCATTGTGTTCTCCAGTGTTTGTAGGATGCGTATTTCCATTTCCTTGTCCATTGGAAGACGCATTCGGGTGATTAGGTTCTCCAGCATTTTCATCTTTAGTATTATTTGCAGGAGATTTTGATTCATCAGGTTGATGCCCTTCAGAACTTTTACCTGCACTATTGTTCTCGTTATTAGTTGATGCATTATTCGTATTGGTATTAGGTTTTGGACCTGCTGCATTCTCATCTGTTTTTTCAGAAGGGTTATTAGAATTTTGTGTTTGATTTCCGTTTGTTTCGTTATTTGATGTTTCTTGAGCACCTGAAGAATTTGGATGTGACGCTTCCTCTTTGTTTGGAGTACGATCATCATCGGCTGTGCTTGCTGGGTTATTATTTTCGTCTTGTTTTGGTACATTAGTTGCTGGATCAGATGCGTCATTATTTATTTCTGGCTTGTTTGGAGGTTGAACATCTTGATTCTGTGTATGTTGGCTATTTTGACTCGAATTTTGTCGTGATACATCATTATTATCCTCTGTCGTCATATTAACTTGCGGAACTTCATTATTATTTTGAGCTTCTGCAGCTGAAGCATTAAGATGTGCAAATGGGAAAAGAAATCCAATTGCTGCTACTGAAATTGATAGATTTTTTATAATTTTATTTTTCATCACAAAAAGCACCTCCCTTCTTACAAAAATATAGTAATCAATTTAAGTATATAAGAAGATGAAGATAAATTCTATAAGTTGGATTGATTGAAATGAACTATTAATATTATTAATAGTTTGTAATATTTACTATTGTATGCAAGAGTAATTTGAATATTTGCAACATTGGAATTTCAGTCTGTAATTTAGTAAAGTGAATATAAAAGTGAGGGAGATGACGCAAAATGAAAATTCAACTTTTCCAATTCAATATTCAACCTGCAGAGACAAAAGCCAATCAGAAAAAAATTGAAGCTCTGTTTTCAGAGCAATTAGACTCAGATACAGAAATCGCAGTCATACCCGAAATGTGGAATAACAGTTACGCTTTAGATAAATTGGAACAATTAGCAGATCAAGATTTACAAGAGAACTTTCCTTTTATCCAGAAATTAAGTCAGCAATACAATGTCACAATTGTTGCGGGATCAGTTTCAAATAGCAGAAACCAACAAGTCTATAACACCGCATTTACAGTCAGTAATACAGGAGAACTTCTTTATCAATATGATAAAATTCATCTTGTGCCGATGCTAGATGAACATCTTTTCTTAAACGGCGGACAAGAAGTCCCCTATGCTTTTCAGCTGACTCCAAATGTCAAAGCATCTCAAATTATTTGTTACGATTTAAGATTTCCTGAAATCGCGAGACATCCCGCAGTTAATGGAGCGGATATTCTCTTCTATGTAGCAGAGTGGCCTAAAGCTCGTTTAAATCATTGGAGAACGTTATTACAAAGTAGAGCCATTGAGAATGACAGCTTCGTCGTTGCTTGCAATAGTTGTGGGTTTGAAAAAGACGGCGGAACAGAATATGCAGGTCATTCTATGGTAATCACTCCGAATGGTGAAATACTAGCAGAGGCTGGCGAACAAGAAGAAACTTTAACAGTGGATATTAATCTAGCTGAAGTAACAAAACAACGTGAAAATATTCCAGTGTTCGAAAATCGTAAGCCTTCCCTTTATAAATATGATAATTAAACGCAAAAAATGCCCGTGAGTTTGGGAGGAACTCACGGGCTATTAAACTTATTATTAAGGGAATGTTTACAGTTATTTTTCTATCTATTTTTGGGGATGTTATTAATTATGAAAAATTTTAGTGAATTTACCGATATATGATAAATTTAATGATGCTCACGATAATTTTTAATATAACGTCTCTATTAAAATTTCTATCCAATAGATGCGTTATTAGGAATAGGAAGGAAATGCAAGGACAAACATCCCTTCCTACTAATAATTAAACAATTTAGTGCTTATACTCAAAGGACAATAAATAAAAGGGATTATTTTTTAGTGAATTTGTTTACTGTTTCGATAATTAATTTTACGAAATCACCGATTGTACCTACGATATCGCCTGCCATGTGACATACCTCCTTTAAATATTTTTTAATGGTCAGTCAGTTGGGCATCCCGTTTTTTCTTTGCGAAGAATATCAAACGAGAATGCTGAAACTATGTTACTTTACATACAATCAATCTTGAGATAACGCATTACTTAGCGTATTTTTTTACAGTGTCTAGAATCAAGTTAACAAAGCTTTTAACTGTGTCTACAATGTTGCCTGTCATCTCGACGCCTCCTCTCAAATTTGAGGTTAAGACATATACGAGATATGTCTTTAAGTAAATTCTTCCTTCACTTCTTATCACATCTCTGTGATACATCTTTATTAAAACATCTTGTTTATATTTTTTGTTAAAAATTCCCTAAATAACTGTTTTTCCTACAAAACTGTATGGAAAATTATGTTAAAATATCGATATTAGCAATAATAATACAGTTAGGAATTATAAATGAACAGTTAGGCAATAAATGAAAATTATATACGTTAAAATTGTATAATGTAAGCGAGGAGAGTGAGGCTATGCAAAAGGCTTTAGAAAGACGTATAGATGCTTGGGCGCAAGCCTTGCAAAAAAGAAATAATTTAGATCGAATTGCTTACTTAAAAATCAAATTAGGTCTTGAAGTTTTCTTTAATAATCTTTTTAAAACGATAGTTGTTTATGGACTTGCTCTTCTATTCCATGTTTTCTTATACACTTTAACTGTTCATTTAAGCTATTTCATTATTAGGCACTATGCACATGGCGCGCATGCGAAATCAAAACTTGCATGTTATATAGAAAGTATTATCTTATTTGTAATTTTTCCGTGGATATTGATTTCTATCGATATACCACCAATTTTTATGACAGTAATGGCAGCGGTTGCATTTATATTGATATGTATCTATGCTCCATCTGCGACGCTTAAACAGCCTATTCCAGATCACATGAAGAAAAAGAAAAAAATTATGGCTATTAGTATAACTGTTATTTTGCTCATTGGTTCGTTCTTTATCCCACAACCTTTTAATGAGCTTGTACAGTTAGGTATCGTTTTAATTGGTGCTGCACAATTGCCTATCTTTTTTCCAAAACAATCGAAAGGATGAATTTTATTATGGATATTTTAAATGGTATTTTTAAACTTTTCGCTTTTATCTTTGAACAAATTGGCAACATTGCTAAATATAATCCTTGTGTTGGATTTTTTGATGAACCAGAAGTACCTAGCGAATTATTAGATGAACAAAAATAAGTTTTTTCTTATTTAGAAAGTGTGAAAAAACATGGAGCTTTTAAACGGCTTATTTATAGCGGTTTTTCAAGAAGTTATGCTTTTCATAATTGCCAAAATAATTTTAAACATGAAATATGCAGCTAAGGATATATTATATATCTTGCTTATCATTTTAATTGGTAGTTTTTGTTACTACTTTTTTAATCGATTTGCTTTATTTATAGTAATCATAGCTGCTATTTTGTATTTTTATAAAAAAGTAAAACTATACTCTTTTCTTACTATAATTGGAAGTATATTAATTTTATATCTCAGTAGTATGTCTACTCTATTGATATTTTTATTATTTGATATACGTAGTTTAAATATAATTATAGTTAATTTAATCTATATATTAATTTTTGTATCTGTATCAATAGTTTGTTCTTTTTCACTGAGATATCTTATTAAAATTTTGAGACAATCTTATTTATCGACCAATAAAATCTACATAACACTTGTAGCATTATTTCTATTCTTTACATTTGTGATGCTTTTTACTTTTATGCCATCAAGTATTGATAAATCAAGTACATTTAAACTTGTAATTATAGTATATGTGGCATTTATTTTAGCAATAGTTATACTGGTTATTGTCATATCTATCTCATTACTCCGTGAAATGCGTTACAAACGTCAAATGCAAGAAATTGATAATTATTACAAATATACAGTACGCATTGAAAAAATTAATAATGATATGCGTAAATTCAGACACGACTATGTCAATATTCTATTATCTATGTCCGAATTTATCCGAGATGATGATATGGAAGGTTTGAAAACTTATTTTGATAATAATATCACGCCTTTGAAAGATAATATTCAAACTAAATCATTTAAGATAAATGGTATTGAACATTTACAAATACGTGAACTTAAAGGCTTACTAACCAGCAAGATTATTCAAGCTCAAGAAAATAATATTCAAGTAAGCGTAGAAGTACCAGACGAAATTAATGAGATTTCATTAAATATGATTGATTTATCAAGATTGGTTGGAATTATATTAGATAATGCTATTGAAGCTTCTTTAGAAATTGATAATCCTTTAATTCAAATTGGTTTTATGAAAGAAGAAAACTCAGTAATTATTATTATTATGAACAAATGTGCGAAAGATATTCCTAAAGTGCATGAACTTTTTCAAGAAGGTTTTTCAACTAAAGGAAATAATAGAGGATTAGGATTATCTACATTAAAAGAAATATCCGAAAGTAAGGAAAATGTCTTATTGGACACAATCATTGAAAACGATTACTTTGTTCAAAAACTAGAGATTATCAATACGAAACGTAAGGAGTGAGAGAATGAAAATTATTATCTGTGAAGACGATCTGCAACAACGTTCTCATATCGAAGAGATTATCAATAATTATATTATGATTGAAGAAAAACCATTAGAAATTGTTCTATCAACTGCAGATCCTTATGAAGTGCTGGAATATGCAAAAGAAACAAACGAAATTTGTTGTTATTTCTTGGATATCCAATTAGATGCAGATATTAATGGTATTAAACTCGGTAGTGAGTTGAGACAATATGATACGATGGGCAGCATCATATTTATTACAAGTCACAGCGAACTCACTTATCTTACTTTTGTTTATAAAGTGGCTGCCATGGACTTTATTTTCAAAGATGATCCAAGTGAAATGAAATCACGTATTATCGATTGTCTTGAGACTTCTTTGACACGTTTGCAACTTCTCTCCAAAGAAAACAACGTAGAGACTATTGAATTAAAGAGAGGCAGCAATTCAGTATATGTGAATTATGATGATGTCATGTTCTTTGAATCTTCTTCTAAATCGCACCGGTTAATTGCACATTTGGATAATCGGCAAATTGAATTCTATGGCAGTTTAAAGGAACTGAGCAACATAGATGACCGCTTCTTCCGTTGCCATAACAGCTTCGTGATTAACCGCAACAATATTGAAGAAGTGATTTCTAAAGAACGCGAAATCCACTTCAAAAATGGTGAGCATTGTTATGTATCAGTACGTAACCTTAAAAAAATATAAATTTAAAAGCCGGTTGAGTCCTAAAATAAATGTCTCAGCCGGCTTTATGTTTGTGCAGTAAGGTTCAAACCATATTTTTTTATCCAAAAATCGATTTTAAGTTATATTTTGTAAACTTCAAATACACTTGGCCAGATTCAGTTCCCGCTTTAATGCCAGTACTATTTTTATCAGGGAATATACGGGAAGACATTACTCTTTCTCCGTTGTTGCAAAAGATTTCGATACTAGAAGAATCCACGAATATTCTCAACTGTTCAAGCGGCTTTGCAAGCTGAGCTGAACACTTTGTTCCATAAGCTTCATTCGGTAACGCCCCACTCTCACTGCAGTCTAAAGTGACTAATCTAGAATGTGTATTATAAGTAATGAGCGTAGAATTTTTTTTAGAAGTTCTAAGTTCAAAATATATTTCTGTCGCTTCATTTTCCAATATATCAATCAACATTTCGAACTGCTCGCCCTCATATGGATGCAATTGTTTCGTGAATTTATTCGCATAACCTAAAGCAGTTTCTTCATTATATCTGAGTGCTGTATAGGCTGGATGTGGACATTGATATAATTTGCCTTGTTCGATGGAGAGCGTTCTCGGTATGGATAAACAAGGTGCTGTATTAGCTTGGTTCAGTTCTTCGATTTCACCATGTGCTTTGAGTAAGCCGATCAAGACTCTGTTACCCGCTTCATCTTCAAAAGTTTGAGGAGCAGTGAAACCAAATCCATCATCCAATAATTTATAGTCACCATGATTCATGGTTAATCTTTCAAAATCCAAATGTCCTAATAAGAAACCTGAATGGATTTGCTTATCTTCATGATGCACAGTAAACATCAATATATCATAGCCGCTTAGTGTAAAATAGTCTGGTGAAGTCCAAGCTTGTCCAAAATCTGCTAGTTTTGTTTTAATAGGCTTTACATATTTCCAACTCAAAGGATTTTCAGCGTTGTAAACTAATATTCTCCCTTGCTTTTCTTCAGTTTGTGCACCAAATAACGCATAAAATTGGTTATCTTTTGAAAAAACTTTCGGATCTTGCAAGGTAGGCAAGAATCTTTCAGGTGGATTTTCAATAACTGGTTTTGGAAATTTATTAGCTTGGTGATGGTTATTAATAAATGCTAATAATTGATATGGAACAATCGCTTTATCCCCACTAGTACCTTCACCCGTATAAAGGTAGTGCAAGTTATCTTGATATACAAAAATACTGCCTCCTTTAATTCCATATTCATCAAAACGATTATCTGGTTGTAATACACTGCCATCCGCTTCAAAATGCACTAAATCAGTTGATTCATATTGAAATCCATAACTTAAGCCTTCTTGAGAATAAAATGGATACCACTCATGAGAAATATAATATTTACCATTGTGATATAGCATTCCATTAGGTTTACCTGCTGCTCCGAATGGAGGTTGCAGATGAAATGTTTGTGTATAGGAAGATTGACTGACTTGCTGCTTCATTTCTGTCAGTGCTTCCGTAGAGGTTTGTTCTATACGTTGTAATGATGTTTCATTTGTCCATGGTTGCATGAAGGTAATCCTCCTGTTTCGTACGATATTAGTTATTATCCATATTTTAGCATATTTCACTGTTAGCTTATATGTCATTTTTAACCTTAAATATTAAAACTATATGCTCTTAATAAATTTAAATATGCAAATAGAAAAAACTCCCCTTGCAAATGATAACATTCTTTATTATTATAAAGCTTATTAACATTATCGGAAATGAGGGGATTTAATGCTATGGATGATTATTAGTGGACTTCTGGTCGGAAGTTTACTCGGATTTGTTATGCAGCGTACACGTTTCTGCTTAGCTGGAGGCTTCCGTGATATGTACGTTCAAAAAAATAATAAAATGTTTTATGCTTTATTGATAGCGATATCAGTTCAAGCAATCGGTTTACTTGTCTTTACAGCTATTATCGGCAAACCTTTAGATAACGGTACCTTTCCTATCGCAGGGACAATCGTCGGTTCATTTATCTTCGGTGTAGGGATTGTACTTGCTGGCGGTTGCGCTACTGGAACTTATTATAGAGCTGGCGAAGGATTAATCGGCAGCTGGCTGGCATTATTTTCATATGCTGTCTTTTCAGCAATTACTAAAGCTGGTGTGCTAAAACCAGTCATGGAAAAATTAAATTCTAAAACGAACGTGAATGCAGATATGTCTACAAGCACTGGTATTCCTGCTTGGATTTGGGTAATTGCAATCGTCGCTATAACTGGTTACCTGGTAGTCAGAACTTTACGTAAGCCTAAACCTAAAATTGCAGTTCCAAAATTAAAACAACGCTATACAGGCGGGCGTCACTTCTTCTTTGAGAAGAAATTCCATCCTTTCATTGCTGCCATTGCAGTCGGATTAATAGCTTTACTTGCATGGCCGATGAGTTACTCAACTGGACGTGAAGGCGGATTAGGTATTACAACACCTTCTTCTAACCTTGTACAATTTATTTTGTCAGGTAAAACTTCTTTCTTAGACTGGGGAGTGTTCTTAGTACTTGGTATTTTCATCGGCTCATATATCGCAGCCAAAGGATCCAGAGAATTCGCTTGGAGACTTCCAGATAAGAAAACATTGCGTAACAGCGTTATCGGCGGTGCCTTTATGGGATTCGGCGCTTCTGTAGCTGGCGGATGCTCAATCGGAAATGGTTTAGTAGCTACAGCAGCTCTATCATGGCAAGGCTGGATTGCTTTAGCTGCTATGATTTTGGGTACATGGTTTATGAGTTACTTCTTATTCGTCAAACCTATGAAGGCCGCACAAAAGTCTTCTCATCAAAATGCAGCACGTCCTGCAGCACAATCATAATTTGAAACTTATTAAGGAGTGTTTACATGTTATACGAACTCGGTACAGTAGGAATGGTTTGTCCTTTCCCGCTAATTGAAGCACAAAAGAAAATGGAAGAGTTGCAAATCGGTGATGAGTTGAAAATTGACTTCGACTGCACACAAGCAACAGAAGCGATTCCGAATTGGGCAGCTGAAAAGAATTATCCAGTAACCAATTATGAACAACTTGGAGATGCTTCTTGGACAATTACAGTTCAAAAAGCTTAAAAATTTATTAAAATAGAGAATGGATATCATTCCACACTCAAATAAAATGAGCTGGGACTTCGTATGAGGTCCCAGCTCTATTTTTAATAACAATAGCTTTGCCGAGGAGAATTGACCGAATAATTTTTGTTAACATTATTTCCGTCTCGATACTCCTCTTTTTTAGCTATTATTTCGTAAATTATTCATAAAGAACAACAAGGATTGTAATTCAATCCCTAAATCTATTTGATGAACTGATACATCATCTGGGACATCAATACGTACGGGTGTGAAATTCATGATTCCTTTGACATCACTCTGCACGAGTTGGTCAGCAGCCTCTTGTGCTGCGGGCCCTGGTGTTGTAAGTATGACGACATCCAAATCAGCCTTTTTCAAGACTTTTTGAAGATCTTGCATATCATTCACAATAACATTGCCGATTTGTTGGCCTATCACCTCATCACGAACATCAAATGCCTCAGTAATTAGCATTTCATCATGAATAGAGAAATTATATGAGAGCAAGGCCTTACCTAAGTTCCCTACTCCCACCAAACCAATTTTAATGGTGTCTCGCTCACTAATTTTACTCTTGAAAAATTCTAACAAACTTTCAACATTATAACCGTAACCTTTCTTACCTAGTTCTCCAAAGTAAGAAAAGTCTCTTCTGATCGAAGCAGAATCGATATCTAAGGCCTCGCTGATTGTCTTAGAATTAACACGGTCAATGCCTTTTTCATGAAGTTGATTGACAAGTCTGTAATAAAGCGGCAAACGTTTTAAAGTCGCACGAGGAATATTATTTTTTTGATTACTCATCTATGTTTACCCCCACATCTTTTGAACTATTTCTCAATTTTCCGAGGATACTGCCCAGAAATAGCTGTTCTTTAATACGTTCTCAACGGACAAATTGATATATGCAAATAGTTTTTGTTTTATATTGTTATTACATTAATCTTCCTAAACAAGAAGGAATAAAGCATTTTTATTAACTAAGTATACCTTATATACCTCCTAAAATAAATGACTGTAAAAGTAACTTTCTATGAACAATTTAATCAATAACCATATAAATTACAGTTAAATTTGTCACTTATTTTTCAGCAATGTAGTTATCATTATACGATTAAATATATAATTTGAACACATGATATCCTAAGAAATTTAATACAATTGAATATTCACTTTCGATTTCAATGCAAATACGTATTATTTTCCTATCCAGAAAATCAAGAAGATTTGATAGGCATATTCAAGTTTAGCACTTATAATGGAGAGTAAGTGATTAAAAGAGCCAAGAAAGGAGGACTACGAGATATTCTACATATACTTTATCTCGTAAATAATACGGCATGATATTACTACAGTTAAATGATGTCTCTAAATCTTTTGATGGAGAAGAAATCTTTAGTGATGTCCATTTCGAAGTGAAGAGTCATGAGAAAATCGGTATTGTCGGTCGCAATGGTGCCGGCAAATCTACCTTAATGAAAATCATTGCTGGTGTGGATAATTATGATGAAGGTCATATTTCAAAAATCAAAAATTTAAAAGTAGGTTATTTAACACAACAAATGACTTTAGATACAAATCATACTGTTTGGGAAGAAATGTCTAAACCATTTGCGAAACTTAAGCAAATGGAATCAGATATGCAAGCAGAAACAAATTGGTTAGCTGAACATGCGGATGCCTATGAAACTGAGACATTTAAAGAACATATGGCTAAATATGAATCCCTCTCTAACCAATTCGAACGCCTAGAGGGTTATCAATATGAAAGCAAGATCAAAACTGTGTTACACGGTTTAGATTTTACAGAAGAGGACTTCCATCGACCAGTCAATGACTTCAGCGGTGGGCAAAAAACACGTTTATCTTTAGCTCAAATGTTATTAAGTGAACCTGATTTATTATTACTAGATGAACCAACTAACCATTTAGATATGGAAACGACACAATGGTTAGAAGATTACTTAAATTACTTTAAAGGCGCTATCGTGATTATCAGTCACGATCGCTTCTTCCTCGATAAAACAGTCAACCAAATCTATGACGTAGCTTTAGGAGCCGTCCAACATTATGTTGGTAACTACAGTAAATTCATTACACAACGTGACCAATATTATGAAAAACGCATGCAAGAATATGAGCGGCAACAAGCTGAAATCAAACGTCTTGAAACGTTCGTGGAAAAGAATATTACACGTGCTTCGACTAGCGGAATGGCAAAAAGCCGACGTAAAGTATTAGAAAAAATCGAACGTATAGACAAACCCATGTTAGATGCACGAAGCGCTAATATTCAATTTGCTTTCGATCGCAATACCGGCAACGATGTCTATCATATTCGCAACTTAGAAATCGGTTATGACCATCATCCTGTGACTTCCCCTATAACACTTGAAGTCACAAAAGGCGACCATATTGCAGTCATCGGACCCAATGGTATAGGTAAGTCTACTTTTATCAAAACAATTGCTGAGCGTCTTCCTAAAATCAGTGGCGAAATCAGTCATGGTGCCAATTTACGAGTCGGTTATTATGATCAAAAACAAGCTGAATTCAAATCAAACAAAACCATTCTGGATTATGTATGGGATCAATACCCTACTATGCCAGAAAAAGATGTACGAGCAGTACTCGGTCGTTTCTTATTTGTGCAAGATGATGTAAAAAAAGTGATTAATGATTTATCAGGTGGCGAGAAAGCACGTCTTCAACTTGCCCTACTTATGTTAGAAAGAAATAATGTACTTATCTTGGATGAGCCTACAAACCATTTAGATATAGATTCTAAAGAAATGCTAGAACAGGCACTGCAAGATTTTGAAGGGACACTGATTTTCGTTTCGCATGATAGATACTTTATTAATCAACTTGCAAATAAAATTTTCGATATGGATGAAACTGGTGGCACAATGTATGCGGGAGATTATCAATATTACTTAGATAAAACTGAAGAGAAAGCTGCTTTACAAGCAAAGGCTGCAGCTGAACAAGCTGAAGAGAAAACATCTAATAATACTACCAACTCTTATTCAGAACAGAAAGCCCAAAAACGAGAGCAGCGTCAAATTGAACGTCAAATCGAAAATTGTGAAGCAGAAATTGAAGCCTGCGAACAAAAAATCGCAGAAATTGATGAGCAATTGACCCAGCCCGAAATCTTCAGCAATCCTGAAAAAGCTGGACAAATGGCTGAAGAGAAAAACCATACCGAACAACAGCTCGAACAAATTATGAAGCGATGGGAAGAATTACAAGAAAAAATAATTTAATCTATAAAGGTTACCAAGGACTAAAAATGATTACTTCATTTTAGTCCTTTTTTATTACAATTCCTTAACAAAATTATCAACATTAAAAATCCCTTAACATCAACTATCCACAGAGTTATCCTAGTTATCCACAAGTAATAAGTTACTTATTCCTCATCTATTCACACTGCTTGTTACGCTTATACACACTCATTACCATACTTATCCACACTTTATGCACTGTTTGTTGATAAGTACGCATGTTCGCTATTGACAATTGTAAAAGCTTTATTAAATTAGTTAAAACTGTAAATACTTAAAAAAGCGGAAGCTTGAACCAATTAATGGCCCAACTCCCGCTTTATCAATAATCATTATTTTTTATACTAGTCTTTATGACTGGTTAAATGAAAAATCTTCAATATCCAGACTGCTATGTCCGTTCAATTGCATATCGCTTCTCATGCCAGCTTTATATAGATAATGACCTGCTGCACCTATCATTGCTGCATTATCTGTACATAACTTAGGGTTCGGTATCGATAATTTGATTCCATGGTCAGCACATGCTTTTTTCAATTCAGTGCGCAACCCTTTATTACTTGCTACTCCGCCTGCTACAATCAATTGCTTAACATGATAGGTTTCACAAGCTTTTATAGCCTTTCCAACTAAAACTTCTACGACACTGTTTTGGAAACTTGCCGCTACGTTTTCAGGAATAATATCTTCGTTTTTCTGTCTTAAATTATGCAATTTATTAATCACTGCACTTTTCAAACCGCTGAAACTGAAATCAAAGCTCTCAGGTTCCAACCATACACGAGGGAAATCATAAGTATCTTCGCCCTCAGCAGCCAATTTGTCTACTTGTGGGCCGCCAGGATAAGACAATCCAATTGTACGTGCTACTTTGTCATAGGCTTCACCTACTGCGTCATCTCGTGTTTCTCCAATGACTTCGAAGCTCAAATGATCTTTCATATAAACCAACTCAGTGTGCCCGCCTGATACAATTAAAGCCATTAAAGGAAATTCAAAGGGTTCCTCTAAATTATTGGCATAGATATGGCCAGCAATATGGTGCACAGGAACTAGAGGTTTGTCATATGCAAAAGCGAGTGCTTTAGCTGCATTGATTCCAATTAATAAAGCACCGATTAATCCAGGACCTTCTGTCACTGCTACCGCATCAATTTCCTCCATAGTTACCTCTGCTGTTTGCAACGCATCTTCAATCGTAGCGGTTATGCCTTCCACATGGTGACGACTTGCCACTTCTGGTACCACACCGCCAAAACGTTTATGACTTTCAATTTGACTTAAAACTGTGTTGCTTAAAATTTCTTTACCATTCTTTATAACACTGGCACTTGTTTCGTCACAACTAGATTCAATCGCTAATATTAATGTTTCTTTATTCATTTTAAATCCACCCACATCACGAGTGCGTCCTCACCTTCTCCATAATAATTCTTACGCTTGCCGCCATAATTAAATCCTAAATTTTCATATACATGCCGTGCCGTACCATTTTCAACTCTCACTTCTAAACTCATTACGTTGCAAGTTTGTCGTGCATAGCTCATCGCATACTTGACAATTAATTGACCTAAACCGTATCCTCTCATGCCTTCTGCAATCGCTACTGTCGTAATTTGTGCTTGGTCTACCACCGTCCACATTCCTATATAACCGATGATTTTATGGTCAAATTCCATCACAAAATAACGCGCAAATTTATTACGTTCCACTTCATGATAGAAAGCATCAATCGTCCACGAACTATCATCAAAACACATACGTTCTAAATCATAAACTTGCGGCACATCTTCCAAAGACATCAAACGAATATTTAAATGGTCTAAGACTTCTGATTGTTCAGCCAATTGCGCTCTGCCTCTGATAGTTTTAAATAATCCGGATGGAATGTGTGAATATTTTCAGGCTCATGAATCAAATCTATCATCTTAGAAGCTTGGGGAAGTGTTTCAACCAGTTTGCCATCAAGCAATGGTTTTATTTTTTCCAAATCATTTCCTGTAAAAATAAAGTCTTTCTGACTTTCAATCAAGTAAGTATTTAAATCTTCAATAGTCATATATTGATCTTCCAGTACAGTTTCCAATTGCCCGTTTCGATAGCAATACACACCAGTATAGACCGCTTCACGTCTCGCATCCATTACTGGTACAATCAACAATCCTGGTTGCAGATCCGGCAACGTGGCAGCCAGCGCTTCCAATGAAGAAACGCCGTATAACTTCGTTTGCAATGCATAAGCCAATGTCTTAGCCGTGGTTACTCCAATGCGCAAACCCGTGTAAGAACCCGGTCCTTTAGCTGCGACAATAGCATCTAGTGCTCGTTTGTCGATTCCTGCCTCCTGCAAAATACTTTGTATAGCGGGCATCAACTGAATAGAATGATTGCGCTTTAAATTCGTTGTATGTTCAACCAGAACATTATCATCTTGCATCACAGCAAGCGACATCGGTTTATTCGATGTATCCAGCAGCAAATAATTCACGTTCCACTTCCTCCTTCATCTTGTCATATCGTTTACCACTCGCCTCAATTGAAATTACACGTGCCGTTTCATCCAGCGTTTCAATATTTATGCATAAGAAATCTTCAGGCAGAAAGTCAGCAATAAATTCACTCCACTCAACAACCGTCAAAGCATGATCATTGAAGTATTCATCAAATCCAAGATCCTCTTCAGCATCTTCCAAACGATAACAATCCATATGATGAAATTTCATATTCGTGCCTTTATAAGATTTTATAATATTGAAGGTCGGAGAATTGATAGTACGTTTCACACCCAAATGCTTACCGATAAATTGACTTAAAGTCGTCTTACCCGCACCTAGGTTGCCTTCTAATAAAATTAAATCCCCTGGTTCAACAAACGACACCAAGATTTCAGCAAAACGATTCATTTGATCAATAGTGTTGATTTTAATCATCTTAAATCTCCTATAAATCTGTATGATACAGAAAATTTTTATCCCCTATATTGTAACACGTCAGGCAACACCCACTGAATAATTTAAACCATTTTCACTTCGTAAAAGAAACCTTTTGAAGAGATGGATTGAATTTGAAAGTTAACCTAATTTTGAAAAAATTCTCACAAAAGTATTGACATCATATCTCACATGTAGTAAATTAAATTTATCAAATTTTTAGACAATTCAAATTAATGATATAAACCATTCGAAAGGAGCAAATTAAAATGACTAATACCACATCAGTAAATACGCGACCAACAACAACAAATATTTTAGTCATTTTAATTATTTGCTAGGACTCGAACTTTAGTAATTGTAACTACTAAATGTTTAAGTCCTATTTCCGATTGAATGGGACTTATGAACGTCCCAATTATTGTTGGGACGTTTTTTTATTTGAATCTACGGGGGGAATCTTTGTGAGAAGCGACCAAATCAAAAAAGGAGATCAACAAGCTCCAGCAAGAAGTTTACTTCATGCTACAGGACAAATTAAAGAACCAACAGATATGAATAAACCATTCGTTGCAATTTGCAACTCTTATATCGATATCGTTCCAGGACATGTTCATCTCAGAGAATTAGCGGATATCGCTAAGGAAGCCATTAGAGAAGCGGGTGCTATCCCCTTTGAATTCAATACAATCGGCGTAGATGACGGTATCGCTATGGGACACATCGGAATGCGTTATTCATTACCATCCAGAGAAATCATTGCAGATGCAGCTGAAACTGTCATCAATGCACACTGGTTCGACGGTGTCTTTTACATTCCGAACTGCGACAAAATCACACCGGGCATGTTAATGGCAGCAGTCAGAACAAACGTCCCTGCTATCTTCTGCTCAGGCGGACCCATGAAAGCAGGTTTATCTACACAAGGTAAAGCACTCACACTTTCATCCATGTTTGAAGCAGTCGGCGCATTTAAAGGCGGTTCTATGACACAGGAAGAGTTCTTGGATATGGAACAAAATGCCTGTCCGACTTGCGGGTCATGTGCCGGAATGTTTACCGCTAATTCAATGAACTGTTTAATGGAAGTGCTTGGACTAGCCTTACCATATAACGGTACAGCATTAGCAGTTTCAGACCAAAGACGTGAAATGATTCGACAAGCTGCTTTCCAATTAGTAGACAATATCAAGAATGACTTGAAACCAAGAGATATCGTCACTAGAGAAGCATTAGATGACGCCTTTGCTTTAGATATGGCGATGGGTGGTTCAACGAATACAGTATTGCATACTTTAGCCATCGCAAATGAAGCGGGTGTCGATTATGATTTGCAACGTATTAATGAAATCGCAAAACGTACACCTTATCTTTCTAAAATAGCCCCAAGCTCATCTTATTCGATGCATGATGTGCATGAAGCTGGCGGTGTACCTGCTATCATTAATGAATTAATGAAAAAAGAAGGCACATTACATCCAGATAGAATCACAGCTACAGGAAAAACTTTACGAGAGAACAATGAAGGTAAAGAAATTAAAAATGAGGACGTTATCCATCCATTAGATAATCCTTATGACAAAGAAGGCGGACTATCAATCTTATACGGTAACTTAGCACCTAAAGGCGCAGTCATTAAAGTCGGCGGCGTTGACCCTGAAATCAAAGTCTTCAGAGGCAAAGCAATATGTTTCGATTCACATGATGAAGCAGTTGAAGCTATCGATAATCACACTGTAAGAGAAGGACATGTCGTAGTTATCCGTTACGAAGGTCCTAAAGGCGGACCAGGAATGCCGGAGATGCTCGCACCTACTTCATCTATTGTAGGACGCGGTCTAGGCAAAGATGTTGCTTTAATTACAGACGGCCGCTTCTCAGGTGCTACTCGCGGTATCGCTGTAGGACATGTTTCACCTGAAGCTGCTTCAGGAGGTCCAATCGGATTAATTCATGATGGTGATGATATTACTATCGACTTAACAAATAGAACATTAGATGTTGAAGTTTCAGATGAAGTATTAGAACAACGCAAAGCAGAAAGAAAACCATTTAAAGCGAAAGTTAAAACAGGTTATCTTGCACGTTACACAGCACTTGTAACCAGCGCCAATACAGGAGGCGTTATGAAAGTACCAGATTATTTAATCGAGGAGTGATGCTTTATGTCTAACCCACAAATGACAGAACATACAAATGTTGCACAAAGCACTCAAGCAGAACGACTGAACGCTGAAACCGCACCTACTAAAAGAAGCGGTTCAGAGTTGTTAGTCGAAGCATTATTGAAGGAAGGAACTGAACAAATCTTCGGTTATCCAGGTGGTGCTGTACTTCCTTTATACGATACATTTTACGACGGCAAAATCAGACATATCTTAACAAGACATGAGCAAGGCGCAGTTCACGCTGCTGAAGGTTATGCACGTGTTTCTGGCAAACCTGGTGTTGTGGTAGTAACCAGCGGTCCTGGTTCTACCAACGTTATCACTGGAATTGCGGATGCGTACAGCGATTCATTACCACTCGTAGTCTTTACCGGTCAAGTTGCTACACCAGGTATCGGTAAAGATGCGTTCCAAGAAGCGGATTTACTTTCCATGACTACACCGATTACCAAACACAATTTCCAAGTGAAACATCCTGATGAAATTCCAAGTGTAGTCCATCAAGCATTTCATATTGCGAACACAGGTCGTAAAGGCCCTGTAGTAATTGATTTCCCTAAAGATGTAGGCATTTTGAAATCAGAAGCTGAGGTCACTGATGAACTTGATTTACCAGGCTATCATTTAGCAGATACACCTGAACCTTCAGATATCGATTATGTATTAGCAAAATTAAAAGATGCTAAGAAACCAGTACTATTAGTCGGCGCTGGTGTCAGACATTCTCAATCAGGGCCGCAACTTACTGAATTTGCTGAAAGGCATCAAATCCCTGTAGTAACAACTTTACATGGTTTAGGTACAATTCCTTTTGAAAATCCCCTATTCTTGGGAATGGGTGGTATGCATGGATCTTATGCAGCCAACATGGCATTGTCAGATTGCGATTTATTGATTAACTTGGGCAGCCGTTTCGATGACAGACTAGCAAGTAACCCAAACGAATTCGCGAAACATGCAACTATTGTACATGTAGATATCGATTCTTCTGAAATTGATAAAATCATCAAAACAGACTTAGGTATTGTAGCTGATTGCAAACTTGTTCTTGAATCATTCTTACAGGGCAGCAATCATTATACAGACCACGAAGCTTGGGTTGATTATTGCTTGAAAAATAAAAAAGATCATCCTTTCGCTTATACAGATGAAGAAGCTGATGTCTTCAATAAACCTCAAAAGGCGATTGAATATATCGGCGAACTCACAAATGGTGAAGCCATTGTGACAACAGATGTAGGTCAACATCAAATGTGGGCAGCTCAGTTCTATCCATTTAAAGATCATAACCAATTTGTAACCAGCGGCGGATTAGGTACTATGGGATTCGGTATTCCGTCAGCAATCGGTGCAAAACTAGCATCACCAGATAAAACGGTTGTTTGCTTTGTCGGTGACGGCGGTTTCCAAATGACTAATCAAGAAATGGCCATCCTTAATGAATACGGTTTAGACATCAAGATTGTACTAATCAACAACGGTACGCTCGGTATGGTAAAACAATGGCAAGATAAATTCTTTAATCAACGCTTTTCACATTCGGTATTCAACGGACAGCCAGATTTCCAAAAATTATCTGAAGCCTATGGCGTTAAAAGTTTCTTAATTGATGATCCGTCACAATTAGAGTCAGAACTCGATGCGGCATTCTCCTACAAAGGACCCGCTCTAATTGAAGTCAGAATTTCACCAAAAGAACCTGTATTGCCTATGGTTCCTAGTGGAAAAGCTAACCACGAAATGGAGGGTGTACTATGAGACGCACATTCAAAACACAAGTATTAGATAAATCAGGTACTTTAAATCGTTTAACCAGTACGTTTTTACGTAGACAATTCAATATTGTAACGCTGAGTGTAACACCAAGTACACAACCTGGTATTTCAGATTTAACTTTTGTAGCTGAACTTGATGAAGTCAATCATGTTCAATCTCTAATCCGTCATTTAGAGAAACAAGTGAATGTTTTAACTGTACAAGATGTTACAGATACAAGCACTTACAGCGTAGAACTATTATTAGTCAAAGTAGCAACACCTTCTGATAACGAAGTTTTATATGATTTAATCCAACAAAATGATGCGCTAGTGTCAGTATTGAAAGAAGAAGATGGTTTTACCTACTTGCAAGCGGCAGGCAACGAAGCTTCTTTAAATCAATTGCTCGAACAACTATCATCATTAGAAATAGCACAAGTTTCTCGCACAGGAACAGCAGCTTTATTATAATTTGAATATTTAGAATATTCAAATTGAAAAACAACAAAATTTGGAGGAATTTATTATGACAAAAGTTTATTATGATGAAACAGTAAAAGAAGATGCTTTAAAAGGCAAAAAAATTGCAGTAGTTGGTTATGGTTCACAAGGCCATGCCCATGCACAGAACTTAAAAGACAATGGTTATGACGTTGTAATCGGTATCCGTCCAGGACACTCTTTCGATCGTGCTAAAAAAGACGGCTTTGACGTTTATCCTGTTGCTGAAGCAGTAAAACAAGCAGACGTTGTAATGGTTTTATTACCAGATGAAATTCAAGGTAAAGTTTATGAAGAGGAAATTGCTCCTAACTTAGAAGCTGGTAACGCATTAGCCTTTGCCCATGGATTTAATATCCATTTCGATGTAATCAAACCACCTAAAGATGTAGATGTATTCTTAGTAGCTCCTAAAGGACCAGGACATTTAGTAAGACGTACTTTTGTTGAAGGAAGCTCTGTACCTGCCCTATTTGGTGTCGGACAAGATGCAACTGGCAATGCTTTCAATTTAGCCTTAAGCTATGCTAAAGGAATTGGCGCAACTAAAGCCGGTGTTATCGAAACTACATTCAAAGAAGAAACAGAAACTGATTTATTCGGTGAACAAGCTGTTCTTTGCGGCGGTGTTACTCAATTGATTCAAAATGGTTTTGAAACTCTTGTTGAAGCAGGCTATCAACCTGAACTTGCTTATTTTGAAGTATTACATGAAATGAAATTAATTGCTGACTTGATGTATGAAGGCGGTATGGAAACAATGCGTTATTCAATTTCAAACACAGCTGAATATGGTGACTATGTTTCAGGTCCACGTGTTATCACTCCAGATGTAAAAGAAAATATGAAAGCAGTATTGACTGATATCCAAAATGGTACATTTGCTAATAACTTTATCAAAGATAATGAAAATGGATTTAAAGAATTCTATAAACTACGTAAAGCAGCTCAAGGTCACCAAATTCAAGGCGTTGGTAAAAAACTTCGCGAAATGATGCCTTTTGTTGAAAACAAAACTATTGAAGAATAATTAAAAAATCAGGAGGTTGTTTATTATGAGTCATATTCAAGTATTTGATACAACACTAAGAGATGGAGAACAAACACCAGGGGTCAGCTTTTCGTTCGATGAAAGATTAACAATTGCTAAACAATTAGAAAAATGGGGAGTCGATGTAATCGAAGCAGGCTTTCCTGCATCGAGTCAAGGAAGTTTCGACTCGGTCAAAGCTATATCTGAAACCTTAACTAAAACAGCAGTTGTCGGCTTAGCTCGATGTAAAAAAAGCGATATTGATGCAGTATACGAAGCAACAAAAAATGCTAAGTACCCACAATTACACGTATTCATAGCATCTAGCCCTATCCACTTAGAGCATAAACTTAAAATGACTCAAGAAGAGTTGCTAGAAGCAATTACAGAAAATGTAAGTTACGGCAAATCTTTATTCGATGTAGTACAATTCTCTCCTGAAGATGCCACACGTACTGATTTAGATTTCTTAGTCAAATGTGTGCAAACTGCTGTAGATGCAGGTGCATCAATAATCAACATCCCTGATACAGTCGGGTACAGTTATCCTTCTGAATTTGGAAATATTTTTAAAGTACTTAATGAAAAAATCAAAGCTGAACACGAAGTTATTTACAGTGCTCACTGTCATGATGATTTAGGTTTAGCTGTAGCAAATAGTATGGCTGCAATTGAAAACGGAGCAATGCGTATTGAAGGTACTATAAATGGTATTGGCGAACGTGCTGGTAATACTGCCCTAGAGGAAGTCGCTCTTGGTTTGTATGTGCGTAAAGATCATTATGGCATTGAAACTAATTTGAAATTAGATGAAACCAAAGCAACGTCTGATCTAGTTGCAAGCTTTGCAGGTATTCGTGTTCCTCGTAATAAAGCAGTTGTCGGTCAAAATGCTTTCAGTCATGAATCTGGAATCCATCAAGATGGTTTCTTAAAACATCCTGAAACTTACGAAATCATGACACCTCAACTTGTAGGTATTAAATCATCTGAATTACCGCTAGGCAAATTGTCAGGTAAACATGCCTTTGCAGAGAAATTGAAACAATTAGGTTATGATATTTCTCCTGAAAAACAAGTGGAATTATTTAAACAGTTCAAATCAATTGCTGATAAGAAGAAAAATGTTTCAGACCACGATGTACATGCTCTTGTTCAAGGTCACACTCATGAAACAAATGCTGCTTATCAAGTAGAAACTTTGCAACTCCAATTTGTTTCTGAGGGCGTGCAAAGTGCTGTGGTTGTATTGAAAGATCACGAAGGTAAAGAATACCCTTCGGCAGCTATCGGCACAGGTTCAATCGTAGCAGTTTACAATGCTGTTGACCAAATTTTCAAAGCGCCATCTGAATTGTTAAATTATCAAATCACTTCAGTAACTGAAGGTTCAGATGCTCAAGCACAAGTAAACGTTGAAATTCGTATTGATGGCCGTATTTATTATGGTATCGGTGTCGATCACGATGTCTTGTTAGCATCATGTAAAGCCTATGTAGAAGCTAATTCAAATCATCTAGCTGAGACAGCGAGAGAGGACGGCGTTGTTTCATGAGTTATCGCGTAACAGCTTTGCCCGGCGATGGTATTGGTCCTGAAATTTTATCAGGTACTTTAAAAATTTTAGAAAAACTCAGTAATAAATACAATATTGATTATCAAATAGAAACACATGATTTTGGAGGAGCCGCCATAGATAACTATGGCGATCCTCTTCCAAAAACTACTTTAGAAGCCTGTGAGAAATCTGATGCTATTCTGTTAGGGGCGATTGGCGGTCCGAAATGGGATCAACATCCTAAACGTCCAGAATCTGGCTTACTTGCACTACGTAAAAATTTGGAACTCTTTGCTAATTTACGTCCTACTAAGGTTGTTGAAGGTGCAACTCGCTTTTCACCTTTAAAAGAGGAACGGGTAGCTGGAACAGATTTTGTCATTGTACGTGAATTAACTGGCGGTCTTTACTTCGGAGAACCTAAGCAATTAGAAGAACAGCAAGCAATTGATTCCTTAACTTATACCAAAGCAGAAATTGAACGTATTGCTCATGCTGCCTTTCAATTAGCTGAAAGCAGAAATAATAAATTAACTTCTGTCGATAAGGAAAATGTCTTAGCCTCTAGTAAATTATGGCGTCAAACTATTAATGAAGTTGCTGAAAATTATCCTAACGTAACTGTTGAACATTTACTAGTGGATGCATGCAGCATGCATCTCATCACACGACCTACGCAATTTGATGTCATTGTGACTGAAAATTTATTTGGAGACATTCTCAGTGACGAAGCTTCAGTAATTCCTGGATCTCTAGGCCTCTCACCTTCTGTCAGCTATGGACAAAGAGGCACTAAACTTTATGAACCCATTCATGGTTCAGCTCCAGATATTGCAAATCAAGATATTGCAAACCCGACAGGTATGATTTTGTCATTAGCAATGTGCTGTCGAGAAACATTTGAAAATAATGCAGCGGCTGAAGAATTAGAAAACATTGTATATCAACTTATTAAAGATGGCGTGACCACTCCTGATTTAGGTGGAACAGCGCATACATCTGAAATTTTCAATCAAATATTACAACAACTTTAAAGGAAGTGATTAAGATGGGAGAAACTCTATTTGATAAAATCTGGAATAGACATGTGCTCACTGGCAAAGAAGGTGAACCACAATTATTATATATCGATCTGCATCTTATTCATGAGGTTACTTCGCCACAAGCCTTTGAAGGATTAAGAATTCAGAAGCGGCCACTGCGCCGTCCTGATTTAACTTTTGCTACAATCGATCATAATGTACCTACTGAAGATATTTTCAACATTAGAGATGAAATTGCTGCAACTCAAATTAAAACATTGCAAAATAATTGCGCTGAATTTGATGTAAAGCTCTTTGATAACGGGACTGATCAACAAGGAATCGTACATATGGTAGGCCCAGAAATGGGTTTAACTCAGCCAGGAAAAACAATTGTTTGCGGTGATTCTCATACTGCTACACATGGTGCCTTTGGTGCGATTGCTTTCGGTATTGGTACTAGTGAAGTAGAGCATGTGTTTGCTACACAATCGTTATGGCAGACTAAACCTAAAAATTTACTCATTGATATCAATGGAGAATTGCCTCAAGGTGTCTATGCTAAAGATATTATTTTATATCTGATTAACCAATATGGCGTTGATTTCGGTGCTGGATATGCACTGGAATTCGGTGGTTCTACAATGCGCAACCTTTCAATGGACGCAAGAATGACCATTTGCAATATGGCAATAGAAGCAGGTGCTAAGTATGGTCTCGTTCAACCTGATGAAACAACTTTTGAATATGTTAAAGATAGACCTTATGCTGATCTGACACCAGAAAAATTGGAATATTGGAAAACGCTGTATAGCGATGAAGATGCGCAATTTGATCGTGTCATCAAATTAGATGTTACCAATCTTGAACCGCAAGTAACTTGGGGAACAAGTCCAGAAATGGGCGTAAGTTTCAATACTCCCTTCCCTACAATTGAAAATATAAATGATGAGCGTGCTTATCAATATATGGGACTAAAGCCAGGCGAAAAAGCTGAAGATATCGAATTAGGATATGTTTTCTTAGGTTCATGTACGAATGCGCGTTTGTCAGATTTGGTCGAAGCAAGTAAGTTTGTTGAAGGTCGCCATGTACATCCTAATATCACTGCTATAGTCGTACCAGGATCTAGAAGCGTAAAACATCAAGCTGAATCACTAGGACTTGATAAAATCTTTAAAGAGGCCGGTTTCCAATGGCGCGAACCTGGATGTTCTATGTGTCTTGGAATGAATCCGGACCAAGTGCCAGCCGGAGTACATTGTGCCTCAACGAGCAACCGTAATTTTGAAGGGCGTCAAGGTAAAGGTGCAAGAACACATTTAGTGTCTCCTGCTATGGCAGCAGCCGCTGCAATTGAAGGACGCTTTGTTGATGTCAGAAAATGGGAGGCGGTCGCACATGCTTAAAATTGAACCTATTACAGAATTTAAAGGCAAAGTCGGCGTATTATTTAATGACAATATTGATACAGACCAGATTATCCCTAAAGTCCATTTAAAAGGCGTTTCTAAAACGGGTTTAGGGCCCTTTGCCTTTGATGAATGGCGTTATTTAGAAGATGGAAGTGAGAATCCAGATTTTGAATTGAACCGACCTCAATACCGTGGTTCATCAATTTTAATTACCGGTGATAACTTTGGATGCGGTTCGAGCCGTGAACACGCTGCTTGGGCTCTAAAAGACTATGGTATCCAAATTATTATTGCTGGCAGCTTCAGTGATATTTTCTATATGAATTGTACTAAAAACGCAATTTTACCTATTGCTTTAGATCGAAACGAAAGAGAATATCTCTCTGAGTTTAAAGAACTAGAAATAGATTTACCTAATCAAAAAGTAATAACACCAGATAAAGAAATTCATTTTGATATTGATTCTACTTGGAAAAACAAACTTGTCCAAGGCTTAGATGATATTGCAGTTACATTGCAGTATGATGATGAGATTAAAAAATACGAAGAATCATATCAATAATTACAAGGAGTGAGCGGAAATGACTGTACAAACTGCTGTATCAGCAAAAGATATAGAAGACGCTTTTTTAACATTACAGCCGATTGTAAAACAAACACCTTTAGAAAGAGATCATTATTTATCTTTAAAATATGATTGTAATGTTTATTTGAAAAGAGAAGACTTGCAATGGGTAAGATCATTTAAATTGAGAGGCGCATATAATGCTATAGAAGCATTGACAGACAACGAGAAAGCGAAAGGAATTACATGTGCAAGTGCAGGAAACCATGCACAGGGAGTTGCATTTACAGCGAAAAAGCTTAATTTAAATGCCGTTATCTTTATGCCTGTCACTACTCCTCTTCAAAAAATTAATCAAGTTAAATTTTTCGGTGGAGAGAATGTTGAGATTATCCTTGTTGGTGATACATTTGATGATTGCTTGAAAGAAGCTTTAGAGTACACTGATGAGCATAAAATGAACTTTATCGATCCTTTTGACAATGTTAATACCATTGCTGGTCAAGGTACAATTGCAGCTGAAATTTTAGATCAAGCTGAAGAAGAAAATATAGACATTGATTATCTTTATGCAGCTATCGGAGGTGGCGGTTTAATTTCAGGTGTAGGCACCTATTTTAAAGCAGAATCTCCACACACTAAAATCGTCGGCGTAGAACCGCTAGGAGCAGCAAGTATGTTTACATCGGTAGTATTAGAAAAACATCGTGTTAAATTACCAGCAATTGACAAATTTGTAGACGGAGCTTCTGTTGCTCAAGTAGGCAGAATCACTTATGATATTGCCCAACAAGTTGTAGATGAGTATCTGCAAATTGATGAAGGTGCAGTTTGTTCTACTATCTTAGATATGTACTCCAAGCAAGCAATTATTGCAGAACCTGCTGGTGCACTAAGTGTAGCTGCTTTAGAAGCTCATAAAAATGAAATTAAAGGTAAAACAGTAGTTTGTATTATTAGCGGCGGTAATAATGATATCAACCGTATGAAAGAAATCGAAGAACGTTCTCTTCTATACGAAGAAATGAAACATTATTTTATTTTTAACTTCCCTCAAAGACCTGGTGCTTTAAAAGAATTCGTTAATGAAGTGTTAGGACCTAATGATGATATTACTAAATTCGAATATCTGAAAAAATCCTCCCAGAATACTGGTACCGTAATTATTGGTATTCAATTAAAAAATCACAACGACTTAACGAGATTAAAGGAAAAAGTTAAAGAGTTCGATCCCTCAAATATTTACATCAATGAAAATAAAATGCTTTATTCCTTACTGATATAATTATAATTGACCATAAAGTATTGAAGCTGTATATCTTATACTATTCTTCTTGTAGTGTAAGATATACAGCTTTCTCTATGATAAATACAAAAAAGGCAATAAAAAAAAGACCTCGAACTCGAGATCTCAATGCGGCTCATCGCATCCATTAAATATATAACTTACGATTATACATTCAAAACTAGATAGTAAGTAAAATCAATCTACCAATCAAAACTTGAAATTGGATTAAGTCTTCGATCGATTAGTATTCGTCAGCTCCACATATCGCTATGCTTCCACCCCGAACCTATTAACCTCATCATCTTTGAGGGATCTTATAACCGAAGTTGGGAAATCTCATCTTGAGGGGGGCTTCATGCTTAGATGCTTTCAGCACTTATCCCGTCCATACATAGCTACCCAGCGATGCCGTTGGCACGACAACTGGTACACCAGAGGTATGTCCATCCCGGTCCTCTCGTACTAAGGACAGCTCCTCTCAAATTTCCTGCGCCCACGACGGATAGGGACCGAACTGTCTCACGACGTTCTGAACCCAGCTCGCGTACCGCTTTAATGGGCGAACAGCCCAACCCTTGGGACCGACTACAGCCCCAGGATGCGATGAGCCGACATCGAGGTGCCAAACCTCCCCGTCGATGTGAACTCTTGGGGGAGATAAGCCTGTTATCCCCGGGGTAGCTTTTATCCGTTGAGCGATGGCCCTTCCATGCGGAACCACCGGATCACTAAGTCCGTCTTTCGACCCTGCTCGACTTGTAGGTCTCGCAGTCAAGCTCCCTTATGCCTTTACACTCTATGAATGATTTCCAACCATTCTGAGGGAACCTTTGAGCGCCTCCGTTACACTTTAGGAGGCGACCGCCCCAGTCAAACTGCCCGCCTGACACTGTCTCCCGCCATGATCAATGGCGCGGGTTAGAAATCCAACACAGCTAGGGTAGTATCCCACCAACGCCTCCACGTAAGCTGGCGCTCACGTTTCCAAGGCTCCTACCTATCCTGTACAAGCTGTGCCGAATTTCAATATCAGGCTACAGTAAAGCTCCACGGGGTCTTTCCGTCCTGTCGCGGGTAACCTGCATCTTCACAGGTACTATGATTTCACCGAGTCTCTCGTTGAGACAGTGCCCAAATCGTTACGCCTTTCGTGCGGGTCGGAACTTACCCGACAAGGAATTTCGCTACCTTAGGACCGTTATAGTTACGGCCGCCGTTTACTGGGGCTTCGATTCGTAGCTTCGCAGAAGCTAACCACTCCTCTTAACCTTCCAGCACCGGGCAGGCGTCAGCCCCTATACATCACCTTACGGTTTAGCAGAGACCTGTGTTTTTGATAAACAGTCGCTTGGGCCTATTCACTGCGGCTCTTCAGAGCGTGAACCCTAAAGAGCACCCCTTCTCCCGAAGTTACGGGGTCATTTTGCCGAGTTCCTTAACGAGAGTTCTCTCGCTCACCTTAGAATTCTCATCTTGACTACCTGTGTCGGTTTGCGGTACGGGCGCCAAATCTCTAGCTAGAGGCTTTTCTCGACAGTGTGAAATCAACGACTCGAGGAAAACATGCTTCCTCTCCCCATCACAGCTTGACCTTATGAATGGCGGATTTGCCTACCATTCAGTCTTACTGCTTGGACGTGCACTCCAACAGCACGCTTCGCCTATCCTACTGTGTCCCCCCATCGCTTAAAACGATTATTGGCGGTACAGGAATATCAACCTGTTATCCATCGCCTACGCCTGTCGGCCTCGGCTTAGGACCCGACTAACCCAGAGCGGACGAGCCTTCCTCTGGAAACCTTAGTCAATCGGTGGATGGGATTCTCACCCATCTTTCGCTACTCACACCGGCATTCTCACTTCTAAGCGCTCCACATGTCCTTGCGATCATGCTTCGACGCCCTTAGAACGCTCTCCTACCACTGTCCGAAGGACAGTCCACAGCTTCGGTAATATGTTTAGCCCCGGTACATTTTCGGCGCAGTGTCACTCGACTAGTGAGCTATTACGCACTCTTTAAATGATGGCTGCTTCTAAGCCAACATCCTAGTTGTCTGGGCAATACCACATCCTTTGCCACTTAACATATATTTTGGGACCTTAGCTGGTGGTCTGGGCTGTTTCCCTTTCGAACATGGACCTTATCACCCACGTTCTGACTCCCAAGTTAAATTGATTGGCATTCGGAGTTTGTCTGAATTCGGTAACCCGAGAGGGGCCCCTCGTCCAAACAGTGCTCTACCTCCAACAATCATCACTTGAGGCTAGCCCTAAAGCTATTTCGGAGAGAACCAGCTATCTCCAGGTTCGATTGGAATTTCTCCGCTACCCTCAGTTCATCCGCTCACTTTTCAACGTAAGTCGGTTCGGTCCTCCATTCAGTGTTACCTGAACTTCAACCTGACCAAGGGTAGATCACCTGGTTTCGGGTCTACGACCAAATACTCAACGCCCTGTTCAGACTCGCTTTCGCTGCGGCTCCGCATTCACTGCTTAACCTTGCATCAGATCGTAACTCGCCGGTTCATTCTACAAAAGGCACGCCATCACCCATTAACGGGCTCTGACTACTTGTAAGCACACGGTTTCAAGTTCTCTTTCACTCCCCTTCCGGGGTACTTTTCACCTTTCCCTCACGGTACTGGTTCACTATCGGTCACTAGAGAGTATTTAGCCTTGGGAGATGGTCCTCCCGGATTCCGACGGAATTTCACGTGCTCCGTCGTACTCAGGATCCACTCAGGAGAGAATTGACTTTCGACTACAGGACTCTTACCTTCTCTGGTTCGACTTTCCAGTACGATTCGTCTAATCAATTCTTTTGTAACTCCGTGTAGAGTGTCCTACAACCCCAATGAGCAAGCTCATTGGTTTGGGCTCTTCCCGTTTCGCTCGCCGCTACTCAGGGAATCGAGTTTTCTTTCTCTTCCTGCGGGTACTAAGATGTTTCAGTTCTCCGCGTCTGCCTTCGGACATGCTATGTATTCACATGTCGATAACACAACATAACTTGTGCTGGGTTCCCCCATTCGGAAATCTCTGGATCAACGCTTACTTACAGCTACCCAAAGCATATCGTCGTTAGTAACGTCCTTCATCAGCTTCTAGTGCCAAGGCATCCACCGTGCGCCCTTAATAACTTAATCACGTTATTAATTATGTGAGTAATCTTCTTTGCCGTAGGCAAATCGATTACTAGCGATTCATTTAAATGAATAAAGCTTTTAAAACTCTAATTCACTCGGTTTTGCTTGGTAAAATCTATTTTTACTTACTTATCTAGTTTTCAATGTACAATCATGAATACTCGGATGAGCATTCAAAACTGAATACAATATGTCACGTTATTCCGTCAGTTTCTAATGAAACTGTTCCGTATATATCCTTAGAAAGGAGGTGATCCAGCCGCACCTTCCGATACGGCTACCTTGTTACGACTTCACCCCAATCATTCGTCCCACCTTCGACGGCTAGCTCCTAAAAGGTTACTCCACCGGCTTCGGGTGTTACGAACTCTCGTGGTGTGACGGGCGGTGTGTACAAGACCCGGGAACGTATTCACCGTAGCATGCTGATCTACGATTACTAGCGATTCCAGCTTCATGTAGTCGAGTTGCAGACTACAATCCGAACTGAGAACAGCTTTATGGGATTTGCTTGACCTCGCGGTTTCGCTGCCCTTTGTACTGTCCATTGTAGCACGTGTGTAGCCCAAATCATAAGGGGCATGATGATTTGACGTCATCCCCACCTTCCTCCGGTTTGTCACCGGCAGTCAACTTAGAGTACCCAACTTAATGCTGGCAACTAAGCTTAAGGGTTGCGCTCGTTGCGGGACTTAACCCAACATCTCACGACACGAGCTGACGACAACCATGCACCACCTGTCACTTTGTCCCCCGAAGAGGAAGACTCTATCTCTAGAGCGGTCAAAGGATGTCAAGATTTGGTAAGGTTCTTCGCGTTGCTTCGAATTAAACCACATGCTCCACCGCTTGTGCGGGTCCCCGTCAATTCCTTTGAGTTTCAGCCTTGCGGCCGTACTCCCCAGGCGGAGTGCTTAATGCGTTAGCTGCAGCACTAAGGGGCGGAAACCCCCTAACACTTAGCACTCATCGTTTACGGCGTGGACTACCAGGGTATCTAATCCTGTTTGATCCCCACGCTTTCGCACATCAGCGTCAGTTGCAGACCAGAAAGTCGCCTTCGCCACTGGTGTTCCTCCATATCTCTGCGCATTTCACCGCTACACATGGAATTCCACTTTCCTCTTCTACACTCAAGTTTTCCAGTTTCCAATGACCCTCCACGGTTGAGCCGTGGGCTTTCACATCAGACTTAAAAAACCGCCTACGCGCGCTTTACGCCCAATAATTCCGGATAACGCTTGCCACCTACGTATTACCGCGGCTGCTGGCACGTAGTTAGCCGTGGCTTTCTGATTAGGTACCGTCAAGGTGCGCATAGTTACCTACGCACTTGTTCTTCCCTAATAACAGAGTTTTACGATCCGAAGACCTTCATCACTCACGCGGCGTTGCTCCGTCAGGCTTTCGCCCATTGCGGAAGATTCCCTACTGCTGCCTCCCGTAGGAGTCTGGACCGTATCTCAGTTCCAGTGTGGCCGATCACCCTCTCAGGTCGGCTACGTATCGTTGCCTTGGTAAGCCGTTACCTTACCAACTAGCTAATACGGCGCGGGTCCATCTATAAGTGACAGCAAAACCGTCTTTCATTGCGGAACCATGCGGTTCCGCATATTATCCGGCATTAGCCCCGGTTTCCCGGAGTTATTCCAGTCTTATAGGTAGGTTACCCACGTGTTACTCACCCGTCCGCCGCTAACGTCAGAGGAGCAAGCTCCTCGTCTGTTCGCTCGACTTGCATGTATTAGGCACGCCGCCAGCGTTCATCCTGAGCCAGGATCAAACTCTCCATAAAAGTTTATGATTTGTTTGACTAGCTCATAAAAAAACTAATTTGTTTTAAAACGTCTTAAGACGTTTGTTAATTGGAATTAACGTTGACATATTGTCATTCAGTTTTCAATGTTCATTTAAAATATTCAATGGAGCGGGTGATGGGAATCGAACCCACAACATCAGCTTGGAAGGCTGAGGTTTTGCCATTAAACTACACCCGCAAATGCGTCTTCCTTAATGATATTTGATGCGGCCGAGAGGACTTGAACCTCCACGGGATCTCTCCCACTAGGCCCTCAACCTAGCGCGTCTGCCATTCCGCCACGACCGCTTTGGTTTACTAATCATTAAGTGATTTTATTTTTACAACGTATTTTATTGTAACATCTTTGTAATACGTTGTCAATACTTTTTTAAAACTTTTTATAAGTATTTAAAATTTGTTTCAAAATCTTAATCCCTTTTTTTAGGACATTGACTATCTTATAACATATAACATTCAATGTCAATACTTTTACTGAATTTTTTTAGAGTATTATCAAAAGTTGTTTCTAGTAAGATAAACAAAGAAAAAAAGAATCTGTAATACTTGATTAACTCTTATATCACAGATTCATTATTATATACTATTTGATATATTGATGCAAGCGCAATTTACCTTTACACTTTCCACACACCATTTTCCTAGTATTCACTTTTTTAATTCTCTTAAATGTTGAACCACAACCAAGACACTTATATATATAGTTAGCGCGTTCATCATAACTTTCTACAGCTTTACAAAATCTTGGTGCTCCTACTTTTTCACTTAACATTTTAAAATCATAATCTTTGTGCTGATAGCCTTTTCTTTGAAGGTGAAGATGATAATGGCATAACTCATGTCTGATAATGTCCTCTAATGCTGCTTTGCCGAATTTTTCAAATTGTTTCGGATTTATTTCTATATCATGGGACTTTAATAAATATCTGCCCCCTGTTGTTCTCAATCTTGGGTTAAAATAGGCAGTATGTTTAAATAGCATTCCAAATTCATTTTTTGAAATGCTTTCAGTCATTATTTGCAACTTAGCATTATTCATCGTCTCCTTATTGTTCATTTGGATTTATCATTGTCAATGAAACTTTATGTTTTTCTGCATCTGCACTCAATACCCAAACATCGACAATATCTCCTACATTCACAATGTCCATCGGATTTTTAACAAAACGCTTAGATAGTTGCGAAACATGAACAAGACCATCTTGTTTTACGCCAATGTCTACGAAAGCACCAAAATCAACAACGTTTCTTACCGTACCGCTTAATTTCATACCTTTTGTTAAATCTTCAATTGAAAGAACATTCGATTTAAGAATCGGTGTTTCGTATTCATCACGCGGATCTCTGTTAGGTGCTACTAGAGCAGCAACAATATCTTCTAAAGTCGGCACTCCAACATTCAATTTTTCCGCAGTAGCTTGTATATCTATACCACTCAGTTTATCTTTCAATGCTTTACTGCCAATATCCGCCTCTGTCAGTCCTTCTTCTTCCAACAACTGATATGCAACTTGATAGCTTTCTGGATGAATTGCTGTGTTATCAAGCGGTTCCTTACCATTTACAATTCTAAGAAATCCTATACTTTGCTCAAATGTCTTCGGACCTAGTCTTTTAACTTTGCTGATTTGTTTATGATGCGTTAAAGCTCCGTTTTCTTCTCGATAGTTTATAATATTTTGAGCGATTTGAGGAGATAGACCTGCGACATGCTGTAAAAGAGATTGAGAAGCAGTATTCACATCAACGCCCACTTGGTTTACAGCTGTCTCAACCACGAAATTCAAAGCGTTTTCAAGAGCCTTCTGATTAACATCATGTTGATATTGTCCAACGCCAATTGATTTAGGATCAATTTTCACCAGTTCACTTAACGGATCTTGAACTCGACGACCAATAGAGACAGCACTTCTTTCTTCAACTTGAAAATCAGGGAATTCATTACGCGCTACTTCTGACGCAGAGTATACTGATGCACCTGCTTCATTCACAATAATGAATTGGACATCCAGTTTATGTTTTTGAATTAAATCGGCAATAAATTGTTCTGTTTCACGACTTGCCGTACCATTGCCAATTGCAATCAAGCTTACATCATAATCATTGATAAATTGCAGTAAAATCTGTTCTGCTTCTTTTGTTTTTGATACTGGCGAATGAGGATACATCACACCTTTAGCAACAAATGAACCAAAAGGATTTATGACCGCAAGTTTACAACCTGTTCGAAAGGCAGGGTCTACTCCTAGAATTTGTTTTCCTTTTAATGGGGGTTGGAGTAATAGATGTTTTAAATTTACGCTGAAAACTTCAATCGCATGTGTTTCTGCTTGCTCAGTTAAGTCTGAACGTATTTCTCTTTCAATAGATGGCATAATTAGACGTTTTAAGCTATCTTTTATTGCTTCTTTGATATAACCTGTACCAGCATGATGTCCTTTCACTTCTTGTTGTTCAATTTGTTTTTCAAGTCTATCGGTGTCTATTTCAATTTTAATAGTTAAAACTTTTTCTTTTTCACCACGGTTCATAGCTAAAATTCTATGGTTCGCAACCTTTTTGATTGGTTCTGAAAAATCATAATACATTTCAAAGATATGTTTTTCATCTTCTGCTTTTTTCTTTTTCTGTGTCGTAATAAGTCCCCTTTTTAATGTCTCACTCAATATTTTATTGCGATATTGCGGGTTGTCTGAGATCCACTCAGCAATAATATCTTGCGCACCTACTAATGCTTCTTGGACTGTTTCAACTTCTTCATTAAGAAATTGTGCAGCATAGTCTTCAGGTAGTGCATCAATTTTTTCTTGTTTCAACCACTTAGCTAACGGTTCAAGTCCTTTTCTTTTAGCTTCCGTTGCACGTGTTTTCTTTTTCTGTTTATAAGGTCTATATAAATCTTCCACCCGTTGTAATTTTGTTTGTTTCAAAATATCGGATTTCAGTTCATCTGTCAGCATGCCTTGTTGTTCAATATTATGTATCACTTCTTCTTTTCTTTTTTGCAACTGTTCCATGTAGTGATACTCATCAGCAATCTTTTTAATTTCGACTTCGTCTAATCCGCCAGTGCGTTCTTTACGGTAACGTGCAATAAAAGGCACTGTGTTATTTTCTTCTAATAAAGAAAGTACGGCTGTAATTTGTTTCTTTGAAAAATCGTATTGTTGTTCTATCGTCTGAATTAATTGTGAATCCAATTTGCACTCTCCTAATTTTTGATTACCTTAATTTTATCACAAAAACAAATTGGGACTGAAATACCTTAATTGTATTTCAATCCCAATTGATTTAGTTGATTTAACTCACTTTTTTGCCGCTTGCTGCAGCTTTTTAATTGCATTACGTTGCAATCGAGACACATGCATTTGACTTAAACCGATACGTTCTCCTGTTTCTTTCTGACTTAACCCTTCTATAAATGTACATTGAATGATTTCTCTTTCTCTGTCAGTCAAAATAGGTAAGATTCTTTCTAGAATCATACGTTTCTCAGTTAAATCGTAACCGCCTTCTTGTTCGCCCATTATATCTAATAATGTTACGGTTGAACCATCTTTATCCGCTTCAATAGAGTGATCTACACTCAAGGCATTATAACTTTGCCCCATTTCCATCGCTTCTAATACTTCTTCGTCCGTTACTTCTAATCTTTCAGCAATTTCACTAATTGATGGCGAACGTTCAAGTTCGTTGGTTAATTCATCTGTCGTTTTCTTAATTCTTGGTCCAATTTCTTTAATTCTTCTTGGAACATGAACACTCCAAGTCTTATCTCTTAAATATCGTTTTATTTCACCTATTACAGTCGGCACCAAGAACGCTTCGAACTTTCTTCCGAAGTTAATGTCAAAACGATTAATTGCTCCGATTAACCCTACCATGCCGACTTGTACTAAATCTTCATGATGTGATTGCCCCTTGGAATATTTAAATGCTAAAGATTCAATCAGCTTTTGATAATGTTTAACGAGCTTATCTTGGGCGCCTGTATTTTCATCATTTTGATGTTGTCTGATCCACTCATTGATTTGTTCAGGTGAAATATCGTTAACTGATTTCGACTCTTTCGCCATTATTTCGCACCTGCTCTTTTTTTATATACTTAATCATACTTATCGTTACGCCATTATCTTTGTTGACTTTAACTTCATCCATTAATGATTCAATTAAGAATAATCCTAAGCCGCCTTCTCTTAAGAAATCGATATTCTCGTTTTCTTGGTAAGGGCCTAATTCTTTTTTCTTCTCTTCGTAGTCGAAACTTTGACCTTGATCTGAAACAACTACTCTAATTTTATCCTCAAAAATTTCAAAACACAAATAAATAGAAGCGTCGACATCTTCGCCTTTATAAGCATGTTTGACAGCGTTAGTTACTGCTTCGCTTACAGCAATCTTTGCATCTTCAATATCATCGTATGAAGCACCTGCGCGAGAGAATACACCGGATAAGGTTAAACGAATCAAACTGACATATTCCGCCTCTGCCGGCAGCTTCATTTCAATTACATTCCGCTTGGCTTGCATGTCATTCTACCTCCGTTCCTTCGTTTACGTGCATCAAATCACTTAAACCAGTGATTTCGAATAATCGGCCGATACGATCTGAAGCGCCTATAATATATAATTCTTTATCGTTTTGATTCAAGGCTTTCAATGTACCTACAAACAAACCTAATCCTGTAGAATCCATATAACTTACATTTGCTAAATTAACGTGGACATCATGTGTGCCCTCTTGTTTAATTGGAGTTAATACTTTTTCCAAATCTGGAACCGTATATACATCTAATTCTCCTCCAACTTTGATTTCATAGTAGTCATTATGTTTTTGTGTCTCTATATTTAAGTTCATTAAGTGTTACACTCCAGTCTGTTCATATTTCAATCACTCTTATACCCGTTCGAGTAAAGTGTTAATCATAAATTATTAATTTACACGCTTAATAATTAATATCGTCAAGTCATCACGTTTCCCAGATTTCTGAATACCTAACAATTCTTCATACAAGAGTTGCACAATATCTTGAGGATGAAGATCTTTATATTTATGTATGAAATCTAACAGATAATTTATATCAATAAACTTCCCGTTTTCATCGCGAATTTCAGTAACTCCATCTGTAAAAATAATAATTAAGTCATTTAAATAAATAGGAATTTCTTGTTGTTTATAACGCTCGAGCTGTTTGACGCCAAGTACACGGCCTCTAACAGTTATTTCTTCAAATTCATCTTGTTCGGCACGAAAAACAAAGCCAGGTTCGTGGCCTGCCGAACTGCAATATAACAAATGATTCATTTCTTCATAAAGACCATAGAACATCGTTACAAACATATCTTGGTTTACGTTTTTTTCAACTACGCGGTTCAATCGCTTCAACCCATCGCTTGGTAATTGAGAGTGTCCATATGAATCCATCCCGAATTTAATCATACTCATAGCCAAAGCTGCAGGGATACCTTTTCCGATAACATCTGCTACCGCAAAACTCATCGTTCCGTCTTTATGGTCGATTAAATTAAAGTAATCTCCGCTTACCTTTTGAGCGGCTACAGAAATTACACCAATTTGAATACTATCAAACTGCGGTATTTCTGTTTGGAGCATTGTTTGTTGTAAGCGAGAAGCTAAATCCATTTCTTTGTCATGATAATAAAGCTTATCAACTAATTCTTGATAGTCCTCGTAACTATATCCGTAAGTCTGTGCAATTACCTTTAAAATTTCTAGCGACATCAGTACTTGATCTCTTGTTAATTCTAATTCTACGGCGCATTCTTTATGAATATCTAGCACATCTTCAGCATGAATGTTCTTTTCGAGGATTTCTTCTCCGAAATCTTTGAATTGATTAAGCACAGCTTGCTTGTTGTAGGACTCTACATATAATTGCATCATTCGCAAATATTTACCTTTAAATTCTTCCATCTGTATCGTCCTTCTTTCTATTCCTTTTTAACTTAATAAAGAGCGTAGAGGCCGTGACCACCTATCCATTTGCTGAAAAATGTACGGCTTCTTTTTTTCTATGTAAAAAGAGGCAGAAATCAATCTCAGCATTTCAAGGAACGCAATATTACACTATATGAATAGTCGAGCAATAAAGCTATACGTATACCCTAAGCTGATTTTATTTCTTAGCCTCTTTAAACGTTAAATTCACTTGTGCAATTTTAAAAATTTGAACAAGATTCTAAACCACTATTTTGAATTTATTAAAATCATTTACACTCTTTAACTTTTAATTGCGATGTGTCAAGCCTAAGCTGATTTGAATCGCATTATCAATTTCTTTCATCTTTTCGTCTGATAAATATGTCAGTTTTTCCTTTAGACGTTTCTTGTCGACTGTTCTAATTTGTTCAAGTAAAATAACTGAATCTTTGTCCAGTTTGTATTTACTTTTCTCGATTTCAACATGAGTTGGAATTTTCGCTTTATTAATCCGACCCGTTATTGCAGCTACAATAACAGTCGGGCTATACTTATTTCCAGTGTCATTTTGTATAATTACAACAGGTCTAACTCCCCCTTGTTCAGAACCTTGCACTGGTGATAAATCAGCTAAGTAAACATCGCCTCTCCTCATCATTCATCCTTGTCGAAAGCTAGGTATGATTCGTTGCAATCACAGGCTTCACATTCTACTGAAAATGCCTCCGTTGCGAGGGAGAGATTTAAGTCAGCCATCTGTGCGTAGCCTTCTTTCAGTGACTGTTCTAAACTATAACTTCTATTCTGATTAAAAGTTGACATCGGTAAGACCTCCAAGAATTAAAGAAATACTAAATTAATATTTAAGCTTATAATAACAAATTTCAAAATTCTTGACTATACTATTTTTGTAATTCGTTGACAATATCAAATTCTTTTTCTGGTTCGTAAATTCTCGGAACTCGTCTTCCGATACGGCATAACACTTCATAATTAATCGTTTGCTGTTGTTTTGCAAATGAATTTAAGGATTGGGGACCGTTATGATTTCGGTTCAATAAAGTCACTTTATCTCCAATATTAAAGTTTTCATCCTCAGGTAATGCAATCATCATTTGATCCATACATACTCGTCCAATTATCGTACATTGATGACCATTTACTTCTACCGGCATACCTTGCATCATTCTTGGGAATCCGTCAGCATAACCTATAGGCAAAATGGCAATCTTTTCCTCTTGAGTGGCAGTATAAGTGGAGCCATAACTTACAGTATCGCCTACGTTTAATTGCTTGATATCCATGATTTCAGTTTCCCACTCGGCACATGGATAGAGTTCAGCATTGGTTTGTTCCTCAACATATTTAGACGGATAGTATCCATATAATGAAATCCCTGGACGGACCATATTGCAAATTGGAGCATCGAACAAGATAGTAGCCGCCGAGTTCTGTGAATGAATGTAAGGAGGATGCGGAATTGAGTTCACCCATTTTTCAAAAATTGCATATTGTTCTGCCGTGTGAGGACTCTCTTCATCTGCTTGCGCAAAATGGGTGAATACACCTTCAAAAATTAAATGACGATGCGCTTTAATCATCTCTACTACTTTTTGGTAATCTTCCGCTGATTTCACGCCTAAACGTCCCATACCTGTATCTAATTTCACATGCAGCCATAAATCTTTTTCTAAATCTTCATCAAGAGATTTAATAGCTTCTTCTAACCATGCTAAAGAAGGCACTGTGAGTGCGACACGGTGTTGAATTGCCTTATTGATATCTTTAGGCAATACAACTCCTAAAATTAATATTTTAGTATCAATACCATGCATTCTTAATTCTATAGCTTCATCTAATGTAGCTACTGCAAAAAATTCCGCGCCATTCTTTCTTAAAAAATGACCTACATTTACACTGCCCATTCCATAGGCATTTGCTTTAATTACTGGCATTACTATTTTATTTGGTTGTAGTTTGCCTAGCACTTGATAGTTTTTTAAAATTGCATCTAAATCTACCTTAAGATACGTAGGCCGATAAAATTTATCCGCCATTATTACAACACCTCGTATAATTAATTTATCTTTCAATTTAATTCAACAGTACTGCTATTATATTACATTTTTTCAAGTATGACTTGACTCGTAGCATAATTTTCAGTGTGCGAGATACTTACATGGACTTTAAATCCTTCAAATTTTATAAATGGTCGACCAAACTCGTCATTTAGGCAATTAATATCTTGAAAACTGATTCGTTTTCCTAGACCTGTGCCGAGTGCTTTGCTGAATGCTTCTTTGCAAGCAAAGCGTCCGGCTAAGAACTCAGCACGGCGTTGTTCATGAGAAAAACCGTCAAATTTAATGCGTTCATCATCACTCAAAATTCGTTCTGGCAATTTTGGTTGCCTTTGCAGTAAGGATTTGATTCTATCAATTTCAATCAAATCTATTCCAATTCCATATATCAATCTATTCACCTGATTCCATTTCTTCACTGATTTGTTGAGAACTATGTTTGATATGCTCCATAATTTCTCGTGCTTTTATTTTATCAATTAATATAATCTCAGAATTACCTCCGGCAGTAGAAAGCTTCAAAGTCGCAAGTTCTACTTTACGCATAAGCCAACCTTCTTCTATATCTACATTTTGTATGCGAAACAATGGAATTTGCAAATGTTTTACAAACCACATGCCTTCTTGCACAGTAATAAAATGTGAATGCAGGAGATAACCATGTTGTCGATACATTAACCAAGGACGCAGAATACAATCTATTATAATTAATATTCCTACTAACATCACTGCAATCGCACAGATAATTTTGAAGGCTGTCCCCTCCTGCCAATGAAGCCAGATATAGTTGATGATTAAAGCGGCTGCTAAACATAAAGCAATAATGACGGTACGGATGATTCCTTCAATAAGCAGAACTTTCTTCCCATTAGAGGACATACGATTAAGCTTCATGGTGTTCCTCCTTCAAATACCATATTTTTAATTCCTCAGCTGTCTCAGCTTTTACAAACCGCAAACCTATATTTAAGCTCCCTGCACCTTTTGCAGTAGAAAAATTAAAATGGGCCAACCCCGCTTTTCTCAAAAAGGGATTTTGTCTTTTTTCAAAGCCGATCAATTTATCTTTCATGGCATAGTAATATCTAGTGCGGATTAATTGAGAATATTTAACTACTAACTCATCTGAAGAAAGCAGCATCCCTGAATTTCTGACCATAATCACACTGTTAATGACTGTAAGAATAATTAACAATGTAGCAGGTACAAGCGCCCACATATTCCACAAATAACCTCCTATGATACCACCCGCAAGAAATATTCCGGCTAGAATTTGAGCATTACGTCTGATTCCGCCTTTAGGCAGACCTGTTTCAACTGTAGGGAATTTTAAAGACGGTACTAAATAGTCCAGCATTTCATAGGCTTTATCCCGCTTCATAAAAGGCAGTATCACGACCACTCCTGATGCCGACTCACTTTCTGCAGCACTAGCGCCATCACTTGTGATAACAAAATATATAGATGTATATCCTAGCAGCCGTCGAATGAATGACTGCTTTTCAATCACTGCTTGAATGCGTTTAGTCGGCACAGTCAAACTCTTTACATTCAGTAAACCATGTTTTATTTTCAATTGATGCTTTTCTTCTGCTAACGTATAACCAAAGTATCTTGTAAATTCAATTATAACGCCGATTATATATGCAATAATTAAAATTGAAATAATTATCATTGCAGTAACTAAATAAGCAGCTTTAGCAATATTTTGAAATTGATGAAAGATACTATCCCAAGGAATGACGCTTTGAAGACTGCCAAGAATAGGAGATAGCGTTAAAATTGCAAGCACAATTGACCCGCTAGTAAACGACATAAGCATCAGTTCTTTTAGATTCAACTTAAAAATAGTTTGTTGAGACGTCATTTCTGTTTGTACCTCTTGATCAGAAGCTTCTGTCGTTTCATCAGTCAAATCAACAGAATTTTGGACTTGTTTAATCGATTGTTCAATCCACTGACTTTGTTTCTTAGATACAATTTCGAGTTTAACACTATTACTAGGTACTTTGATTTCAAGAATAACGCCACCAAATAATCTGTTCACCACATCTTGCGACGTATCAATTGATTGAATGCGTTGAATATCTATTTCTTTACGTTTTTTATTGAAGAATCCATAAGTAATAATAAAATGATGCCCTTCTATCCAGTACCTTGTAGTAAACACCTTTGTTGCATTAATAATAAAAGAAAATAAAAAGAGGATTAGCAAAAAAGCAGGCCAAATATATTGTTTGCTATCTGTATAATCAAAGTCTTGGATATTGAAGAAAAATAAAATGATAACAATGAAATTTTGCTTAATTGTTTTAATTAAGCCTGATATGTAGGAAATCGGATGTAATTTTTGTGCCTCAAACATCTGTATCCACCTTTTCTAGAAAATTCATACAATGTCTTTCTAATTCTTTGGTCTTATCTATATGCATTAATGGAAGTTCAATTACCTCTCCTGCTGTTACAATTGAATTTCTACATAATCCGAATCGATTAAGTAATGGTCCTGTTTTTCTTTTTAAAAACTGAATACGCTCTAATTTTACAATTACTTCCTTTTGGAAAAAGAAAGTATGCAGCTTCGTCACATAATTATCTGCAATAATATAATATCTATATTTCAGCAAGATCCAAGGCTGCACTACATAAAATAACAGCTGTACAGCTAGGAGTGCTCCTACAGTTAACACCGTCCATATTGGCCAAGCAAGATAATTCGCGATAACAATGATGCCCGAAGCAATCATTAGCTCTATTACAAACGCTATAGAAAATCTTATGTAATAATAAATCAATACATTTCTAGGACTTTGTTGCCGAAGTTCCATCAAGTTGTTCTCTCCTTACTTTCAATAATCAAGTCTCATCTCGCTATATAACTATAAGAATACCAGATATAATGCTTTTTATAAATTTATTTAAATATAAAAAAACACTGTTTCAATATTATGAAACAGTGTGCGTCGCTTAAACCTGATTATTTTTGCATGTCTGCGAATGTACGGCCTTTAATCGGTTTTTTGTCATTTTTAAATTTCTTGTTATTGTTGTGTTTACCGCCTTTATTTCCTTTACCGCGGCGGTTTTTATTATCAAATTTATTATTTGAACGTTTATTTGGTTTGCCGCCTCTGCGTGGGCCTTTAGAATTATGACGGCCACCTTTACGCGCAAGTGGTTTTTCAAATGTTAATTGAACTTCTACTTCGTCATTTGCTTCTACTAATTCTTGCAATAAAGCAGATACAAGTTCAACATCGTTATATTCATTCAATAATTGAGATGAAATATTTTGTAAGCGTTCTGAATGTTCTTGAGACATCCATTTTTCAACTTTTTCTTTAATATCGTTTTCACGCGCTCTTAAAACTTCTTTGCGGTGTGGCGGGCGCAACGCTCTCATACGACGGTCATTTGTTTGTTCGATCTGACGGATATAATCCATTTCAATCGGATTAACGAAAGTGACTGCGATACCTTTTTTGCCTGCACGGCCTGTACGTCCGATACGGTGAGTATAACTTTCAGTATCTTGAGGAATATCAAAGTTATAAACATGACTGACACCTGAAATATCTAATCCACGTGCTGCCACATCAGTAGCAACTAAAATATCGATTTGATCATTTTTAAATTTCTTCAATACTTCTAAACGTTTCGCTTGTGTGATATCACCATGCAAGCCCTCTGCTTTATAACCTTTAGAAATGAGTGCACTTGTCAACTCATCTACACGGCGTTTTGTACGACCGAAGACAATCGCCAATTCAGGTTGATGTACATCTAAGAAATTAGTAAATGTCTCAAATTTTTCAAGTTCTTTCACAATTGTATAATACTCATCAATTTGAGGATCTGACATTTCGTTATTCATTGTTTTTACAATTTTAGGTGATTTCATAAATTGTTGTACTAAAGTTTGGATCGCTTTAGGCATTGTAGCTGAGAACAACATTGTTTGACGTTGTTCTGATGGAAGATGATCCATGATGAATCTCATATCATCGATGAATCCCATATTCATCATTTCGTCCGCTTCATCAATAATCAATGTTTTAATATCATTGGTTTTCAATGTACGACGATTTAAGTGGTCGATTACACGTCCTGGAGTACCAACCACGATTTGAGGTCCTTTTTTCAAGGCTTTGATTTGACGTCCAATCGGCATTCCCCCGAATACTGTTGCCACTTGAACGCGTTGACCGCGACTAAATGCTCTCAATTGTTCAGCAACTTGCATTGCTAGTTCACGAGTCGGTGCTAAGATTAAGGCTTGAACGCCTTCTTTATCTACTACTTTTTCTATTAATGGGATACCAAATGCTCCAGTTTTACCAGTACCAGTTTGTGCTTGTCCCAAAATGTCTAATCCGTTTAATGCAAAAGGAATACTGTCATTTTGGATTGGAGTCGGTTCTGCGAAACCCATATTACCAAGCGTTTCAGCTGTTTTATCTGAAACACCTAAATCTTTAAATTTTTGCAAATTAATTCTCCTTTATATATGGTCGAGACGACTTTGATGATTGTGTGCTCTCTCATTCGGTCGATATACATCATCTATACGCTTATTTTCATCTAAAAAAATGATAAAAAATGAGCAGGTAAATTTCAAATATTTTCGTTACTTTAATGAGACTTCTCGTAACGACGAGCACCCGCCCCCACCTTGTCTTTAATTTTCATCAACTTCTATATAATACCACCTAGCGCCTATTATAGCAACGAAGCAATTTTCAGTGTTAATATAAAAAAGTTAGTAAAATGATAAGAATTCTTGTAGTTAAGGTCATTATCATCTTACTAACTTATATTTATAAATATATTATTTATTGTTAATTAAAGCATCAGCAATATCTTCTAATTTCATGCCTCGTGATCCTTTAATCAAGATTTTATCTTCAGGTTGAGCTTTTTCGATAATAAAGTGAATCAAATCCTCTTTATCATCAAAATGCTGTGCTTCATTCACATTGGCTTTACCCGCTTCATAAATATGAGCAGCCTCTTTACCATAAGTCAACAGAATATCGATACCCTTATTTTCTAAATATGTTCCAACAGATGCATGCATCTCGGCACTATTTTCACCTAATTCTAAAACATCTGCCAGGATTAGAATTTTACGTCCTTCCATGGCTGCTAAAGTATCTATCGCTGCTTTCATACTAGTAGGACTAGCATTATAGGCATCGTTAATCACTGATATGTCAGAGTCTGTACGATGCAGTTCCATACGCATGCCTGTTAATTTTACTTTTGCAATATTATCTTGAATTTCAGTATATGATAAACCTAATAACTTTCCAATTGTAATAGCAATGGCTGCATTTCTCATGTTATGGGTACCTAAAATCGGTATTTGATAGTGTTCGCTGGCGTTTAAACTAAAAGCAATACCCATAGCATCATGCTGCTCTACACTGCATACTACATCATTGTCCTGAGCTAAACCTATACTGATAACTTCAGTATCTTTTAAAGTTTCGACATGCGGTTTTAATAACGGTTCATCACCATCATAAATAAAGACACCATCGGGCTGTAATCCTGATACAATTTCAAATTTCGCACGGGCTATTCCTTCTCTTGAGCCTAAATCTTGCATATGTGATTCACCAATATTTGTAATCACTGCAATATCTGGTTGCGCAATCTCTGAAAGCAATTCAATTTCATGAAAACCTGACATTCCCATTTCTAAAATTGAAATATCCGTATCTTCATCTAATTGTAAAATTGTCAACGGCATACCTATTTCATTATTATAGTTGCCTTGTGTTTTCTTTACTTTAAAAGCAGGTTTCAAAACACTTTCAATCATATCTTTAGTAGTCGTTTTACCATTTGAACCCGTAACTGCAATGACTTTGGGATTAACATGTTTTAAATAAGCTTTTGCTAATTCCTGTAAAGCTAACATAGTGTCATTCACCCAAATGATAGGACCTTCAACTTCGTGGTCCGGCTTTGCGTTATATTGGTAAAAAGCTGCACCTGCCCCATCTTTCAATGCCTGTACAACAAAGCGATGGCCATCCGTATTTTCACCTTTAAAAGGTACAAATAAATTATTGTCATCGATTTCTCTAGAATCAATCGACACACCGTGTATACTGCGGTCTAAATAACGTTCATCGATTTCACAAGGAATCCATTCTTTGATTTGTTTTAAAGTTACCTCAATCATAACAGCACTACCTTAATCAATTTTATATTTGTTCTTTTGTTTTTCAGCATGTTTTTCTTTAGCTAGATTTATCAATTTAGTAATTAAATCTGCATATGATAAACCCATGTTTTCCCATAAACTTGGATACATACTATATTGCGTGAAACCAGGCATAGCATTCGTTTCATTAATAAAGATTTGATTGTCTTCAGTCACAAAGAAATCAGCACGTAGTAACCCCGCACAATCGGTAGCCTTAAATGCTTCTGCAGCCATATTACGTAAAGTTGTCTGCACTTCAGAATCCAATTCTGCAGGAATAGATAATCTTACTTTGCCATCTAAATATTTCGATTTGTAGTCATAGAAAGCTACATCTTTCACTACTTCTCCTGGTTGAGTTGTTTCAGGATAATCATTTCCAAGCACTGCAACTTCTATTTCTCTCGCTTCAATACCTTGTTCGATTACGAGTTTTCTATCAAACTGGAATGCTTCCTCAATACCAGCTTTCAATTCTTCTTCATCGTTACATTTACTGATACCCACACTAGATCCTAAATTGGCAGGTTTCACGAAAACTGGAAATTCCAATTTATCTTTAACAAGCTTTAAGATATTGCTTTGATATTTTTCATATTCACTACGTAAAAAGCTGACATAAGGGAGTTGAGGCAATCCTCTGTGAGCAAATAACTGTTTCATTACGAGTTTATCCATCGTGCTAGATGCTGCTAATACACCATTGCCGACGTAAGGCAAATCTAAAACTTCAAACAATCCTTGAATTGTTCCATCCTCACCATTCGGACCGTGTAATAATGGGAATACTGCTGCATATGGCTGACCAGAACTGCTGTTAGTAAGTAAATTAGAAATTTCGCCTTCTTCCACTTCAGCAAGACGCAAACTCTCTATATCTTTTACTTCCTCAGTAATGTCTTCTTTTTTCTTCCAAGCACCATCATTTGTAATATAGATGATGTCGACTTGGTAATCATCTTTATTAATTGCATTTAATACATTTTGCGCAGTTAAAATAGACACATCGTGTTCTGCGCTCTTTCCACCATAAATGATGCATATATTTTCTTTAGCCATATTCTTTCCTCCAAACGCATTATTAAACTTTATTTTATCACGATTTTAAGTCAGATTGCATGTGATAGCTGAGTAAATTCTAACTCTGTCTATTTTAAATCTAAGCGAATGATATATAGTACAGCTTAAATAACAAATATGCTATAGTTTGAATTACAGTGATTTTTTAAATTTTTTCACAGTGATGATACTATCTTTTTAAATAAAGGTATATACTAAAGAAAAAAGAAATAGCAATATAAAAGGGGAACTTATCGATGAAAGCTCAACGTCAAAAACCCAGCAAATCATGGCTGCGGCGTATCGATTGGGTACTGATTATCATTTTAGCTATAATGGCCTCTATCAGTGTTTTGTTTATTCAATCTGCTATGGGTGGCGGCCAATACAGCTCTAATTTCAGCATCCGTCAAATTCTATATTACATACTAGGCGGCATCATAGCTTTAGCAATCATGTTGATTTCACCAAAACGTATTATGAAATATACTTACACATTGTATTTTATTGTGTGTATCTTATTGGTAGGTTTACTGATTATTCCGGAAACACCTATTACACCTATTATTAACGGTGCAAAAAGTTGGTACAGCTTCGGCCCTATCAGTATACAACCTTCTGAATTCATGAAAATCATCTTGATCTTAGCATTAGCTAAAATCGTCTCTAAACACAATAAATATACTTTCAATAAGTCATTAGAATCAGACTTTAAGCTCTTTATGAAAATCTTACTAGTTTCAGCATTACCGATGGGTCTTATCTTATTGCAAAATGACTTAGGAACTACATTAGTGTGCTTAGCAATTATCGTAGGAATTTTGATTGTCAGCGGTATCACTTGGAAGATATTAGCACCTATTTTCTTGACGATTATGTTTGTAGGCGGTTTCTTTATTTTATCAATTATTTATAAACCTTCTTTGATAGAAAGTGGCTTTGGTATTAAGACTTACCAATTAGGACGTATTGCTTCTTGGCTTGATCCTTATGCTTACAGCTCTGGAGACGGTTATCACTTAACTGAATCGTTAAAAGCAATTGGTTCAGGACAATTATTCGGCAAAGGTTTGAATCACGGTGAAGTTTATATTCCAGAAAACCACACTGACTTTATTTTCTCAGTGATTGGAGAAGAGTTCGGCTTTCTTGGTGCCGTACTCATTATCATTATTTTCTTAGTTTTACTTTTCCATCTCGTAAGATTAGCAAGTAAAACAGACAACATTTATAACAAAACTTATATTATCGGATTTGTATCCTTGATTTTATTCCATGCAGTACAAAATATAGGGATGACTATTCAGTTGTTACCTATTACAGGTATCCCGCTTCCATTCATCAGTTACGGAGGAAGTTCGTTATGGAGTTTGATGGTGGGTATCGGAATCGTCCTTTCTATTTATTATCATCAACCGACTCCTTATCAACCTGATCTCTTACGATCAAAACCTGCTAAATCTCATAGCAACTAAAAAAACAGGTTATCGGAAAAACACTCATTAGAATGTTTTCTGATAACCTGTTTTGCATTTGTTGAAATAACTTTATTTCAACTTTGATGTTGCCACGGATGTGTTGGGTAATGTATGCATGATCTCTAAGCGTGATTTGGTTTTCTTAATGTTGACACCGAGCGAAGACAATAATTGAACGACATTACGTAATTTATCTGTATTCTTATTCATTATGTTCACCCCATCTTCAAATTACTTATATATAAGTTACTTTTATTCTACCCTAAAAAATATTCATTTACTACATTATTTTTGTAAATTTTTCTGGTATTTAACTTTTTGAAGACGTAAAGCATTGAGTACTACAGATACTGAACTGAATGCCATAGCTGTTCCTGCAATCCAAGGCGCGAGCAAACCAAATGCTGCTACTGGAATGCCAATTGCATTATAGCAGAATGCAAAGAATAGATTTTCTTTAATATTTTTCAATGTTTTCTTACTCATATCTAGCGCTGTATCTACTTTCTGAATATCTCCGCCGACAATCATAATGTCGCCCGCTTCTATCGCAATATCTGATCCCGTACCCATAGCGACCCCGATATTACTTTTAGCTAACGCTGGGGCATCATTAATACCATCACCTACCATCATGACGTTCTTACCTTCATCTTGTAATTGGCCAATTTGGTTAGATTTATCATCTGGTTTAACGCCGGCAATAACATGTGATATTCCTAATTCTTTCGCAATTGATTCAGCTGTTGTCTGTGTATCTCCGCTCAACATAATGATTTCGTATTCATCACGCAAACGATAAATTAATTCTTTGGCTGCTGCTTTAGGTTCATCGCGTAATGTAACCATACCCGCAAACTGCTTGTCTATTGCCGCTAATACAACAGTAGCACCTTGATGCTGGATGGTTTGAATATCTTGTTCAAGCGCATCGTCCCATTCTTCTAACACCGGTTTAATAAAGCTAATAGAGCCGATTTTAATACTTTGTCCATTAATTTCCCCGCTGATACCGTTACCTGCGTGAGTTTGATAATTCTCTACAGGAAGTGCAGCTGTATCTGCATAGTATTCAGTAACAGCTTGTGAAAGCGGATGTTCTGATTGCTGTTCTAAGCTCTTCATCAATACACCAAGTTGCTGGTTATCTGTATTATCTATCACTTTATAAACGCTTGGATGACCTTCTGTTAAAGTGCCTGTCTTATCAAATACAATCGTATCGACGTTTTGCGTTTGTTCTAATGCTTCAGATGATTTAAATAATACACCAAGCTCAGCTGCACGTCCTGAACCTGCCATTATTGAAGTAGGCGTCGCTAAACCGAGTGCACATGGACAAGCAATAACAATTACTGCGATGAAAACTTCCAGACTTGATTGGAAATTAAGTGGTGTTACTAAACCGAACCAAATAATAAATACAACTAACGCAATCATTAAAACGGTCGGCACAAATATTCCTGATATCTTATCTGCTAAGCGTTGAATATTAGGTTTTTCGCCTTGGGCCTCTTCCACAATGCGAATAATTTGATTTAATACCAAATCATCTCCTGTTTCTGTCACTTTTACTTTAATAAAGTTGCCGTGATTCAACGTAGCACCGATGACCTTATCTCCTTCTTCTTTATCAACCGGAATACTTTCTCCTGTTAACATCGATTCATCTACACTGGTTTCACCTGCTATGATTTCGCCATCTAACGGAATATATTCGCCACTTTTAACGAGCAAGATATCTCCTTTTTTCACTTGGTCAACAGGTATTTCAACTGTTTCGCCATTCTTCTCTACACGTGCTTCTTTCACTTGCAATGATAATAATTTATTAATTGCATCACTCGCATGACCTTTAGCTTTAGCTTCAAAATATTTACCTAATAATATGAGCGTAATGAGCACTGCACTCGTTTCAAAATAAAGAGGAATATGATGTTCTCCATAATGAACTATAGCTAAATAAATACTATAGAAGTAAGCAGCTGAAGTACCTAATGCAACAAGTACATCCATATTTGCACTTTTATTTCTTAAAGCACCATAAGCACCTTTATAGAACTGCCAGCCCAAAATAAATTGGACAGGTGTCGCTAAAATAAATTGAAATATTGGATGCATCATGAAATGAGGAAGCGGCAGAAAACTCAAAAAGCTGAAATGGCCTACCATGGTATAAATCAACGGCAAGGATAAAATTAATGCAATAATAAATTTATATTTCTGCTTATCTAATTCCTTTTTCTTTCTCTGTTGGGTTTCTTCAGGCGTTTCAATCGCAATTGGTTCATAACCCAAATTCTTTACTTTTTCAAAAATTTCATTAAGATCAATATCTTGATTGTCAAAGTCCACTGCTGCTTTTTCAGTTACTAGATTAACGTTTGCACTTTCTACGCCTTCCGTTCTATTCAACACACGTTCAATTCTTGCTGAACATGCAGCACAAGTCATGCCTGAAATTTTAAATTCAGCCTTTTCCATATATTTCACTCCTATACCCTATTAAGGTATATTTTTTCTAAAAATAAGGGAGTGGTCAGAAATAAAAAATTTATTTCGGCATCCACTCCAGCTAAGCTATCTGAAATAGAAAACGTATTAGACAAATACATTTCCTAATTCAAATTATTTTACAACATCGTAACCTGCATCATAAATTGCTTTTTCAACTTCGGATAATACTTGGTCTTCATCATTGAATTTCACATCAACAGTATCATTATCAGGAGTAGCATTGACGCTTTCTACCCCATCGATTTTACCGACTGCTGATTCTACCGCTGCTTTACAATGTTCACAACTCATACCTTCAACTTTTAATTGTTTCTCTTCCATTTATAAACACTCCTTTAATTTAATATTTGATAGCCTGCATCATAAATTTCTTTTTCAAGATTATTTAAATTGACAGGTGTTTCATAACTAATACGGATTTCATTGGAATCCATATCTACTTGTACCGCAGAAACGCCAGTCATTTCACTAAGATGTTGATGTAATTTATGTTGTGCTTCTTCAGTTTCTAAACCATCAATTTTTATCACACTATTTTGCATGACAACCTCCATCTAATCTTTAATCAATTTTTGTACGGTTACTAATAATTCTTCCATCGCTTCCTCTGCATGTCCATCATCTACTTTATGCATAATACAGCCTTTCATATGATGATCGAGCAGCTTAACTGCCACACTATTCAATGCTGAACGTGTAGCACGTATTTGCGTGAGTACATCATCACAATAAACATCTTCGTCAATCATCCGATTAATTGCTCTTACTTGTCCTTCAATACGATTGAGACGTGCTTTTAAGTTAGATTTAATTTGTTCAGAATGATGCGCTTTATCATTTTCAGTCATCTTTAAACCTCCGTCCCGATTACTTTCAATACTATAATATACCCTACCGAGGTATACGTCAAACTATACCTATTCCGATTTAGCTGTGTTACAATTAAAAGCATTAATACCAATATTAACCGGGTAGAAACTCGTTGTTGATGGACAATATGGAGGTTCAGAACATGTATTATCTCGACATGCTGTTACAGCAAACTAACCTGGTTTTCAATATTATATTAATTGCATTATTTATTTTGAACTTATTTTTCAGTTTTACAATTGTGTTTTTAGAACGCAGATCACCTGGGTCTATATGGGCTTGGTTGCTCGTTTTAGCATTTCTGCCTATTATAGGCTTCATCGTTTATCTTCTTTTTGGCCGACAAATCCAACGAGAACATATATTCAAAGTCAATGAAGAAGATAAAACAGGTTTAGAAATGATTGTGCAAGAACAAGCTGAAGCATTAAAAAATGATGAATTTTCAAAAGGGAATCATGTCATTGTAAAATATAAATCCATGGTTCAGATGTTGCTTTACAATAACTCAGCTTTCTTAACAACTGATAATGCACTGACCATTTATAACGATGGCAAGGAAAAGTTCGATGCTTTAATTCAAGATATTGAAAACGCTCAAGATTATATTCATATTGAATATTACATTTTTCGTAACGACACCTTAGGCAAACGCATACTGCAAGCACTTGAAGATAAGTTAGAAGAAGGACTCGAAGTCAAAATGCTCTATGACGACATGGGATCCAGAAGTTTAACTTTAAAGGATTTTGATGACTTCAGAAAAAAAGGCGGGCAAGTAGAATCCTTCTTTCCTTCTAAGTTACCTTTGATCAACTTTCGGCTTAATTACCGTAACCACCGGAAAATCGTAGTGATTGATGGAGTAATCGGTTATGTCGGCGGTTTCAATGTCGGAAATGAATATTTAGGCTTATCTAAAAAGTTCGGCTATTGGCGAGATACACATCTGCGTATTGTCGGAGATGCCGTAAATGCCTTACAACTTCGTTTCATTTTAGACTGGAATTCTCAAGCCAAACGACATAATATTGCTTATTCTGATCGTTATTTCCCTGATATCGATACTGGAGAATCTACAGGGATACAAATTGCATCCAGTGGTCCTGATGAGGATTGGGAACAAATTAAATATGGCTATTTAAAAATGATTACTTCAGCTAAAAGATATATTAAAATCCAAACACCTTATTTTATTCCTGACCAAGCATTCTTAGATGCTGTATCAATTGCTGCATTAGGCGGCGTAGATGTTACGATTATGGTTCCTTGTAAACCGGATCATCCATTTGTTTATTGGGCAACGCAAAAGAATGTGGCATCATTACTCGCATCAGGCGTTAAAATTTATCACTATGAAAACGGCTTCTTACATTCTAAGATGATGGTCATTGATGATGAAGTCGCAAGTGTCGGAACTACAAATATGGATCATCGTAGTTTCACGTTGAATTTTGAAGTGAATGCTTTTATCTATGATCAATCTACAGCAATACAATTGAGCGAGCAATTTAACGAAGATTTGAAACTAAGCAATGAATTTACTAAGGAAAAATATAAAAAACGCAGTTTATGGATAAAATTCAAAGAAGGTATTTCTTATCTGATTTCCCCTATTCTGTAAGTATATTAAGGAGTATGAGTTTTAGTGAATCAATATCAGCATATAAAAGAAGCAGAAAAATATATGAAAGCCCACCATAGCGAAGATGCTACAGGCCACGATATTCAACATGTCATGCGTGTGTTAAAAATGGCTTTATTTATTGCAGAGCAAGAAGGAAGCGGTAATCCGTATATCATTCAAATGGCCGCTCTATTACATGACACAGTAGACTCTAAACTGACAGATGAAGATAAAGCTTATGAGAAGCTCGACCATTTCTTAGATCAGATAGATGTAGATAACCAAATGAAACATAAAATTTTAGAAATCATAAAATATATGAGTTATCGTAATGGTGCTAATAATGATAGAACTATGTCTCAAGAAGGATACATTGTGAGAGACGCTGACCGCTTAGATGCTATCGGAGCTATTGGTATCGCAAGAACGTTCCAATTTTCCGGCCATTTTAATGAGCCGATGTGGTCAGGAGAAATTCCAGATAGTCTTTCAAGCGATTGTGATTTAGAGGATCACTCTCCTTCGGCTATTAAACATTTCTATGACAAGCTATTTAAATTAAAAGATTTAATGCACACTGAAACAGCGCAATCCATTGCTCAAGAACGTCATCAATTTATGGAATATTTCGTAGCACAATTCTTTAAAGAATGGGATTTTATGAATTAAAAAAAGACTGGAAACTTAGTCGTCTATAGCGATTTAGCTATGATGACAGGTTTCCAGTCTTTTTATTATTACTTTAAGTTTTGGGCCATAATAATATCTGTTTGAATTTCGTCTCCCATTTTAAATTCGTGCTCTGTAACTTTTTTAAATCCGAAGTGTTCATAGAATTTGATTGCATTTTCATTTTTCTCCCAAACTCCAAGCCAAATGCTTTGTTTTCCTTCTTCCACAGCAAAGTTAATTGCAAAGTTCATGAGCTTTTTACCATAACCGTGATGTTGGTAATTCTTTAAAATATATAACCTTTCAACTTCTAATGCGTCAGAGGCAATATCTTCAGTTTGAGCTGCTCCAACATTTAATTTCAGATAGCCCACAATCTTATCATTATCATACAAAAAATAAAAATATGAATTAGGATGTTCGAGTTCACGTTGTAACTTATCATAGGTAAAAGCATTATTAAGATAATCTTTTAAATTATCCGGATGGTTCATTTCTCTAAATGTATCATCAAATGTTCTAAAGCTGATTGTCTGTAATTCTTTAATATCATCAGTTGTCACTCTTACAATTTTCATTTTCTGGACCCTCCTATATAAATTACCCTTTGATTTCTTATTCCCTGTTTTCAATTTAAATAAAGAAAAAACAGTCGCAACTTTTCGATTACAACTGATTTTCTTTACTCATATTTATTTTTTCTTTTTATTTTTCTTAGAAACGACTTGGGTATTTTTCGTTTTACCACTACCCGATTTGCCATGTTCTTTCTCATAAGCCGCAATCATTGGAGCAACTTCTTCCTTTGCCTTCTTAGAGTAATAACTATTTGCAATATATGTTTGAACTACTAAGAATGCGGCGCTGACTGACCAATATAGACCAAGTGCAGCAGCTGAACTTAATGAAACCCAAATAATCATGATTGGCGAAATAATCATCATCATGTAACTCATTTGTTTTTGCTCAGGCGGCATACTGAAAGTCGAAACATAAGCTTGTATAAAATAAAGCACACCGGCAATAACCGTAATCCAAATATCTGGTTTGGATAAATTGAACCATAAGAAATGAGAATGCTCTGTGATTCCTCCTGGTGAAGGATATTTCAATACAAAGAATAGGCCCATAATAATCGGCATTTGAATCAACATCGGCAAGCAGCCTAACATGCTCTGCATCGGATTCATATCATATTTCTTGTAAACTTCCATCATTTCTTGGTTAGCTGCCATTTTATCTTCTTGTGTACGCGCGCGTTGCACTTTCTCTTTAACCGCATCCATATCCGGTTTGGCGATAATCATTTTTTCACGCATCATGTGGCTATTCTTGTAGTTTGATAACATAAACGGCAATACTATGATACGAATAGCAAGTACTAACACAATAATCGCTAATCCATAATCATTATTAAAATGAGACCCTAGCCAATGAATTATGTTATCCATGTTTTTTACAAACGTATTATAAAAGAAGCCTGTTCGATTCTCAGGTTTAGAGTAATCACAACCAGCAAGAAAAACCATAATCCCTAAAAGCAAAGGCAATAATGCTTTTTTCTTCATTTTTCCACCTCTATTGGTATTATTCACATAAAGATAATTTTACCATATCCCAATAGCAGTAGAAAACAAAAAATATGTGAAATCCTTAACTATTTAAAATATTGTAAGAAATTTTGTACGGTTTCTGTAACGTTAGAACTTCTTGCAATGGCTGAAATGACAGACACCCCATTAGCGGAAGTATCAGCAACTTCTTGTACATTATCTAAAGAAATGCCACCGATAGCTACAATCGGTAAAGCGCCGACTTTACTACGCAGCGTTTCAATCATTCCGGGACCTACAGGTGCACTGGCATCGTTTTTAGAAGGCGTGCTGAAAATTGGACCTACACCTATATAGTCCACATGTGTCAGATCCGATTGTTCTAATTCTTCTAAGTTGCCGACACTTAAACCAATTATTTTACCATTAAAGCGCTTAATGAAAGCGTCTACCGCTTCATCATCTTGTCCTACATGCACGCCATCTGCATTGATTGCTTCAGCTAATTCAACATCGTCATTCACAATAAAGGGTACATCATAAGCTCTGCACAGTTCTTGCAGTTCTTCAGCCAAAGCTACTTTCTCTTTTCCAGTTTTTGCACCTGGGCCTTTTTCACGAAATTGAAATAGCGTAATACCGCCCTCAAGTGCTTCTGTCAAAACTTCTTTAATTGTTCGTCCCTCAGGTATATCTTGAGTTCCGCAAATAAAATAGACCTTTAAATCATCTGCTTTAAACACTTATTCCACCTCTTCAACATGACGGTTTTCGTTCACAGCATCTGCGTCAATACGATAAAGCGCGTCAATAAAGTGCGTTAAGAAAGTACCTGGACCTTTACTGTCACTTAATTGTTCTGCACGTTCAGCCGCAATATTATATACAGAGACCGCTTCAACCAACGTTTCAATTGAAGGATGTGTGTCACGGAACAAGAAGGCACCTACAACTGCACCTAATAAGCAGCCTGCCCCTGTAGTCTTAGCAAGAAAATGAGAACCATTTTCCAATTTAACAACCTTGTCATCTTGGACGATAACATCCGTTTCTCCAGTTAAGATAATCGCCGTTTGATATTCTTGATAAGCTTTCTTAGCAATTTCTACGATGTCGAGATTATCAGCGCTATCTGTACCTTTCATAGTTGCTGAATCATCAATTAATGCCAATATTTCTGAAGCATTTCCTTTTATAACAGTCGGTTTGACTTGCTTTAAAAAGTATTTACAGAAATCTTTACGATACTGTGACGCCCCTACTGCCACTGGGTCAAAAACTAAAGGTGTATCTGTTTCATTGGCAATCTTGCCGTTAGTCAACATCGCATGCTCATGATCTTTAGTTAAAGTACCAATATTGATTAAGACACTGCCTGCTACCGGGTAAAAATCCTTTGCCTCTTGAGGCGCTTCACTCATTGCGGGACTCGCACCTAAACTTAATAAACCATTAGCTGAAAAGTTCTTAACGACATCATTGGTATAACAAATTACTAACGGGTGTTCTGATCTGATTTGATTTAATACATTACTCATCATCTAGTCCTACTTTCTTCATATACGCGAAATGGTTCACAGGTCCTCTGCCTTGGCCGATTTCCGGTGTATATTTAATACTTAAAGCAATAAAATCTTTAGCCTTTTTAACTGCTTCATAAATTGTTTTGCCTTTTGCTAATTCAGCTGTAATAACCGCTGAGAAGGTACAACCAGTTCCATGTGTGTGTTTAGTCTCATAACGTTCACTTTCGAAAACTTCTAACCCCTCTTTTGTAAAAAGGTAATCCTTCGCAATGGCTTTATCCTCAATGTGTCCGCCTTTAATAACTACACCTTTACAGCCGATATCGTTAATAAAGATATCTCCAGCTTTTTTAATTGCATCTTCAGTATCTAGTTTGAAACCTACTATTTCTTCAGCTTCTGGTAAATTCGGTGTAGCCACATCAGCTAACGGCAACAAGATTTCTTGCAATGCATGTTTACCTGCATCATCCATTAAAGAATCGCCGCTTTTAGCAAGCATAACTGGATCGATAACATAAGGAATTTCTGGATGCTTTTTTAAATACTCTCGAATCAATTCCATCATTTCTTTTGTTGCAATCATTCCTGTCTTAATTGCTTGAGGTAATTCATCATCAAACACACTATCTAGCTGTTCTTTAATCCATGATACCTCTAAATTATGAATATGTTGAACGCCTTTGGTATTTTGCGCCACAATACTGGTAATTGCGGCCATTCCATATACACCACATGCATGAAATGATTTCAAATCGGCCATTACTCCTGCGCCGCCTGTAGGATCTGTACCTGCAATCGTTAAAGCTATTTTAGGTTTATTCATACTCTTTCTCCTCCAAATTGCCATTTTTCACTTGTATAAGCCATATTGAAAAAGTTCAATTCGTGAACTGTACTTTGTAAATAATTTTCTCTTACTTCGTTTTTCTCTGCTTCTGACATATGAGCAATGAGTTGGTTCATTAAATCATCTAATACTTCTATTAATGGGTCCATTTCGGTATTATAAAACTCAAACCATTTTGCTAAAATGGAATCTTTATTTAGTTCTGGATCTTTCATAGCACGTTTGGCAATCATTGCGTATACGTAAGGACAAGGTGCCATTGCGGCAATCGCGTACGCAGCATTTTCATGCGCATAAACGTTATAGTACATATGCTTAATATAATGATCACCACTTGGAGGCCAAACCTTTTTTTGAACGATTTCGTTGTAATTCTCACCAATATAATCAGCCATAAATTCATGTGCTTCTACTTCGCCATTCACAATAAATTGAATTTGATCAACTAGAAAGCGTACGCTGCTTAAATCTGGCATTTTAGGGATTAATAGTGCGTAGATATTCGCAAACTCTCTTAAATAAGACGCATCAGCACGTAAATATTGACGTAATGCTTCTTTCTCAATATTTCCTTTTAATAATTCTTGAATGAAATGGTCTTGATAAATTTCATCAATAATAGGTTGTGCGTCTCTTTCTAATGATTCAGCAAAATTCATTTCTAAATCCTCCCAATAAAAAACTGCAAACCTTCGCAGGAATGCAGTAAAATATTTAGAATCTTTATTCTTAATATACTACTTTCCTACGTTGGTACGAACCAAATCAGGTTATAAGGGTCTAGTACAACTATCTCAGCCATAAGGCGCCCCTAGCAGTTTTATATAATTTAATGTTTAATACAGTTTAAATGTATCAAACCCCTTAGTGTTATGCAATATTAAAGAATTGAAAAAGAAAAAGCCGAGACAAAAGTCCCGACTGTAGTTTAAATATTAATATGCCCAGTGGCCTGCACCGTTACCATTATCCCATAAAGTTAACGCTGCTTGGTCTTGAATATGTTCTGGAGCACTAGCTGGGTTAACACCTCTCCAACCTGCTGGCGCTACTGCATCCCATGTAGTTTGTAAGAATTGATATTTACCTGCTGCGCCTGAATAAGGGTTAACAGCATGGATATCACCACGTGATTCACGGTATACAATTGATTGTAATGCTGCAGGAATGTTGCTAGATCCGCCTGAATATGATTGAGTTGGTGCACTATAACTTGTTGATTGTGTGTTATAGCTGTAATTTGAATTATTGTTATAAGATTGTGATTGTTGATTTGTTACCGGAGCTGCTTGTTGTTGAACTGGTGCTGCTTGACTAGTAGTTACGTGATTTGGTTGCTGAACAGTTCCAGCTGCTGCATAACTCCATTCCCAGTGTGTACCATTTGATTCAAAATGGAAGTCATAACCTTTGTATTCGAAATTAAATTCATAAGCACCCGCTTGTACTGGATGTTGATTTAATTCTGCAGGATTATTTAATGCAGTTTCCGCTAATTTAGTTTGTTCTGTTGTATTTAACTCAGCTGCATCAGCGTTATGTGATGCTACTCCTGTTGCTAAAAATGCCGCTGCCGCTACTGATGATGTTACTAATAGTTTCTTCATTTAATAAAAATCCTCCTATAAGGTAAAAACTTTATATGATTAATTTGCTATATTTATAATACCATCTAATAGGATAACATAGGTTACAACAATATAAATAGTTTGTTTCATAAGTTACATATGTATTACAAAAAAGCGGATTCTGTCCTTAAAATAAGAACGGAGTCCGCTTTTTGGATGTAAATTATTTAATTAAATTTATTGATTACAGCGTTATCGGCTTACCACCAACCATGAGATGCACGGAAAGCAGTCGCACTTGCAAGAGAACCATAACGAGAGTTTGCATAGTTAATCATGCCTTTAGTTTGAGCTGCTACTGATCCAGTTCCCCAACCTTCTTTAGTTTGACCTAAGCCTCGATATCCTAATTCGTTTACTGCATTAGGGTTACCGCCTGATTCAGGCATTACAATTGTATTCCACATATCTTCAGTTCCACCTGCAGCTAAGAATTGAGCTTTAGTTGATCCGCCAGTTGAAACTGCTGAAGTGTTATAGCTGCGAGCTGGTGCACTGTAGCTTTGTTGTACAGGAGCACTGTAATTGCTGTAGCTAGTAGTTGATTGAGTTTGGTATGTTTGTTGTGCTACTGGAGCTGATTGTTGTTGAACTGGTGCTGCTTGTGTAGTTGTTGCTTGAGTTGGTTGTGCTGATCCACCATTTGATCCAGTATAACTCCAGCTGAAGTTTGATCCATCTGATTCAAAGTGGAATTCGTTACCATTATATACGAAGTCTATGTTATAAGCGCCTGCTTGTACTGGTGCTTGGTTTAATTGTTGTGGGTTATTTAAAGCTGTTTCAGCTAATTGTTGTTCTGATTGGCTTACTTCTGCTGCATGAGCGTTATGTGAAGCTGCTCCTGTTGCTAAGAATGCGGCAGTGGCTACTGATGATGCTACTAATAATTTTTTCATTTTGAAATAAATCCTCCTATAAGGTAAAAAGTTTATATGATTAATTTGCTGTATTCATAATAGCACCAAAAAACTTATCATAGGTTACAACAATATAAATAGTATGTATCAAATTTTACATGAATATTACAATGAAAAAGCGGACTACCATTCATAGAATGATAATCCGCTAACAAATTTATTGGTATTTCAAAATATAAATATCTCTAAATTATGCAGTTACCCATTGGCTTGGACCAGCTGTGTCATATAATTTTTGAGCTGCTGCATCTTGTACTGCTTCTGGAGCTTCAGCTGCTGGTCTACCTTGATATTCTGCAGGAGCTACTGAATCCCAAGTAGTTTGTAAGAATTGGAATTTACCTGAAGCGCCTGATGATGGATTAGTTGCATGAATGTCGCCACCTGATTCACGTTGAGCAATTGCTTGTAAGTGGCTGTTGATACTGCTTGAACCAGAATCAGCTGATTGTTGCGCTGGAGCTGATTGTTGTGCTGGTTGTTGAGTTTGTGCTTGAGCTGGTTGTTGAGTTTGCTCTTGTGCTGGTGCTTGTTGTTGTGTAGTTTCTTGAGCTGGTTGTTGTTGAGTTGATTGTTGTGCTGGTTGTTGAGTTTGTTCTTGTGCTGGTGCTTGTTGAGCTGCTGGCGCTTGTTGTTGTGTAGTTTGTTGTGCTGGCGCTTGTTGAGCTGCACCGTTTGCATTATAACTCCAGCTCCAGTTAGTACCATCTGAGTTAAAGTTGAAATTGTAACCAGAGTTGTCAAAACCGATATTATAAGCGCCTTCTTGTACAGGTGCTTGGTTTAATTGTTGTGGATTGTTTAAAGCTGTTTGAGCTAAGTGATCTTGATTTACATTGTTATCTTCGGCTGCATGTGCGTTCGCGCCTACTCCTACTGCAAATAATGCTGCTGATGCTGATGAAGCTACTAATAATTTTTTCATTTCAAAAAATCCTCCTATAAGGTAATTGTTTTTTCGTGTGATTAATATCATCAATTTGCAGTTATAACTATATCATCTGAAAACAGGGTGCAGGTTACAGCGAAATAAAAAAAACAGGTGCTCTTTTACGCTTAAATTACGCATTTCTAATTTAATTAGGTAGCTAACGGTATGTATATAGACTTTCATGACAGTGTTCAATAGCAGAAATAACTTTGTAACTATGTAATATACATGTAATTATTCAGATAATTGAATTGTGATTTAGATTAATTTTACACCCAAAATCCCTTCTCGATTTATTGGATTTGCTATGTCAATTCCTAAATAATTACGAAATGAGGCTAAGACATAATATAATTGTCTCAACCTCACTATAAAGGGACAGCTATTAGAATATAAAATAGCTTTAGTGGGGTGTAAGGGGCTAAGAAAAAATAGTTTCACTAAAAAATTATTTCTGTTCCGCTCCCTCACCCTAAATGAGTATTTTTTATAAATTGAGAATTAGAAAGAATGAATGATTGTAATTGAAAATATCTACAATGAGATTTAGAAAGAACTACACATGAATAAGTGAATATGTTTAGAGTTTGTGCTTAAGAATTTGGGATAATTCATTTAGATAGGATGGTGCTATTGGTTTTGTGTATGAGGATTTTGAGTGGCAGTGGATAACTGATTTTCTTGTAAGGCAGGGCTTCCTTCTAAGTTATCAGCTATGTTTGAGTAATTTGAAGTGGAATTTTCATTAGAGTTGGGACTCGATATGAACTTAATAGTTTCAACCACAAGTTCAGTCATAAAATGAGTTTGCTTATCTTTTTCATATTTATATGAACGCATATGTCCTGTTATTCCTACTAGCGATCCTTTTTTAGTGTATTTAGCTATATTTTTTGCTGTTTTACCGAAAGCTTTACAAAAGATATAGTCAACTGCTTGTTGATTCTGACCTTGGTAACTATAATTTCTTTCAGTTGCTACACTAAAACTGGCAATATCACTATCCTCCTTTTCTGCTAGTTGAGGATTACGGGTTAGACGTCCAACAATGACGATTTTGTTTAACAAAGTTTCACCTCCTATGCTTAATATCATATTCACTTTCCTTTAAATAGTCAAAGCACGAAAATTAAATAATTAAAGGGTATTAATACTCATTTTTTACATATCGACTGAAATTTTTGGAGTTTTTGAGCTATACTAGTATTAGTATTTTAATTTTTTGCAGAATTTAAAAAAGATTGGAGTGACTTCCTAATGAAAACATTTAAAGCAGTCAGATTCCAAATTGTCACTGAAAATGGCGGAGTAATTGAATACGAGCTCTATGATGGTGTAATTATTAATAAAGAACAAAGTGGCACTGGCTGGTTATTAGAAATCGTTATTTCTGATAACCACTACGACATGATGAAAGAATATATGGACAATGAAGCTTTACTTGATATTCGTGTAGTCATTACCCGACCATCTAATGATCCTGCACTCTTTGATGCCACAATTAAAAATATCTCTTTATATGAAAATGAAAAAATGTCCGTCATCTTTGATTGTCATGTCTATACACTCAGACAAGTCTATGCTGAAAATTTGTTAGCACAACTTGTAGATGAAGGCTTAGAAGGCGAAGAATTGAAAAAATCATTTAATAGAATGATGCAATCTAAACCGCGCCTTAAAGACGAACGTAAAGAAGAATAGAAAAAGAGCGTTATACTTATCATTTTTTAATGAAAGTATAACGCTCTTTTTTATACGTCTTGAATTGCAAAAGTTAATTCACAACTACAAGCAAGTTGGCCATCAACTGTGGCTTTAGCTGTTCCTTTGCCGATTGGTCCACGCATTTTAGTGATTTCTACTTCTAAAGTTAATGTATCACCAGGTGTCACTTGTCTCTTAAAGCGACATTTGTCAATTCCTGCAAATAAAGCAATTTTACCTTTATTCTGTTCACTGTTCAATAATGCAACAGCACCTGTTTGTGCAAGTGCTTCTGTAATTAAAACACCAGGCATTACTGCATAATCAGGAAAATGACCTTGGAAAAATGGTTCATTCCCAGAAACTTGTTTGATTGCAACGCAACGTTGTCCTTCTTCATATTCAACTACTCTATCAATGAGTAAAAATGGTTGTCTATGAGGGATAATTTCTTTAATTTGATTATAGTCAAAAATAGTTTCCATGTCTTAACCTGCTACTAAAAACATATTCAAATGTTATTAGAGAATTTCTCTTTTCAATGAGGTTGATTTCATTTGAAATCAGGTCTATGAACCTCTCCCAGAGCGTTACTTCCGATGTATCCCACCGTAGTTTGAAACTTTATCCATACATTTAAATTGTGTGATAACCTTTTAGCAGTTTTCCTTTCATTGTTTTATTACACTATCACGGTGTAATCTGCTGCTTGTTTCAAATTAATACTGGCATTGATATCTCTGTCTTTAATCATTCCGCAATGATTACAATGATACGTTCTTTGATTCAAAGGCATAGGTTGTATGTGACCGCAATCAGAACATATTCGGCTGGATGGATAAAATCTGTCGACTTGGCGTAATTCAATGCCGTAATCTCGACATTTGATTTTCAACCATTCAACAATGTAACCGAGTCCGATCTGTTGAAAACTGTTGGCCAATCTTTTGTTTCTCATCATGCCCTTGATGTTTAAATTTTCAATCGTAATAAATTGCGGATTTGTACGGAGAATAGAGAATATGCCTTTGCGTTTGATATCTTTTTTAATATTTTTAATACGTCGGTATAATTTTTGCACTTTCAACAACTGTTTATACCAATTATGAGAACCTTTTTTCTTTCTGGATAATTTTCGCTGCTGTCTTTTCAAAGATTTATCAAGTTTGATGATAGTTTGATTCGTCTTGAAGCTTCTGATTTTTACACCGGAGGGTGTGAATACAGCTTCTTTCAATCCTAGATCAATACCGATTCCGTCTGTCTGTTTCGGTTTAAAAATAGGGAGAGGCGGTTGATCAACTAATACCGACACATAATATCTGTCATATTCTTTAACAATGGTGGCAGATTTTATATTATTTGTGGGGATGTAACCTCTTTCTTTTAATTTAATCCATCCCAGCTTTGGCAATTGGATGCGATGTCGTTGTACATGAATGGTACCAATCAAATAATAGCTTCCGATACCTGATTTCTTTTTGAACTTCGGATAACCTTGCTTATTTTTGAAAAATGTCTGATAAGCACGATGTGCATTCATAATGGATTGTTTGACAGCTTTGCTGGCACTTTGTTTAACCCAATGTTTATCCGGATGGCTTGGAAGATATACATTGTTCATCCATTTGCTGAAGGCAAAACCATTCATATATGATTGCCCGATTTTATATAAATTTTGATTAGTCTCGATAAATTTGTTGTAAATCCAACGGCATGTGCCGATGGTTCGGTTTATGGTCTGACGTTGTTCAAAAGAAGGATTGATTTCGGTTTTATACGCTCTCAGCATATTCTGCCACCTTCTTTTTTCAATCGACCAAAATCATAGATACAACCGCTAAAAACATGGACAGTTACGGTGATGCATTAAAAATTCAAATTGATTTTGTAATGCATCAAGTTGTGATGGGTTTGTAATCCGAATGTATGCTGTATATTTACGATTAGATGGGTTGGAAATAGTACTCCCTAATTTTCCAATAATTTCTCTAGTCTTATTCATTATTGTTACCTCAATTCAATTATAACTATATTCAGAGATATTTACTGCCTTTTAATTACACTTTAGTAACTGTTCTATTCCCCAAAAAGCTGCTTAAAATGCTTCCATGTATGAAAATCAAAAAATTCTAAAGGGTTTTGATGATTGAGCAGATAACCAATTAAAATTCCAATTAAGAACATTACTATCATCAATATAACGATAATTATTATACCAAATCCTAAAGGAATTCGTATCAATTTATAATGTATCGGCTTCTTCATCAAGTGTCTCCTATTCTGATATGCGTTCTATATCCGCACCGAGTGATTTTAATTTACCATTAAAGTCTACATATCCTCGATCCAAGTGTTTTAATTCTGAAACTTCTGTTGTACCTTCAGCAACTAATCCAGCTAAGATTAATGCAGCTCCGGCACGTAAATCAGTAGCTTTTACTTGTGCTCCTTGCAGATTACTTTTACCTGTAATTTTAGCATTTCTGCCTTCTACATTAATTTGAGCATTCATACGTTTGAACTCAGCAACGTGCATAAAACGATTTTCGAAGACTGTTTCTGTTATCACTTTGTGACCTTCTGCGGTTAAGAGTAAAGCCATAATTTGTGATTGCATATCTGTTGGGAAACCAGGATGCGGTAAAGTTTTTACATCTACAGGTTTCAATTCACCTTCTGCAGAAACACGAATGCCTTCTTCTTTATATTCCAAATTAACGCCCATTTCTTCTAATTTATACAGAAGACTTGTCATATGTTCTTTGATTGCACCTCGTACAAACACATCTCCACGAGTAATAGCACCAGCAATAATTAATGTTCCTGCTTCAATACGATCAGGAATAATTGAATGTTCTACACCGTGAAGTTCCTTTACACCATTAATAGTAATCGTGTCTGTACCTGCACCCGTAACATTACCGCCCATTTCATTAATATAATTAGCAAGGTCTACAATTTCTGGCTCACGTGCTACATTTTCCAGCACAGTTTTCCCATCAGCTAAAGCAGCTGCCATAATTATATTTTGAGTAGCGCCCACACTTGGGAAATCTAAATGAATATTTGTGCCTTTTAATCCGTTTTCTGTATCAGCAAAAATGAAACCATTCTCTAAATGAATATCGGCTCCAAGCGCTTCAAAACCTTTAATATGTTGTTCAATAGGTCTGCTTCCAATTGCACAACCACCTGGTAAAGCAACTTTAGCATGGCCTAGACGTGCTAATAATGGACCCATTACTAAAATGCTTGCACGCATCTTACTTACATACTCATAAGGGGCCTCAAAGTTTAATTGGTTTGTAGCATCTACTGTCACACTATTATTTTCTTTGTTGTACTTGATATCAGCATTTAGTGTAGATAATACATTATTAATTGTCACTACGTCGCTTAATTCTGGAACGTTATGTAAGGTACTAGTTCCTTTTGAAGCTAGTAACGATGCAGTCAAAACTGGCAATACTGCATTTTTTGCTCCTTCGACTTGAACTTCTCCTTCAAGACGATTGCCGCCTTTAATTACAATTCTGTCTCTAGTCATTATTACTCCTCCACTTTTTAACTCCTCTGAACATCCTCAATTCAGTCATATTTCTCTCATTATTAATATACTTACATTATATATGGAATTACTTTAGTTTTACACTTAAGCGCTTATTTTCCCAAATACTTCAATTGTGTTGAAAATTGCAACAAGTCGATTATAAAGTTGCTGACCCCTGCCCCGATTACAATAGCAAGAAAGATAAGTAAAACTTGTACTTGTGCAGGGTAGCCTTTTTTAAAAAATTGATCTAACCTCAATGCGTTGAGCGCCCAAAAAGCTACACATATACAAACAACGTGTAATATTAAGTGCGCTATCGCAAACTGCCCTAAATAATCCATAAATTTTGTTCTCCTCAAATGTTTACTGACTAACATTGTACATTATATTGACTCGAATTCATACAATCTTGAATATAATAACTGAATTTCTACAATTCTTTTTCAAATGCCAATTAATTGCAGAAATTAAAAAATAGGATATACCTCAAAATGAGATATATCCTATATTTAATGGTGAGTTATTATTTTAATTCCGAAACTTTAAGACGGTTTTCAGCTCGTTCTAAAGCTCGTTTTGCTCTGTTAATGTCAGTATCTTCGTCATTGTTATTCAAATGTGATTCTGCTCGTTCTTTAGCCGATTCAGCACGTCTGACATCAATATCTTCAGCTTTTTCTGCTGTTTGTACAATTATTGACGTTTTTTCTTGTCTGATTTCTACGAATCCATCACTTACAGCGATGTATTCAATTCCATCTGTATAATGTACTTTAACATAACCTGTTTGAATTGCTGTTACAGTCGGGATATGTCCGTACATAACACCCATGTCGCCGCCGACTGTTTGTAGAACAGTAATTTCAACATTATCTTGGTTATAAACAGAACCATTAGGAGTAACAATATTAACGTTCATTGTGTTCATTAAACTTTACCTCCTAATTTTTAAACTTCAACACCCATGTCTTTAGCTTTCTCTAATACATCGTCCATGCTGCCGACTAAACGGAATGCATCTTCAGGAATATGATCATATTTACCTTCTAAGATATCTTTGAAGTCTTCAACTGTACGTTTAACAGATACATAAGAACCTTTTTGACCAGTAAATTGTTCTGCTACGTGGAAGTTTTGAGATAAGAAGAATTGAATACGTCTTGCGCGTTCAACTGTGCTCTTATCTTCATCAGACAATTCATCCATACCTAAGATCGCGATGATATCTTGTAATTCTCTGTATTTTTGTAATGTAGCTTGTACACGACGAGCAACATCGTAGTGTTCTTGTCCAACAATTGATGGTTCAAGTGCTCTTGAAGTAGATGCCAATGGATCCACAGCTGGATAAATACCCATTTCTGTTAATTTACGTTCCAAGTTAGTTGTTGAATCTAAGTGAGCAAATGCTGTTGCTGGCGCTGGGTCAGTATAGTCATCGGCAGGTACGAATACTGCTTGGATTGACGTGATAGAACCTTTCATAGTTGATGTGATTCTTTCTTGCAATTGACCCATTTCAGTAGCAAGTGTTGGTTGGTAACCAACAGCTGAAGGCATACGGCCAAGCAATGCAGATACTTCTGAACCTGCTTGAGTGAAACGGAAGATGTTATCGATGAATAATAATACATCTTGACCTTTCGCATCACGGAAATATTCAGCCATTGTCAAACCAGATAAAGCTACACGCATACGTGCACCAGGCGGCTCGTTCATTTGACCAAATACCATTGCTGTTTTCTTAATTACGCCACTATCGCTCATTTCAAAGTACAAGTCATTACCTTCACGTGTACGTTCACCAACACCGGCGAATACTGAAATACCACCGTGTTCTTGAGCAATGTTATTAATTAATTCTTGGATTAATACAGTTTTACCAACACCGGCACCACCAAATAGTCCAACTTTACCACCTTTGATATATGGTGCTAATAAGTCTACAACTTTGATACCAGTTTCTAAAATTTCAACTTTAGTTGATAATTCATCAAATGGTGGCGGTTGTCTATGAATTGGTTCACGCGGTACTGATTCAGGAATTGGACCTGCATTATCAATAGGATCACCCAATACATTAAATACTCTTCCTAATGTGTCATCTCCGACAGGAACACTGATTGGACGACCTGTATCCTTAACATCGTCACCACGTTTGATTCCGTCAGTTGAGTCCATAGCGATTGTTCTAACAACATCATCGCCTAATTCAAGTGCTACTTCTAATGTAAGAGATTCAGTAGTGCCATCTTTTTTAGGTACTTCTAGCACTAATGCGTTATTAATCTTAGGAAGTTCGTCATGATTAAATCTTACATCGATTACTGGACCCATGATTTGTGTTACGCGGCCTACACCCATTCTTTTTTTCCTCCTTTAAATACTATTCAAGAGCAGTTGCGCCACCGACAATCTCAGTAATTTGTTGAGTGATTGCAGCTTGACGTGCTCGGTTATATTGTAATGATAAATCGTCAATAAGGTCGCTCGCATTGTCAGAAGCATTTTTCATAGCAGTCATACGCATTGCATGTTCACTTGCTTTAGCGTTTAAGATTGTGCCATAGATCAAGCCTTCTACATATTGCGGCAAAATAATATTTAAGATTGATTCTTTATCAGGTTCAAATTCGTATGAAGACATTTGTCCATGACCTGAACTTGCATCTTCTTTACTTAATGGTAATACTCTTTTTGCAGTCGGTTTGCTTTCAAGAACATTGACGAATTTATTATAGTAAATATTCAATTCATCAATATCGCCGTTTTCATATAAGTCAATTGCTTTCTTAGTCACAGGTTCAATTGATTTAAAACTTGGCTGATCTGGTACATCAGGCAATGCATATTCTACCTCAATACTTCTATTCTTAAAGAAGTCGATACCTACTTTACCTAATACTAACAATTTGTAATCACCTGGATTTTCGCCGCGCTCTTGAATATCTTGCAACACTTTACGTAAGATATTCGCGTTGTATGCCCCTGCTAATCCACGGTCACTAGAAATAACTAAGTAACCGCGTTTCTTCACAGGACGCTCAACTAACATCGGATGATTGGAAGTTGTTTGGCCTGCTACAGCAGTAATTGCATTTTGCAATTTATCCATATAAGGCTTGAACTGATTAGTATTACGTTGTGCTTTGTTCAATTTTGAACTCGCAACCATGTTCATTGCCTTAGTGATTTGATTCATTTTTTTCGTCGATTTAATTCTTGAATCAATATCCTTTAGAGATCCCATTATTTCACCACCTTATTTAATACTTCGCTTCTTTATTATTCAGATACGCTAAAGCTACGTTTGAAGTTTTCAATTGCTTCGTTCATTGCTTCTTTATCAGGCAATGTACCTTTGTCTTTGATTTCATCTAATAATTCTGATGCATTATTCTTAGCCCAGTTGAATAATTCATTTTCAAAACGAATAACATCTTCAACAGGAATATCATCTAAGAATCCATTAACCAATGCATAGATGATTAATACTTCATTTTCGACTGGAAGCGGTGCACCTTGAGGTTGTTTTAATACTTCTACTGTACGTTTACCGCGTTCAAGTTTTTTAGCTGTAAATTCATCTAAATCAGAACCGAATTGAGCAAATGATTCTAATTCACGATAAGAAGCTAAGTCTAAACGTAATGTACCTGCAACTTTTTTCATTGCTTTGATTTGAGCTGAACCACCAACACGTGATACAGAGAAACCAGCGTTGATTGCTGGACGAACACCTGAGAAGAACAAGTCTGATTCTAAGAAGATTTGTCCGTCAGTAATTGAGATAACGTTTGTAGGTACATAAGCTGAGATATCTCCTGCTTGAGTTTCGATAATAGGCAATGCAGTAATTGAGCCGCCGCCTAATTCATCGTTAAGTTTTGCAGCACGTTCTAATAATCTACTATGTAGATAGAAAACGTCACCAGGATATGCTTCACGGCCTGGAGGTCTGCGAAGTAATAATGAAAGTTCACGGTAAGCCGCAGCTTGTTTTGTTAAATCATCATATACGATTAAAACTTGTTTACCGTTGAACATGAATTCTTCACCCATTGATACACCTGCATATGGTGCGATGTACAATAATGGTGCTGGGTCAGCTGCTGATGCAGTTACTACGATTGTGTAGTCTAATGCACCGCTTTGTCTTAATTTTTCAACAGTTGCACGAACTGTTGATTCTTTTTGACCAATTGCTACATAGATACAAATCATATCTTGATCTGCTTGGTTTAAAATTGTATCAATAGCGATAGTAGTTTTACCTGTTTGACGGTCACCGATGATTAACTCACGTTGACCACGTCCGATTGGAACTAATGCATCAATGGCTTTAATACCAGTTTGTAATGGTTCATCTACTGATTGTCTCGCCATAACACCAGTTGCTTTTTCTTCAACTGGGCGTGTTTTATCAGTTTTAATCGGACCTTGTCCATCTAGTGGTTGACCTAATGGGTTAACGACACGTCCGATAAGTTCATCTCCTACAGGTACTTCCATGATACGACCTGTACGTTTAACTTCGTCGCCCTCTTTAATATCTGTATATGGTCCTAAAATAACGATACCAACGTTTGATTCTTCTAGGTTTTGAGCTAAGCCAAGCACACCATTGTGGAACTCTACTAACTCACCAGCCATAACGTCGTTTAATCCGTGAACTAATGCAATACCATCACCAATCTGAATTACAGTACCGACATCAGTTACAGACATCTCTGACTCATAATTTTCGATTTGTGAGCGAAGTAATGCACTAATTTCTTCAGCTTTTATGGCCATCTATGTCACTCCTCTTTAATAAATTATTTCGTTCTGATAAATTTTCTTTCAATTTGAGCAAGATCATTTTGAATGCTTCCATCAAAGACTTTTGTGCCTACTTTAGCTCGTAAGCCACCAATTAGAGATTGATTAATTACATTTGTAATAATTAATTTTGACAACCCTGTTCGTTGAATTAATGCTTCACCGACTTTATCCAATTCTTCTTGAGATAGTTCGTGTACAGATTCAACTGTGGCAAAGTCTTGATTATAATATTGATTGTAAAGACCTTCAAATGCTTTGAACACTTCCGGCAAAATAGATAAATGACGATTTTCAGCCATAACATATAGCGTATTCATCAAATATTGATTTACACCTTTGAAAGATGTTTCTACTAAGCCTTTACGGCTGGCAGCAATATTTTTAGGGTCTGAATCAAAAGCTTTCAATTTATCTTGATTAGGAACTGCTGCTTCATCAACTGCAGCAAATTCTTCGTACATTAAATCTAAAACATCTTTGTCGAGTGACGTTTCATACAGCGCTTGGGCATATTTTTTAGCAACAATTGCCATTATTTATCCCCTACCTCTTTAATGTACTTGTCGATCAATTCTTTTTGATCTTTCTCTGAAATGTCTTTTTGTAAAATTTTAGACGCAATCAGAACTGACAACTTAGAAACTTCGTCGTTGATTTCAGAGATTGCACGTTCTTTTTGGCTGTTGATTTCACTTTGTGCAGTTTCAATCATGCCATTAGCACGTTGATTAGCTTCATGGATAATTTGTTCATGTTGATCACGTGCTTGCACTTTTGCTTCTTCTAAGATTTTTTGAACCTCGTTTTGAGTTTCTCTTAGAGTTTGTCTGTTTTCTTCTTCAAGTTTTTGAGCGTTTATTTTAGCTTGTTCTGCATCATCGATATCTTTGTTGATATCTTGTTCACGTTTATCCATCACAGATTTCAATGGACCCCATGCGAACTTTTTAAGCAATGCTAATAGGATTAAGAAAGTTATTAAAGTTACTAAAGCTGAACCCCATTCAACACCGCCGCCTGCAGCACCAAGAACTAAATTATTTGTAGTCGCAGTCACAGTACTTGGACACTCCTTTCATTCAAAGTCCTCTATTGGCATATAGTGTTAATCTATTACGAAAGAAATGGCGAAAGCCGATTGTTGACTTCGCCGCTTGCCTTGATTGTATTTATTACTGGAATAAAACAATGAATGAAATTACAAGACCAAGGATAGGTAATGCCTCAACTAAACCGATACCGATGAACATGATTGACATTAATTGTCCACGTGCTTCTGGTTGACGTGCTACACCTTCAACTGTTCTAGATACAATAAGACCGTTACCAATACCTGCACCAAGTGCTGATAAACCAATTGCGATTGCCGCTGCGATTAAATTCATATTAAAAAATCCTCCTAAATGTGTTTAAAATATTTAAATAAAACTAGTGATCGTCCGCAATTTTATGGGACATATAAACCATGGACAGCATGATAAAGATATATGCTTGGATTGTACCGATAAAGATAGAGAATCCTTGCCAAGCGATTAAGCCAGGCACACCGATAATCCAACCCCATGCTGCATGACCGATTATCAAGGATGATAATAAGCCGATTAAAATCTCACCTGCATAAATGTTACCGTATAACCGTAAGCCGAGTGTCAATGTATTTGTAAATTCTTCAAATATATTGACAGGTGTTAATGCAAGGAATGGTTGGCCATAGCCTTTGAAGTAGTTTCCAGCTCCACGCATTTTAATACCATAATAATGCGTCAACAGAATAATCATAACCGCTAAAGTTAATGTAACAGTAGCGTCTGCTGTCGGAGATTTCCACCACAATGTATGGTCAATAACAATTGCGAAAGGCAATCCGAGCATGTTACCGATGAAGATAAACATAATCAACGTAACTGCTAAGAAATGGAATTGTCCACCCTTTTTCCAAGCTAAGTTACTTTCGATAATGCCTCTAACAAAGTCAAAAATCCACTCGATAAAGTTTTGTTTGCCGGTCGGACGTTTCTGCAAGTTACGAGTACAAGCTATAGCTATCACTAAAACAATAAGCGAAGTAATGATTACCATTAATATACTTGCTAAGTTGAATTTAATATCCAAACCGAACAAATCCCAAGTAACTACAGGGCTTTTATGTTGCATATAATACTCACCTCTTTCATCCGTTGATTTGTATTACATTTTGTGAAGAAATGGTCGTAAGATGATCAAAATATATGAAATCATCAAACCAATCATTACACCAATAATATTCACTTGGTTTTTAAAGAAAAGCCAGGTGCAGCAGGCTAGAAAAGCAACAAGATATCGCCAAAAACCACCTGTTGATACCTGAGACGTCTCCTCTTTCTGCGCCTTAGATAAATATAATTCAAAGATGTATGTATTGATTAAAGAACCAAATGAACCGATAATAAGGCCAATAATGAAAGGCTTTGGTATTATTAGTGCAATAATAACCAACACTGACAACCAATAAATGTAATATTGAAGATACTTCTTGAAAATAATGTTGAACTGCTTCATTTATTGTGCCTCATTTCACATGGAAATACGAATCATCTGAAAACCATTTCATCCATACAGTTTTAATCATAATATAGCACTCTTGTGCGTGTCAATTACATTCAAAATAAGCAATTCTTATGTTTAATAATTGTCACAAATTAGACACAAAATCCATCTTTTATTCAAAATTGTCTTTATTTTCGCCAAAATCATTCGGTTTCTTATCGGTGAGACCAAAATAGTACTTAATATTGTCACAAATACGTTCAGATGCATGACCATCACCATATGGATTGGCCTTCTCGCTCATTTCTCGATATTTCATACCATCTTTCAACAATAAATCAGTTGTTTGGAAGATATCCGCTTCTTCTGTTCCTACTAATTTAAGGGTTCCTGCTTTGACTCCTTCAGGTCTTTCAGTTGTATCTCGTAATACGAGTACAGGTTTACCTAGTGAAGGTGCTTCTTCTTGAATGCCTCCAGAGTCAGTAAGAATTAAATAAGATTGATGTGCAAAATTATGAAAATCAATGACTTCCAATGGTTCGATCAACTCAATACGTTCATGATTGCCTAGATATTTGCATGCAATTTCTCTGACTTTAGGGTTCTTGTGCATCGGATATACAACGACGACATCGTTATGTTGTTCAACGATTTCTCTCACTGCTTTAAAAATATGTTCCATGGGTATACCGATATTTTCACGTCGATGTGCGGTCAGCAGTATTATTTTCTTCCCTAGATGCTTGGCGATAATGTCAGACTGATAATCCTCTTTAATCGTGGTAGACATCGCATCTATTGCTGTATTGCCAGTAATTGCTATCGTATCAGCCGGATGATTTTCGGCTAATAAATTATCAGCTGCTTGTTGCGTAGGAGCAAAATGAATATCTGCTAAATCACTGACCATTTGACGATTCATTTCTTCAGGGTACGGCGAATATTTATTCCAAGTCCTTAACCCAGCTTCTACATGCCCTATTGCCACTTGATTATAAAAGGCCGCTAAGGCGCTTGCAAAAGTTGTCATGGTATCACCATGGACGAGAATCATATCAGGTTTTTCCTTTTTAATCACCGCTTCTAATCCTTTCAATACCTTCGAAGTAATATCAGAAAGTGTTTGACCTGCTTGCATGATATTCAAATCATAATCTGGACGAATATCAAACGTATCTAATACAGAGTCAAGCATTTCACGATGTTGTGCGGTTACGGCTACAACTGCTTCTAACGTCTCTTCTTTTTTTAATTGTGCGACTAAAGGAGCCATTTTGATAGCTTCTGGTCTCGTTCCGAATACAGTCATAATCTTCTTCATAAAAAAACTACTCCTTAAATATAAAAAGTATGCAGTACTGTTTAACATGCTAATGTCTCCGTCTATAAATGGGCACGATGTTAATAACCTGCATACTTTTTAAGTATTCAACATATTATATTATAAAGACACTAGTTACACCGTTAATATAAAAGAAACGGGAGCGCCTTGCTGTGTCCCAATTATTTTGTACCGAATAAACGGTCGCCAGCGTCGCCTAAACCTGGTGTGATATATGCTTTATCATTCAACTTTTCATCAAGAGCTGCAATAAAGATATCTACATCTGGATGTGCTTCTTGTAATTTTTCTACACCTTCAGGCGCAGCAATCAGGCACATAAAGCGAATATTTTTCGCACCGCGTGTTTTCAAAGAATTAATAGCTTCAATCGCAGAAGCACCTGTTGCTAACATAGGGTCTACTACTACGATTTCACGTTCTTCAATATCTTGTGGCAATTTCACAAAATATTCTACTGCTTTCAATGTTTCAGGATCACGGTACAATCCTACGTGCCCTACTCTGGCAGCTGGAATCAAACTTAAGATACCTTGAGTCATTCCTAAACCAGCTCTTAAAATAGGTACAAATGCTAATTTCTTTCCTGACAATCTTTTCGCAGTTGTTTTGGTAACAGGCGTTTCAATTTCAACGTCTTGAAGTTCTAAATCTCTGGTTACTTCGTAAGCCATCAACATACCGACTTCATCAACTAGTTCTCTGAATTCTTTAGTGCCCGTGTTTGCATCACGGATATAACTCATTTTATGTTGAATAAGCGGATGGTCAAATACATGTACTTTACCCATAACGGTGTTGCCTCCTAGTTTATCTTATTTATATAATGGATGTTTTGAAGTCAAAGCTGCTACACGATCACTTGCTTCTTTTAATTTCGCTTCATTTTTAGGATTTTGAACAACTAAGCTAATAATTTTAGCTACTTCTTCAAAATCTGCCTCTTGGAATCCCCGTGTTGTAGCTGCTGGTGTACCTAAGCGCAAACCACTTGTAACGAAAGGTTTTTCTTGATCGAAAGGAATGGTGTTCTTATTACAAGTGATACCTACTTCATCAAGAGCTTCTTCCGCTTCTTTCCCTGTAATACCGAATGAACCTTTAACATCAACAGCTACTAAGTGGTTATCAGTTCCACCTGAAACAACTCTGAAGCCTTCTTTAACCAATGTTTCAGCTAAGACTTTCGCATTCTTAATCACTTGTTCTTGATAATCTTTGAAATCAGGATTCAATGCTTCACCAAATGCTACTGCTTTTGCAGCGATTACGTGCTCTAACGGACCGCCTTGAATACCTGGGAAGATCGTTTTATCAATTTGTTTAGCATATTCTTCTTTAGTAAGAATCATTCCGCCACGAGGGCCTCTTAGAGTCTTATGTGTTGTTGTAGTAACAAAGTCTGCATAATCAACAGGATTTTGATGCAATCCGGCTGCCACAAGACCAGCGATATGTGCCATATCTACCATTAGTTTAGCACCGACTTCGTCAGCAATTTCTTTGAATTTCTTGAAGTCGATTTCACGAGGATAAGCAGATGCGCCTGCAACAATTAACTTAGGTTTGTTTTCTTGAGCAAGACGACGTACTTCTTCATAGTCAATACGTTCTGTTTCTTTATCTACTCCATATTCAACAAAGTTGTAGAACTTACCGCTGAAATTCACTTTGGCACCATGAGTTAAATGGCCTCCATGGCTTAAATTCATACCTAATACAGTATCGCCGTAATCTAATGCTACTAAGTAAACTGCCATATTGGCTTGAGAACCTGAGTGCGGTTGAACGTTTACATGTTCAGCACCGAATAGTTCTTTCGCACGTTCAATTGCTAATGTTTCAGTAACATCGACATATTGGCAACCACCATAATAGCGGCGACCAGGATAACCTTCAGCATACTTATTCGTTAATACTGAGCCTTGTGCTTCCATAACTGCTTCAGATACAAAGTTTTCAGATGCAATAAGTTCAATGTTGTTATTCTGGCGGTTGTATTCATTTTGAATTGCTTCAAATACTGCTTTGTCTTCCTTTTCGATAAATGACATGACATCATTCCCCCAATTCGATTAGTTATAAAGTATAGTGAGCACGTTCGCCGCCAATCAATTTCGGTCTGGAAGAAGCAATCGTGACAACTGCATCTCCGACTGTTTTGACTGAAGTTCGAACAGGAATGGCAACATGTTTAATGTGCATCCCAATCATAGTTTGTCCAATATCGATTCCACGTGTTGCTGTAATCGCTTCGACTACCATGGGATCTTTCATATGACGATAAGCATATGTGGACATACTGCCTCCAGCATGGACAGCGGGTACAACTGTGACTTCTTCCATTGTAAGTGGATTGAAATGTTCACGTTCGATTGTAATTGCCCTATTAATGTGCTCACATCCCTGAAAAGCGAAAATAACGCCAGTATCATTACTTACTTTCATTAAAGCGTCAAAGATTTGCTGTGCGACATCAATTGAACCAACAGAACCGATTCTTTCTCCAAGCACTTCAGATGTAGAACAGCCGATAACGCAAATTTCACCAGCTTTAAAGAAATCTTGTTCTTGTAATTCATCTAGCAACAACTTCAAATTTTCCATTTAATTCCACCCCTTTGTTTATTGATAATATTGAAATCAAGTAAACAGAGAATATATTTTTCTTGTTAACTTAACTTTAATACAAGCAAACGATGCTTTATGGAATTATTATAACGCATTTGTATCTTAACTTATACTAATTATTCATAGAAAGTCGATGCGATGTTGCAATTCCGTAATCAAATAATAGAGCTCTTTATAAATATTTTGATAGTCGGAATAACTGCCACCGTAAGGATCTGAAACTTCTCCTGGCTGTTCGATATATTCATAAAGCGTATAAACCGGTAATGGTTGCGCATACATCATTTGTATTTGTTGTTTATGATCTGCAGTCATCGTTAAGATTAAATCTGCATCCAAATCTACTTTTCTTAACTGCTGTGCATGTGTCGGAGATGTGAAATTTTCTTCCTTTAAAATTTGTGCAGCATATACAGACAGTGGCTGACTATCCATAGCGAATAATCCTCGAGACATAATCTCATGCTGTGGCATCAACTTTTTTGCAATACTTTCAGCTATAGGGCTTCTGCAAGTATTACCTGTACACACAAAAATTATTTTCATAGTTGAGCAGCTCCTATTTCTTGATTTCCAGTAGCTTTTGCTAAGCGGTTTAAGAAAGCTTGACTTTCATCATTTTCAGGAAATTTAAAAATATAACCTTGTTCAATATTTGTCTCGGTATCTAACTCATGCAGAATTTGATATAAATTATGATTAGCATTTTTCAAATCCAACTCGTCTACACTTAATTCTCTATATATTGCAGTCTTTGGAACATAGTGTTTAAGAGAAGCGGGTACAGCAAATAATGTATTTTCCCAATCCTTATCAGGTGTAATTACTGTATTTAAGTCTGTCAGCATCATAACAGGAGTATCTGGTGAATAATGTTTATATTTCATACCTGGTGCAATGGGTTTTTCAGTATTGAGAATAGTTGTAGTATCGACACTTCCAGGAATAACTTGTTCAATCATTTCCACTGTTATTGCACCGGGTCTGGCTATTCTAAATGGATACTGCGTACAATCTAAGACTGTGCTTTCTAAGCCTTCTTCGCTCTGATCGCCGTTTACAATTCCATCTACCTTGCCATTCAAATCATAAAAGACATGGTCAAAGGTTGTAGGAGATGGACGACCGCTCAAATTAGCACTTGGTGCAGCAATCGGAAGTCTTGTTTCTTTCAATATTACACGTCCGACTGGGTGGCTCGGCATTCTGACAGCAATTGAGGACAAACCGCCAGAAACTCTTTCGCATAAATAACCTTCTTTTAAAGGTAAGATAAAGGAAATAGGTCCGGGCCAGAATACATTCATCAACCGTTGTGCCTTCTCAGGAATTTCAGCAATAAAATCATCCATTTGTGCTGCTTCGTATATATGGACGATTAATGGATTATCTGATGGTCGTCCTTTTGCTTCGTAAATCTTTTTCACAGCCGCATCATCTTTAGCATTAGCACCGAGACCATACACAGTTTCAGTAGGTATTGCGACTAAACCGCCTTTTTTATAAATTTCAGCAATTTCCTTTATTGCTGTTTCAGCTTTTGACGAATCAATATTTTTACTTAAATCCCATATTTTTGTCTGCATCTTTTGACACGTCCTTTCATAATCAGTTTAATGCATAATAAAAAGTTATGCGAGAATCAGGAATTCCAACGTTTTCCCAATCTCCATAACTTTTCTACTTTGATGTCCAATAAAAAGAGACAATTCGATCATTATTATTAATATCTGCAATGACTTCCACATTAAGGTGCGGATATTTATCTTCGATAATTGCTTTTAATACTGTTCCTTGTTCGTATCCGATTTCAAATACCACCAAACTCTTCTCATTCATAACAAATGGCAGCTGTTCAATGATTGCTATATAAACTGCTAAACCTTGGTTATCAGCAAACAAAGCTTGATGCGGTTCGAAGTCTAAAACTGTTTCGGTCATATCAGCAGCTTCAGCAAAGTCAATATAAGGTGGATTTGAAATGAGTCCATCCAAACGAATGTTGCGTTCTACAATCGGCTCTAGTGCATTCCCTTTTAAGAAAGTAACATTTGTATGATGGGCTTTCGCATTTTGCTGTGCTATTTCTAGCGGTCCATCATACAAATCTGTGGCATAAACTTCCAAGTCAGGGCGTAATAGCTTCAGCATCACTGCAAGAATTCCGCTTCCTGTCCCGATATCCGCTACTACTGCATTTTGTTTGCAATGTGTTTGAAAATGCATGAATACTTCTTCGGTTTCAGGACGCGGAATTAAACACCGCTCATCTACTTGGAATTTTTCGCCTAAGAAACTTTGAGTTCCCGTAATATATTGAATCGGTTCTCCCTTCAGCATTCTTTGAACGGCAGATTGGAAAAGTGCATACTTATCATCAGGAATTTGTTCATTCATATGCATCACATAATCAGTGAATGACCACTCAAATAAATCAGTCAGCAGCCATTCTGCACGTTTTGATTCAAACCCTCTTGCTGTCGCTTGTTGTGAAGCTTGCAGCACAGCCTCTCTATAGGTCAACGTTATTCAATTCTTTCAATTTCTCAGTCTGTTCAGACATTGTTAAAGCGTCAATGATTTCCTCTAATTTACCTTCAACAATTTGATCTAATTTTTGAATCGTCAAACCAATACGATGATCGGTTACACGGTTTTGCGGATAGTTATACGTACGAATACGTTCTGAACGGTCTCCTGTACCAACAGCTGATTTACGTTCTGAATCATATTTTTCTTGTTCTTCTTGTAATTTCATATCATAAACACGTGCTTTTAATACTTTTAAAGCTTTCTCACGGTTTTGAATTTGAGATTTTTCTGATGAAGTCGCAATAATTCCTGTTGGCAAGTGTGTAATACGTACTGCTGAGTCAGTCGTATTGACGTGTTGTCCACCTGCACCGCTTGAACGGTAAGTTTCAATTTTCAAATCAGCATCTTTAATATCTACTTCTACATCTTCCGCTTCAGGCAATACAGCCACTGTAGCCGTAGAAGTATGGATACGCCCGCCTGATTCAGTTTCTGGTACACGTTGTACACGGTGAGCACCGTTTTCATATTTCAATTTAGAATAAGCACCTTGTCCATTAATAGTGAAACTGATTTCTTTAAAACCACCGTGGTCACTATCATTCATTTCAATCACTTCTGTTTTATATCCAAGTGATTCACTGTAGCGTGTGTACATACGATATAAATCGCCTGCAAATATAGCCGCTTCATCGCCGCCTGCAGCTGCTCTGATTTCAACTACAACGTTTTTGTCATCATTCGGATCTTTAGGAATCAACAACATTTTCAATTCTTCTTCTAAACCAGGAAGTGTATCTTTCAATTCACTCATATCTGCTTTCAACATATCTACTTCTTCTTTATCAGATGTTTCAGAGAGCATTTCTACAATTTCGTCAATATCTTCTTTATTTTGTTTATATTGACGATATACATCTACAGTCTTTTGAAGATCCGATTGTTCTTTAGAATACTCTCTCAGCTTATTGGAATCGCTGACAACATCTGGATCACTCAGTAATTCATTTAATTGCTCATAACGTTCTTCAACTATATCTAACTGGTCAAACACTATAATTCCTCCTTCTCAGATTCACTCGGCGCAACAATATGATGTGCGCGACATCTTGGTTCGTAACTTTCGTCTGCTCCGACCATGATAACCGGATCATCCGCTTTAGCTGGTCTGCCATTAATGAGACGTTGTGTTCTGCTGGCAGGCGCTCCGCATACTGCACATACAGCTTGTAACTTTGTAACAAGTTCACTCACCGCCAACAATTGCGGCATAGGTTCGAAAGGTCGTCCTCTAAAGTCCATGTCTAAACCCGCAACGATGACACGATGACCTTGTTCAGCTAAATCTTGTGCAATATCTACAATATTATTTTCAAAAAATTGAACTTCATCTATACCTATAACATCAACTTCAGATAAGTCATGTTCTAAAATCTCTTCGGCGCATTGTATATTAATGGCCTCAATTGCATTGCCATTATGAGATACCACTTTTTCTTTGTGATAGCGGTCATCTATTGTCGGTTTGAATACCACTACTTTTTGTTTAGCAAAAATACCACGTTTTAATCGACGAATTAATTCTTCAGATTTCCCGCTGAACATACTGCCAGTGATACATTCAATCCATCCGGAATGATAAGTTTCGTACATTATGCTTTTCCATCCTTTTCAAATCAAAATCATCTCATTATATCATATTTTTAATTTTGATAGCGCACTAATTCCTAATTTAAAAACCGATATAATAAAAAAACTCCCGCCTAAGCGAGAGTTGCGTATAATCGAAATTATTCGTTATTATTTGATGATTTGAAACCAAATTTTTTGTTGAAACGTTCGATACGGCCATCCGCAGCAGCGAATTTTTGACGACCAGTATAGAACGGATGTGAATCAGAAGAGATGTCCAAACGAATTACTGGATATTCGTTGCCGTCTTCCCATTCCATAGTTTCTGATGATGTTTTAGTTGAACCACTTAAAAATTTAAAGTTAGTTGTTGTATCTAAGAAAATAACTTTGTGGTATTCAGGATGAATTCCTTGTCTCATTATTATTTCAGCTCCTTTGCCCTGAACCATCTGGAACAGAGTTATTTGTGAGTTTTTACCCAATACTTAGTAATTATAATTGGTAGCAGTATAAATTGCAACCCATTCTAGAATTCTTCTTTGAGAAATTATTAGATTATCGGTTTGCCTGTCTTTTGACTTTCAACTGCAGCAGCTTGAAGTTGTTCAAAAAATTCTTTGTTCGTTTTAGATCTTTTCAGCTTGCGAATAAAGCGTTCTGTAAAATCTGTCGTATCGCGGAACATATTACGCAGTTGCCATAAGCTGTCTAGTTCTTTTTGATCCACTAACAATTCTTCTTTACGTGTTGAACTTCTCGCGATATCAATAGCTGGGAAAATACGACGTTCTGAAAGTTTGCGATCCAGATGTAATTCCATATTACCTGTTCCTTTGAATTCTTCATAGATAACATCATCCATACGAGAACCTGTGTCTACTAAGGCAGTAGCTAAGATGGTCAAACTACCACCAGCTTCAATATTTCTGGCTGCACCGAAGAAATTCTTAGGTTTATATAAAGAAGCAGGATCTAAACCACCTGATAAAGTACGGCCACTTGGTGGAATGACTAAGTTATATGCACGCGCAAGTCGTGTAATGGAATCCATCAAAATGATAACATCCTCACCGATTTCAACAAGGCGTTTCGCACGTTCTAACAGTAACTCTGCAACTTTCACATGGTGTTGAGGCGGTTCGTCAAATGTAGAGTGTACAACCTCAGCGTCTTCGCTTGAGCGTTCTATATCTGTTACCTCTTCAGGTCTTTCACCCACTAAGAGGATAAATAATTTAGCATCAGGTTTGTTTGTTGATATTGCATTGGCTATTTCTTTTAATAAAGAAGTCTTTCCTGCTTTAGGTGGTGCTACAATTAATCCACGTTGTCCTAAACCGATAGGCACAACTAAATCCATAATTCTAGTCGAATAGTTAGTGGGTACTGTTTCTAATTTGATTCTTTCTTCGGGATAAAGTGGAGTTAAAGCTTGGAAGTGGGGTCTTTTCTTTACTTCCTCTGCGTTATGATCGTTGACGAAATCAACTTGGAGCAAACCATAGTATTTTTCATTATCTTTTGGTTTTCTTACTTTACCAGTTACTTTGTCGCCGAGTTTAATTTCGAAACGACGAATTTGGCTGGCAGAGATATAAATATCTTTTTCACCTTTTGAATAGTTGACCGTTCGTAAAAAGCCATATCCATCCGGCTGGATATCATCTAAGATGCCTTCCATGTAGTAATTCCCATCTTTTTCCATCTGTGCTTCCATAATGGCAAGTACTAATTCTTTCTTATTGAGTTTGCTGTAATTAGTTAGTTTTAATGCTTTAGCTTTCTCAGTGAGAACTTTTGTTGTATTGTTCTTGTACAGCTCATGAAAGGACTCATATTGAGGAGATGTACGCACTCTTTCAGTCATGATTGACACTCATTTCATTATAGATTCTTTATAAATCACTTTTTAACAAGTAATTATACTAGACTTATAATAGCAAATTTTGTTTTTAATTACAAAATCATTCTAGCTGAAAATTAAACTCTTTGGGTAAATTGGACAAAATTTGTCTTATTCTTGCATTTAACATTAAAAAACCGAGGAATTAACCCCGGTTTAATAATCATATTTGCTTAAAGATTTATAATAAACTTATTCATAATAGCCAGCGATTGATTTTACTTCTAGGAATTCTTCGATACCATAATCGCCCCATTCACGGCCAAGACCTGATTGTTTATAGCCGCCGAATGGTAAGTCTGGTTTACGGCCCGCTTCATTAATTTCAATTGTACCTGCTTCAATCTCACGTGCAACTTTTCTTAATGTGTTTAAGTCTTTGCCATATACATAACCAGCTAAGCCATATTTAGTGTCGTTGGCTATTTTAATTGCTTCGTTTAAGTCTTTATAAGTGATGATAGACATTACAGGACCAAAGATTTCTTCTTGTGCAATCGTCATATCATTTTTTACATTCGCAAAGATAGTTGGTTTTGCGAAATATCCTTTATCTAAGCCTTCTGGTTTGCCGACACCGCCAAGTACCAGTTCAGCACCTTCATCGATACCTTTTTGGATATAATTTTCTACTTGATCGAATTGTTTTTTACTGATGATTGGACCCATTTGTACGCCTTTTTCTCTTGGGTCGCCCACTTTAACTGCACTCATTTTTTCTTTCGCAGCTTTAATAAAGTCATCTTTCATTGATTCTGGCACGATTGTACGTGTACCTGCTGTACAAACTTGACCAGTGTTATTATAAACTTTGCCTACTGCCGCTTCTGCAGCGCCTTCAATATCTGAATCATCAAGGATAATATAAGGTGATTTACCACCTAATTCTAATGAAACTTTCTTGAAGTCTTCTGCTGCTTTTTGCATAATCTTAGCACCAGTAGGACCAGAACCAGTAAATGACATCATACGTACTTTAGGATTTTCACTTAACGGGTTGCCGACGCCTTCACCGTCGCCATTTACTAAGTTGAATACACCTTTAGGTACGCCTACTTTATCAAAGATTTCTGCTAAAATGATTGCAGCAAATGGTGTCATTTCAGAAGGTTTTAAGACCACTGGACTACCTGCTGCGAAAGCTGCAGCTAATTTTAATGATGTTTGGTTAGTAGGGAAATTCCATGGTGTAATTAATCCTGCGACACCGATTGCTTCTTTGACTACTAAATCTTCACCGCGTTTTTCTTCAAATTTAAAGTTGTCTAGTGCATCTCGTGCTTCTGTAAAGTGTTCAAGACCCATTTGATAATGAACATTCTCTGAAACTTCAAGAGGTGAACCTAGTTCATCTGTAATTACTTCGATAATATCTTGTTTTCTATTCTTATATTCTTTTACAATTTTATCTAGTAAATCTCTTCTATATTCTACACTGCTGTGACGGAATTCAAGATAAACATTGTTTGCAGCATCTACTGCTTTATCTACGTCTTCTTTATTGCCTTTTGCAATTTGACCTAGAACTTCTTCATTTGCTGGGTTAATCACATCAAGCGTTTCACCACTTGCACTGTCTACCCATTCGCCATTGATATATTGTTTAGTTTGAATTCTCAATTATAGTCACTCCTTAGAAATTACGACTTATATTTATATTCTTTCCATTCTGAATATATTTTAAACGTGTTTCTTATTCAGATAACTATTGCCAGTTCAAAAAGATAAGCCAGGACATCATTATGTCCCGGCTTTAAAATTTATACTTGTGTTTGATTATTTTCGAGTTCTACATATTTTTGAGCCCATTCTTCCATCGGTTTCAGAGCTTCAGCTAAAGCTTCGCCTTTATCTGTAAGTTGATACACAATAGAAAGCGGCGCTTTGGAAACGATATTTTTATCTACTAAATCCCAATCCATTAATTCAGTCAATTTTAAACTTAATGCACGTGGCGTTATCGGTTTCAAATCTTTTTTCATATCACTGAAGTGAGCTGAACTTTCTGGACATCTTGAGAGATAATTAATAATTAAACCATTCCAACTTCTGCCGATAATTTTAAATGTCTCTTCTAGATATGGACATACTTCCATTTAAATCACCTCTTCATGATATGCAATCATGCTTAGTTAGTATATAAAGTATATCACATTTTTTAAAGTGTTTCAGCCCAAATATCTGCGCCTAAGGATTTTAAATTTTCTACTATATTAGCATACCCTCTGTAAATATGGTTGACATTATAAATAGTAGTTATGCCTTCTGCAATTAAACCGGCAATAATCAAACTTGCTCCGGCACGTAAATCGCTCGCATATACAGCTGCACCATGCAATTGAGAAGGTTTGATTGTTGCAGTACCTTGATCGACGTGAATATTTCCTCCCATTTTTTGAAGTTCATCAACGTGTTTAAAACGTTCAGGATAGATTGTATCTGTGACAAACGAAGGACCATCTGCTAAGAATAATAAAGGCGTAATCGGTTGTTGCAAGTCTGTTGCGAATCCTGGGTAAACTAGCGTTTTAATATTTACACTCTCATAAGGAATTTTACTTTTGATTATCACAGAATCATCATGCATATCGATTTCCGCACCTAATTCACGTAGTTTAACTGTTAGAGGTTCAATATGTTTAGGAATGATATTTTCCAATTCCACCTCTGTTCCGCAAGCTGCAGCCATACACATGTATGTACCGGCTTCAATGCGATCTGGGATAATTTGGTGTGCAACTCCATGCAAATGGTCCACACCTGTAATTTTAATAGTACTTGTACCAGCACCTTTAATATGAGCACCCATTCCAGTTAAGAAAGTCGCCACATCTACTACTTCAGGTTCTTTTGCTGCATTTTCAATAACAGTTTGTCCTTTCGCTCTTACGGCCGCCAGCATAATATTAATAGTCGCACCGACGCTTACCATATCAAGGAAAATATTTGCACCTTTTAATTCCTCTGCTTCAATTTTCATAGAAGTCGGGCTGGACTCATCAATCTTGGCACCTAAAGCTTTGAAACCTTTAATATGTTGATCAATCGGACGTGGTCCTAATGGACAACCGCCTGGCAATCCAATCACACATTTTTTAAAGCGGCCGAGCATTGCCCCCATCATATAATATGACGCTCTTAAAGACTCTACTTTATGATTAGGCAAAGATGCATTTTGGATTTCTGTAGGGTCGATGCGTAAATCTGTATCTTCTAAATCAGTTTTAATATTCAAATCACCTAACAAGCTTACTAACGTCTCAACATCTGAAATTTGCGGCAAGCCTTCTAATGTCACTACATCTTCTGCTAATAATGCAGCAGGAATAATAGCAACTGCGCTATTTTTAGCACCGTTAATTTTAACTTTTCCGCTTAATGGCTGCCCGCCTCTAATTTTTATTACTTCTTGAGCCATCCTTTTGTTCTCCTTTTTCATTCAATCTTTATTCCTTCATAAATCAAACTGTTCAACTTCTATCTATAACAGTTTCCCACTCCAAATGATGATTATTCAATTGTCATCAGTCAGTTTATTTAATCCAATCATTTTCCCTATTGGTAATCACTCTAATTGATTATAATATAAAAATAGTAATCATAGTATTATCTTCCCTTATAAATATTAGCTTCTAAGTTGAATATAACACTTACTATTTATATAAAATATTAACCTATAATGCAGCTTATGTACCCTATAATGAATAGGTTGGAATATAATGAAACTCTTCCATTGTTAATTGCTTAAATCACTTTAGATATTATAGCATAAAGGATAATAAAACTGTAAAATTATTTCACTACTGAGGTATTGATTTTATTTTTTAAAATTAAGCTTAATCAATTTATTTCTCTCTTTAAATTGATACGTTTCTGCCTCTGTAAACACTCAATGAAAATAGCGACGCACGAAAAAAGAGCACCATAAAAGATGCTCTTCTTGAATGCTAAATGTTGAATCTGATTATGCGCGGTTTGAAGTACCGAACTCTTTAATTTTACCCGTTACTGTAGCTTTGATAGCTTCACGAGCTGGTCCTAAATATTTACGTGGATCGTAAACATCTTTATCATTATCTAATACTTCACGAACTGCTTTAGCAGAAGCAATTTGGTTTTCAGTATTAACATTGATTTTTGCTGTACCTAAAGAAATTGATTTTTGGATATCTTTAGTTGGGATACCAGTACCACCGTGTAATACTAATGGTAAACCTGTAGATTCTCCAATTTCTTCCATTTCTTTGAAACCTAAGTTAGGTTCGCCTTTGTAAGGACCATGTACAGAACCTAAAGCTGGTGCTAAAGTATCAATTCCAGTTTTTTCAACTAATTCTTGACACTCTTTAGGGTCTGCATAGATAACGCCGTCTGCTACTACATCGTCTTCTTGTCCGCCTACAGTACCTAATTCAGCTTCTACAGAAACACCGCGTTCATGTGCGTAGTCTACAACTTTTTTAGTGATTTCAATGTTTTCTTCAAATGGACTATGTGAAGCGTCAATCATAACTGATGTAAAACCAGCGTCGATTGCTTCTTTACATTTTTCGAAACTTGAACCATGGTCTAAATGAATTGCAACCGGTACTGTGATTTTAAGGTCGTGTAATAAACCTTCAACCATTTTAACTACAGTGTAGAAACCGCTCATATAACGAGCTGCACCTTCTGATACACCCAAAATAACTGGTGCATTTTGTTCTTGTGAAGCTTCTAGAATTGCTTGAGTGAATTCTAGATTGTTAAGGTTATATTGACCTACTGCATAACCTTTTTCTTTCGCATCGATTAACATTTCTTTCATTGAAACTAAAGGCATGAAAGTTCCTCCTTGAGTGCGTCGCGCACGTGATTTTTACACTTTAAGTATATCAAAATCACCCCTTAAATGCATTGTAAAAAACAATGTAAGCGGTTTTAATTGATAAATTTGTGTGAATTTTCAAATGAAAACGTATTCAAATTTTATATCGTCCTCATTCTTTAACCATTACTTTTCTTAAAGCAATGTGTTGTTATACACTACCCTGTTTGCTTGGTACTTTATACATCGATTAGAAAATTGAATTACATTATTTTCTCCCTTAAAATAATGTATATATATTAAATTTATGGAGGCAAACATGGCAAATATATTGCAGACCCAACTTACAGGCATTTTTAATCGTTTAAATGACCAATCTTTAGATATACAAATGGCTGCACAATGCTTAATTCAAGCAATCGGCGGTGAAGGAAATGTGTATATCAAAGGCTATGATGATTTAAAATTCTTCGAAACTTATATTACAGACAGTCATGAAAAATTAGAGTCTAGTCGTTTGTTAACTGATTTAGAAAGTTTAGAAGCGATAGATTCTACAGACCGTGTACTCCTCTTTGCGCCATTTTATACTGAAGAAGTTCAAAGAGATACACAAGCATTAATTGATTTAGATGTTGATTTCGTACTGATTTGTAATAAAAATAAAGAAGTCGACATTCCTGATCATCTCTTGCATTATATTAATTTAAGTACACCTCGTCCAATTGTATATACAGAGGATTATGACAAAGTGGTTCAACCACATCCTATGGCTTTGAATTATATTTATTATGAGATTTATACACAGATGATTGAAATGATTCGCGACTTAGATTTAGATCCTGAATCATAAAATAAACGCATCTCCCATAATCAACGGAGATGCGTTTTATATTACTTATTTAGTTTCTTTAGCTTCTCTGTATTTGTTAGCCGCTTCAATAAATGCTTTGAAGATAGGTTGAGGACGATTAGGACGTGATAAGAACTCTGGGTGGAATTGACATGCAAAGAAGAAATCATTTTGCGGTAATTCTACCATTTCAATACGGCGGCCATCTGGACTTACACCTGAGAATACAAGTCCATTCTCTTCCATCTGTTCACGATAGTTGTTATTAAACTCATAACGATGACGATGTCTTTCTTCTATTTCTTTTTTACCATAAATGTCGTACGCCAAAGTACCTTCTTTGACTTCACTTGGATATAGACCCAATCTTAAAGTGCCTCCCAAATCTTCAATATCTTTCTGTTCAGGAAGTAAATCAATCACTGGATAAGGAGTATCGGGATCAAGTTCAGCTGAATGTGCACCTTCTAAGCCAAGTACGTTACGTGCAAATTCTACTGTCGCTAATTGCATACCTAAGCAGATGCCGAAGTATGGTACGTTGTTTTCGCGTGCATAACGGATGGCTGAAATTTTACCTTCACTTGCACGGAAACCGAAGCCGCCTGGTACTAAAATTCCGTCCACGTCTTTCAAGTAGTCTGCAGCATTGTCATCTGTTAATTCGCTTGAGTCGATCCATTTAACGTTGATATCTTTGTGAAGCGGATAGCCAGCGTGTTTCAATGCTTCCACTACTGATAAATAAGCATCTTGAAGGCTCACATATTTACCGACTAAACCAATTGTGATTTCACCATCTAGGTTATTTACGATATCTAATAAATGTTTCCAGTCATCTAATTGTGTAGCATATTTCGCATTTAAATCTAAACGTTTAATTACTAAGTCATCCATATGTTGTTTGCTTAATTGTAATGGAATTTCATATAAAGATTCTGCATCGCGGCATTCGATAACGTTTTGTTCTGGGATATCGCAGAATAATGCAATTTTATCTTTTAAATCTTGTGTCATTTCATATTCTGTTCTGACTACGATTAAATCAGGTTGAATACCTAAGCCGCGCAATTCTTTAACACTGTGTTGCGTAGGTTTTGTTTTCATTTCACCTGCTGCTTTGATGTAAGGTAATAAAGTACAGTGGATATACATTACATTTTCTCGACCTAAGTCACTGCGGATTTGGCGGATGGCTTCGATAAATGGTAATGATTCGATATCACCTGTTGTGCCGCCGATTTCTGTAATAACAACGTCCGCATTCGTACTTTCGCCTGCTAATAATAAACGTTCTTTGATTTCATTTGTAATATGTGGAATAACTTGTACAGTACCACCTAAGTAGTCGCCGCGACGTTCTTTTTTCAAAACGTGAGAATAGACTTTACCGGCAGTGACGTTTGAATATTTATTTAAGTTAATATCTATAAAACGTTCATAGTGGCCTAAATCTAAATCTGTTTCTGCTCCATCATCTGTTACAAACACTTCCCCATGTTGGTAAGGACTCATTGTACCTGGATCCACATTCAAATATGGATCGAATTTTTGAATTGTGACAGAAAGGCCTCTATCTTTTAATAGTCTTCCTAAAGATGCTGCAGTAATCCCTTTACCTAATGAGGAAACAACCCCACCAGTTACAAAAATGAACTTAGTCATGTTTTATATCCTCCTACTATTAATTACAAATTAATTTACTTATACATATCATGTCTTTACTTCTTTTTATCTTAAGACAATATCGCTATGAGATATTTCTGTCTTAACTGCGAAGTTACTTGTTATAAAAATAAAAAAACGCTCCCTCTCACATCACATGTAAAGGGGGAGCGTATGATTTATACACGTTGTCCTAATTAAAGGAGCCCGAATAAAATTCTATCATTTTCCCGAGAAAAGTCAATTAAATTTTATCATCATCTGGATCGTCATTGAAGTCTGATTCTTCTTCAAACAACTCTTCAGCTTCATCCATTTCATCTTTATCTTCTTCAATAACGATATCTGAATCATTAATTTCTTCCTCGTCTTGAGGGTCATCTAAATCTTCTTCATCTTCGTCTGAATCTGTAGGTTCTGCTTGTTCCTCTTCTTCTTCGTCTTCATCTTCACCAAGAAGTTTAAGGTTTTTATCTTCTTCATCATCTTCATCTAAAATATCGAATTTTTGGATAGTTGGGGCAATTTTTTCTTCAATATCGTCTACTGAGTACCAGTCACGCAATCCCCAGTTATTTTCTCCGACATTAAGGAAGCGGCCATCAGTGTTCAAGTCAGTATAGAATTGAACGATACGGTTTTCTAAATGTTCATTATCTTCGTAGTGGCCTAAAGATTTGAACTCATCAATAATATCGTACAAATTCATTGTAGTGCCTTTTTCTTCCAATAATGTGTGGGCCATATCGATAAATGATTTTTCGTCTACCATTTCTTTAGTGTAGTCTTGGATTTTCATTATTTTATAACTTCCTTTCAAAGGCTTTCTTTATCAGGTTATTCACAAATTTTCTTAATATCCATGTTAACAAAATTAAATTATAAATGACAATATCGCTTTTCGCAATGCCATTGTCTTACTTTCTCTTAATAGACAATGTATTTTTCGTATTTCACATAGTCGTCTGTCTGCAAGGTTTCCACGAAATTACTATTCTTGCATAAAGGCTTTAATTCATTATGTTCCCCAAATAATACGATATCTAATGCATTAATCGTAGGATAATTTTTTCTGACATAGGTTGCGAGTTGACGTAACGCACTTTCAGCAATACCTTGATTGCGATGAGTTTCGTAAACTTCAATTCCTCGTATATGCATGCGTTGATTAGTAGCTTGCAATGCAATAAAGCCCACTTTATTTCCATCGAGCATTAAATCTACGGTATCTATTTCTTTGTCAGGCTGCTCTTTTGGCGCTGTAAGCTTTAAAGAAGAAACATAATTAGAGTCTAAGTCTAAATAATAAAGTCGTTCTTTGCCAATCGGGCCCTCTTCTTTGGTCGCTGCATGCATAAAGCCTGCACGTTCATAGACATTCCAGGCGGCTTGGTTTTCAGCATCTACAACTAAATAGAGATGATTGAAATCGCTATAGAGTGACTGCACATAATCTGGAAGGTTCATCATTATCTTAGTGCCATATCCATTCCCTTGAAACTTTTCATTAATCGATAAGGACCGGATGTAAACGACATGGTCTGGTGTATCGTAGCCCTCATGTTGGTAAAATTGATGCAGTACAAAGAAACCGACGACTTCTTTATCTTTATTAATCGCAATATTAGCAATGCGATTTTCATCTCCCAATGCATCTTCTAATACTTGGATAGGCAGTGATGAATAAATTTGTTGTCGCTCTGACAGCTCAAACTCTAAAATATTATGATAATACTTTTGTTCGTATGGCTTGATAGTAATATCGTCATATTGTTTGCTGTGTTTCATTTAATTATCCCCTAGTCATTTCGTTTAGTCTTCGGCATTTGTTAATCTGTTTGTGTTGAAAGTACCCTATTTTCATTTTAAGAAACAGTTCATCAGCCAGTTAATACCAAATTGATCTTTAACTTGACCGTGCATCGAATTGAAGAATGTTTTAGCAAGTGGCATATGCGGATTCCCATTTTCACTTAAAGCATCATACACACGTTGCTCTTCTTCTAAATTATCAAAAGTCAGAATTAAATTTACGTTATCATTACTGAATGGTTTTCCATAGCTACTCGACAGATGTATAACAGTGCTTTCATTAATTTGAACTTCAGCATGCAAAATTTTATCTTTTTGCTGATTGAGTATAATTATTTTTCCGCCAAATATTGAGTTATAAAAATCCGCAGCTTTTTTAACATCATTTACGATAATATAAGGACTTAATTGCATTATTTCTCCTCCTTAACTTTGTTTTTTCTTTTCCTTTTGATTATACTATTAATGATTATGAGTTATACATATTTACGAGGTGAAATCTATGAAAATCGGTATCGATGCTGGCGGAACTTTAATTAAAATTGTAGAAATCAATGATGGTGAACGTACATTCCGCACTGAACTTTCTTCTAATCTAGATAAAGTGATAGCATGGTTGAATAGCCAACCGTGTAAAAACGTTACTTTAACAGGTGGTAAGGCAAAATTAATTCAAAGTCAATTAAACTTTCCTGCCAAAGAATTTGTAGAATTCGATGCATCTTCTAAAGGATTAGAAGTACTTTTAGAGGAACAAGGCCATCATCTAGACAATTATATTTTTGCGAATGTCGGAACAGGAACATCACTTCACTTTTCAGATGGTAAATCACAAAAACGTGTAGGCGGAATTGGTGCCGGTGGTGGTATGATTCAAGGGCTGGGCTATTTATTGTCAGGCCTTTCAAACTATACAGAACTTACTGATACCGCTCAAAAAGGAGATCGAGAATTTATCGATTTGAAAGTAAAACATATTTATAAAAATAGTGAGCCCCCTATTCCGGGCGATTTAACTGCAGCCAACTTCGGCCATGTCTTGCATAATTTGGATAAAGAATTATCTGCAGCAGACAAACTTGCTTCAGTTATGGGAGTAGTTGGCGAAGTAGTAACTACTATGGCTATTACACTGGCCAGAGAATTCAATACAGAAAATGTCGTTTATATTGGTTCTTCCTTTAATAATAATCCGCTTCTTCGCAAAGTTGTCGAAGATTATACCGTACTTCGAGGTTTCAAACCTTTTTATATTGAACACGGAGCTTTCTCAGGGGCATTAGGCAGTATTTATCTTGGTGCTGAGTAGGGAGCAGAACAGAAATAATATTAGTTCAAATTATTTCGTCGTTCTGCCCCGGCAAGGCTAGCTACTGCCAGTTCAAAAAAATGGAGGATTGGGCAAAATTATGTCCAATCCCCCTTCTTTATTATTAATACGATAATTCATTCTTTAAAGTTTGTGCAGAAACGATTGTTCCTACTACACCAGGCTTGAGATTAATGCCTACACCTTCATCGTTGTCACGTAATTTTTCAAGCCAATCACTGAAAACTTCTCCTTCAACTTCTTGAACTTCACATTCCTCGAAATCTTCATCACGAACTTTTTCAGCGGATTTAAAATCACTCCATACCGGCATCATGTTAGGTTTGCTTTCCCCATTTTCACTAATGATAATAAATTGTTTACTCCCTTTATCAGTCAAACCGAATACTTCATCAGTGCGTGCTGTGATACGTGAGAATTCTACAGTACGAATGCGATCCAGCTCACTCATGAGTGCTTTTGTGAAATCATAAATATCAATGAAATGTCCTTGAACTGTGTCAGTGACATTGACTAAAACTTCATCACCTTTATCAAACAAATCATCCATCTCACATGTTACGAAGCGATCAATATCTCTGGAAATGATTTTATCGTAACTCTGGTGGTTGTCTTTGAAATAAGCTTCTGCTATTTCTTTCTCTGTCCAAAAGCATGGATAATACTTGTTATCTACTTCTTTTCTTACTATTTTCTTATCTTTGACTGCAATATAATAAGTTTCATTCACAAGTAAATCCTTAAAAAATGATTCTTGTTTATAATCCATTACAAACCCACTTTCTCTTATGTCGTTTATCATTTCAAATATATGATAACATCGTATATCAGTCAATGGAATATTACTACATACATGAAAGTGGAGCTGAGATACTTTTATCTCAACTCCACTAAATATTATTTATTCAAGTTCTTTCAAGAAAGCACGTTCGTTTTGTTCTACTTCCTCGCGAGTACTACCATGCCAAATACAAGCGAAGCGGGAATTCACTTTATCTTTACCATACCAATCTCCATCGTAGTAGGATAAAGGGTAGATTTTACCTTGACGTACATATTTCATAATCGTTCTGAAAAACTTAGTATTGTCGCCATTTGCAAAGTAGCTGTAGAATTTATGGTTCGCACCGGATAACTCATCATCTAACAGCAGCATACTTGTCGATCCGTTTTGACGGAAATTCAAATCAATGGCATAAACGTCTCCATATTTGTCATAGAGCAAATCAAAGCCACCGACGCCATAGAATCCTTTTTCCACACCGATTTCCATAATTTCACGACCTGCTTCAATGACTGCTTGTGGTACTTCTTCCACAGGTACACTTTGGTTACCGTTATAGAAACCATATTTATTAGTAAGCTGTTCTGTCGTACCGAGATATTTTAATCCGAGCTGCTCTGAATATGCAAATTGCACGCAATAATTGGCGATTGCCTCGATTTTTTGTTCAATTATGATAGTATCTGTTTCTTCCACTGCTTTATTAATACGTTGAATAGCTTGATCTAAATCTTCTTGGTTGTAGCAAATCATAACACCATAACCACCTGCAGTCGGTAAATCATCACCCGGTTTCAAGACAAAAGGAAAATCCCAATCTCGCACGGCAGCTTCAAATTCTTCTACTTCGACAATTTGGCGTTTCGGCAAGTATTTGCCATTCGTCCATTCTGGAATACGTGCTTTATTGTTCAAAGCCACAAAGACATCTTTATTGAGTGCGTAATCTTCTTTGCTGACTAAATCTTCACTATGCACATATTGGAAATAAATTTTCTTATTTTCCTCTTTAGTTAAAGATTGAAGCAAATGTTCATAACTTGCTTGGTTATGGAATTTGTAGACATTCTTCGGTACTTCTTTGCCGACTTCGTCAAATAATTGTTTCAATTTATTCGACACGCTGGCCTCGTGCACAATCACCGGCATCTTATTTGCAATCAGCAATTCACGGCCAGTTAAGAAGTTGGACTGATGTTCATCAGGTTCTAACCAAGGATTGGATACATAAGAAGGTCTTGACGTATAGACAATATCGTCTTCGTATAAATCACTTAAAGTCACTTTTGGTTGTTCAGAGTGTTTACGGAATTCCCTTAAAGAAGCTTGTTTGACTTTACGAACATGCTGTTCTTTAATTTCGCGTAATAACTCATTATTAGAAATTAAATCTAAAGCCATCCGTGTCAAAATAGTAGCACCTTTGATTAATGCACTATCACCTTGTTCGCTTGCTGCCGCTTCTTTGAATTTATAAGTGTGACCTACTAAATTGCTTGGTCCAATTTTAATATGAGCGTGCAATGTCGGCACTACATGGCTGACATTACCTGTATCTGTCGAACCATAACCGAAATCATCTTCACTAACTTCTTCGCCATATTGTTTGGCATAATGGGCAAATAACTCATCTAAAGTCGGTGTTAAGATAAACTCGTTTACGCCATTTTGTATAGGTTTGCATTCATAGTCGCAACCTGTTTGTATTGCTGCACCTTGTGCAATTTGACCTACTCTTTTCGTTAAAAAATCTAAATCTTTGCGTGTTCTTGAACGTGTATAGAAACGCGCATGTGTGAAATCCGGAATAATGTTGGCTGCCTCGCCTCCATTTAAAATCACACCATGGACACGCTCTCCTTTTTTAATTTGCTGTCTGAGTTGTGCGATCCCATTAAAAAAGCTGATCATCGCATCTAAAGCATTAATCGCTTCATTTGCATTTTCAGAGGCATGCGCACTGCGTCCATAAAATTTAATATCTAAAACATCCACTGCTAAAGTATGGATGGTTTTATAAGTTTCATTACCTGGATGCAACATTAAAGCTACGTCTAATTGATCAATGACTCCACCTTTAACATAACTTGCTTTCGCACTGCCGTTTTCTCCGCCTTCTTCTGCTGGACAGCCGAGAACGACAACTTTGCCGCCCACCTCATCAATGACTTCTTTTAAAGCAATACCGGCCAGAACGCTTGTGGTACCAATGATATTATGGCCGCATGCGTGTCCGAGACCAGGAAGTGCGTCGTATTCAGCAAGGAAGCCGATTGTGGGACCTGGTTTATTGCTATGGTATTCCGCGATAAATCCTGTTTGGTGTCCTGCAATATCTTGCTCAATTTCAAATCCGTATTTTGTGAGTTCTTGCATCAATAATCCAGAGGCAAACACTTCTTGGTTTCCGAGTTCTGGACGTTCATGTATTCTATGACTAATTTCAATAAATTCTGACTCTTTATTTTTAATAAATTGTTCTACTTGTGTTTCAACTGACATTCCACATGCTCCCTTTATTCAAAAGTTATAATCTGATGATGGACGAAAGGCTTTGGGAACTCTCGTTTATCGTTTTCATCCTCATGACTATATCTTTATCAGTAAAATCGATTACTAAACATTTTAATGGTTTTTGAACGCTTTGTCATTACTTTTTCGAAAATTTAATAAACTTATCCCGAGTATTCCTATCAACTTTTACCCTAAAATGAAGACTTTCAAATTGTAAAACCCATCTTTGCTTGTTACAATTGACTCAAAGAAACTAGAGGAGGATTTAGGTTATGCCAAAAATGAACGTTGAAAGTTTCAATTTAGACCACACAAAAGTTGTTGCTCCGTTTGTACGTTTAGCCGGAACAGTTGAAGGAGCGAATGGTGATGTGATTAAGAAATATGACATTCGCTTCAAACAACCAAATAAAGAACACATGAAAATGCCAGGTTTGCATTCATTAGAACACTTAATGGCTGAAAATATCAGAAATCATACAGATAAAGTAGTGGATTTAAGTCCAATGGGTTGCCAAACTGGATTTTATGTTTCTTTCATTAACCATGATGACTATGAAGATGTGTTGAATATTATCGAAGCTACTTTAAATGATGTTCTTGCAGCAGACGAAGTACCGGCATGCAACGAAGTTCAATGTGGTTGGGCAGCAAGTCACTCACTAGAAGGCGCGAAAGAAATTGCTCAAGAGTTCTTAGATAAAAGAGATCAATGGGATAAAATTTTTAGTGAATAATGTTTAATTTAATATTAAGTAAAAGAAAGAACGGGAGCAATAATCAAGAAGCTGCTACCCATTCACGAAGAGGCTGAGACACTTTTTATGTCCCAGCCTCTTCATTTTGTTGTCATCTCATTTAACAACTTATATTATTGTTGCATCCCGTTTTGTTCCTCACGTAACGCAAGTTCTTTATATTTCTTAATGATAATCGGGTGAATGAAAATAGAAATAATAAATATTGGATAAAGTAAGAAAGCTAAGAAGAATTTAACGACGACATTAATCGCTATAGAGAAAAAAGTTCTTTTGACATAAGTCATATTATCTTCTCTTACTCTGTTACCTTCTATTTTAAAAACTCTATCTTGCTTATTTGCCGTATGTGTATTTTTCACGACATTACCGAAGTCGCGTCTGAAAATCATGCTCTTCATAAATATATAACGTACAAAACCATTTTGACTGGTATAGAGCATGTAATCACTTAACCAAGCATATGTGTAACTGCCAAGTAAGAATGTTAAAATCGTCCAGATCCATTTAAATGCGCTTGCATTATCGTTCACTAAAGTAATAAACATTACTACATGAACGGCTACATAAGGCGTGTAGTAAAAGGCTAATGGCATCTTTGGGGTATCAAAGTATTGCTTTAATAAATTCATGAAATCCTCCATTCGGATAACAACTTATTAAAGATACACTATTTCTGACTTTGCTATAGTTGTATGGAATGTAATGAAGGGAGAGATAGAATGAATGTCATTCTGCTCTCACTCCTTTAGCGATACCCCAATCGTTCTATTTATTTATTGAAGATCATTAACGCTATATAAGCAGCAATTTTCTCTCTATTTGAGCTAACTTGTATGTTTCATGACACTATAATATAAGAAAGTGCACTTTACATCAATTGCTATTCTTTGATTTTGTTTTAAGAATATTTTATCATATTTTCAGTTAAATTAAAGAGTTTTACGAAATAAAGTTGTGTTAAATTTTAGAAACACCTTATGTCCTTGCTTCACTGTTTTGGGTGTTGGGAATATTTTGGGCAGTATTTTAGATTTATTGGACATGTTGCATCGAATCTTGGCCAATATATCTATTTATTGGACACGTTCACCGCCATCTTGGCCAATATATCCGTTTATTGGACACGTTCACCGCCATCTTGGCCGATATATTCCATTCAGCTCGGCTAAATTATACTCTAATAATTCACCACTCCAAACACAAAGAAGATAGAACATTCTTGTATGTTCTACCTCCTATTTTGTGGTGCTCCTCATATATCTTACATTTATTTTAGTGCTTTCTTGATTTTTCAGTGAATTGATATAGTTTGTATAGAAGCGGATGAATAGGTTTAATAAAATCTCCGATATACTCTTCTACATGTGCATTGAAGCCCTCTTTAAATTTCTGAACGCCAAAGTCTTCTGCATCATCTGTAAAATCGCCAGTGATACCGTAGAAATTATAACGATCAATATTTTTCTTTTTAGCAAATTTAATCATTTCCCATTGTAGTCTGTAGGCACCCATGAAACGATTATATTTAGGATTAGATCCGCTTGAAAGGTAATAAACTTCATGTTCATTGTACAAGTATAATGCGGAAGCGAGATTTAAAACATCCCCTTCTGATTGCATTAATTCTTTTGTTTCATTAATTTTACGTGTATTACTATCGACTTGTTGTTTTAATTGATTGATTTTACTCTTAGTCTTTTTAGAATTTGGACTTTCTTGTAATTTTGCATTTAATTTATTTAACTCGAGTACTAATTCAGTATGCTTTTCATTTAATGCTTTCAAATAAGTATATAAATCTACATAGGCTATTTTTAAAAAGGCACGATTACCATAAGTTTTTTGCATTTGTTTAAAATAATCTAATTCGCGGAATTTGAAACCGTGTTTTTCTTCAGCCATTCTGAAAAGTTCAAAGAAAGTTGGAGTCTCGTCAATAGAAAGTGTTCTGACTTGTACACCCATTTCGTAAGTCTTTTTAATATTACGACGTGTTTGGTAGTCCATTTCATTCAGCAATTGTGTTTCAGACTTATCTTTCAAATCTAATACGGATAACCAACGTATTTGACTCATTTGCGAATAACCGATTGAATAGCCTTGATGGATATAACCGAGTTTAGCTAATTCTTTAATAAAGCGTTGATTATCATAACTTTCGATAATTTCTCCATCAGTTTCTCTTAAACTTGCAAGTAAATAAGGATCTACTAGAACATAAATACATCGTTGTTTCTTTAAATAACGTGTTAAAGATGCGAAGAAATATTTTACTAATCTCAGATTGCTGTAATCCATTACAGGCCCTCTGTGAGTATAGAAATACTTGAAAAACCTTAAACATCTGGCTTCAGATAAAAGACAGGCTGCTATCACTTTGCCGTCATCATCTTTGACTCCGACTAAATGTACGTCTTGTTGGTGTACATTTCTATATTGGTAATGTCTGGCAGACTGTGTATAATGTGAAAAATTTTCTTGAGTAAATTGTGCGAATTCGTCTTCTGTTAAAGTTGTGAAAAACATGTTGTAGCTCCTTTGTTGTTATGACACTGTTTTAAGATTACCATTACTTTACAACGCACACAACATAATAGCCGATAATTTATTAATCATATTTTATTATAAAAAAACAAGAGCTGGAACAAATTAATGTCCCAACCCCTGCATCTTAAACTAGCGATATATATCTAAATGTTAATTAATAATCTGAATCAGATTCTAGTCCTTGAATAATTTGTATTCCTGCACTTGCGCCTACACGCGTTGCACCGGCATCTAACATAGCTTTGAAATCATCTAAATTGCGTACGCCACCAGAAGCTTTAACTTCTAAATCATCCCCTACTGTTTCTTTCATCAATTTCACATCTTCAACAGTAGCACCGCCGCCTGCGAAACCAGTAGACGTTTTAACAAAGTCTGCTCCAGCTGCTTTACTGATTTCTGAAGCTTTGACTTTCTCCTCATCTGTTAATAGTACTGTTTCAATAATAACTTTAACTGTATGATCACCAGCAGCTTTAACTACCGCTTCAATATCTGCTTGCACCTCATCATAGCGTTGATCTTTTAAAGCACCGATATTAATTACCATGTCTAATTCATCTGCACCATTTTTCACAGCATCTTCCGCTTCAAATGCTTTGGTTGCAGTAGTATTCGCGCCTAAAGGGAAACCAATGACAGTACATACCATCACATCAGTATCTTTTAATGATTCAGCTGCATGTTTAACGTAAGTGGGATTGATACAAACTGATTTAAACTCATATTGCTTGGCTTCTTCAATCAACTTATCAATTTGTTCAAGTGTTGTATCTGGTTTTAATAACGTATGATCAATATATTTTGCATAATCCATGGATAGGTTCCTCCAATTTTTAATCTGTTTATTTCAATTCATTTTATCGTCTTGCAATCTATTTTACCAAATATTTCAGCCTACTAAAATATAACAAATTATTCTGACAGAAATTTACAATATTTTTCCAGTTAATCGCATTTAAACGTTGATATGCTCGCAAATTAAGCCTCGTCGTGTTATCTTTAAATTAAATATTCTATTTAATGAAGGAGCGAAAGATTTATGACACAAGGTACACCTCATATTCAACCAAATGGTGCTAAAATAGCAAAAACTGTATTAATGCCAGGTGATCCACTGCGTGCAAAATACATTGCTGATAACTATTTAGAAGATGTTGTGCAATTTAACGAAGTACGTAACATGTTCGGCTATACTGGAACTTACAAAGGAAAAGAAGTTTCCGTTATGGGTTCAGGTATGGGAATTCCTAGTATTGGAATTTATTCATATGAACTCTACAACACATTTGATGTAGATACTATTATTCGCGTAGGTTCTTGCGGTGCTTTGCAAGAAGATGTGAACTTATATGATATTATTATCGCTCAAGGTGCTTCTACAAATTCAAGTTACGTGGATCAATATAATATTCCTGGACATTTTGCTCCGCTCGGTGATTTTGATTTAATGGTTAAGGCTAAGAAAGCTGCTGATGATTTAGGCGCTACCACTCATGTCGGCAACGTTCTATCTTCCGACACCTTCTATAATGCAGACCCTACTTTCAATGACCAATGGCATCGTATGGGTATTTTAGGAATCGAAATGGAATCAGCTGGCCTTTATTTAAATGCGACTTATGCAGGCAAAAAAGCGTTAGGTATCTTTACTGTCAGTGATCACATTTTACGTGATGAAGCAACTACTGCTGAAGAACGTCAAAATTCTTTCACTCAAATGATGGAAATTGCATTAGAAATTGCCTAAGATATAGTAGACAAGGGGCTGTGACAAATTAATGTCACGGCCCCTGATTTCTATCTTACATACTTATTTTTTATAGCCATAATCTAAATACTCTTCTAAAGTTAATTTTTGTGCGTGTATCTTTTTCGCATCCTTTTTACCGACATATCTAAAATGCCAAGGTTCATATTGATAACCCGTTATTTTTTCTTTTCCTTTAGGATATCTTAATATAAATCCATACTTGTAGGCATTGTCAGCTAACCATTTCCCTTCACGTGTTTGACCAAATGCTTCTTTAAAGTCTGCATTAGAAGGATTTGTACCGACGTCGAAAGCTAAACCAGTTTGATGTTCAGACGTGCCAGGTGCAGCACTATATTTATCCGCTGCTGCTTTACCATCACGTTGTACATAGCTGTTATAGAGTTGCGTTTGTTCAGCATAGGATCTGAATCCACTTCTATATAAAATATTCAGTCCATGTTTTCTGCCATCTTCTATCATTTTATTTAATTGTGTTCTAGCAACTGCGTCCTCGCCTTTATTATAAGACTTAGAAATAGGAACTTTCTTATTAACTAAGATTAAATTATCAATCTTAGTTACACCATTTTCTTTTTTAATTTGATGTTTTTGTTTACTGATTTGTTCTGTATGTATAGCACTTTCTTTTTTAGACGTTTTTTCTCCTTCACTCTTTTCTCCGCACGCAGTTAAAGTTACGGTTGCTGCAAGAATTACTCCAAGATATTTTTTCATTTGATTATCCCACCTATATTTTTAAAAAATTAGTTGACTTAAACTTATTATACTAAACATAGTATGATAATCAATTCTAGTTATAGAACTTTAAATTTATGTACAAAAAAACTCCTGCTTAGAAAACAGGAGTTTTGTATATGCCCATTTATAAATCGCTTATGAACGATTATTTGCCTAGGAATGATTGGAACATCCAGTTATGTTTGTCAACTGATGTTTGTAATGCGATTAACATATCTTGAGATACGTCGTCTTCAGCATCGCCAGCTACTTCAATTGCTTTTTCTAATTGATCAGAAATATTACTGAAGTCTTTAGAAATTGCATTGACCATATCTTCTGCTGAGCCTTCTGATTCAGCTTCATCAACGATAGCTACATCTAAGCTTTTTTTCATAGTGGCAATTGGTGCGCCTCCAATAGCTAAAATACGTTCAGCTAATTCGTCAATTGTTTCACTTGCTTCGTTGTATAATTCTTCAAATTTAACGTGTAGAGAGAAGAAATGAGGTCCTTTTACGAACCAGTGGAAGTTATGAATTTTAGTATATAATACTGTCCAGTTTGCTACTTGTTCATTTAACACATCTACTACATCTTGTTTGTTTGCCATAAAAATAATCGCTCCTTTAAGTTGTTGTTGCTTTCTCTTTGTAATAACTATTATATAATAATCATTACAATCTGTAAAGGCTATTTCGTTCTTAGATTAAAATAATTCTAAATAAGCATCCGCTAATTCTTGTTCTTTCCCACGATTATAATATACCCTGTTTTTTATAGCTTATTCAATTAAACTTAGCTAGAATAGTGCGCTCGGATTGAATAGTTTTTTCGTTAGATTCAATCGTTAAATATGATTAATATTATTGTACTTCAATTGCTATTCTCAATTAATTCTCAAAAAGAAAACCTTTCAAAAGCGTACTTTTACCTTAATAGAACAACCTTAATTATGATTTTGATCCTCATCTATAAAGAAAGCTTTCTCATAATCATTAGGTTGTTGCCACTCTGCGTGCCACATTTTATCGCGATTATTTGCAAATAAATCATAGCCGAAGTTACGTAGTGGTTTCGGTACTAAAGTTAATAAGATTCCCATCCACTTATCTTGAGTTAAGGACATCAGTAATTTTGCAATCGCAGTGGATTTAAAGTACAAATGCTCTCCTTCTTGCAAAACAACTGTGTTCATATCTAATATTCCTGGGTGTTTGCGTTCTAATTCTTGACCAGCGGGTCCTTTCAATGTCGCAAATTGATAACTTGGTGATAAACCATGTCTGATTAGCCAAATTGCGTAGTTATAACAATAAACACAATTCGCATCATAATAAATAATCGGCATCTTCTATCTCTCCTTTATTTCTTTCTTACTTTTAGTATATGTAATGCATACCCGTCAGGGCAATTTTTCAACACAATAAAAAAGATTGACCGGATACTATTTCCAGTCAATCTCATTGATTAATCATGATTTACTTTTACAATACGTGCATATTTTAAGAATTGCTCAGAATATTTTTCTTTAATCTCTGCTATATTATCATAAGTGACACCTATAATATGCCAGTTCGGATTGAAGTGATAGAATGAATCTTTTTTTCGAGACCATTTAATCATTGAACCATCACGATTATAACGTGGCAAGGTCACTTCATAACCTTCTAATACATTGATATAAGTTTGGAATATATCCGGATCAATACGATTGAAGTTGTCAATTACCAAGTAACTGCGGTCTGTTTTCGGCATCAATTCGGTGATAAATCCTTCTCTGAAATACAAGGCGCCCGCTTCATTCGGTAAATATTTGCCATAAAGCATATCTTCAGTAAAGTCAGGATGACCGCTTGTAATTACAGGATGCGCATTGGTTTTCTGCAATAAATTATCTGCAGCTTTTAACCCTTCTGCTCGATTCCGATTACTAATTACTAGCAAAATAAAAGGCTTCAGCTCTTCATCTTTTTTATCAATCACAGAATCTTTTTCTACCGTCTCAAACTGAGATTTCACGCCGTTATGTTCGCTCATTTCTAAAATAGCTTCAAATTGAGCTTGCGACATACTGGCAATGGCTTGCTTGGCATTTTCTTGAAGATAATATAAATTTTTCAAACGAGGATGCTTATTTAAAGTCGACAAACTGACTGGATTAATATCTTCATTATATTTCACTTCTATTGCTGTACTATTTGTTCGGCCAGGTATAGGAGGTAATTCCCTTAAGTGCTGTGTGACTTCGCCTAAACCGACTACTGAATAGTCTTGCTGACGACTGTAAAAGACAATTTTATCGCCGATTTCTAATTGCGTGTAATAATGATAGCCATTTCGCTTAATGCCGTTATAAGTATGCGTAAATAGCGTATAAGTTTCTCCTGGCTCAAATTCTTTATTCTCTGCTAAAAAGAAATAGCGTGGAATTTGCGTATCACCTTTACCTAGTTGTTCAATCAGTTTAAATTCTTCTGGAGTAATTTGATTAAATAACGTTTCCTTCATATTATTAATTCGGAATTCTAAAGCCTCACTGCGCTTTAAATATTCAGTAGTAAGAGGTTTTAAGGCTTCTGTCAAACGGAACTGCACACGAATTTTATGTTGTGCTCCAGTTTGTACACTAATGATTTCACCGCTGCCTAATAGACCTGCATCTGTTTGGACTTGATAAAAAATTACTTTGTCGCCTGCTTTGGCTTTTTTAAAAGCACGGAAACCTTGTGTAGGGTTGAATTGAGCGCCAGATTCAAATAAAGTAGTTTGCCCTACAAGCGGTTCATTATGATTCCAGCGATTGTAACCGCAATTCAGCCAGAAATAATTTGTTTCTTCAGTCATATTGATTCTGCTCCTTTAAAAAATTCTTTAAGTGCAATAATTTTGATTCAGGCTGATTTTCCTTTTATCTATTGCAAATTGCTATTTTAAACAGTTATACCAAATGATATACCATGTTACAACCGTTCATTACTTTGGCATCATAAATATAGCTAACAGTGGCATTAAGTTAATTAATACACCGCCGAGTGTTAACATGCCGCTGGTTTTCTTATCAGCAATTGTAATCAACGCACAAATCATTCCCAATATCGCAAAGGCTGCTGGAATCATTAAATTAGGATACTTAGGAAAATTCAAGAAAATACCTGCGCCTGATAATATCCCACATATCAAAGCTAAATATAAAAACTTACGCATTTGTCATACCTCATTTTCTTTAACATCGATTACACATAAGTGATCATTAGCGTAAAGTCACCTTTAAAGATATTGTCTAAGTCTTCAGAAGTTAGAATAAAGCTCTTACCTTTTTCTATTTCATAAATATCTCCATCAGTTACCAATGTGCCTTCTCCATCTAAGATAGTAACCAAGCAAAATTCTCTAGGTTTCATATAATTTAACGTTCCTGTAATTTCCCATTTTACAACCGTGAAACTGTCATTTGAAATATATTGCGTGCGCTTATGATTTTCAATAATTTCAGTTTCTGGTATCACATTAGGACTCTCTTCTCTTACTTCAACGACATCTTTTGCTTTTTCAATATGCATTTCACGTTGGTTGCCTGACTCATCAGTGCGATCGTAATCATAAATACGGTATGTCACATCCGATGATTGCGTTACTTCATAAACTGTGATTCCTTTTCCGATTGCATGCACAATCCCGTTTGGCACAAAGAAGAAATCTCCTGCTTTGACAGGAATATGTTTAAATAAGCCATGCGGTGCTTCTTCATCTAATGCTTCTATAAACTCCTCTTTCGAATCCGTGTTCAAACCATAGATAATCTCTGCGTTTTCTTCCGCTTCGATAATATACCAGCATTCTTTTTTTCCGTAATCCCCATTCTCATGCTCATAAGCATAGTTTGTATCGGGGTGTACTTGTACAGATAATGGTTCTTGAGCATCAATCATCTTAACCATTAAAGGAAATTGTGCACTTGGAAACTCTCCAAAAAGTTCTTTATGCGCTTTCCAAACACTGCTTAATGTTTCTCCGGCATAAATTCCGTTGGTAATAATACTGTCACCATGTTGATGTGCAGAAATTGCCCAAACTTCCCCAACATCGTTTTCTGGCAAATGATAACCATATTTAGTCAAATGGTTGCTCCCCCAGATCCTTTCTTTAAAAATCGGTTCCAAAAACAACGGCATGGAATATGTCCACCTCCATAAGTATCAATTAAATCATTTATTTTATGTAAACATTATTTATAAAATAGTCGTAATTAACCAGAACATGTTTTATCAAACGTGTTGCTTATGTACATGTTATCCTAAATATTATAACAATATTTTGTTATTGAGGATAGTAAAGGTACAATATTTACGTTTTTATTACGTAATTCTAATGAAAATTTTTTACATTTTCATTTTTGAATCTCATTTGTATTTTTTTGAGTAGTAAGCAAAAAAAATGTCGTATTTTTTCTACAAAAAAAGAAGGATTAGTGCTTGTACAAAGTGGACTGTACCCCTTATAATAAGAGTATGTTAATAAAAACTTAACATGTGTTACATATAAGGTAATGAATATGATTAATGTCTATGAATAATGTAGTTATTCATATTGTTAAAAAATTTGCGCAAAGACCTGAACTACGGAAAAAGTTCAGGTCTTTTAAATTTGTTATCAATTTATAAATAAAAACTCTCACTATCATTTACTTTAAAAAAGCTAATGATAGCAAGAGAGATTAATTTTTTTGATTAAATATCTTCAATAACAATATATGCAGCTTTAACAGGGCCATGGACACCTACTACCAGATTCATTTCAATATCTGCTGAGTTAGAAGGTCCGGTAATAAAGTTAACACAAGATGGAAAACGTGAGTACGTTTGATTTTTATCATATAATCCTTCAGCTGCTTGCGTAAATCTAGGAACAATAGTAGATTTAGGAATCAACGCAACATAAGTCTCCGGCATCAAACTGACCGCACGACCGCGCCCTTTACCAGAATACAGCACAATTGTTCCGCTCTCGCTTAAACAATAATCACTGAACGTAACACCGACTTGTGCACTTTCTGCAGCTTTCTTACTTGCCTCAGGTTGAGTTTCATCCCATATGGTAGTTTCGAAATCATTGAACGCTACTTGGTATTGTTCAAAACGTGGATCATCAAAGCGAATAACTGGACTGCCGCCGAATTGTAGTATGACTTCTTTCAATATATCGTTTAATTGATGTGTAGTAGTTTTATAAAATGCTGTATGAATGTTTGCACATTCTTTTTCTAAATGGTCGACTAATTGATCTTGCGATAAGTCAGTCAAAGTCTTAGCTTGAGGCTCAACAGACCATTCAGGTTTTACTACCTTTTCAGGTAATGGACGTTCTAATGCGTTTTGAATATTCGCCATGAATTTATTAAGATTGGTTACTTGGCCAGTCATCAATGATTACCTTCCTTCTGTTTTAAATGTGCTTTCATCCAATGATTGAATCGTTCTTTTTCAGGTGTCGGAAAATCACGAGATTGTGTCCAAGCATGTAAAGGTTTCGGACCTTTTTCTACCCAGCCTTCTTTATTCTCGAATGGTTTCAAAGCAGGACCCGCCATTTTAATACTATATTGGAAAAGATGCGGTTTTGTTGTACCAATTCCAAATCCTTTCATGACAAGTCTTTCACCTAATGCAGAGCGTTTTAATTCCTCTGCTTCAACTTGACGATGTTTCAAGAGTAAATCGTGAAGCGGTATCTTAACTGGACATGCTTCTGAGCAGGCTGCACAAAGTGAAGAAGCATAAGGTAATTGTCCATATTCTTCATAGCCGCCTAATAATGGCGATAGTACAGCTCCCACTGGTCCAGGATAAATAGAACCGTAACTATGGCCTCCAGAATGTCTGTAAACTGGACAGACGTTCATACAAGCTCCACAGCGAATACATTGCAGAATTGATTGGAAGGCAGTACCTAAGATGCTTGATCGTCCATTATCTACTACTACAAGATGAAATTCTTCTGGTCCATCAATTTCTCCTGCACCACGAGGTCCTGTTAAAGTAGTCACATAACTAGGTAATTTTTGTCCTACAGCACTTCTTGAAAGCATGCCTACTAAGACTTCCATCTCTTTAAAAGAAGGTACAATACGTTCCATGCCCATTACAGTAATTTGTGTTTGAGGAACAGTGGTAGTCATACGTGCATTCCCTTCATTGGTTACTAAGCAGAAACTGCCGCTATCCGCGACTGCAAAGTTGCATCCTGTAATCCCTACTTCAGCTGCCAAGAATTTTTCACGCATAATCTTACGTACAAAACGCGCCATCTCTGTTGGATCATCACTGCCTTCGTATCCTTCTTTAGCTTTCAATACACGTTGAATTTGAGTACGATTTTTATGCAAAGCAGGTGCGACAATATGTGAAGGCGGATCCGCTTCATCAATTTGCAAGAGATATTCACCTAAGTCTGTTTCTACCACTTCTGCACCTGTGGCTTCTAGTACATGGTTCATATTAATTTCTTCTGTCACCATCGACTTAGATTTCACTATTTTAGTCGCATTCTTTTCTTTAATAACATTTGCAATATACTCAGATGCTTCTTCTTTTGTTTCAGCAAAATATACATTTCCGCCTAATTTTGCGACATTGCCTGCAAGTTGTTGCAGATAATAATCCAGATTTTCTAAAGTATGTTGACGAATTTCCGCTGATAATTGTCTCCACTCTTCCCAGTTGCCAAGTTCTTCTTGAGCTTTTAACTTTTTAGTTCTCAAACCATCTTGTGCACTGCTTACAGCACCACGCATGAACGTGTTCTGCTTCTCTACTTTAAATGCCTCTTTAAAAGTTTTATCACCGATTCTCATACCCATCTTAACGCACCGCCCCTTCTAGTTGATGATTAAGGACTTCTGCGATATGCAATACTTTAACTTTGCTATTGATACGTTTCAGGCGTCCTTCAATATTCATTAAACAACTTGCATCAGCGCCAATTAAATAATCTGCACCTGTTGCTTCTACGCAATGCGCTTTTTCATCCACCATTTCACTGGAAACATCTGACATTTTAACGGCAAATGTACCACCGAAACCGCAACAATTATAATATTTCGGTAACTCTACTAATTCCAAGCCTTGCACGTTGCTCAATAATTCTTGAGGTTCGTTCACGACACCTAATACACGAGTAATGTGGCATGATGGATGAACTGTTGCTTTACCTTCTAAAGTTGCTCCGACATCATGCACTCCCAAGACATTAACGATAAATTGCGTAAGTTCATACGATTTATCCGCTAAGTCAATGGCCGCTTGGTGCATTACTGGATCATCTTCAAATAAGCTTGGATAGTGTTTAAACATTGTTATACAAGAGCCGGACGGGGCAACCACATATTCCGAATCTTTAAATGCCTTAATCATTTGTTTCGCCGATTGTCTCGCATCTTCAAAATAACCAGAGTTATAAGCAGGCTGACCACAACATATTTGCGCGGCTGGATAGTCTACTTCACAACCCAATCTTTCAAGCAATTCAACCGTCGCAATACCTATACGTGTGTGAAATGCTTCAACTAAACAAGTTGAGAATAAACTGACTTTCATTCTTTACACCCTTTCACGATATGCTGCCCTTTATTTTTTCGCATATCTTATCCCTATGAGATTTTCAATTTTATTTTTAATCTAGAAAAGTCACCCTAACATCGTCCCCACAATATTTCCGTACTTCAATAAATTAAAAACGAAATAGAATACTCACTTATTATAGCGCTAATCAAACAGCTAGTCATCAGATGTTTAAACTTTATCTGAGTTTATGTTATAAAAAACACCCAGCATTGAACTGGGTGCGTACGATTAACAATTATTGTATTGGACTTTTATTAATATTTTGCAAGATAGTTTGTTGCACTTCTTCTAAATGTGCACTCATATAGGCTTCTGCCGCTTCAGCATCTTTGTTGGTAAGCGCATGATATATTTTTAAATGTTCATCATACAAACGTTTCAAGGTTTTCTGCTTATTAAATAAATAAACTTTCCTTGTTTCTCTCATTGTTTCTTGAATGACATCCGAAATATTGTTCATCAAATCAAACAGCATCGAATTCTGTGCTGCCTTTGCGATAGCTAAATGAAATTTTAAATCAGCCGCTTCACCTGAAGTCCCATCTGTAACTGCACGTTCCATCATTTTCAAAGCTGCTTCCATTTCTGCTAAATCATCGGTTGTACTATGTGTTGCCGCTTTTTTCACCGTAGCTAACTCTACAATCGCTCTTAATTCCAGCAACTCCTCTACTTGTCGATGCGTTAACGATGTTTCTTCTAAATTAAAAAAGACAGGTTCTTGCTTGGTCACAAATGTACCGTAACCTTGTTTAATTTCAATGACACCTATTGTGCGTAAAGCGTTGAATGCTTCTCTGACCGAAGCCACACTGACACCGTATTCTTTCGAAAGCGCTTGTATGGAAGGCAATTTATCGCCGACCGCGTATTCTCCAGATTTAATTTGTTCTAATATAATGTCGGCAATTTTTTCATATATCTTTGTCTTTGAAATTTTCATGATTTACCCCCACGGTTTTAATACCTTTATTATAACAAATCTTAGGTATTACATACCGTATTCGTGAAAAAAGGAAGCGGAACCAAATGAATGTCCCGCTTCCTTCTTAAAAGTGATAACTCGTCACCTTATTCTATTGATGATTTTTATAATAATTTTCTAAAGCATCTGAGATAGGTTCAGAGCCGCTGATAACTTGGAATTCTCCACCTTGGAATTTTTCATTTTCTAGAACATCTACAATTACAGAAGCGACATCCTCACGTGGTACAGAACCGCCACCGTCAAAATGTTCAGCGATATCCACGTTGCCCGTACCAGGGCCATTTTCTAAAGCACCAGGATGTACAATTGTGTGGAATAAGCCTGAATTGCGTAAATGCTCATCAGCATAATGTTTTGCAATTGTATAAGGTTTCAATTCTGGAACACTGTCGAATGCTTCACGATTGGAATCGTATGTTGAAACCATTACAAAATGTTTGACGCCTGCTTTTTTACTGGCTTCGATTGCTTTTACAGCTCCATCTAAGTCAACGATAATTGTTTTGTCATCTCCTGTACTGCCTCCTGAGCCTACTGAGAATACGACTTGATCAAAATCTTTAAATTTGTCAGCTAATTCATCAATTTTGTGTCTTTCTACATCTATATTTCTGGCATCGTATCCTTCACCGACTGCTTTGTCTACTTGATCATTTTTACGATAAGCTGCTGCAACTTCTTTATTATCTTCTTTTAATTTTGAAACGATTTGTTTACCGACACCGCCATTAGCGCCTAATACTAGAATACTCAAATCCATCACTCCTCGATTATAGAATATTATATATTGATTTAGTTCCCTGTGCCATCTTGCATTAAACTTCAAGTACCTCCTCTCAAATGATTGACTTCAGTTTAAAATAGAGATATATTAATACATGAATAAATGTTCATATATTAATGAGAAGGAGAATTCTTATGCCCCATCAGGAACTCAAATCGAGCACGCTCGCCAATGTAACAGACATTTTCAAAGCATTAAGTGAACCCAACCGTATCAGAATTATGCACTTACTAGAACAAGGGCCTTGCAGTGTGGGTCATATCACACACACCTTAGAACTTTCACAGTCAAATGTATCTCATCAGTTGAAAATACTGAGAAATGCTGAACTCGTTAAATCAGAACGTCAAGGTCAATCAAAAATCTATATGCTGAATGATGCTCATGTCGTGACCTTATTAAATCAGGCAATCCATCACGCAGAGCACCCTGTACAATAGAGTATTAGAAAGGAAGCTATATTATGAGTCATTCAAATCATCATCACGCTCATCACCATCATCATGTCCATACTGATAATAAACGTGTGCTTGCAATTTCATTTGCTATTATTAGCATTTTCATGGTAGTCGAACTTATTGGCGGCTATGTTGCCAACAGTTTAGCTTTGTTATCTGATGGCGTACATATGTTAAGTGATACCTTTTCATTAGGACTCGCACTCTTTGCATTTAAATATGCGGAACGTCATGCTACAACAGAAATGACTTTCGGCTACAAACGCTTTGAAATATTAGCGGCACTCTTTAACGGTGTATTGCTTCTAGTTATCAGTATCGGTATCGTAATCGAAGCTATACGCAGAATCTCTGCGCCCCCAGCAGTCATGTCTACTGAAATGTTAACCATCAGTGTAATAGGTTTAATTGTCAATATTGTAGTGGCGTGGTTAATGATGCACGGTGGAGATACACATCATAATATCAATATGCGCGGTGCTTTCTTGCACGTGCTTGGAGATTTACTCGGTTCTGTAGGTGCGATTGTGGCAGCACTGTTAATTTGGGCCTTTAATTTCACATTGGCAGATCCTATTGCCAGTATGTTGGTATCTGTACTGTTATTACGTAGCAGTTATGGTTTAATCAAAGAGTCCTTAACTATCTTGATGGAAGGTACGCCTAAAGATATTAATATCGATGAAGTCATTAACACAGTTCTAGAGGAAAAAGAAATTCAAAATGTCCATGATTGTCACGTGTGGACGATTTCTAATGATCTAAATGCTTTTAGTTGTCACGCTGTCGTTCAAGATACAATGACAATCGAAGAATGCGAGCAATTATTACACCGTATCGAAGATCGGTTAAACGCTTTAAATATTCACCATATGACAGTACAGTTAGAATCTAAAGATAACAATCATAGTACGAAAACTTTATGCGATCATATTACGGTCGCTCAATAAAAAGATCGTTGCTTCCCCCCACCCTGTGTAGGATGATGAAGCAACGATCTTTTTCATTATTGTATAAACTTATCAAAGATCAGCGCTCTGCCTGGCACTTCTTTTTCCTCAAAGCCATCTATGAAACGTGTATTATCATAAGCGACACGAACTTGTTCTATATTAGAATGTTCCGGCGTAATCGTTACAATACCATATACAGTGTAAGGTGCACGATTAAGTCCCACTGAACCTGGATTAAAATAAACTGTATCCTCGTTGATGAAGTGATGTAATGTATGATTATGTCCGAATAAAATCACATCCGCTTCTTTATCCGCAAATAACTCTTTCATATGTTCTGCTGTCGGTTCCACAATCGGACTGAAGGGAATTTGATCTATAGTATCTTCTAATTTGTTATTCTCAATTTCATAATGAATTCCTAATACTGATTGACCTAGCAAATCTAAGGTGAATTCGCGTGGCAATGCATTAAGAAATTCATAATACTGAGGGTTTAAATGCTCGGCTACCCAGTGATGATGCTCATAAAATTTGTCTTTTAAATCTTCTGGATAAGGCGTGTCATTGATGACAGACATAATGGCTTCATCATGGTTACCGGCAATAGAAGTTACGTCATCTCTGGCAGTCAAAATTCCTAACACTTCATTTGTATTGTGACCAATACCTATCACATCGCCTAAGTTATAGATGTGATCGATATCACCTCTGCGATCAATATCTTTAAACACTGCTGATAACGCATCCATATTTCCGTGGATGTCTGTAATTACTGCAAATTTCATTTTTATCACCCTTATATCAGTTTATAAATTCTTAAAAAGTAACATAATATACATTTGACTTGTTTTTTAATTTGAATGCAAGCAAATTTTTGATATTGTATTTATATCATATCAAAGGAGTGCTAAGCCATTGTTTACATTTTACAAACAAGCTTTTAAGAATGCAAAGCCGCAAAATGCTAAAACTGCTCTTTTCAGCATTTTAACATTCTTTGTATTCATTTTAATCGTTGCATTTACATTTATGCCCGTGCAACAGGCACTGCAAATGTTTATGATGTCAATGATGTATCAAGGTCCAATGTTCCAAGCAGCTCTACCATTGATTATTGCCTTGATTATACCATTGCTCATATTTTTATTTGTAGGGTTCCAATTAGTAGTTGGTACAATTAATGTAGTTTATAAAGCGATTCATAAAGAAGATGTTCATTTAACAGATGTATTTACTGCTTTCAAAAAAGGAAGCTACCTAAAAAGTGTCAAACTTGCATTGTTTACACTGTTAGTAATGCTCATTACCATCATTGTAGTAACAGTTGTTAACCAATTATTCAGTGCCCTCATGCACACGATTCTATCTCGTATGCAAAGTGGTACAGGCGGTAATATGGGTGCTTTAATTACCGTTCAATTAATCGGTTTGACAATATCTAAATTAATCGCGTCACTGTTTATTTGGTTCTTTACTTATATTGTAATTGCTTATGTTGTTGCATATTTAAGAGACCGTCAAGCAGGAGCATTTAAAGACGTCAAACAAAGCTTTAAATCTCTTAAAAATGGTCGTCATTCATGGTTCAAATTATTCTTAGGTTTAATTTTATTAAACTTAATTGTCATTATTTTCTCTGAACCCATACCACAATTAGTAGTGCTTGCGACGCAACATATGTCTCAAAACTTAGCTAAAATATTAGTTTATGTTGTGATTGTAATTATGTATGTTATTCGTATCGTCGTTTACTACTTAAACTTAATGGCTATTGTTCAATTCTTTAGTAAAGCTACAGAGCACTTCCACCCAGAAAGTAAACAGAAATCTACTACTATTGGAGATAAAGTAGTTGAAAGTTCCGCTACTGTAAAAGGTTCTAAAAAAGCTAAAGAAAAAGATAGCAATAAAGACAATAAAACGAATCATGTTACAAATAAAGCATCTGAAACGAAAGATAAAGCTGAAGAAAAATTTAACACAGACGGCAAACAAGAAGATTTAAAAGAAACTAAAGAAGAATATTCAGATTCAACATTTGATCATTTAAAAAATAAGAAAAAAGATGTTGATGAACGTTCAGATGATTTTAAAAAATAATTGAATAAATAGACTAAGATATAATTCTAGTCTCAAAAAAGTCGGTGGAAACCTCAAAAGTTTTCACCGACTTCTTTTTTTATTTTAAGAAATGTTCTTCTAAATAGCGTGCAGCCCCATTTTCTTCATTATCATAAGATGTCACATCTTTAGCGAGCGCTTGAATTTCAGGCCGTGCATTTTTCATAGCAACTGTATAATGTCCGAAAGCAAACATTGAGCGGTCGTTATCACTATCACCTATCACTAGTGTAGCTGATTGCGGAATATTAAAATACTCGATCATTTCTTTTATACCTGTACCCTTATCAATGCCAGCCGCCATAGTTTCTGCATTGTAACGAGAAGAGTTAGATACAGAAATTTGCAATGTATCTTTTTCTTCAATTAAGTGTTCTCTGAAGCTTGTTACTTTTTCTAAATCAGGTGTGAACATATAAATCTTAGAAAATTTCGTTTCAGGAATTTCATCAACCCAATCAACATTGCCATTGAGTGCAGTTTTACGTGAATTCCACTCGCTGATGCTAACATTGTTAGGAGGGGTATCTCCTTCTATCATCTTCGTAATCCACTCATAATCTTCATTTAAAATCATTCGCTTGCCGCTGAACGGAAATACTTCATAATAAATATGTTGCGCTTTAGCTTCTTTAATAATTTGTTGGACTGCATTATAAGTCAAACTATGTGCAAAAATCATTTTACCTTCTGCATCACCGCGTGTACCATTTGAAGATATGACACCATCAATTTCAAATCCTTCTGGTGTTAGATTTTTAATTTCATCAAAAGAACGTCCTGTTGCGATAAATACTTTATATCCAACTTGACGTAGTTTTTTAATTATCTCAGCCGTTTCATCTGATACTTTATTATTGTGTTGCAGTATTGTTCCGTCCATATCTAAAAATATCGCTTGTACGTTATCCATTACTTATCCTCCAAGTTCTAGTTATCGCCTTGATTATGGCATTTTAACAGTATTTTAGCAACCTAGTAATATATAAAAAAACTGCCACTTCGTTGAAAAGTGACAGTTTGTAAAACGATTATTATTCTACAGTAACTGATTTAGCTAAGTTACGTGGTTTATCAACGTCTAAGCCACGGTGCAACGCAGCATAGTATGAAATTAATTGTAATGGTACTACTGACACGAGTGGCGTCAACAATTCATTAATTTGAGGAATCACATAAGTGTCTCCTGCTTTATTCAAACCGTCCATTGAAATAATGCAAGTATGTGCACCACGTGCAGCAACTTCTTTCACATTACCACGGATAGATAAGTTTACATTTTCTTGAGTTGCAAGTGCAATAACAGGTGTATTGTCTTCAATCAAGGCAATTGTACCGTGTTTTAATTCGCCGCCTGCAAAACCTTCAGCTTGAATATATGAAATTTCTTTTAGTTTCAAGGCACCTTCAAGACTGACGTTGTAATCAATTGTACGGCCGATAAAGAACGCATTGCGTGTTGTTGCTAAATAATCAGTTGCAATTTGTTCCATAAATTCAGCATCATCTACAACTGCTTCCATAGCATTAGCTGCTTTTGCTAATTCTTGTAATAAATCGATAGTTGCTTCTTTACCATGACGTTCAGCCACGATTTGAGAAAGAATAGAAAGCACAGCAATTTGTGCAGTGTATGCTTTTGTAGATGCTACTGCAATCTCAGGTCCAGCATGTAATAACAACGTGTGATCTGCTTCACGTGATAATGTTGAGCCTGGTACGTTTGTAACTGTAAGAGATTTATGACCGCGTTTTTTCATTTCTACTAATACAGCACGGCTGTCTGCAGTTTCACCTGATTGTGAAATATAGATGAACAATGGTTTTTCAGAAAGAAGCGGTGTATTATATACAAACTCAGAAGCTACATGTACTTCAGTTGGTACGCCTGCCCATTTTTCAATAAATTCTTTACCTACTAAACCGGCATGGTAACTTGTACCTGCTGCAATAATGTAGATACGGTCTGCTTTTGCAACTTCGTCAATAATAGCATCATCCATTTTCAAGTTACCTTCTTCGTCTTGGTATTCTTGAATAATACGACGCATTACAGCTGGCTGTTCATGAATTTCTTTAAGCATATAATGATCATAAACACCTTTTTCAGCATCAGCGGCATCAATTTCAGCTGTATAAGTATCACGGTCTTGAACATTGCCGTCTAAATCTTTGATCACAACTTCATCACGTTTAACGATAACAATCTCGTGGTCTTGAATTTCTTTATATTCATTTGTAACTTGCAACATTGCTAAAGCATCAGATGCTACAACGTTAAATTCATCGCCTACACCAATTAATAATGGTGATTTATTTTTAGCTACATAAATTGTATCTTTATCTTCTTCGTCTAATAAAGCTAAAGCATAAGAACCATGCAACAATTTCACAACTTCCACGAATGCTTCTTCTGTTGAAAGACCTTTATCTGAAAAATGTTCAATTAATTGTACGATAACTTCAGTATCTGTTTCTGATAAGAATTTTACATTCGGTAAATATTCATCGCGCAATTCTTCATAGTTCTCAATTACTCCGTTATGCACTAAAGTAAAGCGTTTAGATGCAGATTGATGAGGATGAGAGTTCTCATGATTAGGCACACCGTGTGTCGCCCAACGAGTATGTCCAATTCCTAATGTACCGTCTACGTCACTATCATCAGCAAGGTTTCTTAAATCTGCAATACGACCTTTTTCTTTAAAAACTGTAACACCGTTTTTATTTTCTAATGCAATACCAGCTGAATCATAACCTCTATATTCTAATTTCTCTAAACCTTTAAGTAAAATTTCTTTAGCATTATCTTTCCCAATATATCCTACGATTCCACACATAATAAAATTCCTCCGCATTTTAAAATTGCGGTAACCCTTTTGACAGGGGAATATTTTCTTTTTTTAGTTATCTAATTAAATCTTCTCACTTATTCAATAGCAACACATCAAAAATTAACACCTTGAAAGTAATTGCTCACACCAATCGCTTAAAAAAGGCGTACTATCCCCTTGTATTTGAGTTCCGCTTCAAAAAATATAAAAAAATAAAAAAATATAAACGTCGGTCTATTTACAAACTTTGTGCACCGAGTCGCCTCCGTGTTTTGCTTTGTAAATTTACGAATGACCTCATCCGAGACAGCATCCGCCGATAATCGATCACTGTCTTCCTCGTCTACAACATCCGCTTCAAAGCTATTATGACTTCTGCTTTAAGTTATAAATCGCTGCTTTCTTCGCTTAAGTTGTACGGGCGCTATAATTATAATTTGTTACCTCTGCCCTCCTTTGTACGTAATATAAATCATTGTACAATGTTTGTTTTCATAATTGCAAACATTTACTTAAAGTGAATACGCTTACAACTATGATTATTACAAATAATTTGCCATTTTTGTTAGAAGTTAGATATTTCCCATGAATTTTATTCAGAATAAAATATCTGATTATAACAAAACTGTTTACAACCAACTCTAAAATAAAATTTAAAACTGGCAATTCACAAATAAACGTGAGTTGCCAGTCTATTTTTTTCCATAAGTGGTATATATTATTTATAGAGAAGAGAGAACAAGGGGAAAACGATAATGATGATGTTTCAATTAGATTTATTTTTACGTATTTTTATTTCGGCTATATGCGGCGCTACAATAGGATATGAGAGGACAGTGCGATTGAAATCAGCAGGTATAAGAACACATATACTTGTTGCTGCAGCTTCTGCCCTCTTTCTAATCATCTCTAAATACGGATTCAACGATATTCTACATGAAACTAATATCAGCCTGGATCCTTCACGTATTGGTGCTCAAGTTGTAAGCGGAATTAGTTTTATTGGTGCAGGTACCATCCTAATCAGAAATCAAAATGTCAATGGGCTAACTACAGCAGCAGGTATTTGGATAACATCAGGTATCGGAATGGCATTAGGTTCTGGTCTCTATTTTATCGGTATCGTTTCTACTATCTTAATAGTGATTATCCAATATGTGTTCAGAGAAGATATGCTCTTTAAATCTATTCGATTAAGTGAATCTATCAAAGTGCATATTCAAGCAGATTACTCCCAAGATATCCAAAATAAAATTACGAAAATATTTTTATATCACCATGTGAAAAATATACAAATTCATATCCTTAAAATTGATAAAGATACCATTACAATGAATGTGATTGGCAAAGTTTCAATTAGACGTTCATTTGAACACAATAGATTATTAGAAGATTTAATACAACACGATGAAATCCAAATGGTGAGATAGAAAATCGGGGCAGAAATAACATTGATTAAAATTATTTCATTACCCCGTTATGCAAGACTAACGAAAATAGGAAAAAGCTTAGAACAAGCACATTTTCTATTCAGATAGCTACTGCCAATCTAAATAGCAGGAGCTGAGACATTATTTTGTCCCAGCTCCTGCTATTTTTATATTACTTTATTGATCTAAGCCCATTTTTTCTTCTACTACATCAGCAATTTGCTGTGCATAATTTTGAGCCTTTTCATCTGTAGCTGCTTCTACCATGACACGCACTAATGGTTCAGTGCCTGATGGACGAACTAAGATACGTCCTTCTCCATTCATATCAGCTTCTACACGGTCCATTTCTGCTTTAACATCTGCGTTATCTGTAACGCCATGTTTATCAGTAACACGTACATTAATCAATGATTGAGGATATTTTTTCATTTGTCCTGCAAGCTCACTTAATGATTTTCCTGTTAATTTGATTACTGCAGCTAATTGTACGCCTGTAAGCAATCCATCACCTGTCGTATTGTAATCCATTAATACAATATGACCGGATTGTTCGCCACCAAGGTTATAATTACCTTTGCGCATTTCTTCTACAACATAACGATCGCCAACTTTAGTTTTATTGGATTGAATACCTTCAGCTTCTAATGCTTTATAGAATCCAAGGTTGCTCATTACTGTAGAAACAATCATATTATCATTGAGTTCTTGGTTTTTAGCCATTTCTTGCCCAATAATAAACATAATTTGGTCACCATCTACAATGTTTCCTTTTTCATCTACAGCAATTAAGCGATCTCCGTCACCGTCAAAGGCTAAACCAAAGTCACTTTCTGTTTCTACTACTGTTTTCGCTAATGCTTCAGGATGCGTCGAACCTACGCCGTCATTGATATTGTAACCATCTGGGCTGCAGCCTATCACTTCTGTATCTGCTTCTAAATCTCCAAATAAAAATGGAGCAAGTTGTGAAGTAGAACCATTTGCGCCGTCCAATGCAATTTTAAGTCCATCTAAATTAACATCCACTGTTGATTTAATATAACTTAAATATTTTTGAGCACCTTCAAAGTAATCAGAGTAATGTACAATTTCATTACCCACTGGACGAGGTAAGTCAGGATTTGCTTCATCCAATAATGCTTCAATTTCACTTTCTTGATCGTCAGATAATTTAAATCCATCTGATCCAAAGAATTTAATACCATTATCCGCAACTGGGTTATGTGAAGCAGAAATCATTACTCCTAGTTCTGCATCCATTTCTTTAGTTAGATAAGCAACACCAGGTGTAGAAATAACACCTAATCTCATTACTTCGGCACCGATAGAAATTAGTCCTGCAATAAGCGCAGATTCCAACATTTCGCCAGAAACTCGTGTATCACGTCCAACGAGTACTTGCGGATGTTTTTTATCTTCATTATGTGCTAAAACATAACCTCCATATCTTCCTAATTTGAAAGCAAGTTCAGGCGTAAGTTCTTTATTTGCTACGCCTCTTACACCGTCAGTCCCAAAATATTTGCCCATTTCAAATTTCTCCTTTTATTGCTAAAAATTTTAGTGTGTCGATAAATATGCATTGATATCACTTGAATTTGTATTTGTCACTTTGTCAGGAATATTCAATTTTACAGGTGCTTCATCAGAATTATCGAAATCAGAAAGATTGATTTCACCTGTAATTTCATTGATATCACTTAAGTCTTCTCTGTTTCCAAAGATTTCAACTTGTTGCTTTGATAAATCAATATCACTCGCTTTTATATTCGAGTTTGCTTTACCAATCACTTTTTTCTTAATATCTACTTTTTTGCTATATGGCTTCAGTTCTACAGTTATATTAACATTGCTCGGTTTAGTTATAACATCGATTTTATTCAAATTTTTATCAAAGGCTACAATTTCTCCAGTGTCTGTCGTATCTTGGCTAACATTAGTATTATCTTTGAAAGTTGCTTTCAAATACGCAATATCATCCACTTGATGTTCGCCGCCAATTACTTTGACTTTATGGGGAGAAACATATTCATTTGCAATTTTGTAATCTGAATTAATGTCCTTATTGCTCACATCAGCTTGAACAGTCATTTCTCTAGTGATCTTTTTCTCTAGATTGACATTAGCCTGTTTAGGATTAACAGTACCTTCAACATCCTTGTCCAATCCTTTAATAACATAGTCGACTTTATGTTTCCCTAGCTTTGTTTTAGTCAAATCTAGTTCCACTTTAATATCGTCAGACTGTTGTGCTTTTAAAACTTTAGATTGTGAACCCTTTAATTGGACATCTACATTTTCAGGTATGCCAGATGCGTATAATTCTTTACTATTATATGTAGCTTCTACTGGCACATTTTGTATTGTTCGCGTTGTACTTTGAGTTAACGCTGAAGAACTGAAAATATTACCAAAGACATTATTCACAGTTAAAAAGAAGGCTAATGCTAAGACAAATGCTACAAAACGTAACCCCCATTTGTTCTCAAACATTCTAATTCACACCTTTCTTTTGAAGTCTGGTATCAAACCAATGTTCAGCTAATAATTCTTCAAAGACTTCTAATGAAATGTCTTTACGGAGTTTTCCATCAAAGGTTATAGAAATAGAACCTGTTTCTTCTGATACTACCGCAGTAAATGCATCCGATACTTCTGAAATACCAACAGCCGCTCGGTGTCTTGTACCTAAGCTTTTCGAAATCTTAGAACTGTCAGAGAGCGGTAAATAACAAGCTGCACTTGCTATTTTAGTACCTTGAATAATCATTGCGCCATCATGTAATGGTGTATTCGGAATGAAAACGTTAGTTAACAATTCTTGTGAGATATCAGAATCCATTGGGATACCTGTTTCGATATAATCTTGTAACCCTGTTTTCTTCTCAAAAACAATTAAGGCACCAATACGTCTCTTAGCCATATATTGTACAGCACCAGAAACTGATTTAATCAACTTTTGCTGATCAGCTGAAGAACTAGCAGTATAGCGACGGAATAAATTCCCTCGTCCCAACTGTTCTAAAGCACGACGGATTTCTGGTTGGAAGATTACAATGATTGCCAAGAATCCCCATTGAATAACCATGTCGAACAAGCGAGCCGTTGTAGTCAAATCTAAAGCTGCACTTACCCATCGACCAATTACAATAACAATGATTCCTTTGAGGAGTTGAATAGCTTTTGTACCTTTAAATACCGTGATTAGAAGATAAATCACGTACCAGACGATGACTAAATCTAATACACTAGTTATTAACTTTACCGTGTTAAAATTTTCAAAAAAGCTGCCAAAATTCATAGCATCTCCTCCGGTAACCTAATTACAATGAAAACTATTTTATCAAGTTGATAAACAGCCATCATACAATCAAATTATATCATAAAAGTAACGATAGCCTTGAATGAAAATACATAATAGATAATTATTAATTTTACTTCTTTAAAAAAAAACATAAAAAAAGCACTCTTAAAAAAGAGTGCTAAGAGTGAGCCATAGAGGATTCGAACCTCTGACCCTCTGATTAAAAGTCAGATGCTCTACCAACTGAGCTAATGGCTCTAATGGCTGGGCTAACTGGATTCGAACCAGTGAGTGACGGAGTCAAAGTCCGTTGCCTTACCGCTTGGCTATAGCCCAATAAAGATGGTGGAGGGGGGCAGATTCGAACTGCCGAACCCGAAGGAGCGGATTTACAGTCCGCCGCGTTTAGCCACTTCGCTACCCCTCCAGCATGTATTTAATTCAATAAGATGGTGGAGAATGACGGGTTCGAACCGCCGACCCTCTGCTTGTAAGGCAGATGCTCTCCCAGCTGAGCTAATTCTCCAATATGTAAATGACCCCGACGGGACTCGAACCCGTGTTACCGCCGTGAAAGGGCGGTGTCTTAACCGCTTGACCACGGGGCCATATGGCTCCACAGGTAGGACTCGAACCTACGACCGATCGGTTAACAGCCGATAGCTCTACCACTGAGCTACTGTGGAATAATAGTATTGCCTGGCAACGTCCTACTCTTGCGGAACGTAAGTCCGACTACCATCGGCGCTAAAGAGCTTAACTTCTGTGTTCGGCATGGGAACAGGTGTGACCTCTTTGCCATTGTCACCAGACAATAGAATGCTTATACATTCAAAACTAGATAGTAAGTAAAATCAATCTACCAATCAAAACTTGAAATTGGATTAAGTCTTCGATCGATTAGTATTCGTCAGCTCCACATATCGCTATGCTTCCACCCCGAACCTATTAACCTCATCATCTTTGAGGGATCTTATAACCGAAGTTGGGAAATCTCATCTTGAGGGGGGCTTCATGCTTAGATGCTTTCAGCACTTATCCCGTCCATACATAGCTACCCAGCGATGCCGTTGGCACGACAACTGGTACACCAGAGGTATGTCCATCCCGGTCCTCTCGTACTAAGGACAGCTCCTCTCAAATTTCCTGCGCCCACGACGGATAGGGACCGAACTGTCTCACGACGTTCTGAACCCAGCTCGCGTACCGCTTTAATGGGCGAACAGCCCAACCCTTGGGACCGACTACAGCCCCAGGATGCGATGAGCCGACATCGAGGTGCCAAACCTCCCCGTCGATGTGAACTCTTGGGGGAGATAAGCCTGTTATCCCCGGGGTAGCTTTTATCCGTTGAGCGATGGCCCTTCCATGCGGAACCACCGGATCACTAAGTCCGTCTTTCGACCCTGCTCGACTTGTAGGTCTCGCAGTCAAGCTCCCTTATGCCTTTACACTCTATGAATGATTTCCAACCATTCTGAGGGAACCTTTGAGCGCCTCCGTTACACTTTAGGAGGCGACCGCCCCAGTCAAACTGCCCGCCTGACACTGTCTCCCGCCATGATCAATGGCGCGGGTTAGAAATCCAACACAGCTAGGGTAGTATCCCACCAACGCCTCCACGTAAGCTGGCGCTCACGTTTCCAAGGCTCCTACCTATCCTGTACAAGCTGTGCCGAATTTCAATATCAGGCTACAGTAAAGCTCCACGGGGTCTTTCCGTCCTGTCGCGGGTAACCTGCATCTTCACAGGTACTATGATTTCACCGAGTCTCTCGTTGAGACAGTGCCCAAATCGTTACGCCTTTCGTGCGGGTCGGAACTTACCCGACAAGGAATTTCGCTACCTTAGGACCGTTATAGTTACGGCCGCCGTTTACTGGGGCTTCGATTCGTAGCTTCGCAGAAGCTAACCACTCCTCTTAACCTTCCAGCACCGGGCAGGCGTCAGCCCCTATACATCACCTTACGGTTTAGCAGAGACCTGTGTTTTTGATAAACAGTCGCTTGGGCCTATTCACTGCGGCTCTTCAGAGCGTGAACCCTAAAGAGCACCCCTTCTCCCGAAGTTACGGGGTCATTTTGCCGAGTTCCTTAACGAGAGTTCTCTCGCTCACCTTAGAATTCTCATCTTGACTACCTGTGTCGGTTTGCGGTACGGGCGCCAAATCTCTAGCTAGAGGCTTTTCTCGACAGTGTGAAATCAACGACTCGAGGAAAACATGCTTCCTCTCCCCATCACAGCTTGACCTTGTGAATGGCGGATTTGCCTACCATTCAGTCTTACTGCTTGGACGTGCACTCCAACAGCACGCTTCGCCTATCCTACTGTGTCCCCCCATCGCTTAAAACGATTATTGGCGGTACAGGAATATCAACCTGTTATCCATCGCCTACGCCTGTCGGCCTCGGCTTAGGACCCGACTAACCCAGAGCGGACGAGCCTTCCTCTGGAAACCTTAGTCAATCGGTGGATGGGATTCTCACCCATCTTTCGCTACTCACACCGGCATTCTCACTTCTAAGCGCTCCACATGTCCTTGCGATCATGCTTCGACGCCCTTAGAACGCTCTCCTACCACTGTCCGAAGGACAGTCCACAGCTTCGGTAATATGTTTAGCCCCGGTACATTTTCGGCGCAGTGTCACTCGACTAGTGAGCTATTACGCACTCTTTAAATGATGGCTGCTTCTAAGCCAACATCCTAGTTGTCTGGGCAATACCACATCCTTTGCCACTTAACATATATTTTGGGACCTTAGCTGGTGGTCTGGGCTGTTTCCCTTTCGAACATGGACCTTATCACCCACGTTCTGACTCCCAAGTTAAATTGATTGGCATTCGGAGTTTGTCTGAATTCGGTAACCCGAGAGGGGCCCCTCGTCCAAACAGTGCTCTACCTCCAACAATCATCACTTGAGGCTAGCCCTAAAGCTATTTCGGAGAGAACCAGCTATCTCCAGGTTCGATTGGAATTTCTCCGCTACCCTCAGTTCATCCGCTCACTTTTCAACGTAAGTCGGTTCGGTCCTCCATTCAGTGTTACCTGAACTTCAACCTGACCAAGGGTAGATCACCTGGTTTCGGGTCTACGACCAAATACTCAACGCCCTGTTCAGACTCGCTTTCGCTGCGGCTCCGCATTCGCTGCTTAACCTTGCATCAGATCGTAACTCGCCGGTTCATTCTACAAAAGGCACGCCATCACCCATTAACGGGCTCTGACTACTTGTAAGCACACGGTTTCAAGTTCTCTTTCACTCCCCTTCCGGGGTACTTTTCACCTTTCCCTCACGGTACTGGTTCACTATCGGTCACTAGAGAGTATTTAGCCTTGGGAGATGGTCCTCCCGGATTCCGACGGAATTTCACGTGCTCCGTCGTACTCAGGATCCACTCAGGAGAGAATTGACTTTCGACTACAGGACTCTTACCTTCTCTGGTTCGACTTTCCAGTACGATTCGTCTAATCAATTCTTTTGTAACTCCGTGTAGAGTGTCCTACAACCCCAATGAGCAAGCTCATTGGTTTGGGCTCTTCCCGTTTCGCTCGCCGCTACTCAGGGAATCGAGTTTTCTTTCTCTTCCTGCGGGTACTAAGATGTTTCAGTTCTCCGCGTCTGCCTTCGGACATGCTATGTATTCACATGTCGATAACACAACATAACTTGTGCTGGGTTCCCCCATTCGGAAATCTCTGGATCAACGCTTACTTACAGCTACCCAAAGCATATCGTCGTTAGTAACGTCCTTCATCAGCTTCTAGTGCCAAGGCATCCACCGTGCGCCCTTAATAACTTAATCACGTTATTAATTATGTGAGTAATCTTCTTTGCCGTAGGCAAATCGATTACTAGCGATTCATTTAAATGAATAAAGCTTTTAAAACTCTAATTCACTCGGTTTTGCTTGGTAAAATCTATTTTTACTTACTTATCTAGTTTTCAATGTACAATCATGAATACTCGGATGAGCATTCAAAACTGAATACAATATGTCACGTTATTCCGTCAGTTTCTGTTGAAACTGTTCCGTATATATCCTTAGAAAGGAGGTGATCCAGCCGCACCTTCCGATACGGCTACCTTGTTACGACTTCACCCCAATCATTCGTCCCACCTTCGACGGCTAGCTCCTAAAAGGTTACTCCACCGGCTTCGGGTGTTACGAACTCTCGTGGTGTGACGGGCGGTGTGTACAAGACCCGGGAACGTATTCACCGTAGCATGCTGATCTACGATTACTAGCGATTCCAGCTTCATGTAGTCGAGTTGCAGACTACAATCCGAACTGAGAACAGCTTTATGGGATTTGCTTGACCTCGCGGTTTCGCTGCCCTTTGTACTGTCCATTGTAGCACGTGTGTAGCCCAAATCATAAGGGGCATGATGATTTGACGTCATCCCCACCTTCCTCCGGTTTGTCACCGGCAGTCAACTTAGAGTGCCCAACTTAATGCTGGCAACTAAGCTTAAGGGTTGCGCTCGTTGCGGGACTTAACCCAACATCTCACGACACGAGCTGACGACAACCATGCACCACCTGTCACTTTGTCCCCCGAAGGGGAAGACTCTATCTCTAGAGCGGTCAAAGGATGTCAAGATTTGGTAAGGTTCTTCGCGTTGCTTCGAATTAAACCACATGCTCCACCGCTTGTGCGGGTCCCCGTCAATTCCTTTGAGTTTCAGCCTTGCGGCCGTACTCCCCAGGCGGAGTGCTTAATGCGTTAGCTGCAGCACTAAGGGGCGGAAACCCCCTAACACTTAGCACTCATCGTTTACGGCGTGGACTACCAGGGTATCTAATCCTGTTTGATCCCCACGCTTTCGCACATCAGCGTCAGTTGCAGACCAGAAAGTCGCCTTCGCCACTGGTGTTCCTCCATATCTCTGCGCATTTCACCGCTACACATGGAATTCCACTTTCCTCTTCTGCACTCAAGTTTTCCAGTTTCCAATGACCCTCCACGGTTGAGCCGTGGGCTTTCACATCAGACTTAAAAAACCGCCTACGCGCGCTTTACGCCCAATAATTCCGGATAACGCTTGCCACCTACGTATTACCGCGGCTGCTGGCACGTAGTTAGCCGTGGCTTTCTGATTAGGTACCGTCAAGGTGCGCATAGTTACCTACGCACTTGTTCTTCCCTAATAACAGAGTTTTACGATCCGAAGACCTTCATCACTCACGCGGCGTTGCTCCGTCAGGCTTTCGCCCATTGCGGAAGATTCCCTACTGCTGCCTCCCGTAGGAGTCTGGACCGTGTCTCAGTTCCAGTGTGGCCGATCACCCTCTCAGGTCGGCTACGTATCGTTGCCTTGGTAAGCCGTTACCTTACCAACTAGCTAATACGGCGCGGGTCCATCTATAAGTGACAGCAAAACCGTCTTTCATTGCGGAACCATGCGGTTCCGCATATTATCCGGCATTAGCCCCGGTTTCCCGGAGTTATTCCAGTCTTATAGGTAGGTTACCCACGTGTTACTCACCCGTCCGCCGCTAACGTCAGAGGAGCAAGCTCCTCGTCTGTTCGCTCGACTTGCATGTATTAGGCACGCCGCCAGCGTTCATCCTGAGCCAGGATCAAACTCTCCATAAAAGTTTATGATTTGTTTGACTAGCTCATAAAAAACTAATTTGTTTTAAAACGTCTAAGACGTTTGTTAATTGGAATTAACGTTGACATATTGTCATTCAGTTTTCAATGTTCATTTTATTCAGTAACGTTATTTATTGTATCATTTCTTTTCAAGAAAGTCAATAACTAATTAACATTACTTTTACAATTTTAAAATGTTTTCTTCATTTTATCAAGAGTCAATTTTACACTCTCATTTTTAATCGCTTTGCTTTTTTCAGCGACTTTATTAATATATCATCAATTAACTATTAAGTCAACACTTAATTTCAAATATATTTTTTTAGCTGCGAGACATCTTTCTTTCTCTCGCTCACAAAGATATATTCTAACAGGATTACAAAAAATTGCAATAGAAAAACGCATATTTTTTTAAAAAACATGCGTTTAAAGGAATTCTTGCTTATTTCATTGTTTTAGTAATGATTTTTTGTGCCATTTCTTGATATATTTCACCTAATTTATCTGTAGGCTGATAAATAGATGGCGCGAAATCTTTGGGATCCCAAGTCGGTTGAGCAAGTGGTAATTGTCCCAATAACTCTGAATTAAGTTCATCTGCTAATTTTTTACCGCCGTCTTTACCGAAAACATATTCTTTATTTCCTGTTTCCTTGCTTTCAAAATAAGACATGTTTTCAATAACACCTAGGATTGAGTGTTCAGTATGTTTAGCCATTGCACCAGCACGTGCTGCAACAAATGCTGCAGTTGGATGTGGTGTAGTTACAATGATTTCTTTACTTGAAGGGAGCATTGTATGCACATCTAAAGCGACATCTCCAGTTCCTGGAGGTAAATCTAATAATAAGTAATCTAATTCTCCCCATTTTACATCTGTAAAGAAATTAGTAAGCATTTTACCTAACATTGGTCCACGCCAGATAACAGGTGCATTTTCTTCAACAAAGAATGCCATAGACATCACTTTAACTCCGTGACGTTCAACTGGTTTAACTGATTTACCTTCAATACCTGGTTTTTTATCGATTCCCATCATATCAGGAACACTGAAACCATAAATATCCGCATCAATTAATCCTACTTTCTTGCCTTCTCTTGCCAATGCTACTGCAAGATTGACTGCAACTGTTGATTTACCTACACCGCCTTTACCAGAAGCAATGGCAATAAATTCAACTGGGTTATCTTTTGAAAGTAATCCTTCAATTGTTTGAGGCTCAGCATTCGGATCTTCTCCTGTAAATTTAGCAACCGTTTCAGGTTTTAATTCTTCAAAACGAATACCTACTGTATTTGCCCCATTTTCTTTTAAGGTTTCTACAATAGCCATTTGCAAATCTAATTGTGGTTTCCCACCTAATTTAGCCATTGCAATTTTGACACTGACATGATCAATTTCTTCTTTTATTGTGATATTGACAATACCACCTGTATCTTTAAGCGGTACATCTAAAATTGGATCTTTTAGATTCCCTACTAATTTGTTGACTTGTTCAACTGTTAACAAAGCTTGTCACCCCAAATATATAATTATTTACTCCTTCTATTTTAACAAACTTAGGGGGTAAGTGGTAACGAATGATTCAATCAAAATACTAAATTCAGTAATTAAATTACATAAAACCAGTAAAAACACTCTAAACACTGTTTTTACTGGTTTTAACCATTGTTTTATTTAAATTTCTCGCACGTTCGGTGCTTTACGCGTTTTTTCTTTGTCTCTTACAAATAATCCAACAACTAAACCTATTATGACTAATAAAGTAATTACACCGAAGGATAAATCTACTCCGCGTGCAACAGCCTCTCTTTGCAATAATTCTTTAGACGCTGCTTCATGCGGTTTTGGCGCAAAAGTTTTTGCTCCCAAAGTCATCAAGGCTACCATTAAAGCAGTACCTATTGATGAAGCCATCATTCTAGCGAAGTTCATAATTGCTGTACCATGCGAAATATCTTTGTTCGGCAGAGCATTAACGCCCGCTGTATTTAACGGCATCGTTAATATAGAGACCGAGAACATTCTGATAGCATAAATGACCACAAGGAGCCAATAAGGTGTATCTACCCGTAAGAAAGCTAATACACCCGTCAAGATTATCAACATAGTAAAACCTATGATAATCAATGGTCTTACTCCGTATTTATCGTAAGCTTTCCCTGTATATATCGACATTGCACCATTAATAATAGCACCCGGTAAAATCACCATACCAGAGAGCATTGCTGAAAGTCCCATTGCATTTTGTACATACATAGGTATTAACAATGCAGGTCCTATCATAGAAGTCATTACAATCATTGAACAGATTGTAGTAAGAGTAAAGGTTTTATTTTTAAACACTCTCAAGTTCAAAATAGGATTCGCAATTGTCAGTTGTCGTTTAATAAACAGACCGATTACAATTAAACTTGCTATAAGTGGTACATAGAACATCCAACTCGTAAACCCTAATGATCCAGCATTACTAAATGCATATAACATTACACCGAAACCTAACGTTGAGTAAACAACTGATAGTTTGTCCAATGTAATATCTTTAGGTTCATTATAGTTAGAGATACTTGTTGCTCCGAATATAAAACCTGCTCCTGCAATTACAGCAACTGCAATAAAAGGTACTCTCCAACTGCTGATGTCTATAATCAAACCAGATAGAGTCGGCCCTATTGCTGGGGCGAAGGAAATCACTAGGCCAGCAAGCCCCATTGCAAAGCCACGTCTATCTTTCGGAAATAATGAAAATAACGTAAATTGCATTAACGGCATTATAATACCGGCACCCATTGCTTGAATGACACGTGCTGTCATTAAGATTCCGAAATTAGGTGCGATAGCTGCTAGAATTGTACCTGCTAAAAAGATACCCATTGAGGCCAGATACAAAGGTCTAGTTTTTATTTTATCCATTAAATAAGCTGTTAATGGAATCATAACGCCATTAACGAGCATAAAACCTGTCACTAACCATTGTGCAGTATTCTCCCCAACATGCAGCCCCTTCATAATCGCTGGTAAAGCTGTATTAAGTAATGTCTGGTTAAGAATAGAAATAAAACCACTTAATATCATCACTGTAACAATTATATTACGTCTATGTTTGGTTATGACCTGTTCGGACATTTAAACACTCCTTTTCGTACTTACCTTTGTTATGATGCAATAATAAAGGTTAGCAAAGCAAACTAATTGCTTGCGGAGATTACTTATTTCTATTTAGATTTTCGCTATCTGGATAAAATACTTCTTTACATATATATAAGAAAGCTATAATCAACATAATAACCCAATAATCAATATTTATATATACATAATGAATGTGCACAATGAAAAAGAACATCACTGTAGTAACAGAATAGGAAATCAGATGGAAAATTGCACCGTGAAAATATGGACTCTGCGGTAATTTCTTTTTAAAGTAATCCATTAGATATTCTACGGTAAACATTGTAAAGTAACCGAGTACAATATAACTGCCATAATAAAATAGATTTTGGTAAAAACCTTTATTATAACCAAAATACCCTAGATGAAAGAAAATAAGCAGTCTACTTAACCCATATAATACAAAACCTAAAAGTGTGAGGAATATCGCACCCGAAATCACAAACACTAAGATAACAATTAAAGTAGATATAAGATTGAAAAAGTTGTTTTTAAAAAATTTCAAGCATCCTCACCTCTTTCTTTACGGTAATTTTTTACACATGTATCATAACACAATAAAAACCTCTCTATAAATTAAAATATCCCGCTTCACCACGGGATATTTCTTCAGGCTTCTGATTTATTATTTTTATACAGAGTCCACCATAGTGCGAAAAGGATTAAAATAAACACTATAATCAGCGTCACGTTATTAAGAATACGTGCGCCTCCTACCACAAACGGCATGGTATAAATACCACCCATAATAGTAGAACCGATGGAATTACCAAGATTTTTCGATAATGAATAGAAAGACATCATGCGTTTCATCTCATTTGGAGATGTTTCTTCTTGCACTATCACACTGTCTTTCGTGTAAACCACACCGAAACTCGCACCTGCAAGCAATAATGTAACAGCTAATAATACCGGAGCTGCATGAGTAGCAAATATAAGAATACTGCATACCAGTAACGAAGCGAACGCACCGATATAAAGTGTTTTTCTAGTTATATTCGCCTCAATACGATGCAGATTGAAATTAATAACTAGCCAAGCTACAGAAATAGGAAATACTACGAAACCACTTTGCAACGGTGATAATCCTAACTCTTCTTGTAAATAGATCGGCATATATAAATTATAACCCATTAAGATCATGGCATACATAAAGTCAGTAACGAACACTAACGTAATTGTGCGGTTGAATTCAGATACAGGAAGAAACGGAACACGCATTTTCTTTTCTACCTTAAACAATTTATAAGCTATAACTGCACCAATAATGAAAGTAATGATTTTTAACCAAATCGGAAGGGGTGTTGTGACTGCTCCGACAATAAAGATTAATGTTAAGTAAAAAAAGGAAAGTCCTTTGCTGTCAAAAGGTTCTTCGTTTTCAACTTTGTCTTCATCAAAATGAAAAGTGATGAAGGCAAGGATAGCTGCAATCACTGCAATCGGAATGTTAATGAAGAACAACCAATGCCATGTTGCAAATTCTAAAATTCCCCCGCCTAATAAAGGACCAATAATGCTTGAAATCCCCCAAACGCTTCCGACAATCCCCACGATCTTATATCTTAAAGGAATTTCAAAAGCTAATTTGGGAACGATTTGGCTTAATACCATCATAATCCCTGCGCCAAGACCTTGCACAAAGCGAGAGATAATTAATAATGTAAATGTACTGCTTAATCCTGAAAACAAACTTCCGATACTAAATAACAACAATCCCGTTATCGTCACATAAATAAGTTTAAAGCGTGACAAGAACTCTCCTACTAAAGGATTCACAATCACAAGTGCTATAAAATAAACTGAGAACACTAAAGAAATTGAAGCTGTTACATTTAAATCTTGTTTAATTGTAGGCAGTGCTAAAGAAATAATCGATGTTTCAATGGCTGACATGAACATAATCAATACTAGCGCAGTCACTACCCCAATTGATTTCAATTTCATAAAACGAATTCCTCTTTTCTTAATCTCTTTTCTTGGATTCTTACAATAAGAAAGAGGTTGGCAACTTTAAAACAACCCTTTCTGATTGTCATTTAAAGTTCCATCCTCTGTTTCATTCTATCTACATATAATACAAAATACCGATGAAGTGGCACAATGAAGCAATTACAATAAAGATATGCCAAATCATATGAAAATAGGGCTTATTCTTCTGAGCGTAAAACCATGCTCCGATTGTATAGGCAATACCGCCAAGCAAAATAAATAGCATAAATTGCCATGATGCTTCTTTCCATATAATCGGAATATAGATGATTCCAACCCAACCCATAATTAAATACATAAATAAACTTAATTTGGGATTTACTTTCTCAGCGATTGCTTTGTAGAGAATACCCCATATTGTAATGCCCCACAATAATATCATAATAATCCAGCCGAACCATCCTCCGACCAATACTAATGATACTGGAGTGTACGTACCAGCAATAGCGATATAAATCATACTGTGATCCACAATTCTCATAATATATTTATGAGAAGAATTATTTTGCATCACATGATAAATTGTAGAAGATAGCAGCATTAAAAAAATACTGATTACATAAATTGACACGCTGACAGACGTTAACGTACCACCTTGGTTATAACTATGTACGGCTGCATAAGGTAAGGCAATTAATGTTATTAAAGCAGCAGCCCCATGTGATGCAGCATTTCCAATTTCTTCTCCGAATGATAAGGGGATAATATCCTTGAATCGGCTAATTGCGTTTTCTTTTCCTGTGTTTGAAGTCTGTTTCAATAATGACTCCACCTTTACGGTTAAATAAGATTTCTGCGTTTTAAATCATTAGTTGCAGTTTCCACGCTATCTTTTCCTTCGCGATTTTTTAGCGGTGAAAATTCTTCATCTCGTGGCACTTGCAATGTGATAAAACTTGTTGCGTATTTAAAGATATCAAAATAAAATAATTCAAATTTTAAAGTAGGCTTTGTCACAATATCGAAATCTTCATCCAACTGTGCTAATTGCTTCACTGCTAAATGATAAGGCATTTCTCTATCTACAGCTGACTGTATAAAAGCAAGTTTAAAAGCATGAATACCGATATTCGCATTATGGAATGCATCCGCTTCAGCTTCATCCAACTCTGAATACTCAAGCACAGCATCTTTACAATTAATATTGACTAAACGTCCTACACTCTCCCCTGGTTTAGGTTCGATTGATTTAGAGCTGATATCGCGATTATACTCCACCGTAAATCCAGCAAATACAGGATCCAGTACACGTGCTAACACATTATCAATATTATTCATAAATATAAATTTTATGCCGTCTTCTTCCATCTTATCGAGGTAACCTTGCTCCTCAAGGGCTTTAAATACACCGCCGTTTCCGTTCGGCGTTTCCATAACTTCGCCATTTTCGCCTAATACGATACTGCCTTCTTCATTTAAAGCAACAATATTTTGCTGTTTAAAGAAATGAATAGAGTTGGCGTCATATCCAAAATAATTCTTTTCCTCAAAGAAATGGCGTGTTGCTTCATCATTGATGTCGCTTGTCATAATATACCAATCAATTTTACGACCCGCTACTTCTGCTAGATGAATCAACTGTTTGGCTTGTAATTCGAAAAGGCTCGTCCCTTCGATTTCAAAAGAACCCTTTGGTCCATCATAGCCTAATCGAGTACCTTGCCCGCCTGCCATAAGCACAACGGCAAATTGACCTTCTTTAATCGCATCGATTCCTGTATGATAAAATGCGTCCAACTCTTCCTTAGAATAGTCGTCCTTAACTTTATATTTAACTTCGGTCGCCTCTTTTGCTTCTTTGCTTTTATTTTGCGACTTCTCAACGTAAAGTGATTGATACATATCTTGAATAGCAGATAAATCCAAAGATTCTAATTTAGAAGCAATATTTTCTTTTTCATTCGAACTCATTAATTTCTCATATTCTAATAAATGTTGTTGATTATTTTTCTCTAATTTGTTCTTATCCAACATGGTACCTCTCCTTAAGTTTCTCCGCGATTAACGAGTGTTCAAAATATTAATATATTTCGATACTCTTAATACCCTAAGATTATATCATATATTAATCAGTTCGGCTTAATCCTGATTAATTCTAATTTATACCTTTTAAAGTCACGCTATCAAAACGGCAAGGTTATAAATTGATTCAGCCACTGATTAATAACTTCGCGAAATATAACATATGTACCACCGAAAGTAAATGCGGTTGCTAATGATAAATCTACCATTCCGCCCGTTTTAAATTGAATGGGGAGTTTAACAGATAATGGCAATGGATATAACAACTTAACGCCTCTAGGTGTCAACATATCCAAGATAATGTGAGAGGCCATTCCACCGATGAAAGCTGTAAAATACATTTCTGGTGTATGAATACTTGTTAATAGTAATGCCATTAATAATGTGAATAAGAGAGAATGTGTAAATGTTCTATGACCGAACAAAGTACGAACGATAAAACTTAAAAATTTAAAGCGACGTCCTATTTTGCTCTGTGTGTGACAAATATCCGGCAGCATGCTCCCACCTACTGCTAAGACAACAGTTGTAATAGAATTGAACAAATCAGGATGATAATAATTTACTGCGAGCGTTCCTATTAAAAACCCGCATGATATGTGCGTTTTTCCTGTCATCTCTAATCTCCCTTCTGATTTTATTATTTTACCATAATCCGCCTTCAAAAGCGAACATATTTTCGGTACGTATGTTCGCTTTTCATTAGTATGACACATTCTCAAAAAAGTATCTCATAATTGTTGAAAACGTTTTCCAAATAGTGTATGATGTATTTACAATATTTCAAAAGGATGTGTTCTTGTAATGGCAATGACAGTAAAAAAGGATAATAATGAAGTAAGAATCCAATGGAGAGTCGCTAACATTAAAATTCCTACAGACAGCATCAAAAGCATAAAAGAAGATCAAGACTTGCACGCAGTACCTGAAGAAGGCAAAGAAGTTTCACGAATCGGTACTACTTTCGGTAAAACAAATCGCGTTATTATCGATACTGACGATCACGAATACATCATTTATACATTTAATGACAAAAAAGTCTATAATGAGTTAACGAAATAAACGAAAGACGAAGCGGCCACAAACTCAACATGTGGCCGCTTCTTTTTTCTTATTATAAGTACTTATTTAAAATGCTCTTATTTTCTCCGTAATACATTCCGCATAATAAAAGTATCGCTAATATCTCTACAATCGTAATAAAGTGAATATTTGTTATCACTAAACCTAATATTGTCGCTGCTAAAATGATTCCTACATATAACTTTTTCCCTTTATCAATATCGCGATGCAATATTGTATCGATGAATATACCGAATAAGAACAGGCAAAATGCTAAAGTATAGCCAATCTGCTCTCCACTACTCAAAGTGTGAGCTGATAATGCTTTATGCATAATCAAGAAAACTATATTAGTAGCATAAATAATGAATAAGTGTATATAGATTGTAATTAACCCAGAATCATCATTTTTTTCTTGATCCAGACTACCTTTATAATGAAATGAATAAATGATAAACATACTTACAATGAGAATGAAATATACAATATCTAGTACATTAAAGTTAGAAAGTTTAATAGTCGGTACAATTTGAACGATACCTTCCCCGAATAATATAATCATGAACAAACTTAACCGTTCAGTTAAATGTGAGAAAAATACCGGGTTTTGTTTGGACGCCCTCCAACAAACACCTGGATTTGATACAGCAATAATAATCCCAATCATAAAAAACCAGAAATTTATATTTTTAGGCAATACCAGTCCTAAAATAAAAAATATAATAGTTAAGCCTAAACCGGTTAAGTAGACACGAATCAGACGATTGCTGAGACGATGTCTAATCAACATATGATTCAAGAAATATTGCACCATTAAACTCACGTATATACATGCAGTTATCGATGCAAAAGGAATAAATGTTTCTTGGAAATTACTATTAATGGCTTTTGAAAGGCATAAAATTAAAAACATATCTGTAAAAAGGAATACATATTGATACCATTTTTGCTCAAAGAAGCGGTTAATCAACAAAGTATGATAAACCCAAATTGAATAAAACACTAAAAATAGTACCAAGTTTTTTCCTAAACTTTCAAAACTTACTAACGATTGTGAAACATGTTGTACAGTTTGATTGATAGTAGATAACACATATACAAATACCAAATCGAAAAACAGTTCAGCCATACTGACTTCTTTTTTCTGCATTGCTTCCCTCCTTCCATTATGATCATTTCACATATTTTTACTTTATAATTTTTACCACTAAAAATTTTGAAACAAACCCTTTTGTGAACCGTGTATATATTTTACTTCTAATCTATTTACAATTAGGGTAAAAATAAAGAGAGAAAATTTTAAATAAAGGAGAGATGAATGATGTATATCGTTACAAATAGAATTGAAGTTAAAAAAGGTTTCGCAGAAAAAATGGCACCACGTTTCACTTCTAATCCAAAGTTGGAAGAGATGCCGGGATTTAATCGTGTTGAAGTTTCATTAATCGAAGATGACAATGCAGATACTGAAGAAATGTATGTGACAACTTGGTGGGATTCAGAAAAAGACTTTGAAAATTGGAAGAATAGTGATGCCTTCAAACAAGCTCACCAACGTTCCGATAAAAAAGAATCTGATAATCAAGAAAAGAAAGAATCACCGATTATTGGCAGCAATCTCGTAAAATCTCATGTTCTTACAGCACTTGGTAAATTAGAATAGCAAACAAAGAGGGGGTTGCGACAAACTAATGTCACAGCCCCCTTGTCTATTAGAAATATAAATGCGCCATTAACGCTATAATAGGTAATACAATGATAGTTCTGAGTAAGAAAATGACAAACAATTTGCCGATACTGACTGGAATCTTAGAACCTAAGATAACGCCTCCAACTTCAGATAAGTAAATCAATTGAGAAATACTCAATGCCCCTACTACAAATAAAGTGACTTGGCTTTTCACTCCATCAATTAAGATAGAAGGTAAGAACATATCTGCAAATCCTACGAGCATCGTTTCAGACGCACGTCCTGCTTCAGGAATTTGTAATAGCTCTAATAACGGAACAAATGGTTTACCGATAATTTCAAAGAATGGCGTATATGTCGCTATAATTGTTGCCAAGGTACCAATTGTCATTACGACTGGTAAAATTGCAAACCACATATCCACAACAGTTCCTAATCCTGATTTGAAGAAATCGATAAAGCCAGGTGCTTTAATTCCTTTTTCAGTAGCTAAATTAAAACCATGTCGCACAGCTGAAACGCCTTCTGGTTTAGATTCGTCTTTACTGTACTCACTATTTTCCACTGCGTATTCATCAGGCACATTGCGTAACGGCCAAATTCTCGGCATAATGACTGCCGCCACTAAACAAGAAACAATAACGGTTAAGTAAAAATAGAAGAAATGGTTCTGCATACCGACTGTTTCAGCTACCACAATCGCAAAGGTTAACGATACTACACTGAAAGTAGTCGCAATAACCGTCGCTTCTCTTCTAGAGTAAAAACCTTGTTCATATTGACGGCTAGTGATAATTACACCTACTGTACCATCTCCGATAAATGATGCCAAATTATCAACAGTAGAACGGCCAGGTAATGTGAATAATGGTCTCATGACTGGTCGGAATATCGGTCCAAGCATTTCTAATAAACCGAATTCTAGTAGAAGCGGTAAAAATAAAGCTGCGAAGAAAAATACCGATAGTAAGGTTGGCAATAAATCTGAGAAAATTAAATTACCTGTGTCATCTGAGTAAACGATTGTGGTACCGAAATGTAAGAAAGTCATCCAGGCAAAGACAACCGCTAATAATCTTACAATCAACCAAATCGGTGTCACATTGAATACTGTGTTCATTAAACCTTGAGGATTAATTCGATTTCTAAGAATAGTAGAACATAATAAAGTAAGGATTCCTGAAAGTGTAATGACAATCAGTAAGATATAAGGCATCGAGCCTCCTAATATATCTTTCAGCCAATGTGCTAAAAATGCTACGGTCAAGGTAGTTTGTTTCTTGCCATCTTCAGTCACTGGTATGGGAATTAAGAAAAGCATAATTCCGATTAATGACATAATAATAAATTTTAGGCGTCCTTTTATAATTTGCGATTTTGTATATTTTTCCATAATCTTCTCCCTCTCGTTAAAACAATTATAAGCATAATCAAGAGAGTTAGCAATAGAAAATTAAATATTAATACAAAATAATGTATAAAATCTACAATTATAAATCGCTACTCTCATTAAAAGAAAAGCACTATGCATGGCTATTCCTCTTTCAAAAGTTCTTCTTTTTCCAAAATAAAAGTATGTATATTGCATAAAAAAAGAACCGCTTCCCTTCCATGAGAAACGGCTCTGATTTTCACTACATTTTTCTTAATACGTAAATAAAGTAAGGTGCACCGACAATCGCAATAATAACGCCGACAGGAATGTCTAATGGTGGATGAATGCCGCGTGCTAAGGTGTCGCTGACAATAATCAAGATTGCTCCGATTAAACCAGACATCGTAATGATATGAATATGTTTATGACCGACAATGGTTCTAGCAATATGCGGTGCAATCAAGCCGAGGAAACTCAATCCGCCAACTACTGCGATTGAAGATCCTGCGAGCATTACTGCTAATATAAGCATCACCATTTTTACGGTACGTACTCGAGTACCAAGCGCAGTTGCTACTTGATCGCCGAGATGTATGATATCTAGGCGTTGTGCTAAGAATAATATCAACGGCACTGTGACAATGAACCACGGCAATATTGATAATACGTGATCCATATTACGACCGAATAGACTTCCAGTCAGCCATACCAGTGCTAAATTCGCTTCGAGCGGGAAACGAATTAACAAGTATTGAACCATTGCCATACAAATCGCACCAATGGCTAAACCGATTAAAGCCAAGCTAGAGCCTTGTACATCTTTACGTGCAATTAAGTAAGACAAGATTAAGCTCACTACTAACGCACCAATGAAAGATGCTACAGGCAACGCATAGATAGGCGCTTTCGGAAATAAAATCAAGACGGTTACCGCTGCTAGACTTGCCCCTTTCGTAATACCGATAACGTCAGGAGAAGCTAATGGGTTACGCACGACGCCTTGAATGACAGCACCGGAAATAGCAATACTGCTTCCGACAAGCAATCCTACCAGCATACGCGGTTCTCTATATTCATTGATAATAAAATCATCTTGCATAATTAATCCCTTAACAGCTTCTAGCGGATTTACGAACACCGCACCGACTGAGAGAGAGAATAAAGAAACTAATATCAATATCACAATGACAATCAGATATTTTCTTCCTAAATGTTTCGTCATATGCGTTTCACTCCTCTCAATGTCAATGATAAGAAGTAAATTGCACCTACGAATGAAGTCACAATACCTACGGGTGTTTCATAAGGATAGGCAATCAATCTGCTGATGACATCAGATAGCAATAGAATTGCCGCACCGAATATCATAGTAAGCGGTATGATCACCAAGTAGTTATGTTGAGTATAGTGCTTCACGATATGCGGAACGATTAAGCCGATAAATCCGATCGGCCCAGCTATCGAAACAGAAGCACCTGCCAGTACGACTACTAAGATACCTAGAATCAGACGTGTCAATTTAATATTTTGTCCAAGTCCTCTGGCAAGTTCATCTCCTAATTCTAAAATAGAAATACTGCGCCCCATAAATATTGCAGCAATAAAGGCCGCTATTAACCAAGGTAAAATCGAGACTACATCAGCCCATTTTAAGGTAGAAAGCGAACCTACCAACCAAAAGTAAACAGTAGTTGTGGAGTCCTCATTCAGTAAAATCAGTCCTTGTGTCAAACTCGTGAAGAAGAGATGCACTGTCATCCCTGCTAAAGCTAATTTGACCGGTGTCATACCTTTTGTAGAATCAGATAACATGTAGACGATACTACCGCCAATAAATGCACCAATAAAAGCGAGTAAAGTAGATAAAGGCGTTAAGGCGGGAAACATAACAGTAATGATCACAATCACGAAGGAAGCCCCTGCATTGACACCAAAGATTTGAGGTGATGCCAATGGGTTGCGTGTCATAGCTTGCATAAACAACCCGGCAACAGCGAGCGCTGCACCGATAAGCAAGCCGCCTATCATTCTCGGCATACGTATATTATGTATCACTAACGTGTTTTTTGTATCGTGGTGCCATATTAAATAATCTGCAATGTCTTTCAACTTCATATTTGTAGTACCGACAGTCAAATTGAAATACATCACAATAAAAAGAAAACACACACTCCCTATAAAAAGGAGCGTGGTGCGTTTTCTTTGTTTCTTTTCAATTAGGCTGTGGTTAGATTGTGTACTCATAACCATTCACCTTCTCCGTCTTACTTATTACCTTGATCGTCTTTGTGTTCTTTAGAGATTTCTACTAATTCTTTAGCAAGTGCTTCAGAAGAAATCAAACCACGTGATCTTGACCAAGTACTGCGATCTGCAGTGTACACACGATTATGTTTAACCGCATCGATTGTTTTCCAAACTTTATCATTTTCTTGTTTTTCTAATAAAGGTTTGTCTTTTTCATCAATCATGATAAACATTTGTTGCGGATTTACTTTTGCTAATTGTTCAGTTGACATTTTTAAGTAAGGACCATTCATGTATTTAGGTAAATCTTTAGAAGTACCTTTGTTCAATGCTTCTTTGAATCCTAAATCATGGAAGATTTGACCTACATATGATTTATCAGAGTGTGCCATAATGTCAGATTTAGTAATTACGGCTGGTAAAGCTGATAATTTTTTATCTAAAGTAATTTCTTTGCCGTATTTATCCATTTTTTCGTCATGTTCTTTTAAGCGTTTGTCGCCTTCTTTTTCTTTACCTAATGCTTTAGCAATTGTTTTGAAAGCTTCGATGTTTTGTTTATAGTCACCGTCAAAGCTTGGTAAGAAAATAGTTGGTGCGATTTTGTTTAATTCTTTTTTAATTCCTTTATGACGTTGTTGGTCAGCAAGAATTAAATCTGGTTTTTCTTTACTGATTACTTCTAAGTTCGGTTGTTTACGAGTACCCACTGATTCGTATTTACCGATTTTTTCACGGATTGGTTTGATGATACGATCTGGTTTATTATCATCTGCAACACCAACTGGCGTAATACCTAATGCAGCTAATGCATCTACGAAAGAATATTCTAAAGCTACGACACGTTTAGCGCCTTTTTTAACTTTAGTTTCTCCACCGTCATTTTTAATTGTGATTGTATCTTTAGAATCTTTTTTGCTTGATTCTTTAGATTTGTCACTATTACCGTTGCCGCAAGCCGTCACAACAGTTAAAGCTAAAACTAATACTAGAATACCGAGAAACTTCAACTTATTCATGTTTCTGATTCCACTCCTTCATATTGATTGATGCTTTAGAAGTGGCGAATGAAATAATACTCTAGCTGACTTGATCGGTTCAGTTTCAAGCCAATATATGTAAGCGCAGAAAGAATTGTTAGAATGTAGTATTTCATTGCCGCTTCATCTTTCATCTTTACTTATAATACTATTGATAACGATTCTCATTGTCAACACTATTTTCCACTTTCTTGAAAATAACTGATATAATCGCATGATTGCGTTTTCTTTTGAAAAAGTTGAGCTTTGTATGAGGTGTAGAGTGTGAAGATTATGCAGACTGTGGAAGTTACGAATTTTGCAGGTTTATCACGGGCATGTTGTTCTCCATCTTGGCCGATATATTCATTTATTGGACACGTTGCTCTCCATCTTGGCCGATATATCTGTTTATTGGACATGTTGTCCTCTATCTTGGCCGATATATCCGTTTATTGGACACGTTGCCTCCCATCTTGGCCGATATATTCGTTTTGCCAGTATAGATAATCAGGAAATGTTGGATTCTAGACACTAACTCAAAAGTTGTGTCTAGAAAACGCACTAATCTAGACACTACTCCAAATGTTGTGTCCAGAAAACGCACTAATCTAGACACTACTCCAAATGTTGTGTCTAGAAAACGCACTAATCTAGACACTACTCCAAATGTTGTGTCCAGAAAACGCACTAATCTAGACACTAGTCCAAAAGTTGTGTCTAGAAAACACCCTATTCTAGACACTACTCCAACAGAACTGTCTAGAAAACACACTAAAGGACCGGAACAAATAAATGTCCCGGCCCTTCCTCTATAAATCGCACATCTCACCGCAGCCCACTATTTAATTTTTACTTTTTCATCTGCAGTTTGAAATGTGTCAACTAGAATTTGTATACCAGGTTCTCTTACGTATTCATGCGGCAGAGTTTGTTGATACATGCTTTGCGCTAAAGCTTGATAGCCTAATTTGAAAGTCATAATATCACCGACGCTGTGATAATCAGAATTCTTCAAATCTACCATTAAATGATCACTTGTTGCGCCCATAATTCTTACATTGTCATAGAGTGGAAAGATGTCTTTGACTGCAGTATCAATTTGTCCTACATCCAATATTGCTTGCAGATATGATGCATCTTGCACTGTATCAATGCGAGGCTTAATCTCTATAATTTCTGCTTTTAAAGTGATAGCATCTTGGAATAAATAATGTATCGGCTGTTGATCAACGGTATTAGTTCCTCTGAACAAGGACTCACCAATGCGCAGATCATTAATACGGCCAAAAGTACAGAAATCCAAGAGTGGCAAGGCACTAGAGTTGCCGCCTGAAATCATTTTCAACGGATAACCTGTTTTCTTCTCTACAGATTGAATAAATTGATTAATTAACAGTATGTCTTCCTCTGTAGGCGGAATGTCTTGGAAACACATAAAGTTGAAGGCTAATCCGGCTAGACAAATATGTTTCATGTGCAGAATTTCGTTAATATATTCCACTACATCATAGGTCAAGACGCCTTCTCTACTATCTTTCCAATCTACCATCAATAATATTTTATGTTTACGGCCAAGAGAGGCTGCCACTTGATTCAATTCATGAATCGTCTCTAAATCAGTTTGAATACTGATACTCGTTTTCAATACCGTATCTTTCAACTCACGGCGATTCGGCGTACGTATCATCATGTAAGATAAATCGTCATCATGCAATTTATCAATATTAGCAAAACGCGCATCACCTACATGATGAATACCTAATGCTTTCAACGCCTCGACGATTGGACGGTCCCCAGCAATACATTTAATCACTGGAGTGATATCTAAACCGCGTTGTTCTAATTTATATTTCAACATTAAAGCATTGTATTGAATCTTAGCTAAATCTATTTCTAAGTATGCCATCTTGGTCACTCTCCTTCCCATAACGGGTTGGCAACTTCAGTGTTTACATATTTTTTAACTTTGCCTTCCATACGCATACGCATCAGTGATTTGACTTTCATCGTTTTTGCAAATAAGACTTTTTTCAAAATATCAGCATGTGGTTTATTCGGGTCGATTGCATTCAGTGTAATATGTCGGATAATCTCAAACATTTCATCTTCCTCGATACAATCGTATTGTTGGAAATGATACGTCAATTCTCCCATCTGATTCTGAATGACCGCATGTTGGAATTTGGCTATGACATCCTCGATTTGATCAGCAATCAGACTTTGATTTTCTACCACGACATTAGGCAATTTTTCTTGTAACGATGGCAAATCAATGCGTGAACCGCCTAAATCGCGTACGGCAAAGGCCATTCTATAATCTTTACCGAGTTTCACAATGGTATTTTGCATGTGTGCTTCTAACGCAATACCGTAATCTTGAATATAAGCAATTAAAGGTGGAATTAAGGTATGTGCATAAACAGTTATAAATTGCTTAATTGTATTTTTAGAAATTTCGTTGTCGACCCATTCTAAATAACTATCTACAATAGTATGGTCATCAATCGGATTAGGATTGACCAGACTCGCGGTTACGACTGTCACGCCCTCTCCATCTATAAACGGCTTTTCTCTCACGATGTAAGCTAATTGTCTTGCTTTATCCGCTTCCACATCAGCATGCAATCCATATGGCTCTTTCGCGATTTTCAATTGCGGATATAGGTGCAGCATATCTTGCAGTTCATAACTCAATTTCGGTCCGTCTTTGGTTGTTACCGATGAAACTGTGCGAACTGCACTTGTTGCTTGTACTTCAACAGGCAACTTGATATGGAACGGACGATTGAGCAAAGCCATTGTTCTAAATGATAAAGTCGCTTTAGAAGGTAACGTGATCGGCGTTGGAATTAGCCGTCTCTCTTGTATCCAGTCTTTGAAGCGGTCAATAATCACATGCTCATATTGCCATGGATGGACAATGACGACATCATAATCTTCTAATTTTAAATTTAATACTTTGACGAAATGTTTTAAACGCTGCTTTTCATCTCTCAATACTTCATTCAACATAAAGTCAGGATCGAGAGAAGCGGATGTCGCAATTGCGTCCTCTTTTCGAATTAACATTACTTTCAAAGGAATTACCTTTTCAAACTCAGGCGCATAACGTTCCACTTCTTCATTTGACAGGGGCAGCTTCGTCTTGGACAACGGATGTGTCGGATGTCCTTCTACTGCCAAGCTTTCTGAATAGAGCAAGTCGTTCATTTCATCCAATGCACTCATGTGCTGCATCCAAGCGAAATAGTTCAAACTTACTGGCATTCTGGAGAATTTCATGCTGTCGTGGATTAATTTGCGACGTTGAGCCATCTGAGTATACGTCAGATCGAACCCTCTGCGGCTATGAATCAGTTCTTGCTCGAGGCGGTCTGGAATTGTCACCTCGAATTCTTCCTCCAGAATCTTCAGTAATTGTTCTAATGTTTGTACGATTACTTCTTGATTTCTGATTTGAAATGCTAACGGCCCGCTCATTGTATAGCGTTTGAAGGCTGCTTCCCCCGTCACCTGCACTGACAGAATACGTCCTTTAAACTGAACGTCTAAATGGCCGTCATAGTGATCGATTCTTGTCCCTTCCGGAAAAATATTTTCTTTAATCATCGCATTCAATACACGGTGCTGCATATTGATATCTGCACGTTGAATGGTTGTTTGTATCATACTACACTTCCTCTATTCTTCATTTCTTTGATACCAAAAAAGATGACGGCAACTATAATTGTACTGACACCCATGGCTATAAATGTCGGGATAATACCGATCCACTCTGTTAAAGCACTCATGATAACTGAACCTAGCGGGATCATACCGCGGTCCATCATGACGATACTGAGTATGCGTCCTCTGCGTTCATCCTCTATATGCGTTTGAAAATAGACTCTGTTGGTGGTACGTGCACATTGGCTGAATAAACCAATGAGAAAAATAAATCCAAAGAGTAATATTGAATTCGGCATAATCACTGCAATTAACGCTATCCCAAATAATATTGAGCTTAAATAATATACATTAATAGAATAGAAAAACTTCAGTATTTTGGGTAATAATAAGGTAGCAGTGATACCGCCGATTGCACTAAATGTCATGGCAATCCCAAAGACAGATGCTTGACCCGGAAAGTTCAAACTGGTTAGCACAGGCAAGAGTGTGGTATATGAGAAACCAGTCGCCATAATAATGAGTGAAGTTATAAATATATTAAACCCTTGTACGTGGGTTTTAAAATAATCCGCTACAATACCGAATGAAAATTTAGTGTCAGCTTCTTTGCCTGTTGATGCTACTTTGAAATGCAACGGCAAGCATAGAAGCGCTGCCAAACAATATGTAATTGTTTGTGCCAAAAAGGCATACTTCACATTCAATGCGGCGATAATCGCACCAGCAATAGCCGGCCCGATTGAGCGGCAAATATTAATAATAAATGAATGATAGGAAACTGCCTTGACTGTACTGAGCGATTCAGACAAATCCGGTAAAATCGCTTGTCTGATCGGTGTCTCTACAGCATTGAGTATGCCTCTCCCGCAGGCATAAATCAATATTATATATATAGGCAAATGCCCCATTTTGAAGCTGAGAAAACATAAAATTGCAGTTAATACTGTCGAAGATGTGATGGTAATACGAATTAACACACCTCTGTCATATTTATCTGCTATCGACCCAGCCCAAATACTTAAAAAGAGTATGGGAATGAGTCGAACAAAATTAACCAGTCCTAAGTAAAATGCATTATGATATAACTCGTATACATACCAATTTAATGCTATTTGGCCAATCCAATTCCCCAAAAACAGAAGGAATGAACTTGGAAAAAAATACTTTGCCATTGATAATTCCACCTGTCTTTTTAATTGATAATGATTATCATTACCGATATGATGGATTATACAAATCTTTGGTAGTTTTGTAAAATATTTATTGAAGAGGTGTACTATGAACAACAATTTAGAATCACAAAATATAAATGATTTATCCCTTACAAAAGAAGAACAATCAGCTTATGACTACCTGGCAGAAAGTCATCCTAAATGGGCTGATGCATTCCAAACTGTCCTAATGCAGGCAAGAGACTTAATATCAAAGCGTTTGATTGTTTCAATCTATCGAGAAAATATGGTGGGACAAGGTCAAAACAGCGAGATTATTTCTGCTGAGGAATTACCGTTCACTTTATCTGCCCCAACGGGAAAAATTATGAAAATGATCTGGCCTCGTTCTGGTAAAATATTATACGCACCCATTAGCGGATTTCACGCGTTTGACCGCATAGACATGGAGGCACCGTTTTACTTTTCTGAAATAGAGACTGAAAAGGTACAACGTATTCAACATCCGGAAGAAGTGCTTGAAGTTATTCTTACTGAGGCTCCGGAGTATAAAGGCGCTGCCAGCAATCAATTCAGCGACGACTTGATGAATAGTGCAGCCAATATGGCAATGGCCTTGAGCTATCAACATTTAGCCTTGCAAGATGAAGACCGCTCTATGTTGGAAATTATCGCCAATCATATCGATAGTTATTTACGCTCAGAACAAGCCGTGGTCGAAGGTCATCCGCTTCATCCTGGTGCTAAACTGCGTAAAGGTCTATCACCAGAAATGAATTTTCAGTATTCATCTGAATTTCATCAACCACAACACTTAAACTTTATTGCGGTTCATAAAGATTTGACACGCACACAATCACTTGGATATACATATAATGAACTGATTTTCCAAGCGTTTCCAGGATTAGACAAAGCCTTTAAGCAATCATTAACTAGTGATCAACAAGATGATTACAGAGTAATGATTCTGCATCCATGGCAATATTTAGAAGTTCTGCATCGCGATTATCAAGATGAAATTGCGCGCGGTTTAATAGTGGATATCCCTTATGATACAACCTATTATGCCGGCCTTTCGTTCAGAACTTTGATGCCGAAGCTGCCTATCATCACACCGCATGTTAAGTTATCTACTAATGTGCATATTACTGGGGAAATACGTACTTTGTCAGAACAGACTACCTTTAATGGGCCATTAGTAACTGAAATATTAGAAGATATCATGCACAAGGATATGCTGTTTAATGATATTAACTCTAGTCCGATTCCAGAAACAGCAGGCATTCATTTTTACAACTCCGATGACAAAGGAGAGCATCAAACGACGCGCAGCGAGCAACTTGGAAGCTTATTGCGTACAAACATCTATCAATTAGCAGATAAAGAAACAATTAATCTGATTCCTTCTAGTTTGGTAGCTTATAATCCTAATCAAGGAGAAGCGGTGGTCAATTCATTAATTCACCGTGCTCAATTCGCAGGACAGCACGCTGATTTTGAAACAGCTGCACGTGCTTGGCTTTCTGAATACGCTCAAGCTTTATTAGATATGGTGATTCCGTTGCTTGTGAAATACGGGATTGCTTTAGAAGCGCATTTACAAAATGCGATTGCCTCTTTCAATCCAGACGGCACATTGAATCATATGTTTATTCGAGATTTTGAAGGACTGCGTATTGATGAAGCACAATTGAATCGCAGCGGTTATTCAACTGAACATTTTCATGAAAAATCACGAATCCTAACTAATAAGCCTGCTTCTGTATTTAACAAAGCTTTCTATTCTACTGTGCAGAATCATTTAGGCGAGCTCATCTTGACCATCGCTCAACATACAGAGCAGAGTGTGCAATTTGAAAATGCTTTATGGGAAGAAATCCGCATCATTATTCAAGAGAAATTTAAAACTATGCGTGCATCTAGAGAAATTGAAGAACAGCGATTGAAGGAAATAGAAGACATCTTCTTCGATAAGAAAATAGATTATAAATGCGTAACTACAATGCGCTTGGAAGATGAAGCACATGAGTATACTTATGTGAAAGTCGACAATCCTTTACACACTGAAAAGTAATGCCTTGAAAGTGCATGTGGCAGAATTAAGGGGGTCGGACATTATGTTGATCCGCTCCCTTATTTTTTATGTCGCAACTCAATTATTATGAAACATATAAAAAAGCGATGCACATTTAATGTACACCGCTTATCATTAAAAACTGATTATTGAAGACCTTTGTTTTGGTCTTGTTGTTGTTGATTATTTTTTTGTTTTAATTCAAACTCTTTACGTGTTAATACATCATCTACACGCATATTGACTTCAACTACTTGCAAGCCTGTCATATGTTTCACTTGCTCTTTAATTAAATCAGTTACTTTTTGGAAAATTTTAGGTGCAGATTCACCGTATTCTAAGATGACTTTTAAATCAACTGCAGTTTGTTTTTCTCCTACTTCCACTGACACACCTTGTGTCACATTTTCAGTACTAGAGAATTGATTACTTAAATTATCTACAAAGTTACCTTTTAAAGATAAGATACCTTGAACTTCACGAGCTGCAATACCTGCAATTTTCTCGATTACTTCATCTGAAAACGTAAGTTTATTGTGAAATTTAGGTTTAGTATTCTCTTGGTTTTTTTCTTGTTCAAGTGAATCTACGCCAGTTTCTTGATCATACGCTTGTTTTGCTTTAGTGTTATCTACTGCCATAATAGGATTCCCCTTTTCTAATTTAAAATAGTCGTCGCTGCTCAACTACATTGATTAAGTATTTAACTCCACCGGTTTAAGAAGTTTAAGAATTCTTGTCTACGGTCTTTAATGTACCCGATACCTATGCCGATTAAACATAGCACCACGATGAGAACAGTCTTCCAAAAGCCTAGTGTTAAAAATAATACTGCAATGATAAGAAATACTAAAAATCCAACAATTCTGCCTGCGTAATTTTTTATAAAATTAACCACATGCTGTGTTGTGTCATTTGGTTTTTGATTGTTATTCGCCATGATATCCCTCCTTATAGCACTCTTGGACTAGATGGACTTTTCTGATCTTTGACATTGACTTCTAATTTACGTATGGGCACTTCAGAGAAGTATTCTACTTTCTGTTTAATATCTTTTCGAACATTTTCTGTAAGTGTTTTCGCATGTGTATCGTCCGGCAAAAAGAAATCCGCTTTAATATCTATGTAGGATTTTTTCTTTTTACTGTAGCATTTCGTTACCACGTTCGGTTGCATCAATTGTTCATATTGCGCTAAAGTATCATAAACAACTTTGTCTATGGATTTGCGAGCAATATAAATATGTCCATCTTTATAAATTTTATAAAGTCCAGGCTTGCGATGTGTCGGTGCAAATAAACTGAAGACCAATATCAAGCCGAGTAATATGAGCAATCCTGACAACGCGAAGAGTACGGGCAGAAACCAAGCGAACGTCAATAATTGATGTCGATAGGTCTCAACTTGTGGGACTTGAGGTACTTTCACAATCATAAATACGAGCATCCCCACTACGACAACGATGAGTAATCCTAAGATGAAATTTTTCAATCTTCTCACAGCGCTGCACCTCCTTATTTCTATTACATAATAATGTTATATTTTAAAATACCCTCAATAATATGTTAAAAACACTTTCATTTAAATATAGTCAAATTTAATTATCAAAAGTCAAAGTGGATGGTTAGATTTTGACTTTTGATAAGGAGAATCGCCTTGATCTATATAGGCGCCGGGCGTGTGCCTAGACACTTTTGCCTTAATCTGTATAGGCGCCGGGCGCGAGCCTAGACACTTTTGCCTTAATCTGTATAGGCGCTGGGCGCGAGCCTAGACACTTTTGCCTTGATCTGTATAGGCGCCGGTCGCGAGCCTAGACACTTTTGCCCCGCTCTGTATAGGCGCCGGGCGCGAGCCTAGACACTTTTGCCTTGATCTGTATAGGCGCCGGTCGCGAGCCTAGACACTTTTGCCCCGATCTGTATAGGCGCCGGTCGCGAGCCTATACACTTTCGCCGACTCGCCCGACAAACGTCTTCTTTTCTATAAATTTTCGTCTCATCACAAAAAGAAAGCCGAGACTTTGGCAAGTCTCAGCTCTCTTGAATAAAGGCTCTCGCCCCTTCTCTTTATTCTTCTTTATTTTTCTTATATAAAATTTCGCGATAAGTATTCTTTGGTGTATGATACCTTGGCTTTTCAACTGAAAGTGCCCTGAACAGTGACCACATCATTAAAATAATGACAATAGAGAATGGCAATGCTGCGATAATCAATAAGTTCTGAATCGCTTGGGTGCCGCCTGTATAAATCATAATCAATGCAAATAAGGCTAAAATCACACCCCAAGAAACTTTTACCGCTGAAGCAGGATTGATACTGCCGTTTGAACTTAACATACCTAAGACATAGGTTGCTGAATCGGCCGATGTCACAAAGAAAATCATAATCACTACGAGTGTCACTAAACTTAAAATAAAGCCGAGCGGATAATGTTCGAGTGTCGCAAAGGTTGCCGTTTCAGTTGCTTCTTTAGCAATATTAGCAATATGATTTTCTTGCAAATAAATCGCTGAAGCACCGAATACTGCAAAGAAGAAGAAACATACGAGTGCAGGTACGAACAGCACTCCTAGAATAAACTCTTTAATTGTTCGCCCTCTTGATACTCGGGCAATGAAAATACCTACGAATGGTGCCCATGAAATCCACCAAGCCCAATAGAAGATAGTCCAATTTTGCATCCATTGGAATTTCTCTCCGCCATTTTGCGGGATACGCAAACTCATTTTAAAGAAATTAGCAATATAATTCCCCAATGAATTAGTGAACATATCTAAAATGTACAGTGTAGGTCCTACTGCAAAGAGTACGATTAAAACAATAAATGCCAATATCATATTAATATTACTCAATGTTTTAATTCCTTTATCAATACCGGACCAAGCACTCCAAGTGAACAAGATAGTAGAAATAATGACAATCACAACTTGTACACCGAAATTAGAAGGCACTTTGAATAAGAAATGCAGTCCTTCATTAATTTGCAACGCACCGAAACCTAAAGTGGCTGCAACACCTGTGACTGTAGCGATAATCGCAAGTACATCGATTGTGCCGCCAAGTGGCCCACGCATGCGTTTTTCACCGAGAAGCGGAACGAGTGTCGCGCTGACTAAACCAGGATAGCCTCTATGAAAATTAAAATAAGCAAAAACTAACGCAACGATTCCATAGACTGCCCATGCATGTATTCCCCAATGGAAGAACGCAAACTGCATGGCATCATCAATAGCAGGCTGTGTCCCCGCTTTATGTATCGGTGTTTTAGTAAACGCATGGCTGATTGGTTCTGCAGTAGTCCAAAAGACTAAGCCAATTCCCATACCTGCGCTGAATAGCATCGCAAACCAAGATTTCAGGGAAAACTCTGGATCTTCTCCCTCTTCACCTAAAGTGATGCTAGAATATCTAGAAAATAAAAGGTACACGCACACAATCAATATTACGAGGACTAATAATAAATAATACCAAGTAAAATTTTTCGCAATAAAGGTTGTAATTTGTTGTGTCCCTGTCTCAAGTTGTTTTGGAAAAATGGCACCGAATACTACGAAAAGCGTACATATTGCAAGTGCAAACCAAAACACTTTCGTCATTTTTTTATCTTTCATAACGAAAAAACTTCCTCCTATTAAGTTGATGTCTTATTATTACCCTCTTTCTATGCCTAGAACACTTTATTCTCGCAGTTTCAACAGTCTCCTAAGTAATGTAGATTATCTGTCTCATTGCATAATAAAAAGCATAGCCCTCAAAAAAGAGCTATGCTTTCTGCCTTACTTGTCTTCCATATTAATGACCAGTTTACCAATCATACTGTGACTTTCTAATTTCTCATGTGCTTCATATAAAGTATCTGCAGTCAGACCATCAATAACTTTCGTTACTGTTGGACGATACGCACCGCCCACTGCTTTATTAGAGATATCAGTTAAATAGCGATGGTATTTAATCACATCGTCATCATATAATGCGCGTGTGTACATAAATTCATGGGTGAAGGTGATACTTTTATCTTTCAAGAGATTTAAATCTTGGTCTTCTTCAAAAGCTACAATAGTTGCAATATGACCTCTGGGTTTCACTAAGTCAATCATTTTCTTATAATATAAATCCGTATTAAATGTACAGAAAATATAATCAATCTGTTCGATTCCTTGTTGTTTCAACTGAGCTTGCATATCTTCTTTATAATTTAGAACCAAATCAGCACCCATAATTTCTGACCATTCTTTGGTTTCATTACGCCCTGCAGTAGTAACCACACGTAAGCCGTATTCTTTTGCAACTTGGGTCGCAATACTGCCGACACCGCCAGCTCCATTGATAATTAATAAAGTTTTATCTCTATTATTATCTGGATTAGATGAAATTCCGAATACATCAAATAATGTTTCATAAGCCGTTAAACCAGTTAATGGCAAACTCACCGCTTCATTATACGTTAAATTATCTGGTTTACGCGCAACATAACGCTCATCCATAATTTGATACTGTTCATTTGAACCGTCATAATTAGGTGAACCTGAATAGAAAACTTCATCGCCTACTGAGAACAACTCAGTTTCAGGTCCTGCTGCTACCACTTCACCTACTGCATCGAAACCTAAAATACGTGGCGAATTTTTAATAGGTGTTTGACGAATTTTCGTGTCGACTGGATTTACACTGATAGCCTTTACTTTAATCAACAGTTCATTGTTCTTAGGAATAGGCTGGTCTTTATCAAATTCATAAAATAAATTTCCTTCTGACAAGGCAAAGGGTTGATCTGCACCGATTGCTTTCACACTACCACCTCATTAATCAAGAATATTAGATACTTTAATCACTTGTTTACCGAAGTTTTCCCCAGTAAATAAGTTTCTGAATGCGTGAGGGACTTGGTCAATTCCATCTGCGACAGATGTTTTTGTTTTAATTTTACCTTCTTTAACCCATTGTGCAAGTTGTTTACCTGCGCTTTCAAAGTTTTTCTCGAATTGAACAACTAAGAAGCCTTGCATTAATGCTTGGTTTTTAATTAAAATCGGTTGAATAGCTGGTTCATAAGATACCTCTTCATCATTATATTTAGAAATAGAACCGCATACCGGAATACGCGCAAATGTATTTAAGTGTTTAAAGACTTCATTCGCTACAGTCCCACCAACATTTTCGAAATAGACATCTACGCCATCCGGCACTGCTTCTGCCAATTTATCAGCATAGTCATCTCGTTTGTAATCAACAGCGTGGTCGAAGCCTAATTCATCCACTAAATAGCGGTTCTTTTCTTCTCCGCCTGCAATACCGACGACTTTAGCACCTTTAATTTTCGCAACTTGTCCTACTACTGCACCGACTGCACCAGAAGCTGCTGATACTACAACCGTTTCTCCTTCTTTCGGCTTACCAATTTCAAGCAAACCATTGTAAGCTGTTTGTCCTGTCATACCTAGCACACCTAAATATAAATAAGGCGGTACATCCAATGGCGGTACTTTTCTAATCGTTTTTCCATCTACTGTTGGAAGTGTCGCCCAAGGCATCATGCCTGTTACAATGTCGCCTTCGTTAAAATCATCGTTATTGGATTTTTTAACTTGACCTACAGTGAAACCAACAATCGGTTCATCTAATTGGAAATTCTCAACATAAGAATCTGATGAAGGTTTCATACGATTTCTCATATAAGGGTCGACCGAGATATAAGCCGTTTCAACTACTACTTGGCCTTCTTTCGGTTCTTGCACCTCAACATCTTCATAACGGAAATCCTCATCTTGCGGCATACCTTCTGGATATCTAGCCAATACAATTTGTTTGTTTTGAACCATTATTACATCTCCTGTTCAATAATATGATACTTTATCTATTACCGTTTTAAGGAAATTTCAATCTTACATTATTTCCACAAGAAATCAATCAGTTGTTGAGCGACTTTAGGATTCTCATGCAATTGGCTATGTTGTCCTTTTTTACCTTTAATCATCATTTCTCGATAACTTTTAGTATTACCCTCTAAAAGATATCTTAGAGATTTGGAAGAAGCATTCGTCACACGCTCATCGCTATTTGTTCCATCTTCCACATTACCGTAAATATTCAATACTTCTACTTTAGGATAAGCTTTATTCTTACGTAAATTTAATAAATCAACGTATTCATCCGTCATTCTATTCGGTTTACCCTCTGCATTCAGCTCAACTTTGCCAGGCTCATCATTAATACCGATAATGCCATTGAAAGTACCTGCAATATTCACTTGTTTATGTAAACTTGGCAAATCTGGATTATTGCTATATTGCAGCATATAGTACGCAAACGATAAATTACTCATAGAATGTGTGACAATATTGAATTGATCAAACTGATATTTTTGTTGCATCGCTTCTAACACATTTTTAATCCATAAGGCATTTTGTTTCATGTCACCGTTTTTATTATCTCTTAAATTAATAAGAACCACTGGATGTTTTTCATTTTTAGGCAACTCGCCTTTTAACGTCACATGGCCATTTGACGTAACGTCGGCTATAATCGGATGCTTGGTAATGCCTTCTTTTTGAACTTCTTTTTTAAAAAAAGCTTCAGAGTTAACACTGCCGCCATAACCATGCATAAAGAAAGTCGGCGTACCGATAGATTTATTTGTCGTATCATGACTACTTTGATGATTGGAGTCTAACATGTATTTAGCAATACCTAAAACCCCGAGAATAATTGCCGCAATCATCAGGATAAATGTAGTTTTTTTACTGGGTTGATTTTGTTTATCCATTCTTCATTCCCCTTTTGTCTTTTCTTTTCAAATTAGAGATATTTGAATTAAGTATAGAGGTTTCAAGAAGACTGCGCAATTTGTATGTATAAAAACGAATGAGCCAAAAGACTCATCCGCTTCTCTTAATTCATTCTTCTGCTACTTTCACCACTTGTTTACCAAAATTCTGTCCTGTAAAGAGATTTTCAAAAGCTTCTGGTACATAATCAAATCCTTCTGCAATAGATGTCTTAGATTTAATTTTTCCTTCTTTAACCCACTGGGCTAATTCTTTAGCAGCACGAGGGAAATCATCTTTAAACTGTCTGACAATAAATCCTTGCATTAATGCTTGATTTTTAATTAAAATTGGCTGAATGGCTGGTTCATATTCAGGTACGTCAGCGTTATAAGTCGAAATCGCGCCGCATACTGGAATACGTGCGAATGTATTGAGATGTTTGAACACCTCATTCGCTACATCTCCACCGACGTTTTCATAATACACATCAACGCCATTAGGTACAGCCTCGGCTAATCTTTCTGCATAATCCTCACGTTTATAATCCACAGCACGATCGAAGCCTAATTCATCGATTAGGTAAAGTGTTTTCTTCTCGCCGCCTGCAATGCCTACAACTTTGGCGCCTTTAATCTTCGCAATCTGTCCAGCAACAGAACCTACAGCACCTGATGCCGCAGAAACAACTACAGTTTCTCCTGCTTGTGGTTTACCGATACATAATAATCCATGATAGGCTGTTTGACCTGGTGATCCTAAAGTACTTAAGTACAAGTATAATGGACCGACTGGATTCTCTATCTTCTGCAACTCTTCTCCGTCAACCGTGTTGTATAAACGCCAAGGCAGAGCACCTACTACAAAGTCACCCTCTTTAAAATCTGGATGTTGAGAAGTGACCACTTTGCTGACCATGCGTCCTACTATAGGCTCATCTACTTGAAATGATGTCACATAAGGGTCATTTTTACGCATGCCGTTTCTTAAATAAGGATCCATCGAGAGGTAAATCGTTTGTACGAGTACTTCATTTTCTGAAGGTTCCTTCACTTCGACAGATTCATAACGGAAATCTTCTTTTGTCGGCATGCCTTCTGGAAATTGCGCTAACACAATTTGTTGATTTTCAACCATTTAAACATCTCCTTATTTCTCATTAGCATATTCTTCTCTTCCCGAATTTCGAAAAAATTAAAAGGCCGCGCTTGAGTGTGAGTGCTCAAACACGGTCAGACGTTTATATTTTAAATTGTGAATGTCGGATATTTTTTTAAGTGTGAGAAAGATAAAGCAATATCCTTATTTTTTATTTAAATATTTTTCAATATAGAATGCAGATTCTTCTATAGATTTATATTCTGTATTTATGACAGTCGCATTGAATTTTGAAAAGACTTCTTCTGCATAGCTGAGTTCTTCTTTAATGCGCTGCAAACTATTATAATTTGCAGAACCTTTCATTCCTAAGACGCGAATACGCTCTGTACGGATGTTCATAATATAGTTCGGACTTGCTGTTAAGCCGAACACTAGCATTTTCTTGTTAAATACTTCTTCAGGTATAGGCGCTTCAGGCACTAAAGGGATATTCGCTATTTTGTAGCCTTTATTTGCCAGGTACATACTGAGCGGCGTTTTAGAGGTACGGGACACTCCTACAATTACTGCATCAGCATCTTCCATACCTTCGTATACCTTACCGTCATCGTATTTAACCGAGAATTCCATCGCTTCTATACGTTGGAAATAATGCTCGTCTAATTTTCGAAGTGCGCCACTTTCACGTAAAGGCGAACGGTGAGTGCGTTCTTCAATAATACTGAGCAAGCCAGACATATAATCTACATAAGGAATCTGTTCTTCTTTGGCAAATTCCTGTCCTAATTGATTGAATTTCGGACTGACTAATGTAGTGACCACTACTGCATTACGCTGCTTGGCTAAGTTTAAAATCGTTAAGAATTCCTCTTCACTTTTAATGAATGGAAATTTTTTAATTTCTGCTTTCTCTTCTAAATCTGGAAACTGCGTCAATGTGGCGTGTGCCATACGCATCGCTGTTTCTCCGATAGAATCTGAAACAATATACAATGTTAAATTTTCGTTAGTTGTTTGCACCGACCAATCTCTCGCTTTCTACCTGACTTTGTGCAGCAGCTAAAATCGCGCCCGGCACACGGAAAGGTGAGCAAGAAACATAATCAATATCTAAATCGTTAAAGAAGTGAATTGATTTCGGATCGCCGCCAAGTTCACCGCAGACTCCAATTTTGATTTGAGGGTTGCTGGCTTTTGCTTGTTCAACTGCTGTCTGAATCAATTGTCCTACACCGTCGACATCTAAAGTTTGGAAAGGATCAACTGATAACAAGTCTCTATTAATATATTCACCAATAAATTTACCTGCATCATCGCGTGAGAATCCATAAGTCAATTGTGTTAAGTCATTAGTACCAAAGCTGAAGAATTCTGATTCTTGAGCAAGTTGACCTGCGATGAGACACGCTCTAGGTGTTTCTATCATTGTACCAATAAGATAGTTCACTGTCTTGTTTTCTTTTTCTTCTAATTCAGAAATGGTTGTCTGAATTGTGTCTTTTAAAGTCTTAAATTCTTCGACAGTAGAAACTAATGGAATCATGATTTCCGGTTTGCTTTCGATACCTTCGGCTTGCAGACGCATCACACTGCCGATAATTGCTTCAGCCTGCATTTCAGCAAGTTCAGGATATGTGACAGCTAAACGACAACCACGATGTCCTAACATCGGATTGACTTCATGCAAATCACCTAAACGTTGTTTCAATACTTCTGGTTGAACGTCTAATTGATTCGATACGATTTGAATTTCTTCTTCTGATTTCGGAAGGAATTCATGTAATGGCGGATCTAATAAACGTACAATAGTTGATCGACCATTAGATAATCTGAAGATTTCTTCAAAGTCTTCAGTTTGATACTTACGAATTTCATTCAAGGCCTCAACACGTTCTTCTTTTGACGAAGCTAGAATGAAACGACGCATTTGCACGAGACGTTCAGCACCAAAGAACATATGCTCTGTACGTACTAGACCAATTCCTGAAGCATCGAATTGATAACCTGCTTCAATGTCTGCAGGTGTTTCGGCATTCATGCGGACAGCTAAACGTGCACTTTCTTCTGCCCACTGCATGAAGCGGTCGAATTCTTCGCTATGTTCAGCACTCGTCGTTTCAATTTCACCCAGGTAGATATTGCCTGTGGAACCATCAACTGAAATAACGTCGCCTTCATGAATTTGTTTACCATGATAATTAACCACTTTATTAGCAGTGTCAATATTCAAGTTTGAGCAGCCTGTCACACAGCATTTACCCATACCACGTGCCACTACTGCAGCATGGGAAGTCATACCACCATGTGTCGTTACAATTGCTTCACTTGCGACCATTCCTTCAATATCTTCTGGAGAAGTTTCAGGACGCATCAAAATGACTTTATCCCCTTGTTCCGCTTGTGCTTTAGCATCTTCTGCTGAGAAGACGACTTTACCTGTTGAAGCTCCAGGGCTTGCAGGAAGTCCTGCGTCAGAAATTGCTTCTGCTGCTTCTAAAGCTTTTTCTTCAAAAGCCGGGTGCAGCAATGTATCGATGGATTTTACATCTACCTTTGTCAGCGCCTCTTCTTTCGTGATAACCCCTTCATCTACTAAATCAACGGCAATTTTCATGGCTGCTTTAGCAGTACGTTTACCATTACGTGTTTGTAAGATATACAATTTGGCATTTTCAATCGTAAATTCGATATCTTGCATATCTTTGTAATGTGCTTCTAATTTCTCAGTCACATCTACAAATTCTTGATAAACATCTGGCATTTGTGTATCTAAAGTAGCGATTTCTTTTGGCGTACGGATACCAGCTACTACATCTTCCCCTTGTGCATTTAATAAGTATTCACCGAATAATTTATTTTCACCAGTTACCGGGTTACGCGTGAAGGCAACACCTGTTCCGCTACGGTCACCACTATTACCGAAGACCATTTCTTGTACATTGACTGCAGTTCCGATGTCATGCGGAATGTCATTTAAGTCACGATAGACACGGGCGCGGTCGTTGTCCCAAGATTTAAATACCGCTTCTACTGCTTCTGTTAATTGTTTTAAAGGTTCTTGCGGGAATGGTTTGTAGACTTCTTCAACATAAATTTCTTTGAAGCGCTCACTGATTTCTTTTAAACCTTCAGCTGGAATATCAGCATCTATTTCATACCCATGTTCTTCTTTATACTTATCAAAATAATGATCGAAAGCAGTCATCGAAATACCGTATACGACTTGACCGAACATTTGCAATAAACGTCGGTAGCAATCATACGCAAATCGTGCATCTCCAGTTTTTTCTGCTAACTTTTCAACATTTTCATCATTCAAACCTAAGTTTAAAATCGTATCCATCATTCCCGGCATGGAGATTTTTGCGCCGCTGCGCACAGATACTAATAATAAATTCTCGTCAGATGAAAATGCTTTGCCAGTTCGTTCTGAGAATGCTGCCAATTGATTATGTAATTCTTCCTTCAATTCATCTGATAATGTTGAACCATGTTTCAAATATTCAATACAAGCTTCTGTTGTAATCGTAAAGCCATCTGGCACAGGTAAGCCGAGTCGCTTCATTTCTGCCAAGTTAGCTCCCTTTCCTCCTAGAAGGTCTTTCATAGCTTGACTTCCTTCTGAAAATGCATAAATATATTTTGTCATTTGCTGATCACCTCATATATCTCTCTTAATGTGTCATACTAATTATTTTAAAGTATGTCATACTGAAAGCGTTTTGACAATTAAAAACATACTATTTCAAAATATTTTTTGGAAAGGTTTTCATTAAATCGTAATATTTTGCTCTTTTTAGGAGAATAATTCGGATTAAATTGCAAAAATGATATACTCAATGTAATAAGATTGATAAAGGAGATACTATGTTAAAAAATCAATATCCCATCGGTTCATATACTTTTCCAGAAGTTTTTACTACGAACGACTTAGCAAATTGGATCAAAGATATAGAGAAACTGCCTGAAAAATTAACGACATTGACAAGCAACCTGTCTCAAGCCGAAAGACAAGCCACCTACAGAGAAAATAGTTGGGACGTTCAAACTTTAATACATCATATTGCAGATGCGCATATGCATGCCTATATACGTACCAAGCTGATATTGACAGAACATTGTCCGAACGTCTGCACCTTTGAAGAAAAGGAATGGGTAAAGCTTTCTGATCAAGATGTTCCTTTAGAATACTCGCTAGCCCTTATCAATGGGCTTCATAAACGATGGTCTACGTTATTAAAGAGTCTGTCAGAAACAGCATTTCATCGAAAAATGCACCATCCAGATGACGGAATGGTAACTTTAGCGGCATTAATTTCTAAGATGGCTTGGCATGGAAATCACCATTTAGAACATATTCGGATTGCGTTGAATAAGGGGAAATAAAATATTTGAACCTACTCTATTACTATAAAGTGATAGAGTATTTTTTTCGGCAAATATTTGGTGGAATATATGTTTAATAAATAAAAAGGCAACTTTTCTACATTCCTAATTATACTATTGACGGTTTTTGTGAGCGGTTTTATAATTTAAATGAACATAAACGAACAATTCAGAACATTTAAATAACTAAGAGGTGTTTCTTATGACAAATTTGATTTTTGAGAACTCTGTTTTTATTACAAATGCAAGTTCTAAAGAAGATGTATTTAGAGAATTAGCAAGGGCATTAAAAGCGAATGGAGACGTTAAAAGCGAATTTTTAGAGCATGTACTAGAGCGTGAAAAAAATTATCCTACGGGTATGGATTTGTCTTTACTCGATATTGATTATCCAAACATTGCAATTCCTCATACAGAAACTGAGTTTGTAAATGTGACAAAAATTATTCCCGTTAAACTAAATCATCCCATTGATTTCCAAAATATGATTTCTCCTCATAATACTATTAAAGTTTCTTTTTTATTTATGATTTTGAATCATGACAAAAATAAACAATCTCAACTATTAGCAAAAATTATGGATTTTATAAATTCTCAAAGTAAAGTTGATTTATTAAATTTCTTTGAATCGAGTGATACAAAAACGATATATGATTATTTAAATAAAAATTTCAAATAAAAGGAGTAAACTACTATGATTAAAATTTTAGCAGCATGCGGAGCAGGAGTTAATTCTAGTCACCAAATTAAATCAGCATTGGAAGAAGAATTAAAAAATCGAGGTTATGAAGTTTCTTGTGATGCAGTCATGATTAAAGATGTAAATGAAGATCTTTTAAACCACTACGATATATTTGCTCAAATTGCTAATACAGATTTCAGTTTTCCTATTACTATTCCAGTTGTTGATGCAGGGGCAATTCTTTACCGTGTTCCAGCAATGGCTGAACCTGTGTATCAAGCAATGGAAGATGCAATAAAATCATTAAATAAATAATATTCAAATTTACAGCAAGACAATTACTTCTAGGAGATGAGATTAATTTGAATTCACTTATTGATTTAGCTAACACCATATTCAAACCTTTAATAGAATTAGGTGCCGCTCCATTAATGACAATTATTTTAGCTATTATTACCTTTATTTTCACGAAAAAAATCAGCAAATCACTTGAAGGTGGTTTAAAACTTGGTATTGCTTTAACAGGTATCGGTGCCATCATCGGAATTTTAACGAATGCTTTCTCCCAAGCAATGACTGATTTCGTTGAGCGAACTGGATTATCATTAAGTATTACTGATGTCGGTTGGGCTCCGCTTGCAACTATTACGTGGGGATCTCCATATACTTTATATTTTTTAGCAGTAATGGTTATTGTTAATATAGTACTTTTATTAATCAATCGAACTAATACCTTGGATGTTGATATTTTTAATATTTGGCATTTATCTATTGTAGGTCTATTTGCGATTTATTGCGGTGCTAATTTATTTGTAGCAACATTACTAGTTATATTTATAGGAGTAATGAAAATAATCAACTCTGATTTAATGAAACCAACATTTAACGACTTATTACATGTCCCATCATCTAACCCTATGACTTCTACTCATATGAACTATATGATGAATCCATTCTTATTAATCATGGATAAAATCTTTGATAAAGTTTTTCCGTGGTTAGATAAGTATGATTTTGATGCAGCAAAACTAAATAATAAAATTGGTTTCTGGGGCTCTAAATTTGCTATCGGTTTATACTTAGGTGTATTTGTTGGTTTACTTGCCGGACAATCTCCTACTCAGATTTTTGCTTTAGCTTTTACAGCAGCTGTTGCCTTAGAATTATTCTCTTTAATCGGATCATGGTTCATCGCATCAGTAGAACCTTTATCTCAAGGTATTTCAAACTTTGCGAACAGTAAATTAAAAGGGCGTCAGCTAAACATCGGTTTAGACTGGCCGTTCATTGCGGGCCGTGCAGAAATTTGGGCTGCAGCTAATGTGTTAGCTCCTATCATGTTATTAGAAGCTATGATTTTGCCAGGAAATAAACTTTTACCATTAGGTGGTATTATCGCCATGGGTGTAACACCTGCATTACTTGTAATTACACGTGGTAAATTATTACGTATGATTATTATAGGCGCAATCGAATTACCTTTATTCTTATGGTCTGGAACACTGATTGCTAAATTTGTAACTGAAACTGCAAAAAAAGCAGGTGCATTCCCTAAAGGTCTAAGTAGCAACACATTGATTTCTCATACTACAATGGAAGGTCCATTAGAAAAATTCTTAAGTTATTTAGTTGGTCACGCAGTCCACGGTGGCGGTATATTTATCGTATACTCAATTGTTGCTCTTGCAATCTATCTACTTGCTTTCATTTGGTATGCATTTGAAATGAAAAAACGTAATAGAATTTACGAAGAAGATAACAATTAATAGTTAAGTATTTTCGCCATTGCAATGAAGATAAAGTATATAATAAGTTGACGTACATCTATTTATAATTCTATACTTTAAGTGAAAAGATAGAATGTTAAATAATATACATCGAAGAAGGAGCAACCTATGAGTCATTTATTTTCTAAAGAAAGTGTATTCGTCTCGAATGCCACTAGCAAAGAAGAAGTTTTTACAGAAGTGTCAGAAGCATTGATTAAATCAGGAGATGTAAAAGATAACTTTTTAGAACACGTATTAGAACGTGAAAAAAATTATCCAACAGCAATCAGCTTAGCTAACATCAGCAAAGACTATCCTAATGTGGCTATTCCACATACAGAACCCGAATTTGTCAATAACACTAAGATTGTACCTGTTAAACTAACAAACCCAATTGTGTTCCAAAATATGAGTTCACCTCATAAAGATATTACTGTTGATTTCTTATTCGTTATTTTAAATGCAGATAAAGCAAGTCAAGTTCATTTACTTTCTGATCTTGTTGCATTTTTCGAAACACAAGATAAAGATGCATTGGTAGAATTCTTTAAATTAACTGATGCTGACGCTATTTATGAGTACCTAAAAGAAAACTTTAAAGCTTAAATTGCAAAAACCATCTTGGAAACTCAAATGAATCCAGGATGGTTTTATATTATATTTAATTTTCATCCGCTTATTAGTTAATTGAAAGTTACATCAGCGATTTTAAGCTCGTCTTTTTAACTTTAATGACGGTAGTAATAGGATAATAAGTAAGATTGCTGATAGCGCAAATCCTCCTTGATATCCGCTTATTTCTTGAGCTCTAGAAGGCATGTTAGAAGTCATGAAGTATGCTGTTATTGTAGCTATCATTGCTGTGCCGAAACTTGAGCCTAAATTTTCTATCATATTGATTGCAACACCTGCTGGCGGCAAGTCTTTATCTGCTAAACCAATATAAGCTGAACTTGTAAAGCCGAGCATAATGCCCCCGACACTGCATCCTCGCGCGAAGAGCATGAGATAGAGCCACCATAGACTGGTATGATCCGTAATGAAGACAAAGGAAATTGTACTCATGATAGAAATTAGAATCGAAACAAGGCTTACAACCTCTGCCCCTTTGCTGTCGATTAATTTACCAATTAATGGTCTTGTCACTAACATACCTATGCCTTGAGGAATGAGCGCTAAAGAAGCTTGAATCATATTCATATGATAAATATTGATAAACAATAGCGGCAAGATAATCATCGGTCCCATTATCGCCGCGTTCGCTAATAATAGACCTGCTCCAGATAATGAGAAGAATTTATATTTAAACAGTGACAATGGCAGAATTGTTTCGCTGTTTCTTCTTTTGTCATAGAACATATAGAGAATTAAACTGATGACGCCTATGACAATGAAGAGAGTAGCCGATGAATTAAACTGGTTACTGTTATGACTTAACTGATTAATGCCATACATGAATGCACCAGAGAATACAATCAGTAAAATCATGCCCACTACATCTAATTTCTTCTCTTTATCAAACGGTGTAAATTTCGGAATGTACTTATTCATTAAGGGTACTGCAATGACCACAACAAAGATATTAATAAAAAATATCCAACGCCAAGATAGAAACTGTGTCAGAAAGCCGCCAAGTACCGGACCGAATATTGGTCCAAATATCATAGGAGTACTTACGATAGCCATGACACGCCCTATTTTATCTTGTCCTGCTACTTTTACTAAAAGTGACATCATTAGTGTTGTGATAACCCCAGCACTGAATCCTTGAATCAAGCGTAAAATGACGAATAGATATACATTAGTACTTAACCCAATAATTAAAGAAATAGTGCCAAAGATGACAGTAGCATTGATAAAAACTGCTTTACTATTAAATCGATTCATTAACCATCCAGATACTGGAACTGCCATGGCCAATGCCAACATATAACCTGTAATGGCCCACTGAATAATATTAAGTGAGGAATGAAAATCTTTGATTAAGTGATTGATTGCGATATTTATCATCGTAGAGTCTAGCATCGGAGCAATCGCGCCTAATGCAATCGCCCAGGCACCTGCTAGGACATCTCTTGGTAATTTATTTGTAGAATGTGCTATATTAAAGCTCCTTTCGAATATTGTTTCCTGTTCAACAAAATAAACTTTATCACGTTATTGTTTCCTCGTCAACAATAATCGAGAATAAAAAAAGAGACCTCCTTTCTAGGAACGTCTCCCTTAATTAATCGTACGATTTTGCTTAATAATTTCTTGATCTAGATGATTGCGATATTGATTAATAAAGTTCATCATTGATTGGTATTGTGTATCATCCATTTCTTCAAATACTTTTTCATCACGCTTTTGAAATTTAGCATGTAACTGTTCATGTGTATGATAGATTTTTTGGCCTGCTGCAGTTAGCTTGAAGTAAATTTCTTTTTTATTATCTTCTTTTTGATAACTTTCTATTAATTCTTTTTTCATCAATCGTTTTGTAAGTTTACTGATAGCACCTCTAGTCATATAGAGCGTTTCAGCCAACCTTCTGACATTAGGATCTGTATTTTCTTCAATAGCTTCAATACAATGCACTTCAGTAGAAGTTAAACCTTTGAGCGCTTCTTCCATTTCAAACTTATTCAAATAAGCGATTTTATTAAATAAGTCTCTGAAGTTGTACATGAGTTCTTCTTCTTTATTCATAACTTATAGGCTCCTTAATTCGCATTACAATCAAAATAACGTCTTTTTATCTATACTATACTTTTTCATTACATTATAAAAGCTTATATAGCTAGTATTTATTTATGATTATTAACTAAACATTCAAGATATAATCTCATTAGCGCTTATTTAGGATGATATAATTTAATTAAGATTTACCGATAGTATAAACACCTGAGGAGTGGTTCAACATGAAAAATAATTCTAAAATAAAGATATTAGATAAAGTTGTTTTAAGAAACGTTGATGCTGCTGGCACTGTTTCAGGAGGAACATTCGGAGCATGGTCCGGTGGAGCAATGGGAGCGGCAACTTTTTGTGGGATTTAAATTTTTAAACTATAAGTATCCGCTGATTCCTATAATTCAACTCATACTTTTGGGAATAATCAACTTTCTCACCAAAAGTAGTTTATTCTGGCAAGCAATTAATTTACTTGGTTTAATAGGTATGGTAATAATTACTATTTTTACTTACAAAAAAATTGGTAAATCTAAGAAATATAAATAGAAATTCTACTGATAAGCAAAAAGCACTCTCCAACATTTGATGGAGAGTGCTTTGTATTGAAACATCGTATTGAGCCAACAATTAACGTTTTGAGAATTGTGGAGAACGACGTGCTTTTTTAAGACCTGGTTTTTTACGTTCTTTCATACGTGGGTCACGAGTAAGTAATCCAGCGCGTTTTAAAGAACCTCTGTATTCAGGATCTGCTTCTAATAGTGCACGAGCGATACCATGACGGATAGCTTGTGCTTGACCTGTGAAACCGCCACCGTGTACGTTAACTAAAACGTCATAGTTACCTTTAGTTTCTGTAACTTCGAATGGTTGGTTTAAGTCTAAGATTAATGATTCAAATGGTAAATATTCACGTACGTCTTTACCGTTTACTGTGATGTTACCTTCGCCTGGTACTAAACGTACACGTGCTACTGAGTTTTTACGACGGCCTGTGCCTCTATATTCAACTTGTGCCAATGTAATTTCCTCCTTCTAATTAACCACGTAACTCGTAGTTTTCTGGTTGTTGTGCAGCGTGTGGATGTTCAGCGCCACCATATACATATAATTTTTTACCTTGTTTTTCGCCTAAGCGTGTACTTGGTAACATGCCTTTGATTGAAATTTCAAGTAAACGTGCTGGGTTTTTCTCTCTTAATTCACCAGCTGTGATTGATTTAATTCCGCCTGGGTAGTTAGAATGACGGTAGTAAACTTTGTCTGAAGCTTTTTTACCTGTCATTTCGATTTGTCCAGCGTTGATGATGATTACATAGTCACCACTGTCAACGTGTGGAGTGAAAGTTGCTTTATGTTTTCCGCGTAAAATAGATGCTACTTCTGATGATAACCGACCTAAAGTTTGGCCTGCTGCATCGATAACATACCATTTGCGCTCAATGTTTGATTCATTAGCCATAAATGTTTGACGCATAATAATTGTCCTCCTAATAATAACTGCTATGCAAGTTGCTTTTTTTAAAACAATGTTACGATTCAAAGCTCAGATAATATTCATTTAGTTGATTTTAATTCGACTTTGCTTCTATATCTAGTAACACAATAAGTTTCCGGGGCTTATCGTGGTGGTGATATAAAACAATACCGCATATAATCGTATAATTTATCTAGGTATTTGTCAATACGATTCAATCATTTTCTAATGATTTTTTACGATGTATTTTAATATCAGACCCGAAGTCATTCACTAATTCTTCTGGCGCTAAATAGATTTTTTCCAAGTAAAGTCCTTCTGCTGGCGCAGTAAAAGGAACCTGCTTGCGATCTTTAGCTTCTAAAAGTTTAGGGACATCTTCAGGTTGGCGTTTCCCTTTGCCTACTTCGATTAAGAAGGCAACAAGTACACGAACCATATTATACAGAAAACCTGAGCCAGTCACAATGTAATCAAAGCCATTTTCTGTTTTAATAATTTCACTTTGATATAAAGTACGTTCTTTACTTTCTACTTCTGTTTTCTGCGAACAAAATCCTGTAAAGTCATGTGTCCCTATAAAGTACTGTGCCGCTTCGTTCATCTTTTCTATATCTAAGTCATCACGATAATACGTCTTTAATCCGCTCATAAAGACATCGCGATGCGCACCTTGATATACTTTATATCTATAACGCTTGCCTACGCAGTCATAGCGACAATGAAAGTTCTCGTCGACTATAGATACCTCATTGACATAAATGTCGTCAGGCAAGGCGCTATTCATCGCATATTGCCATTTATCAGGCGCAATATTCAATTCGGTATCAAAGTGGAAATATTGTTCTATCGCATGCACGCCTCTATCCGTTCGACTTGATGGATGAATGCGTACGTGACGTTTATGCATGCGTTTTAAAATCTTTTCAAATTGTTGCTGCACTGTTCTGCCGTGCTGTTGAATTTGAAATCCTAAAAAGTTACTTCCTTGGTATGAAATTTTTACTAATATCCGCACACTTCTACACTCCTATATTTTTCAGTGCAAATAAAATTGCAGCGATTGGAATCAACAATAAGATAAGTGTCGTATCTTTCCAATGCCACTTTAATTTACGATAGCTGGTACGTTTGGCTTTCACATCATAGCCTCTGACTTCCATCGCTATTGCTAAATCTTCCGCACGTTGAAAGGCTGAAATAAACAACGGAATCAACAATGGAATAAACGCTTTAATTCTTTGTCCAATGGAACCTGAACTAATTTCTGATCCTCTTGATTTCTGTGCAAGGATAATTTTATCCAATTCTTCCATCAACGTCGGAATGAAACGCAAAGCAATCGACATCATCATACTTAATTGCTGTACAGGCACCTTGATAAAGCGTAAAGGTGATAAAATTTTATCAAATGCATCTGTTAGTGCAATAGGACTAGTTGTAAGGGTCATGATAGTTGAAATCATCATAATGAACATTAAACGGCAACAAATATAAATACCCTCGATAATGCCGCCTGTTTCAATTGTGATAAATTTCCAATGAAATAGTACGGTACCGCCCTTAGTCAAGAACAGATGCATTAAAAAGGTAAACACTAAGAAAAAGAGAATAGGTGTTAATCCTTTTAACAGATACAATAATTTGATTTTCGAACAATACATTAAGATAAGAACGACTAGTAGCAACCAACCATACATTGCAAAGTTATGACAAAAGAATACTAATACGATATAAAAGAATACAAAGCACAATTTAGCTCTTGGATCTAAATGATGAATCATAGAATCTAGTGGCAAGTAACGACCAATAATAAATTTATTTTTCATGAGCTTGCCACTCCTTGTAAAGCTTTATAAATTCCTCATCTGATAATGCGGTTTCAGGCAACTTGATATCATGCTTTTGCTCAAAATCATATTGCAGTTGTACAATATCTGGTAAATCTAAATGATATTCTTTAACGCGCTGATGATTGCCAAATAAAGCACGTGGCGTACCTTCAAACACTAGAGTACCTTTCTGCATTACTTTTACATTCTCAGCATACTGTGCCACATCATTCATATCGTGTGTCACTAGAACTATTGTCTTTCCTTGTTCTTCTTGCAACTGTTTGAATAAAGCCATCACTTGGTCACGACTTTGCGGATCCAAACCGGCTGTCGGTTCATCTAAAATAATAACATCTGGATCCATAGCCAAAATAGAAACAATCGCAATCTTCCTCATTTGGCCTCCTGACATTTGAAATGGAGATTTCTCCATAATATCGCGTTCAAACCCTAATTCCATCAGCAAGCGATAAGCATACTCTTTTACTTTCTCTAAATCCATTTTAAAATTTTTTGGACCAAAAAGGACTTCTCTTTCCACACTATCCTCAAACAGTTGTGATTCTGGAAATTGAAAGACAATACCGATTTTTTGACGGTACGGACGAATAACTTTGTCTTTAGACTTAGCAGTTATTTTTAAATTATCTAATTCTACTGCTCCGTACGTCGGTTTCAATAGACCATTAAATTGTTGGATTAAAGTAGATTTCCCAGAACCTGTTTGTCCTATAATGGCATAATAACGACCATCTTCAAAATGTGTATCAATATGATGCAGTGCTTCATATTCAAAGGGTGTTCCTATTTGATATACGTAGCTGACATCATCAAACTTTACCTTCATAAACGCTCCACCAACTCATCATAATTTATAAATTCAGATGGATGGCCTAGCATTTGATTGATTCGCATTGGAAATGGTAAATCTAAGCCAATCTCTGTCAATGATGTCCCTTTCTCAAAAATTTCTTTTGGTGTTCCCTTTTCGTATACCTTGCCTCGATTCAATACAATCATATAATCTGAATCAACAGTTTCGGTTAAATCGTGTGTAATAGAGATAATGGTTACATTTTTATCCTTATTTAAATGTCGTACTAAACGCATAAGTGATTGTTTCCCTTCTGGATCAAGCATAGAAGTAGCTTCATCCAAAATAATAATTTCTGGGCTTAATACTAATACACCTGCAATTGCCACACGTTGCTTTTGTCCTCCTGACAATGCTTGCGGTTCATGATTACGCTGTGCGAACATATCGACTTCTTTAAGTACCTCTGGAACGTCTTCATGCATTTTATCATAAGGAACTAAAAAGTTTTCTAATCCGAATGCTACATCGTACTGCACAGTTGAACCGACAAATTGATTGTCAGGATTTTGAAATACAATACCGATATGTTTTCTGATTTCACTTAAATTATCAGGTGTAATTTTCTGATTTCTATATAAGATTCGTCCCTCTTGGTATTGCATCATCCCCATCATCAACTTAGCAACTGTTGATTTGCCAGAACCATTATGGCCGACGATAGAGGTCCATTTTCCTTCAGGTATCTTGAAAGAAATATTTTTTAATGTAAACCACTCATCACCTTGATATTGGAATGAAACATTATCGAATTCAATTATATGTTCATTATTCAAAATGGCTCTGTCCCTTCGTTATAATTTTCACTCTTTTATTGTACATGAATATAAGGTAGGTGTACATGTACAGATATGGTTAAAGCCCCTATACGTATGATACCGTTAGGGGCTTTAAAATAAAAAAGCGCGCACCCCATTCTTTTTTTGAGTTCACGCTTTAAATTTATTAAGTTAGATGAATGGGGTACTCTGAGCTAGACAATATTTGTATGTGGCAAACATTATCGTTGCACTCATTTGCTTTATATAATCAATAAGTCTGTGTGTTTATTTTTAGTACAATGATAAGCGCACAATGCTCTCATCGTGTTCTTCTACTTATCATCTTCGCTTAGCTTCAAGTTATAACTTCAAATTAAACTAATTCGATAATTGCTGATTCAGCACCGTCTCCGCGACGAGGTCCTGCTTTAAGCACGCGAGTGTAACCGCCTTGACGATCAGTGTAACGTGGTGCAATTTCACCGAATAATTTTTGTAATGCTGTTTGTGTTGTATCGTCTTCGTTTAAGATTTCAACATCACGAACGATTTTAGCTGCTTGACGACGAGAAGCTAAATCTCCTTTTTTACCTAAAGTGATCAAACTATCTACTACACCGCGTAATTCTTTAGCGCGAGCTTCAGTAGTTTCGATACGCTCATTAACGATAAGTGAAGTAGCTAAGTCACGTAACATAGCTTTACGTTGATCAGATGTACGACCTAATTTTCTGTAACCCATGAGTTAACCTCCTTTACCTTTATCAATCTTCTTTTCTTAGACCTAAACCTAAGTCTTCGAGTTTGTATTTTACTTCTTCTAAAGATTTACGACCTAAATTACGTACTTTCATCATATCTGCTTCAGATTTGTCAGCCAATTCTTGAACAGTATTGATTCCTGCACGTTTTAAACAGTTATAAGAACGTACTGATAAGTCTAATTCTTCGATAGACATTTCAAGTACTTTTTCTTTTTGGTCTTCTTCTTTTTCAATCATGATTTCAGCGTTTTTCGCTTCATCAGTGAGTCCAACAAAGATGTTCAAGTGCTCAGTTAAAATTTTTGCTGCTAAAGAAACTGATTCTTGTGGAGTGATAGATCCATCAGTCCATACATCTAATGTTAATTTATCAAAGTCACTGCTTTGACCTACACGAGTATTTTCAACTGTATAGTTGACTCTTTCTACTGGAGAGTATAATGAATCAACTGGAATAACACCAATTGGTAAATCACTCGTATTATTTTGTTCAGCTAATGCGTAACCTCTACCCTTATTAGCAACAAGACGGATTTTCAAATGTCCACCTTTAGATACAGTCGCAATTTTAAGCTCTGGATTTAAAATTTCAACATCACTGTCGTGAGTAATGTCTGCTGCTGTAACTTCGCCTTCATCTTTAACATCGATTTCTAACGTTTTATCTTCTTCAGAATAAATTTTAAGAGCAAGTTTCTTAATATTCATAATGATTGTAGATACGTCTTCTACTACGTTATCAATTGCTGAGAATTCATGAAGTACGCCTTCAATCTCGATGTACTTAACAGCTGCACCTGGCAATGAAGATAGTAGGATACGACGTAAGGAGTTTCCTAGCGTAGTGCCATAGCCACGTTCTAGTGGTTCAACAACAAACTTACCGAATTTAGCATCTTCACTAATTTCAATTGTCTCAATTCTAGGTTTTTCAATTTCTATCATTATTTACATATCCTCCTTGGTTACGTCGACTTATAAGATACTGCTTATCTCAGTGATCTGCGGAACATAACATTTAACTATAATATTATACGCGACGACGTTTTGGCGGACGGCAACCGTTATGAGGTACTGGAGTAACGTCTCTGATAGCTGTTACTTCTAAACCAGCTGATTGCAATGCACGGATAGCTGATTCACGACCAGGACCAGGTCCTTTTACTGTTACTTCAACTGTTTTCAAGCCATGTTCCATAGCTGTTTTTGAAGCAGTTTCAGAAGCCATTTGTGCAGCGAAAGGTGTTGATTTTTTAGAACCTTTAAATCCAAGAGCACCTGCTGATGACCATGATAATGCATTACCGAATTCATCAGTAATTGTTACGATTGTATTGTTGAAAGTTGAACGGATGTGTGCCACACCATTTTCAACATTCTTTTTCACTCTACGTTTACGAGATACTTGTTTACGTGCCATTTAAAATTTTCCTCCTTTACCTATTATTTTTTCTTGTTAGCTACAGTTTTAACTGGGCCTTTACGCGTACGAGCGTTGTTTTTAGTTTTTTGACCGCGAACTGGTAAGCCACGACGGTGACGGATACCACGGTATGATGAAATTTCCATCAAACGTTTAATGTTTAAGTTTTGTTCACGACGTAAGTCACCTTCAACTTTGTATGCGTCAACTGTTTCACGGATACGACCTAATTCGTCGTCTGTTAAATCTTTAACGCGAGTGTCAGGAGAAACGTTAGCTTCTTCTACAATTTTAGCAGCAGTTGATTTACCTACACCGTAGATATAAGTTAATGAAATTACAACGCGTTTTTCGCGTGGAATATCGATTCCTGCAATACGTGCCATATTATTTTACACCTCTCTTTTATTAACCTTGTCTTTGTTTGTGTTTCGGATTTTCACAAATGATCATTACTTTACCTTTACGTTTAATGACTTTGCATTTTTCGCAAATAGGTTTTACTGATGGTCTTACTTTCATTTTTATACCTCCCTATAATAATGGAGTGACGAATTATTTATAACGATAAGTGATTCTTCCACGAGTTAAATCGTATGGAGACATTTCTACAGTTACTTTGTCGCCAGGTAGAATACGAATATAATTCATTCTGATTTTACCACTAACGTGTGCTAAAATCTCATGACCATTTTCTAATTCTACTTTAAACATTGCATTTGGTAAAGTATCTAGTACTGTACCTTCTAATTCAATTACATCTTGTTTTGCCATTAGAACAATTCCCCCTTTTGCATTATTAGTTAATGTCTATTGGAAAATGTTAGACATACTGCCGTTGTCATAAGTGTTGAACAAAATTTTGGGAATCATTATCGTCATTTTGTCACTCTTAATACGTGAATACTAAGCGACTAACAATTTGCGACTACCTTCATTCAACAAACAAGCAGCAATGTTGAATTACTTAAGATTATCTAGGATACCGATAACAGATTCTGTTACCTTTTCGATATCGCCAGAACCGTCAATGTTTTTCAAAACGCCTTCTTTATCGTAATACTCGATAATAGGTTTTGATTGCTTAACATTGACTTCTAAACGTTTTGCAACTGTTTCAGGGTTGTCATCTTCACGTTGGTATAATTTACCGCCATCAAGATCACAAACACCATCAACTTTTGGAGGATTGAACACAAGATGATAAGTCGTTCCGCAAACTTCACAAATACGACGTCCAGTAAGTCGATTCATAAGTTCTTCTTCAGGAACTTCAATGTTGATGACTGCATCTATCTTTCTGTCAAGTTCTTTCATGATTTTACTTAATGCTTCTGCTTGTTCAAGTGTACGTGGGAAACCATCTAATAAAAATCCTTTTTTCGCATCGTCTTCAGAAAGTCTTTCTTTAACGATACCTACAGTTACTTCATCAGGAACAAGTTCGCCGCGGTCCATGTAAGACTTAGCTTCTTTACCCAATTCAGTTTCATCTTTGATAGCTTTTCTAAACATATCACCTGTAGATATATGCGGAATAGGGAATTTCTTAACTATTTCACTCGCTTGAGTTCCTTTACCTGCACCAGGTAAACCCATTAAGATGATATTCATATTGCCCTCCTACAGTTTATCTACCACCAAAGCCTTTATATTCTTTTTGATTAACTTGTGCTTCTAAACTTTTCATTGTTTCGATTGCAACACCGATAACGATTAATAAGCTAGTACCGCCGACTTGAATTGACTGCGGCAAGTTCATAAATTTAGTAGCAAGTATCGGCAAGATTGCGATTACTGCCAAGAAGATAGAACCTACAAAAGTTAAACGATATAAAACTCTAGTAATATACTTTTTAGTTTGTTTACCAGGTCTGATACCTGGAACGTAACTGCCTTGTTTCTTAAGATTGTCAGCCATTTTTTCAGGATTAACTTGAACAAATGCATAGAAATAAGTGAATGCAATGATCAAGATAATATAAATTACCATTCCAATATTACTTGATGGATTGGCTGTATTGGCAATTTGCTGTGCCCAGTCTGCTTTAGGGAAGAACATCGTTAATGTTCTTGGAAGCAAGAAGAATGCCATTGCAAAGATAACTGGGATAACCCCTGCTGAGTTAACTTTTAACGGCAAGTAAGTTGCATTAGAACCTAAACGCTGAGCTGATTGTTTTTTGGCATATTGAATAGGTATTTTACGTACAGCTTGAAGCACGTATACAGCACCCATTGTTAATAAAATCAAGCCTATTGCTAAACCAGCTACTTGCAGCCATGCCATTGTTGTATCACTTTGCCCGACAAAGGCTTGTTGATAAAACTGAATAAGCGAAGACGGCAATGTAGATAAAATACCAGCAAAGATAATGATTGAAATACCATTACCTACACCGTATTGAGTGATTTGTTCACCTAACCATAGTAAGAAAGCAGTTCCTGTTGTCAATACAATTGCGATTAACAAATAACTCATTGGAGAAGGGTCAACAATCAATGCCCCTTTCAAATAGTTATTAAATTGGAACGCCATTCCTATAGATTGAATGAAGGCTAAGATAATTGCAAAATAACGTGTAACGTTATTCAATTTCTTACGGCCGACATCACCCTGTTTAGCCCATTCCGTAAATTTAGGAACAATATCCATTTGCAATAACTGCATTACGATTGAAGCAGTGATATAGGGCATAATCCCCATAGCAAATATGGAAAAGTTCTTCAAGGCTCCGCCACCAAATGTATTTAATAAATCAGTGACACCTTGAGAACCTTGGTTATTATCAAATGCAGCTGGATTGACTCCAGGCGCAGGTATATAAGTACCTATTTTAAAAATAACTAGCATTGCGAGCGTAAAAAAGATCTTGTTCCGTACTTCTTTAGTTTTAAAGAAGTTAACGAATGTTTCAAACATTAGATCACCTCGTGTGCTCCACCTTTAGCATCAATTGCTTCAGCTGCAGATGCAGAGAATTTATGCGCTTTTACTGTTAATTTTTTCTCTAGAGAACCATTACCTAATACTTTGATACCCGCTTTAGCGTTTTTAACCACACCAGTTTCGATTAAAAGCTCAGGAGTAACTTCTGTACCTTCTTCGAATCTGTTAAGTTGTTCTAAGTTAACAACTGCAAATTCTTTACGGTTAATGTTTGTAAATCCACGTTTTGGTAAACGACGGAATAAAGGTAATTGTCCACCTTCGAATCCTGGTCTTACTTTACCGCCTGAACGTGCTTTTTGACCTTTTTGACCACGTCCACTTGTTTTACCATTACCTGTAGCAGCACCACGACCTACGCGGTTGCGTACTTTACGTGATCCTTCTGCTGGATGTAAATCATGTAATTTCATTTCGGCACCTCCTTGGTTATATTTCTTATTTAGCGTCTGTTTCTTCAACTTTAACTAAGTGACTTACTTTTGCAATTTGTCCACGATTAGCGTCGTTGTCTTCAAGTACAACTGAAGAGTTAGTTTTTTTCAAACCTAAAGCTTCGACAGTTTTACGTTGAGTTTCAGGACGTCCAATCACACTGCGAGTGAGGGTAACTTGTAATTTAGCCATTATTCATTTTCCCTCCTTAATTGTACAATTCTTCTACTGATTTGCCACGTAATTTCGCAACTTCTTCAGCATTTTTAAGATTTTCTAAACCATTAAGAGTCGCACGTACCATGTTGATTGGAGTGTTTGAACCTAATGATTTACTTAAGATATCAGTGATACCTGCTAATTCTAATACGGCACGAACTGGGCCACCGGCAATAACACCAGTACCAGGTGCTGCTGGTTTCAATAATACACTTCCTGAACCGAAACGGCCAGTGATAGTGTGTGGAGTAGTACCTTCTACACGGTTTACTGTTACTAATTCTTTTTTAGCAGCTTCTACTGCTTTTTTAATTGCTTCAGGAACCTCTTGTGCTTTACCAGTACCGAATCCGACACGTCCTTTTTTATCACCTACAACTACTAATGCAGTGAAACGGAAACGACGTCCACCTTTTACAACTTTCGCAACACGGTTGATCGTTACAACGCGTTCTTCAAATTCTTTAGCTTCTTCATCTCTACGAGCCATCTATTGTCCCTCCTTTTATGATTAAAATTGTAATCCATTTTCACGTGCTGCATCTGCTAATGCTTTAACACGGCCATGGTATAAGTAACCTCCGCGGTCGAAGACGATTTCAGTGATACCTTTATCAGTTGCTTTTTTCGCAATTGCTTCTCCGACTTTAGAAGATAATTCAACTTTTGAACCAGTTTCATTTTCGAAATCTTTGTCTTGAGTTGATGCTTGAACTAAAGTTACGCCTTTAGTGTCATCGATGATTTGAGCATAGATGTGTTTGTTTGAACGATATACGTTTAAACGTGGTTTTTGAGTTGTACCAGTTAAGTTAGAACGTACACGTGCATGTCTTTTTAAGCGTACTTTATTTTTATCAATTTTGCTGATCATGCTTTATTCTCCTTTCTTAGAGAGTTATTTATTATTTACCAGTTTTACCTTCTTTACGACGAACGTATTCGCCTTGGTAACGGATACCTTTACCTTTGTAAGGTTCTGGAGGTCTTACGGCACGAATGTTTGAAGCAGTAGCTCCAACTAATTCTTTAGAAATACCTTCAACCTTAACTGTTGTATTCTTTTCAACTGTGAAAGTGATTCCATCTTCAGGTTTGAATTCAACTGGGTGAGAGTAACCTACGTTAAGTACTAAGTTACTACCTTGCATTTGCGCACGGTAACCTACACCGATTAATTCTAAAGTTTTTTCGAAACCTTTAGAAACACCTTGTACCATATTGTTGATCAACGCACGAGTTGTTCCGTGAACTGTTCTGTCTTTTTGAGAATCAGATGGACGTACAACTTCTAATGTGTTGTCTTCTAATTTATATGACATGCTGTCGTCAAAAGTTCTTGTCAATTCACCTTTAGGACCTTTGACAGTGATAACGTTTCCTTTGATGTCTACTGTTACATCACTAGGAATTTCAATAATTTTCTTACCTACACGGCTCATTTACGGGCACCTCCTTAATTATTTATTACCAAACGTATGCTAATACTTCTCCGCCTACATTACGTTTTCTTGCTTCTCTGTCAGTGATAATACCTTCAGAAGTAGAAACTAATGCGATACCTAAACCATTTAATACTTTAGGTACTTCGTCTGCTTTAGCGTAAACACGTAAACCTGGTTTAGAAATACGTTTTAAGCCTGTGATAACACGTTCGTTGTTTTGACCGTATTTAAGGAACAAACGTAAAACACCTTGTTTATCGTCTTCTACGAATTCAACGTTTTTAATGAAACCTTCACTTTTTAAGATTTCAGCAATTTGTTTTTTGATATTTGATGCAGGCAACTCGATTTTTTCATGACGCACCATGTTTGCGTTTCTTACACGAGTTAGCATATCTGCGATTGGATCTGACATTGTCATAGATTGTTGCCTCCTTTCAAGACTCTCTTTAATTACCAGCTAGCTTTACGTACGCCAGGGATTTGGCCTTTGTAAGCTAATTCACGGAAACAGATACGGCATAATTTAAATTTGCGGTATACAGAATGTGGACGACCACAACGTTCACAACGCGTATATTCGCGAACTGGGAATTTTTGTTTTTTAGATTGTTTTACAACCATTGATTTTTTAGCCACTTAATTAGCCTCCTTTATTTAGAGCTTATTTTTGAAATGGCATACCGAATTGTTTTAACAATTCACGACCTTCTTCATCTGTGTTCGCAGTCGTAACGATAACGATATCCATTCCTCTTACTTTACTTACTTTATCATAGTCGATTTCTGGGAAAATTAATTGTTCTTTAATACCTAATGTGTAGTTTCCGCGACCATCAAATGCTTTTTTAGAAACACCGTGGAAGTCACGTACACGTGGTAATGATACTGCGATTAATTTGTCTAGGAATTCATACATTCTATCGCCGCGAAGTGTTACTTTCGCACCGATTGGCATACCTTCACGTAGACGGAATGTCGCAACTGATTTTTTAGCTTTTGTGATTAATGGTTTTTGACCAGTAATTAATTGTAACTCTTCTACAGCGTTATCTAAAACTTTAGAGTTTTGAACTGCGTCACCTACACCCATATTCACAACGATTTTATCGATTTTTGGTACTTCCATTACTGAACTGTAATTGAATTCTTTCATCAAGTTCTCAGTAACTTCAGAGTTGAATTTTTCTTTTAAACGGCTCAAAGTGGATCCTCCTTTCAACTAGTTATTAATTATTAGATTTGATTTCTTCGCCTGATTTTTTAGCGATACGAACTTTTTTACCATCTACTACTTTATAGCCAACACGTGTTGGTTCATTAGTTTTAGGGTCTAATAATTGTACGTTAGAAACATGAATTGGTGCTTCTGTTTCTAAGATTCCACCTTCTGGATTGAATTGAGTCGGTTTTTGGTGCTTTTTAATGATGTTTACACCTTCCACAACGACACGGTCTTTTTTAGGTTCTGTAGCTTGAACTACACCTGTTTTACCTTTATCTTTACCTGAGATAACGATTACGTTGTCACCTTTTTTGATATGCATGTGGGCACCTCCTTAGATTTAATTAGTATTGATTATAGTACTTCTGGTGCTAATGAAATAATTTTCATGTAGTTGTTGTCACGTAATTCACGGGCAACTGGTCCGAAGATACGAGTTCCGCGTGGACTTTTATCGTCACGAATAACTACACATGCATTTTCATCAAATTTGATGTAAGAACCATCTTTACGACGAACACCTGATTTAGTACGAACTACAACAGCTTTAACAACTTCGCCTTTTTTGACAACGCCTCCTGGTGTAGCATTTTTAACAGTACACACGATTACGTCGCCGATGTTCGCTGTTTTACGTCCTGATCCGCCTAATACTTTAATTGTAAGTACTTCACGAGCACCAGAGTTGTCTGCTACTTTCAAGCGTGTTTCTTGTTGGATCATGAATTAAACCTCCCTTATCTTTCGATTGATTAAATAATTACTGATTCTTCAACAATTTCTACTAAACGAAAACGTTTTGTTGCTGATAAAGGACGAGTTTCTTGAATTTTAACGATGTCTCCTAATTTAGCTGAATTGTTTTCATCATGAGTTTTATATTTTTTAGAATATTTTACTCGTTTACCGTATAATTTATGAGTTTTGTAAGTTTCTACTAGTACAGTGATAGTTTTGTCCATTTTGTCTGAAACGACTCTGCCTACGTATACTTTACGATCATTTCTTTCACTCACTTTTGTAACCTCCTCTTTCAGTTATTATTGATTAGCCTTGTTTTGTTCAATTTCTCTTTCACGAGCAACAGTTTTTAGACGTGCAATCGTTTTTCTAACTGTACGAATACGTGCAGTTTCCTCTAATTGTCCTGTAGCTAATTGAAAGCGTAGGTTAAAAAGTTCTTCTTTTGAAGATTTGATTTGTTCTTCGATTTCTGAAGTGGTTAAGTCTCTAATTTCCTTAGCTTTCATTTGATTCACCACCCAATTCTTCACGTTTTACAAACTTAGTTTTTACTGGAAGTTTGTGACTTGCTAAACGTAATGCTTCACGAGCAACTTCTTCTGGCACGCCTGCAACTTCAAATAAGATTCTACCTGGTTTAACTACTGCGATCCAGCCTTCAACTGCACCTTTACCAGCACCCATACGTACTTCTAAAGGTTTTTTAGTGTAAGGTGTATGAGGGAAGATTTTGATCCAAACTTTCCCGCCACGTTTCATATAACGAGTCATCGCAATACGAGCAGATTCGATTTGACGAGATGTGATCCAAGAAGTTGTAATTGCTTGTAATCCATACTCACCGAATGTTACGAAGTTACCGCCTTTAGAACGTCCTGTAGTTTTTGGACGATGTTGACGACGATATTTAACACGTTTTGGTAGTAACATTATTATTTTCCTCCTTCACTATTATTCTTAGTAGGAAGAACTTCTCCACGATAGATCCATACTTTAACACCTAGTTTACCGTATGTTGTATCAGCTTCTGCATGTGCATAGTCAATGTCAGCACGCAATGTGTGAAGTGGAACAGTTCCTTCTGAATATCTTTCAGCACGAGCGATATCAGCTCCGCCTAAACGACCTGAAACTTGAGTTTTAACACCTAAAGCTCCTAGTTTCATAGCTCTTGAAATAGCTTGTTTTTGTACACGACGGAATGAAGCACGGTTTTCTAATTGACGTGCGATATTCTCAGCAACTAAACGCGCATCTAAATCAACTTTTTTGATTTCGATTACGTTAATGTGTACACGTTTGCTTGTTAATTTATTTAATTTGTTACGAAGTTTTTCAATTTCTGAACCGCCTTTACCAATTACCATACCTGGTTTACCAGTGTGGATTGCAATGTTAATACGGTTTGCAGCACGTTCGATTTCTACGTGAGAAACTGATGCTTCTTTTAATTCGTTATCAATGAACTTACGGATTCTTAAATCTTCGTGTAATAATGTAGAGAAATCTTTCTCAGCATACCATTTTGCATCCCAATCACGGATGATACCAACACGAAGTCCGATTGGATTAATTTTTTGACCCACAGTATTCCCTCCTTAGAAAGTTATTAAGCTTCTTTAGCTTCTTCTTTGCCGTCACTTACGACAATTGTAATGTGGCTTGTACGTTTGTTAATTGCACTTGCGCGTCCTTGAGCACGTGGACGGAAACGTTTCAATGTTGGTCCTTCGTTAGCATATGCTTCTTTTACAACTAATTCATCTGTATTCATGTCATAGTTATGCTCTGCATTAGCTAAAGCGGACATCAATAATTTTTCAACAACTGGTGATGAAGCTTTGTTTGTCAATTTTAAGATGGCAATAGCTTCACCAACGTTTTTGCCTCTGATCAAGTCTAATACTAATCTGACTTTACGAGGTGCGATTCTGATAGTTCTAGCAACCGCTTTTGCTTCCATTTGTTTCTCCTCCTCTACTTGTGAAAAGTATATTATCTTCTAGTCTTTTTGTCGTCTACCGCATGTCCTTTAAATGTACGAGTTGGAGCAAATTCACCTAATTTGTGACCAACCATATCTTCAGTTACATAAACAGGTACATGTTTACGTCCATCGTATACTGCAAAAGTGATACCGATGAAATTAGGGAAAATAGTTGAACGACGTGACCAAGTTTTAATCACTGTTTTTTTCTGATTACCTTCCTGAGCTTCGACTTTTTTCATTAAATGGTTGTCGACGAAAGGTCCTTTTTTAATACTACGAGCCATTTTGGCGCCTCCCTTCTTATTATGTGCGTGCAGCGATTAAGCCGCACACCCAAATAAGTTGATATTATTTTCTTTTACGTCCGCGAACGATAAGTTTATCAGATGATTTTTTCCCGCGACGTGTTTTCTTACCAAGAGTTGGTTTACCCCAAGGTGACATTGGAGATGGACGACCGATAGGAGCGCGTCCTTCACCACCACCGTGTGGGTGATCGTTAGGGTTCATTACAGAACCACGAACAGTTGGACGAATACCTTTCCAACGAGAACGTCCGGCTTTACCAACGTTAACAAGTTCGTGTTGGATGTTACCAACTTGGCCTACTGTTGCACGGCAAGTTGAAAGAATCATACGTACTTCACCAGAACGAAGTCTTACTAATACGTATTTACCTTCTTTACCAAGTACTTGTGCACTTGCACCTGCTGAACGAGCGATTTGTCCGCCGCGACCTGGTTTTAATTCAATATTATGGATTGTAGTACCTACTGGAATGTTTGCTAATGGTAAAGCATTACCAGTTTTGATATCTGCTTCTTCACCATTTTCAATAACTTGACCTACTTGCAAACCTTTAGGTGCGATGATGTAGCGTTTTTCACCATCTGCATATACTAACAATGCGATGTTAGCTGAACGGTTTGGATCGTATTGAATAGAATCAACTTTAGCTGTGATTCCATCTTTGTTACGTTTAAAATCGATTACACGGTATTGACGTTTGTGTCCGCCACCATGATGGCGTACTGTCAATTTACCTTGGTTGTTACGTCCCGCTCTTTTCGGTAGCGGTTGTAATAATGACTTTTCAGGAGTCGTTTTAGTGATTTCAGCGAAATCCAATGAAGTCATATTACGACGACCATTTGTAATTGGCTTATAATGTTTAAGAGCCATTGTCGCTTACCTCCTTATTGGTAATTTATATTTTTTAGTTGAATAGATCGATTGATCCTTCTTTAAGTGTAACTACTGCTTTACGTCTTTTGTTTGTATAGCCTTGGTAACGGCCCATACGTTTTTTCTTAGGTTTGTAGTTGATGATATTTACTTTGTCTACTTTAACATCGAAAATTTCTTCAACTGCAATTTTAACTTGAGTTTTGTTCGCACGTGTATCTACATCAAAAGTGTATTTGTCTTCAGCCATTGCTTCTGAAGATTTTTCTGTGATTACGGGGCGCTTAAGAACGTCTCTTGCTTCCATTATCCGAGCACCTCCTCAACTTTTTTAGCAGCTGCTTCTGTAATTAATACACTGTCAGCGCTAGTGATGTCTAATACGTTTAATCCGTTTACAGTTGTAATTTGAACACCAGGGATATTACGTGCTGATAATTCAACATTTACATCTTCTGATTCAGTTACAACTAAAACTTTTTTAGGTAATTCTAAATTAGATAATACATTTGTGAATTCTTTTGTTTTTGGTGCTTCTAAACCGAATGCATCAATTACTTTGAATCCATTTTCTTGCACTTTGAAAGATAATGCAGAACGTAATGCTAAACGACGCATTTTCTTAGGCATTTTGTATGAATAGCTTCTTGGAGTCGGTCCGAATACGATACCGCCGCCACGCCATTGTGGAGCACGGATTGTACCTTGACGCGCACGTCCTGTACCTTTTTGTCTCCATGGTTTACGTCCACCGCCGCGTACTGCAGAACGATTCTTAACAGAATGAGTACCTTGGCGTAATGAAGCACGTTGTAAATTGATTGCTTCGAAAAGAACATCTTTGTTTGGTTCAATAGCGAATACTGAGTCGCTTAATTCAACTGAACCTGCTTTTGATCCGTCTACTTTTAATACATCATAATTTGCCATTATGCATTTTCCTCCTTTCGTTAATTAATTATTTATTACCTTTTTTAATTGAAGTTTTGATTTCTACTAATCCTTTTTTAGGACCAGGTACATTACCTTTAACTAAGATAACGTTGTTTTCTGTATCAATTTGTACAACTTCTAAGTTTTGTACTGTCACTGTGTTGCCACCCATACGGCCTGGCATTTTGTGACCTTTAAATACTTTAGAAGCATCTGACGCCATACCTACTGAACCTGGTGCTCTGTGGAAATGAGAACCGTGAGCCATTGGTCCGCGAGCATGTCCATGACGTTTAATGTTACCTTGGAAACCTTTACCTTTAGATACTCCAGTTACGTCAATGATGTCGCCAGCTTCAAATTTATCAACTGAGACTTCTTGACCTACTTCGTATTCATCAACATTGATGTTTCTGAATTCACGAATGAAGCGCTTAGGTGCTGTGCCCGCTTTTTTAGCGTGACCTTCAGCTGGTTTATTAGCATATTTATTTGACTTGCTGTCTTTTTTGTATGCTTGTTTGTCTTCAAAACCTACTTGGATAGCGTTATAGCCGTCTACTTCTTCAGTTTTCTTTTGTAATACTACGTTTTGGCCTGCTTCTACAACAGTTACTGGGATTAAGTCTCCGTTTTCACCGAATACTTGTGTCATCCCGATTTTTCTTCCTAAGATTCCTTTGGTCATCGAAAGTCCACCTCCTAAAATTTTCTATTATAATTTGATTTCGATGTCTACACCTGATGGTAAGTTTAAGCCCATAAGAGCATCAACTGTTTTTGGTGTAGGGTTTACAATGTCGATTAAACGTTTATGTGTACGTTGTTCGAATTGTTCACGTGAATCTTTGTACTTATGAACCGCACGAATGATTGTATAAACTGATTTTTCAGTTGGTAACGGAATTGGTCCAGAAACGTCTGCACCAGAACGTTTTGCAGTTTCAACAATTTTTTCTGCTGATTGATCAATTACTCTGTGGTCATAAGCTTTTAATCTGATTCTGATTTTTTGTTTTGCCATGATTTTCCCTCCTTATATCGTCTACATTTAGTGATAGACTTCTCCACAAAAACTATCTCACACAACGCCATGGCAAAGCGGCCGGGTGTGTCAGTAACCTTTTGCTTCATCGCGTAATCAAAGTCCAACACTAGATATATTACACGAATCAAGTTGCTGTTGCAACCATTTCGCGAAACTTTTTTAATGCTTGACTTTTCTCTAACACATACCAGTATATTCTACTCTAATATAGCCCTGTATTCAACCCCTTTGAGTAATTTTTCTCTTTGGGGTATGTAAATTTTTTTATTCCTTTTACAAATAGATTATACTGAAAATTGACAGGTGGTGATTGAGATGAAATTTGGAATTCGAACTACATTGATTATTTTAAGTATCATTATGATTATCTCCGAACTCGTTTATGGTATTCCATTCTTAGGAGGTTCTATCATTGTTACATTTGGTTGGCAGCCATTGCTTATCAACGCAGCTATCTATTTTGTAATGGTAGTTATGCTTGCCTTTGACAACCAAAACTCAATTCGTCCTATGTTAGTTATTCCGTTAGTCGGGATTGTAGGCTCTCTCATTGCAATAATCCCAGTTGTCGGAATGGTTACACACTGGATATTATTCTTCTTAATGATTTTATTCTTAATTGTAGTACTAAGCACACCTATTTATGTACCTGATAGAAATGCACGTGTGACTTATGATGAAAATGGTCGCAGAATTAAATAATAATTAACAGCCAGGATATTGTTGTGAGCGGTATTCCAATCACTACATTAATGCTGGCTGTTTTTAAATATTTTTCCTAAAAAGAAAGCTAGCTTTCTTAAAGCCCGTTTTTTGTTCATAGAAACGATGAGCTGCTTCTTTTTCTAATCCTGAAGATAATTCAATTCTTTCATAGCCTTCTTTTTCAGCTCTTTCTTCAACATATCTTAATAATATTTGACCATATCCTTTAGAACGGTGTATTTCATCGGTTACTAGATCGCAAACCCAAATTGATTTCTTACTATATAAAGTTATCATCGGCATATATCCTATCACTGCTCTTAATTCATTTTCTTCTACTAACCCAAACATTTTATAGCTTTCTATTTCACGTGCTAAATCAACAAGTTTTATATACTCATCAATCTCCAATTGCTTCCTAAGTTGTTTCACAATTAAAAAAGCTTCTCGAATTTGTTGTTCATTTTGTAATTCAACTATTTTCATTTTGCTCCCCCTCTATTTTAGTATCACTACCTCCTTTTCCAAATAAAAAAGCAAGCCCTCTTAAGAGCTTGCAAATATAGTTGGTCTAACCATGTACAAAGACGAAATAAAGTATGAAGAGCACCATCAATACATACATAATCGGATGGACTTCTTTATGACGTTTAGACATCAACATTGTAATTGGATAGAAAATAAATCCGCAGGCGATACCTGTTGCAATAGAATAAGACAAAGGCATCATGATAATCGTAATAAAGGCAGGTACTGCAAATTCGAATTTCTTCCAATCAATTTCCGCTAAGTTTCCTGCCATCAATACACCTACTACGATTAACGCAGGCGCTGTAACTGCACTAGTGACTACAGCCATCAATGGACTGAAGAATAAGGCAAGCAAGAAACAGAGACCTGTAACGATGCTGGCAAAACCAGTACGTGCACCTACTGCTACACCTGAAGTTGATTCAATGTATGAAGTTGTCGTTGTAGTACCGAAGATTGCACCGATAATTGTTGCGATAGAGTCTGAAAATAAAGCACGACCAGCTCTAGGCAATTTGTTATCTTTCATCATTCCAGCTTGTGTTGCAACAGCAACCAATGTTCCAGCTGTATCGAAGAAATCAATAAATAAGAACGTTAAGATAACAATTAGAAATTGTACTGTAAAGAGTTGTGATGGATCTTTAAAAGCATCAAATGCTGCACCGAATGTTGGTGCGATACTTGGTACTTTCCCTACTACTGCATGAGGCATTTGAATTAACCCAGTAATTAAACCAGCAACTGAAGTTAAAATCATACCTACGAAGATTGCGCCAGGTAATTTCTTAGTATAGAGAATAACTGTTACCAAAATACCAAAGATTGCAAGTAATACTTTGCCGTCTGTTAAGTGTCCTAATGTTACAAGGGTAGAATCATTATTTACGATAATACCTGATCCTTGCAGACCTACAAAGGTAATAAATAAACCGATACCTGCAGAGACTGCCATTTTCATTTCATAAGGTATGGCATTGATAATAGTTTCCCGTAAACCGGTCATGGTGAGTATGGCAAAGAAGAGTCCGGAGCAGAGCACTCCTGTTAAACCAATCTGCCATGGAATACCCATTGTTAATACTACGGTAAAGGCGAAGAAAGCGTTGAGTCCCATACCTGGTGCTAAGGCTATGGGGTACCTGGCGACAAGTCCCATGAAAACTGAGCCGACAAATGCAGCAAGCGCAGTTGCTACGAATACTGCACCTTGATCCATTTTCATACTGTCTGGAATACCTTTAACGCCTGCCAAACTTAAAACTTGCGGGTTAACAGCTAAAATATAAGCCATAGATAAAAAAGTTGTTAATCCGCCTAAAATCTCACGTCGATAATTCGTATGATACTTATCAAATTGGAAATATTTTTTCACTATGTACGCTCCTTCGTTAAAATACTCTCATATTTTAATACCAATTTATCTAAAACACAATGGTGATTGATGAAAAATCCAAACATTTTTAGAGAAAAATTAAAAAACACACTAATTTTACCTATGATTTCAACAATTATTTCAATCTATTGTTCGTCAAAATCATCAAGGTGTCATTAGTGTGTTCACTCACAATTGTGAAAATCAGAATTATAATTTCAAATTCTTCAATGCATCTTGGAATGGATTGTTATCTAATTCTTCTTTACCCATATATTTTTTCATTTCACGCTTAGAAACTTTATTTTTGCCTTTATTTTTATGTCGTTTGTCCATTTGTTCTTGTGTTTCAGAATGTCCGCAGACACAACGATATGTTGCTTGTTTTCCTTTTCCGAATAATGTCATTTTCTTATGACAGTTCGGACAACGCGCATTTGTTTTACGTTGTACGTTTTTCTTAGTCTTACAAGACGGGTCTTGGCATACAAGCATTTGTCCATTTTTAGTTTTCACTTTAATCATAAATTTTCCGCAAGTCGGACACTCAGTGCTGGTAAGATTATCGTGCTTATATTTTTGTTCGCTCTCTTTAATTTCATTTACAATATCTTTCGTGAAAGTTTTCATTTCTTTCATAAAAGCACGTGAATCATATTTTCCCTTTTCAATTTGAGTCAGTTTTTCTTCCCACTCAGCCGTTAACAATGGAGAAGTTAATTCTTTAGGTGCTAAGTCCAAAATTTGACGTCCTTTAGAAGTGACTCTGATTTGTCCGCTTCTCGCCTCAATCGCATTCATATTAAACAGTTTATCTATAATATCTGCACGTGTCGCCACAGTTCCAATACCGCCTGTTTGTTTCAAGGTTTGAGAATGTTTATGATCTTTTAAATCAAAGAATTTTTGCGGATTTTCCATAGCTTTTAATAAAGAACCTTCATTAAAGTAAGATGGCGGTGTCGTTTCATGCGCTTGAATATTAAAATGCTGAACAGAATAAAGCTTACCTTTATCGAATTTTGGTGTTTGATGTGCAGCTTCATGTGCGCTTAGCGCTTTGAAACCTGGTTGTGTGGTTACTTTATCTTGGAATTCAAAGGTTTCCCCATCTATATTGCATGTGACACTCACTGCATCGTATTCATAAGGTGGCAGTAAGTTCTCAATAAACCGCTCTGCAATCATCATATAAATTTTTTGTTCACGTTGGCTTAATGCATTCATATCGGGACGAATCTCGGTAGGAATAACCGCATGGTGATCTGAGACCTTTTGATTATTAATAATATGCATTTTCGGACTGAACTTCTTATTTACTAACGGACGGACTTGCTCCTTATATTCTGTCGCCAGTAATGCTTGTAAACGCTCTTTGAAAGTATCGGTCATATCATCAGTAAGATAATTGGAATCCGTTCTAGGATACGTAGCTAATTTATGACGTTCATATAAACTTTGCAATGTGTTCAACGTTTCTTTAGCTCCCATATGATAACGTTGATAAGCGTCTTGTTGTAAATCCGTTAAGCTGTATAATTTGGCGGGATATTGCTTTTTATGTTTGGAATGCACATCTGTAATTTTAGCTTGGTGCCCCTTCAAACGCTGCACTAATTGTTCAAGCTGTTGTTGATCTTTTATACGGTGTTGACTTTTTAATTTAAAAGTTTGCCCTGCTATTTTAGCTTCTAAAGTGTAGTACTCAGTAGGACGGAAATTCTTAATTTCATCTTGGCGCATTTGCACCAGTTGAATTGTAGGAGTTTGCACACGTCCCAAGGATAATTGTGCATCGTATTTCGTCGTCAATGCACGTGTTGCGTTGATACCTACAATCCAGTCCGCTTCACTACGTGCCAATGCCGCACGATATAAAGGTAAATAAGCTCTGCCGTCTTTTAAATGCTTAAATCCTTTTTGGATGGCTTTGGCAGTAATTGAACTAATCCACAATCGCTTAATCGGTTTCTTGTTATGCACTTTATCTAATATCAACCGTGCAACCAATTCTCCTTCTCTTCCTGCATCCGTCGCAATAATAATTTCATTGACATTATCTTTCAGCATCAGTGATTTAACTGTTTGAAATTGCTTTCTAGTCTTAGGAATCACTACTGTCTTCATATGATTAGGAATAATCGGCAATTCTGCTAAATTCCACTCTTTAAATTTCTTATCGTATTGTTCTGGCGTTGCATTGGTTACAAGATGACCTAGCGCCCAAGTTACGATATATTGATTATTTTCAAAGTAGCCATTGCGTTGCTGGTTAATATGCATGGCATTCGCAATATCTCTCGCAACTGAAGGCTTCTCTGCTAAAATTAGTGATTTCATTTATCCGTTTCCTTTCTAAAAAATCGTACCTCTATTGTAACACGATTCATTACTTGTCGTTTTCATGTATTTTCTTTTATCTAGGTTCAAAACACAGTATAATAAAAGAAAAGCTGCTGTTAATTATAGAAATTAAGGAGGTCCACATGAAAACTATCCAGATTGACTCTTCTCAAGACATCCGCAACTTTATTAATCATGCCAATACATCATTCTGCTCTTATTTATATAAGCTGCATGAAAAGAATGTATCACTCGAACAAGGAATTCATTCATTGCAACACGACACAGGTGTTTTTGCACTCACTGATGATGCTGGCGAAATTCAAATGCTGCTAGGCGGATTTGCATACGATACTCACCATTATAAAATGGTCGGCCCGTTTCTTGCAGATAAAGGCGAACCTGACCCAGCAGATTTCAAAACATTATTTGAAGCATTAACAGCACAGCAACCGGACGGTACACATTTCAACTTTTCATTTGATGTCTCAGATTCCTATAATAATTCTTTAATGAAAATTATTGATGCACATTATACATTTACTGATTATTATTTATCTACAGACCACACTATTGAAACAAGTGATGAAGCGCAACGCCACATTATTAAATATCACAAGGCGTTTTATAGTCACTTTGATCGCTTGCACCGAAAAATTTTCAGAAGAGATGCGATGACTCCTTCAGAAATTACACAGTCTATTGACGAAAATAATCAGCTTTTCTTCTTTGTCAGTGAAGGCATTTTAAAAGGCTATTTGTATTTACAAATGCATCCCGAGGCAAATTCAGCAGAAATTCGTTACTTCTCTTCCCATACAGATTATCGTCATGAAGGTATTGCCTTTAATTTATTAAGCTATGCTATTAATTATGCTTTTAATAACGACGGTATAGAACGCGTATATTTCAAGATTCGTAGTAAGAATGATAAACTTGTCGATCGCTTCAGTGAACTTGGTTTCGATATTCGTTCAGAACGTAAAAAATTTAAGTATATAAAATAACCATTTTAAGTTTGTCGGTAGAATGTTTCTAATCCGGCAAACTTTTTGTTTCCTTTTTAAATTAATCTCTATTATTATTGTCCATACAAAGGGGTAAAGTTATTTCAGAAAGGAAAGGATGTTTAATGGATTTACTTATAGCTTTACTTCCCGCGCTATTTTGGGGAAGCGTTGTACTTATTAACGTATTAGTCGGAGGCGGTCCCTACAACCAAATCCGTGGTACAACACTTGGTGCTTTAATTGTTGGGGTTATATTACTTTTCACAGGACATGCCGCTTTTGAACCTAAAGTTATTATTGTCGGTTTAATCTCTGGTGCGTTCTGGTCACTTGGACAAGGTTACCAATTACGTTCTATTCAATTAATTGGCGTTTCTAAAACGATGCCGATTTCTACAGGAATGCAATTGGTAGGTACTACATTATTCAGTGCAATTTTCTTAGGAGAATGGAGTACTATGATGCAAGTAGTATTAGGACTTGTATCAATGGTATTGCTAGTAGCCGGAATTGCATTGACTTCATTAAAAGGTAAGAAAGAGTCAGACGACTCTAAATCAGCACTAGGCAAAGCGATGCCAATTCTTTTAATTTCAACAGTGGGTTATGTTGTTTATGTAGTCATCGCTCAAATCTTTAGTGTCAATGGTTTAGATGCTTTATTCTTCCAATCTATCGGTATGGCAATTGGCGGTTTCATCTTATCAGCTAATCACCAAACTTCTACTAAATATACACTTAAAAATCTTATTCCTGGTGTTGTTTGGGCGATTGGTAACTTATTCTTATTCTTCTCACAACCTAAAGTTGGTGTAGCTACAAGCTTCTCATTCTCACAATTACTTGTGATTGTTTCCACACTCGGCGGTATTTTTATCTTGAAAGAGAAAAAAGACAAACGTCAGATGATAGGTATCTGGTCGGGGATTGTGTTAATTATTGTAGCAGCCTTTATTCTCGGCGGTTTGAAAGCGTAACTTAAAATTTGTTCTAACAAATATACAAGGAGGCATTTCTATGTTTACAGATTTAGAAAATAAAGTTGTTGTAGTTACAGGAGGCGCAAGCGGGATTGGACGCGCAATTTGCGAAGCGTTTGGTCAAGCTAAAGCAAAAGTAGTGATTAACTATCGCTCTGAACGTCATAAAGAAGATTTAGAAGAAATGAAAAAAATTATTTCTGAAGCCGGCGGTGAATCCATTGCGGTTCAAGGTGATGTAGCTAAAGAAGAAGATGTACTTCATTTAGTTAATGAAGCTGTAAAAACTTTCGGCACATTAGACATTATGATTAATAATGCGGGTTATGAAAATCCAGTACCATCAGATGAAATGTCGGTAGAAGAATTCAGCAAAGCTATAGATATCAATTTGACTGGTGCGTTTATAGGTTCACGTGAAGCGGTAAAATATTTCCGCAAAGAAGATAAACCAGGTATCATTATCAATACTGCAAGTGTGCACGATACGATTCCTTGGCCAAATTATGTGAACTATGCAGCCAGCAAAGGTGGATTAAAATTGATGATGGAAACAATGTCTATGGAATATGCGCAATACGGCATTCGCATCAATAATATTTCACCTGGAGCGATTGTAACTAAACACACTGAGGAAAAATTCTCTGATCCGAAAACACGTGAAGAAACATTAGAAATGATTCCAGCTCGTGAACTAGGTAAATCTGAAGATGTCTCTAATGTAGCACTCTTCCTTGCTTCTGATTTAGCAAACTATGTTCATGGCACAACAATTTATGTAGATGGCGGTATGACTAACTACCCTGCATTCATGGGCGGTAAAGGTTAACTTCTATCCGTGCAATAAAGTAAAGGAGCAAGCGTGATTCTTGATTGGAATCACGCTTGCTCCTTTTTGCTTTCTGATGGTTTCTTTTCAAAACGTATTTGCATTTAGACAAAGAAAAGTTGGTAGAGGTAGAGTAGAACGATACTGATGAGTATGGTCATGTTGGTGGTCATTCCGATAATTGGCATGGTGCGGTATTTGAATTGCAGGGAGTACGGAATGACTGCGACGCCAATTGGAAGAAGCCAGATTACCATCAGTGTTGTTTTAATCATTTGGTCGGATACGGGCAGGAAGAAATAAACGAGCAAGCCTGCTATTACACCGAATCCATAATGAATCAACAGATATTTAAAAGCAATCGGCAAGTATTGTCGTTCGATTCGGAAATTAAGCATGAGTCCTAGAAGTATCATGGAGAGCGGCATGTTGGCTTTTGACAAAACGTCAAAGAAGCTAATGGCTGCTCCAGGGATATGCAGATTGCTCATATTCAATACAAACATAACCAAATAAGTCATTAGGGGAACAGATTTTAGTATATTGATGAGTAAAAATTTAAAGTTGAAAGTGTTGTCCCCACTGCTGAAATATCCTCCGACAAAGTATGTTATTCCGAACATTACGATGGCACCGCCGATATCTGCCATACCGAAGTATACCATTCCTTGTTTCGGCCAAATCGCTTGTACGAGCGGATAGGCGAATAATCCGATGTTTAATGAAGCCATCATCATTCCCACGGTACCACGCATTTCGTTGTCATATTTCAAGAAGAAACTAATGGCGATAATTTTTGCGATAATGCCATAGATAATCATCATAATGGGCAGAATAGATAATGATATATCTAAATCTGCTTTGTTTAAGTTGACGATGACCAACGCAGGCAGTGTGACGTTCAATACGAGTGTAGCAAGTACTTGGCTGTCATCTTCCTTTAACAGTTTGATTCTTTTTAATAAATAGCCTAGCGCTATCAGTAATACGATGATTACGAATTTGCCTGTCATAGTCATCCTTCTTTCTGTGATTAGATGCTAATTAATCGTTGATTTTTCATCACTTACATCTTTCTCTTTCCATGCTATACTATTATTATTGATAATAAAAATCAATAAGGTGGTATGACGTTTGGATTTACAAAGCCAATTACAAGAATTAAAGCAAGATTACGTACGTTTGCAAGATGATTTGGAAAAACGCGAGTCTACAGGCCAAGAGGTAGACCCTCTTATCAAACAGCTTGAGCAAATCGAAAATTCCATTGCTCTTGTACGCGCTCAAATAGATCAACAATCTTAATTTATCAGGTTTTATCAAATCCATAAATCTGATTTTTGTTTAGAAATATGAAAGGAAGAACCTGAGATGCAACTCTATTTAATACTTTTACCCGTTTTATATCTTTTTGTAAGTTATATCAGTATTTTTAAAATGAAGACCATCTATGCGACCATTTTAAGAATTATTATGGGTGTGCTGCTGATATTAGTAGTTGCGATGTCCAACTTATCTGCTCCGCCCGCTTCTTGGTGGGAATTTGCAGTCATCGTGATGCTTGTCGGCAACGTAGAAATCACTGCGTTTAAATATTCTAAAGGCGATAAAAAAGGTGTGTCTATTTTAAATGCGATGACCCTTTTTATCTTTGTAATCAGTGTTATTCTAACACTTGTTGTATATTAATAATAAAGCATCGGCTTATGCGGCCGATGCTTTTGTTTATATTTGGCTGTTGAAAGATAGCGGCGGTAGATAATGTTTTCTAGACACTAGTCCAAAAGTAGTGTCTAGAAAACACCATAATCTGGACACTAGTCCAGAAGAAGTGTCTAGAAAACACAACATATCTAATACTACTCCCCTCAAATCCCCCTATTTGAACCAAAAAAGCTGAGATTTCAATGAGAATCTCAGCTTTTTACTCACCTATTTATCTGTTTTATTTTTTCTAAACAAATTTGCCAACTTATCTTTCAATGTAAAGAGTATTTCATAAATTACAGGGACTACAATTAAAGTTAAGAGCGTTGACGAAATAAGTCCGCCGATAACTGTAGCTGCTAATCCTTTAGAAATCAAGATGGAGCTGTCTTGGCCAAAGAGTAATGGTATCAAGGCACCGATTGTGGCTAAAGCTGTCATCAAGATTGGACGTATTCTAGTACCGCCTGCTTCAATCAATGCTTCTTTCATTTCCATACCTTCACGCTCATTGTTAATGACCCTATCGACCAGTACAATAGCATTCGTGACGACGATACCTATGAGCATCAATAAGCCAATCATACTTGGTACGGAGAGCGTTTCTCCAGTAAAGACGAGTGCTAATACTACCCCGATAACTGTGTAAGGTAAAGAGAATAAAATAGTGAATGGTGCAAGTCCGCCTTTAAAGGTTAATACAAGCACAAGATATACGATAATAATTGCAGCGCCCATTGCCATAGACAATTGAGTCAATGCTTTATTAATGTCATCTGTAGCGCCGCCTGTATTAATTTTCACATTGTTTGGTTTGTCGATTTTATTCACTTTAGACATTATTTTTTGTGAAATACCACCAACATCTTTATCACTGATAGTACCAGTTACAGTTGTGGTATAGTCGCCATCTTCTTTAATCAATTTACTTGGTGTTTTCGTTTCTTTTAAAGTTGCGATATCTTTCATTTTCACTTTTCCGGTTGGTGAAGGAATTTCTAAGTTGTTTAATTTTTCTTTCGTCCAATTCGTTTGTTTTTCCTTCTCAACTTTCACGTCAACTTTATGACCTTTTTCATTAATGGTTGTGATTGTTTTCTCTGGAATGTTTTGGTTGAGACCCATAGCAAGTTGTCCTGCTGATAAGCCTTTTTCAGTGGCTTTATTTTGATCTACGTCTACGCTGTATTGTTGATACACTTCTGTTAAATCAGATTTAACGTTGACTACGCCGGATGTTGCTTTCATATCGTTTTGTATTTTCTTCACTGTACCTTTAATTTCTTCTGCAGAAGGTCCAGAAACTTTGACTTCGATTGAATTATTACCAGCGCCTGTACCCATATCTAAGTTCTTCCATTCCCCTTCTTGTTTGAAGGTTGCGATATGTTTCAGTACTTTGTCTGGTTCTTCATCAAAGTGTGGTGTGTTCTTATCATATTCAATCATTACCGCCATACTGTTTGTACTGCCGGTTGGATCCATCGGCGAAGCACCGCCTAATGAATATTGTACTTTTTTAACTTTATCTTTGCTGTTCAAGTATTTTTGAACTTGTTCCGCATTTTTCAATACAGATTCTTTCGTTTCACCAGGTTTAGGATTATATGTCAGTGCCATATATTTATCTTCGCCTGTCGAAATATAGCTTGTTCCAATTTTTGCAGCACCTAGTGCAATGCTTCCAATCAGAATTACTGTAGTCAGTATTAATACAATCCATTTATGGTTCAATGACCATTTCAAGACTTTCTTGTAACCTCTGCCGACTGCTCCTAATGAACGTTTTCGGCGCTCGTGAATTCCATTTTTGAAAAAGGTTGAAGAAAGTGCAGGGACAATAGTGATTGAAACCAGCAATGATGCTAGCAAGCTGAATGTAATCGCTAAGGCGAAGGGTCTGAACATTTCTCCTACTGAACCTCGCACAAAGACGAGTGGCAAGAAGACAATGATAGTTACAAGCGTAGAAGACATAATCGGTTTGAAGACTTCTGCCGTCGCACTGACAACCAGTTTGTCGCCTTTTTCGGTTTCATTTTTATCTGTCATACGTCGGTAAATATTCTCAATAACTACGATAGAGTCATCTATGACTCGACCAATTGCGACCGTTAGAGCACCTAGCGTTAGAATATTTAAAGATACGTCTGATAGTTTCAATGCAATCATCGCAATCAGCAGTGACATTGGAATGGAAACGACTGAAATCGCTGTCGTACGAATATTACGTAAGAATAATAAGATGATAATAATCGCTACAATCGTACCCAAGATTGCTTTTTCAAGCATTGTATAGATTGAATCTTGAATTGGTTTCGCGGTATCCATGATTTTTGTATAAGTCATGTCCTTATTTTCTTTAATAAATTGTTGTATTTTCTTATCTGTATCTTTCTTCACTTGTACCGTATTAGCATCTTGCGCTTTAATAATCTGAACATCTATTGCATCTTTACCGTTCGTTCTAGAGATAGATTCACGTTCGTCTCCTACTTTAACGTCAGCAATATTTTTAAGTTTGACAATGTCTCCGCTGCCGCCGCTTTGTCCTTGCGCTTGTCCACCTTGGCTCATAGCATCCATACTGCTTGAGTCAGAACCGCCGCCTTGACTACTGTCACTTCCGGATTGACCGCTGTCTCCTTTGGCCGCATCAACTGGAATTTCAAAATCTTTCAGCGCATCAACTGAAGTGAACTCGCCATCAATGACGATCGACTTTTCTTTTTTCCCGAATTGGAAAAGTCCTAAAGGTGTTTTACCTGAAGCATTCTTCAAATAGTCTTCGACACCGCTTGCACTCATACCGCGTTCTTGCAGTTTTCGCTGATTAAATTTAATCGTTGCTTGACGCTCAGTTTGACCATTCAGCTGTACATTTTGCACACCATCAATGGTTTCAAGTTTAGGTATCAGCTGTTTTTCAATATCTTTCGTTGCTTTCTTTAAATCATCGTGCTTAGTTGAAAATGAATAAGCTACTACAGGAAATGCATTCATACTGTTGCGTCGCAGTTCTGGTTCTTGTGCATTTTCATCTAGTTTCAGCTTATCTATTTCCTTTTTCAATTCTTCTTCTGCTTTGTTCATATCAGTTCCGTCATCATAACTGACTTGAACCATCGACACATTTTCCAACGATTGTGTTTTTACGGTGTCTACATGTGCCATCCTGCGAACTTGGTTATCAATTTTATCGCTGATTTCATCTTGCACTGTTTCCGGCGTGGCACCTGGCATCACGGTGTTGACTGAAATCATCGGTTCTTCTACATCAGGCAACATTTCGAGACGCATCTTCATACTTGCATAGACGCCGCCTAAAATAACGAGTACGACCATCAAGAAGATGGCGAATTTATTGCCTAAAGAGAACTTCAGCAAGCGGTTTATCATTATTAATTTCCTCCCGTTTTCAAACTGCTTAACCATAATTTAACATGAAACAACAAAATTTGTATCTATTTTTATTAACTATTCTTAACTAATTTTCGAATGTTGCATTGGAATTATTATGCAGGCTGCTGTTGTTACTCTAAAAAGTTTAATATAAACCAGTTTACGCATTCATAAAGCAGGGGCTGGGACAAAATAATATCTCAACCCCTGCTCACTTGACAAAAGCAGTATTATTTTTTTCCTTTTAATTTACGTGATGCTTTGATTTTTGCTTTTGTAAGTCTTGGTTTTACTTGTTCAATTAAGTAATAAAGCGGCTTATTCAAGACATAATCAAATTCTCCGATTTTTTCACTCAAATAAGTCCCCCAAGTTTTCTTGAAAGCCCATAAACCGTAATGTTCGGAGTCTTTATCCGGATCATTATCAGTACCGCCGAAGTCATAAGTAGTGGCACCTTTTTCTCTGGCATAACGCATCATTGCAAATTGCATATGGTGGTTCGGCAAGAAATCACGGTAATCATTAGATGATGCACCGTATAAATAGTACGATTTTTTACCGCAGAACATTAAGAGCGCACCTGATAAATAAACACCGTCTGGATGTTTGCTGCGTAACTCTTCAATTTGTGCAATTAATTTTTGGTTACGTGCAATTTTAGCTTCTGCATCTTTTATTTTATTTAAATTTTTCTTATCTTGCTTCTTCTGTTTCAATTTTTCAATTTCTGCTTCGACTTCTTGATTCTCTGCTGTAATTTCTTTTAAAACAGGTTCCGGTTCAAGTTTCACTAGGAATAATTCCGCATCGCCATCAGGATGCAAAGCATCATAAATATTTTCAAAATAGCTGATATCACGTGTTAAGAAACCATCGCGTTCGCCAGTAATACGCATCAAGTCAGCAAATATTTTCAGTTGGTCTCGACCTGCGCGTTCCACTTTAGTGCCGCGTTTTAAAGCTAAGCGGACTTTCGAACGATTACGACGCTCAAAGCTCTTGATTAATTCTTCATCTGATTTATCAATTGGTGTAATCATTGTCATGCGGGGTTGAATATAATCTTTAGAAAGTCCTTCTTTAAATCCTTTATGCACAAAACCTAATTGTCTTAAATTGCCAAATGCATCTCCAGCTTTATCTACTTCAACATCCGGATCAATTTTAATCGCATAAGCCTTTTCTTGTTGTGCCACTTGTTTCGTGTTTTGAAGGAGCGCTTCCAAGACTGCTTTGTCATTATAATCAGCTACAAATCCTCTTGAAACATAGCATAATGTAAATGGAAGTTTTGGAACTTTTTTAAATAAAAGTTGTGCCACTCCTTTGATTTCTCCATTTTCACCAACCGCTACTCTTTTAGAATACCATCCAGTTAATTTCTTAGTTTCAGCCCATTGCGTTAATTGCAGCAAGTCACCATTAGGATGGGATTTGACAAATGCATCGTGTTCTTGGTTTGTGATATTCATCTTTTCCATAGTATACGCTCTCCTTTATTTTCCTTACAGTAATTCTTATTATACAATGAATGTAAGTAACTTTCATTTCGTAATCTCACGAAATCAATACAAAACGATAAATGATTTAGAGGTGAGAATAATGAGAAATATCTTTTTATCAATTATGATAATTTTAAATATCATTGCAATATGCGTCACATTAGGTGTCCAACCAGGCGTCTCTTATTTAAGTTTACGCGTTATTTTTGTAGGTTTCTCTACAATTATCAGCTTTTATTTAATGCTGTTGTATAAAACGAAAGCGAATTTAATACTCGCCATTGGATTATTTGTAGTGGCACTCGTCCATGTTTCAATTATTGCAAATGAAGTCTACCATTATATCTATTAAGGGAGGAAGTGATATTCAGCACCGCGTGTAGTAATGTTATAAGGTGCCTCAGTTTCTTTATCCTGAATCACGATATCATATCCATTTTTACGTGCTTTACGTATTCTGAATTCAATTGCTTCTTGCGGCAATTTCAAAATAGTAACGTCATTATCAGATTCAATGACTTCCATATCAAACCAATCACGCCATTGATTCACAACTTGTTCTGTATCAGTTGTTTGAACTTCAATGGCTTTTATTTTGAATTGAGGTTGAAATTTACTTTCAAGTGTTGCTTTGCGTTCCTCTTCAGTTTTATTCCATTGAATAAAGAAAGGTGGTTTTAAATCAGCATGCGGTTGATTGAGATAGAGCAATTGCCAAGAGGTCTGCTCTCCCTTTTTATTTTCACGTCCCATTTGAATAGGCCCCACAGTTTCTACACCTTTAGCTTCTAATTCATCTTTCAACTTATCAATATTATCAGTACGTAAAGCAAAGGTTTTAAATCCTTGCTTGAAATTATCTTGTACAATTTTAGCGATGAAAGATACTCGGCCTTCGTTGGTTTTAATTACTTTCTTCAACTTTTCTTCATCATTAACACCTATAAGTTCAATATAAGCTAAATCTGTATAAGCCAATTTATTATGAGTCCCATAACGATTATGCAAGCCGCCTGGCACTACTTTCAATATTTCTCCAGGGTATTGAAATTCATCGATATGTTTAATGTAATGGATGATATGATCAAACTTTAAATTCTGCATGGCAGTCACCTCTTCCAGTTTCTTCCATCTTATCAAATTATATTTCAGATTGCTTTCTCTATGGTTGCAATTTTTTCTACAAAGCCTCTTGATTTATCTACTTAATCATTCTACAATAGTAAAAGTGAATTAGTTAGCATAGCTAACCATTTTATAGATACGAAGTAAAAATTAATTCCCTGCAAATTTATTTACTTCATATTTTGAAGAGGGTTGAGGCAACTGTGTCTTAACCCCCTTGCTATCTTGCAAAAAAGGAGTGGCTGAAAATGGAAGTTAATCAATTATTCAATAGCTTTACTGAACTTTATAGACCTTATATTAAAAATGTTCAACCCATTTTAGATAAGTATCATTTGCATACTGCGCAATTTTTAGTTTTAAAAGATATTTATTTGCATGATCAAACCACATTGGTTCAAATTTCAAAAAGACGTTCTATTGAAAAACCTTCTGCACGTAAACTTTTAAAAGTTTTAATTGAACAGGAATTGTTGATTGTAACCCCTGGTGAAGATAAGAGAGAAAAATTATTATCGCTATCTGACAAAGGCACAAAAGTCTATAAAGAGGCCATGAGCGAAGTCACAGCATTGCAAGAAAGCATTGTTGAGCAAGCAGCACTCGATGAACAAGAAATACTTGCTGCTATCCGAACTTTTGAAAAGTTAAAAAATATATTATAAGGAGGCATTTGCGTGAACCCTACAGAAACACATCGCGCACCCATATGGACTAAGAGCTTTAATATGAACTTCTTAGTCAATTTCTTTGTATATCTTTGTATGTACTTATTAATTGTAGTCATTGCAGGCTACAGTAAAACAGAATTCCATGCCTCAGATAGTTTAGCAGGTTTGGTAACAGGTTTATTTATTGTCGGCTCCTTAATTGGCCGTTTTATCACCGGTAAATACGTCAATGCGATTGGCCCCAAGAAAACCTTATTAATTGGAGTTGTCTTTTTAATTATTACACAGCTTCTTTATTTTATAGAAGGATCTCTCGGCTTCTTAATGTTCACCCGTTTGATTAATGGGGTTGCCACAGCTGTAGCGACTACGGCTACCGGTACTATTGCAGCTTACATTACTCCGCCCGAGCGGAAAAGTGAAGGCATCAGCATGTTCTCACTAAGTTTAGTCTTAGGTACAGCAATTGGTCCTTTCTTCGGCTTATTATTATCTAGCCACTATTCTATTGATGTTTTATTTGGACTTTGTCTCGTATTCGGGATTGTTTCATTAATATTATCATTTTTCATCAATATTAATTTCGAAACAACGCCGCTTACTAAAACTGAAGGTAAAAAAGGATTCAGTCTCAGTCAATTTATTGCTTTGGATGCAGTTCCAATTGCGATTGTTATTTTAATTACGGGTCTGACTTATTCTTCCATTTTAACCTTCTTGAAATTCTTTGCTGAAGAACGTGATTTAGTGACTGTGTCAAGTTACTTCTTTATCTTCTATGCAATTACATCTCTTGTCACACGTCCTATAACTGGTCGTTTGATGGATAATAGAAATGAAAACGTTGTGGTATATCCTGCGTATATCTTCCTATTTGCAACCTTTATTATGCTTTACTTTGCACATTCTGGTTGGTTATTACTTCTTGCAGGTGCAGCGTTAGGCATCGGTTACGGTAACCTGTCATCCTTAATGCAAGCAATTGCCATTAAAGTCACTACTCCTGAAAAATACGGATTGGCAACATCTACGTACTTTATCGGTATTGATATCGGTATTGGTTTCGGTCCATCCTTATTAGGAGCATTTACTTCATCTATTACTTACGGTCAATTGTATGGCGTCATGGCGATCTTAACAATTGTTACAGTAGTCGTATATTTCTTGCTACATGGTCGCAAAGTTAAAACCTTCTCATAAGTTTTAAAAAATCTGGAGCGTTTGAGCGTTCCAGATTTTTTTATATTATCCAACCTTTTGATTCTGCGATTTTCCAGGCATCGAAGCGGTTTTCCGCTTCTAATTTATCTATTGCTGCTGAAGTATAATTACGCACCGTACCATCAGATAAATAAAGCTTATCCGCAATTTCCTTACTTGAATAACCGTTTCCTATTTCTTTTAGAATCAGCTGTTCTGAGGGTGTTAAAGGATTTTTTTCTGAAAAGAAAGTCGTCATTAAAGATTGACTGTATTCCTTCTTTCCTTCCATCACAGTGTGGATAGTATGCACCAACTCTTCAACCGATCTTTCTTTTAAGACGTAAGCATCCACATTATTTGCGACTGCGCGTTCAAAGTAGCCTGGTCGCTTGAATGTAGTCACTATAATGACCTTCGTTGAAATATCAGCTTCACGAATTTTCCCAAGCACTTCAAGTCCAGTAAGTCCTGGCATTTCAATATCTAATATGGCAACATCCGGTTGATTAGTTTTAATAAAATCCCAAGCTTTCTTTCCGTCTGCACTATCAAACACAATTTCAATATCATCGTTCATAGAAATGAGCTGAACCATTGCTTGTCGAAGCATCTCTTGGTCCTCTGCTAATACTACCTTTATCATTATAATTCACCCCTTTTAAATTCAATTTCTATAGTTAGTCCTTGATTAGAGATAATTTTCAAGTTACCGCCCAACAATTTAACTCTCTCTTCTATACTATTGAGTGCAGTAGCAGATGGTTCCATTCCCTTTCCATTATCTTGAATTTTAAAAAGATAACCTGTATCTGTTTCAACTAAGCACCCCGAAACTTTGGTAGCCTCTGCATGTTTGATAATATTATTCACCGCTTCTCTAAGAACCATAGACAATATAGATTGTCGGCCTTTATTAATTGATTTGGCAATCTTTGCATTTTCAAAGTTAAATTGAATACCTGTTTCTTGAAGCAAGTGACTCACCGAAGCTACCTCTTCTCGAAAGCTTTGAAATTTTAATTGGTCAACAATTTCTCTGACTTTTTCTAATGCTTCTTTAGATAATTGATTGACAGATTGCATCTCTGTCTTCGCTTTATCGATGTCAATATCAATTAACTTTGCGGCCAGCTCAGATTTAATACTTAAACTTGCAAATACATGACCTAAAGTATCGTGCAAGTCTTGTCCGATACGTTGACGTTCTTGTTCCGCAATCAATAAATTAATATAGCGATTCTTTTCTTCAATCTTTTCTTTAGCCTTATTATTTTCCACATTTTGAAAATTTGTAAAAGCAATAATAACCACTATTAAATCAATTACCACTACAATAATAGCATTCGGTGTATATTGAGTGATTAAATAGATAGAAGTCATGACTATCGTGGTTAAATACAAATAATTCTCTAGTGATTTAGCTGAGACGCGATAGACATAAGGTAATGCGAAACTACCGAAGAAGAAAAACATCACAAATGTCGATCCAATTGCATAACAAAAGTAGACAATTCCAATTAAATGAATTAACAGATAAATAAGCCGTTTAACTTTGGATGTATGATCGTTTACATGAAAAATCATCATATAATAATCAATCGAGAATATAATAATCATTAAGATAAGTAACCATTTAGGCCCTTCAATTTGATCCGAAAACAAAGCAATAATAGGAAACACTAAATAGACAAAGCTGGAAACACCATAAGGATCTTCTTTAAGTCGTTTAGAAAGTTTCAATCAAATCACGTCCGTTTTTTGTTGGATATAAAATGCAATAATTAAGAACAGTATACTATAGATAAAGAGAACGCCAAACGAATACCAAGAGATACTATGAGTTGTAGTATAAGAAAATACTACATTTTTCAAATGATAAGTGGGTGTCCAATGTGCAATAGTTTGCAGCCAATTTGGAAATAACTTAATCGGAAACCACAATCCACCCGCTATAGCTAATAACAAATAAAGTAGATTACCGATACTGCTCGCTTTCTTAATGTCTGGTATTTGTGAAAGCAATACCCCTACTGATAAAAAAAGACTGCTTCCCACCCATAACAGCAATCCAGCAAATAACCACTCTTCTAACGTCATTTTCACACCCCGGAGTGTAGCCGCAGCTATAAATATCAGTGAAATAGACAAAGCAAATAATCCCATAATTTTTAAAATTTTCGCAAGGTAATATTGATGTGCTTTCATAGAAGTTGATAATATTTTTTTCTGCCATCCTGATTGTTTATCGTTAATGAGTTCTATCGGAAAGGTCATTAAGCAAAAGCTCGTCAGGCTGAATACTGCCATACTAAATAAACTTTCTTTATATATTGTTTGTGCTTGTTCTTTCGGTACATTTCCTATAGATGTAAATACAAGAAAGAAAATCAAAGGTAATGCAATCGATAATAATAGATATGTTTTTTGGCGGAAAGTCGTTCTTATATCAAGTTTTAGATAACTTAAAATCATGATAAATTCTCCTCCTCAAAAATATAATCTGCTAAAGATGCTTTGGTAATTTCTATTTCATTCAAGTTGATATTCAACTTGATTAATTGCATTAAAACATCTTCAACTTCTTCTGAAATGATTAAAATTTCCTGTTGTTTAATTTGAAATTCGGATTGTATCTCTTTAACTAAAAGATGCTGATACTTTATTGGAACATGAATTGTTGATTTTCTAACTTGTTGTCTGATGATGGATGGTATATTGTCATTAACGATACTTCCTTTGCTTAGGACGATGACTCGATCTGCCATCTTCTCCACTTCCTCCAAATAATGAGTGGTGTAGAAAATAGTTTTACCTTCTTTTTTATAAGCTTCAATAACCTTCCAAAAATATTTTCTCATTGTGGCATCCATTGCACTGGTAGGTTCATCTAATATAATAAATCTAGGTTTTCCCATAACCGTCAAAGCGAAATCTAAAATACGCTGCTGCCCTCCTGATAAATGGGTTGCAAATTGATTAAGTTGTTCATCATCAAACCTGGTAAGTTCTTTAAATTCTTTCATGTTAAGATGATTTGTATATAATTGAGTGTAAAGCTCAAACAACTCCCTCACTCTAATTAAGTCAGGAAATTCTGTTCTTTGATATAGGATGCCAGTCTGCTGCTTTAAATTGAAATCAGACGTAATATTTCCTTTATCAGCATGTAAGTTGCCTATCAACATATCAATAATAGTTGATTTGCCAGCACCATTGACCCCAACTAGAGCCGTACATTCTCCTTCTTTAATATCGAATGATGCTTGATTGACGGCAAGAACATTTTTAAAGTATTTAGAAACGTTATTGAAATAAATCATCCTTATCCACTCCTTCATTCTTTCTATTTTCATTCTAAAAATATTGATAGAAGAAGATAAGTCACGTTCGTCATGAATTGATTATGACATTTGTCATAACTTACCTGAATTATAATTTTAAGCAATCACTTTAATACTTAAAGATATACCAATAAATAAGCTACTTTATTTCGTATATACATCATTTTTAGCAGTAGATTAATTTTGAATTTATAATTAATAATGAAGTAAAGCCGATTTTAAGCATTATTTTCACTTATTTTTGTACTATATAGTAAATGAAAAACAATAGATTAAATATGACCTTCGTTATATAATTAAATAGTAAACAATGTAAAGTGAGCTCACATAACAACATGAACAACATGAGGAGGAATAGCCATGACACAAGCTATTGATCAATTAATTACTACCGAATGTCAACTGAGTCAAATTAAGTACTGGTTAAAATCGAGTTACAAAATGAATATGGAAGAGTTTATTATTTTGTACAAAATTCACGCTGTGGAGAAAATGAGCGGCAAAGAATTAAGAGATACGCTGCATTATGATATGAAGTGGAATACCAGTAAAATTGATGTGCTGATTCGCAAACTTTACAAAAAAGGTCTTATCGCCAAAGAGCGTTCTCAAACTGATGAACGCCAAGTATTTTACTTGTTGAATGCTAAACAGCATCAATTAATGACAGACATAGTAAAAGAAATTGGCATAAATATTGCTGCATAGATGAAAATAAACGCAAAGAAACTGAATAAAAAATCAACCCGAGTCTCCTTCTTTCTAGAAAAAGACTCGGGTTTAGTAATTTTAACCACCAATATAATTCATATTGATTTTTTTACGTTTTCTATTTGCTACAGTTTGTTCGGTACGTTCGTCTGAGTAACGATCATCACGAATGTTCCATAACTCTTCGAACTTCGCTTGCAATTCATTGTCTGAAACACCTGAGCGCATAAATTCTTTTACGTTAAATCCGTCTACTGTACTGAATAAGCAGCCGTAGAATTTGCCGTCTGAAGATAATCTTGCTCTGGTGCACGTAGAACAAAATGATTGGGACACACTGGTAATTAAACCGAATTGTGCGCCGTTATCTTTATGGCGATAGTATTTTGCAACTTCACCATAGTATTTAGGTTCTACCGCTTCAATATCAAATTCTTCTTGAATCATGGATAACATTTCATCTTTAGAAACTACTTTACTGAAATCCCAGCCGTTGTCATTTCCTACATCCATAAATTCAATAAATCTGACTTGAATATTTTTATCTTTAAAATATTGCACCATAGGGATAATTTGGTCATCGTTGACACCTTTTTGTACTACGACGTTAATTTTAACTTTAAAGCCAATGGAAACTGCATAATCAATTTGATCTAAAATCGTATCAGCTTTGATATTACGGTTATTAATAGACTGGAACAATTCATTATCGATGGCATCTAGACTGACATTAATACGTCTGAGTCCAGCGTCATATAATTTTTGTCCATGTTTTTTCAATAATAAACCGTTTGTCGTTAAACCAATATCTTCAACACCTTCAATATCATTCAAGGCTGCAATTAATTTATATAAATCTCTGCGCATTAACGGTTCTCCGCCTGTAATACGGATTTTTTTCACACCTAAATGTGTATATACGCGAGCAATTCTTTCCATTTCACTGAATGTGAGTAATTCATCTTTGGGTAAAAAGACGAAATCGTCGCCGAATATTTCTTTCGGCATACAATAATCGCAACGGAAATTGCAACGGTCTGTCACAGATAATCTTAAGTCGCGAATAGGTCGCCCGAGCTTATCTGTTATTTGTTTTACCATCTTTTGACCCCCTTCTATCTATATTAAACGCTTAACACATCTCATTAAGCGTTGATCATTATCTTTTTATGCTTTCTAAATCTTGGGGATAATTAATATTCTTATACCATTCTGTGTTATCATCTACACTTTTGACATCTATCCAGTCTGAAGCAGTTTGTTGATAAACATGGCGCATACTATAATCGTCAGACTCTAAAGCGCGTGCAATAATAGGAAGACAATTAGGACTGTAAAAGGCAATCGTCGGAATTGGATGGCCTTCTTCTTCAAATCCAGCAATGTCTAATTGATCTTCAATCACGTGTTCTACCATAAATTGATACAATTGGCTGATGGCTTTTGCAGTAATCAACGGTGTATCAACAGAAATCACAAAAAAGAGTTCCGCTTCAAAATCTTGTTTCATCACTGAATAAATCCCTGATAACGGTCCTTTGTTTTTATGCTCTGAATCATCCACGACTACACGCGCTCCTTTGAATTTCGGCGCCAATATGTCATTAGAACTGATAATAATTTCATTAAACATATTCATACTGTCTAATACATCTATAATTTGTTCATAGAACATCTTCCCATTTATTTCTGCAAATGCTTTAGGGGCACCAAATCGTTCAGATTGCCCTCCTGCTAATATAATGGCTTTCACTTCATTAACCTCCGCTTACCGGTGGAATCAAAGCAACTACATCTGATTGGTTGATTTTTTCATGAGGTTGTACAAATTCTTCATTTAATGCAATTTGAAATTTCTTCCCGTCGATTTCAGGATATTTCTCAAATAGATATTGCTTAAATGCTTCCACAGTCATTTCATTTTCAATCTGAAATTGGTCATTATCTTTTTGCAAAATCTCTTTGATTTCGGCAAAGTAAAGGACTTTCATTCTTTCTGCCCCCTTTCAACTGCATCTTCATGGTAGCCTCTTTGATGGCCGATCCATTCAGCTCCATCTTCCCAGATTTCTTTTTTCCAAATAGGAACTACTTCTTTAATACGATCTATCGCATACTCATTGGCTGCGTATGCGTCTTTTCTATGCGGAGAAGATACCGCAATTAATACAGCTATATCTGAAATTTCTAATGGCCCGATACGATGTACAATACTTACAATAGTACCTGGCCACTGTGCATTAATTTCGTCGCCGATTTGTGCAAGTTTCTTCTCAGCCATAGGAATATAAGCTTCATACTCTAAATGTTCAGTGCGTATTCCTTTAGTCCATTCTCGAACATGGCCAGTAAATACAACGACTGCTCCTTGATGCGGATTAAGCGTAAAGTCCCGATACTGTTCTGTTTGTATCGGTTCTGTTACAATCTCAAACTGTTTCATTCTGACTCATCCTTTTTTTATATCAATCCACGATTCAAGCCATTGGTAGAACGGCTCTAAATCATTTAATTTTTGAAACGGCAACTTATATTGTACATGACTGAGCGCTGATAAAGAAGATAATTCTTCAGGATTTCTATAAATAACGACTTTATCGTAGTCCGCTTGTTTAAATCCTTCAGCTAAAATGATGTCATATTCAATTGTAACAGCAGAATCAATGATTTGGGATAAAGCAGCTTCAGAGGTGCGCGTAATCGTTTCTCTTAACTCGTGTCCTTGCACAATACTCTGATCCGCGCCAGCTTCAAAATGTTTCATATGGTCTACGGTGTTGTCTTGCAAGGTAATATCCTCTGCACCGTGACCATGATGTTTGATTGTTACGACACGATAGCCCGCTTCTTTTAAAAAGTGAACCGTTTCAGCCATCAATGTTGTCTTCCCTGAATCCTTATATCCCACGATTTGCAAAATCATAGTAAAAGTTCCTCTTCGAAGACATCTGTCTCAGTTAAAATTACATCTACCGTATTACCGGCATGGAATCCTCTTGTACCACTTGGCAGCATTACCACAGCATTACTATGTGCAATAGCGACTACTGCACCTGATTTATTAAATCCTGAAGGCACGACTGTAGCTTCCATTCCATTTAAAGTGGCTTTAGATCTGATAAAACGTGTGAATGGGTTTGCTTTTTTGAAATCTTCCATTAAAGTGGCTTTCACTACTTGCGGGAATTTCTCATTCGCATGCATCATATTTAAGACACCTGTTTTGACAAATAATTGGAAACCTGTGTAACAAGCTGATGGGTTGCCTGATAAGCCAAATAAATATTTACCATGCGCAACTGCTACAGTTGTAACACTGCCTGGTCGCATTTGTACTTTATTGAATAAGACTTCAGCATCCAATGCTTTATAAATTTCAGGGAGATAGTCGAAATCACCTACTGAAACACCGCCTGTAGTAATCACCATGTCATGGGTTTCCATCGCTTGTTTGACCACAGCAATGCTGCTTTCTAAATCATCCTCTTGAATTTTATACATTTCGCCTTCTAAGCCGAATTGATTTAACAAGCCTTCAATCATTGGTCCGTTTGAGTTACGAATCTTGCCAGGTTCTAATTCGTCGCCGACATCTAATAACTCACTGCCTGTTGCGATAATAGCGGCAGATGGTAATTTATGCACAGGAACCTCTGTATAGCCGAATGTTGCTAGTACTGCAATTCCGCCCGCATTAATACGTTGCCCTTTTTTCAATACCACATCGCCGACTTCTGTTTCTTCACCTTTTAAAGAAACATTTTCATTATGATCAAACGGTTTACGAATAGTGAATGTATGGTCGCCTTCTTTAGTTTGTTCTAACATTACCACTGCATCTGCACCTGAAGGAACTTCAGCACCTGTCATAATACGCACCGCTTGGTTTGGCCCCACTGTTTTATCAGATACAGAACCTGCACCAATATGGTCAATCACTTCAAACTCAATACGGTTGTCGCCGCTTGCACCTACTGTATCTTCACTTCTTAACGCGAAGCCGTCGTAAGGAGATTTATTAAAACGTGGAATTTCATAAGTTGCTACAATATCTTCTGCTAGTACATAACCTAAACTTTGATTTAAAGGAACATTTTGTACTTCAGTATGGATATCTTGTTCTACAACGCGTTTAATGGCTTCCTTAACTGGAATAGGATTTCTTTTTTCAACTGGCATAATTTATCTGCTCCTAACATTCATTTTATTTCGTGCTATAATAATTTAAGCGAGGAGGAATAGCATGTCTGAATTTACTCATATCAATGAACAAGGTAATGCCAAGATGGTAGATGTTTCGGAAAAAGAAATTACGAAACGCACAGCTACCGCGCATTCAAGCATTACAGTTAATCAAGACATTTATCAACAAATTATAGATCATACAAATAAGAAAGGTAATGTGTTGAATACTGCACAAATCGCAGGAATTATGGCCGCAAAGAATACGTCCACAATTATTCCTATGTGCCACCCGCTCTCACTTACTGGAATCGACATTGCATTCGAATGGGATACAACATCATCTTATACTTTAAATATTGAAGCTACAGTTTCAACTTCTGGCAAAACAGGTGTAGAAATGGAAGCTTTGACTGCTGCTTCTGCTACTGCCTTAACTGTTTACGATATGACCAAAGCTTTAGATAAAGGGATGGTCATCGGAGAAACATATCTGCTTACTAAATCTGGTGGTAAATCCGGCGATTACCGTCGAGAATCTAAATAATATTCTTTATTTAAATTATATACCCGTTCTGAGATATTTAATTTAAACAGAACAAAATACGGAATTGTTGAGCCTCTCTTTTTTCAAAAAAGAGCAGACCCAATGATTCCGTTTTTTAGTATCATATCTCCTATTATATACTATTCTTCCTTAGCTATTAATCGTCTATAAGGATGATTTATTTTGTCAGTTCATGAATTAAATGATTCAATTCTGGTTTAATTAATTTATTTAATGCAAGTTTCACTGCACCTGTAGAACCTGGTACAGAGAAAATAAGCTGTTCTCCTACTGTGCCTGCTACTGCACGTGAAAGTAATGCACGTGTGCCCACATCTTCCGCATAACTTAAATATCTGAACAATTCCCCGAATCCTTCAATTTGTTTAGTAAGTAATGGCGTTACCGCTTCAATCGTCACATCACGTTGCGCAATACCTGTTCCGCCTGTCGTAACAATCACATCTACATCTTCAGCCAACCATTGTTGAATTTGTTCTGTAATCGCTTGCTTATCATCTTTGACAATAGCATAGTGCTCAGGTTTGATTTCTACATTAATTTCCGACAATAATTCTTTAGCTAAGTTACCGCCTTTATCTGTTTCTTCAGTTCTCGTATCTGAGACAGTCAATACTGCACATTGGATATCTCTGTCTAACTTCACGTTAACATGTTCATTCTTTGTCATTTGCTTGACCTCCGTTATTATTATTCTCTTTCTAGCCTAACAGTTGATTCATTAATTTAATAGCCTCAGTAGGCTTCGTCATCCCATGTATTAACATTCTTCCACCAGAGAAACTGACAATGCGATGACCGTTGAATTCAAAGCGCAACATATAAGGATTAGCGTGATAATGAATATGATGGGCTTCTAAATATTGTTTCAACATTTCCTGGGTAATATTTTCATTACTGTATTGCACCGTATCTCTGCCGCACAATGTCGCAAATTGCTGGTCTGTTTCGTGCAAGTGAGGGTAAGTCGGATGTTCTCCGCAAGTCGTACAATGCGGGTCAAACATTCGGCTGAATCCGAAAGTATAGTGTGTCCCTTCCCAAATATCACCATAGGTCAGTTTAGGTGTGAAAGGCGTTTCAGTTAAAATTTTTAAAGCATCGCGCAATTGCAAACTCGTTGTCATTGTAACGGCGGGTTGAATGACCCCTACCGTGTCACACGTCATATTAATGACTGGCAGTTGCGGCATTACACAATTAAAACAAGGCGTTTGACCTGGAATAAAGGCTGCTTCTATATAGGTGCTCTGAACCACGCCACCATAAATCCAAGGTATATTATATTTATACGCAAAATCATTCACTAATAAACGCGTATCAAAGTTATCTGTAGCATCTAAAATTAAATCTACATTCTGTGCATGCTTTTCTAAAAATAATGCATTCACTTGTTCAATGTAGGCATCTATTTCTATATCTTCACGAATTTCTTTTAATCTGGATTCGGCCGCAATCACTTTAGGCAATGCTTCTTTGGCATCTTGTTCAGTGTACATCGTTTGGCGCTGTAAATTACTGAATTCGATATAATCGCGATCTACAATCGTCAATTTTCGCACACCTGCACGTGCTAAACCATCTGCAAGATGTGTCCCTAAAGCGCCCATTCCGATAATCAAAACATGTTTTTGAGCGATTTTTTCTTGACCTTCCACTCCAATATTTTCAAATAATATTTGTCGTGAATAGCGTTCATTCATATTTTTTATCCTTTCTAAAGTACATTACTTTTATTATATGATGATTCTCAGCACGACACAATTTTTCAATCTTTCTTTTTAAAAAAGACAATAAACCCGACATGCACTGAAATATATTCGGTGCTATGCCGGGTTACTTTCAAAAAAGCTATGAACCTATTGTAATAATCTCATCTGCAAGCTGCTCAGCTTCATAGTTTGAATGTGTCACAAAAATAATCGGAATCTGCCATTCATCAAACATGCGTTTCACTAAATGCATACTCTCTTCTTTCGTAGCATCATCCAAGCTTGAGAAGGGTTCATCTAAGAGCAGGATATCCGGACGTGTACTCAATGCTCTGGCGAGTGCGACACGCTGGGATTCCCCTCCAGATAAACGTGCAGGATATTGTTTCGTTAAATGCGTAATATTTAGTTGGTGCATCAATGCATCAATATGTTCTGACGGTTTTGCCATAAAAGTAATATTTTGCATGACCGTCATATTCGGAAAGAGCTGATAATCTTGGAATAAGTAACCGATACCGCGATCTTGAATTTTTACATTCACGTCTTTTTCAGTGTCTGTTAATAAGTGATCATCAATCTTAATATAAGCTCGATCCGCTTTACGCAAGCCTGCAATCATATTTAGAACTGTGGTCTTACCGATACCTGAAGGGCCTCTGATAGCATATATCTTCGGCTGGTCTTCATTAATATCAAGTTGGATTAAATGGTCACGCAACTGATATTCGATTTGGATGGTCAGCATTTAGTCCACCTCCAAATATTTGTCTCGGTTAATCATATTGATAGTTCCGATAACAGTGATTGCAAAGGCAACGAGTACAAGTACCCATAACCAAGCTTGATTTTCTCTGCCTTGTTCTACTAAGAAATAAATTTCTAACGGCAACGTATTGGTTTTATTCGGAATATAACCTGCGACCATCAAAGTGGCACCAAATTCACCAATAGCACGTGCAAATGCCATCATTACGCCTGATAAAATAGAGCGCTTAGAGAGCGGCAGAATCAAACGAAAGAATATTTTATTCTCACTTGCACCCATAGTACGCGCAGTATTCAACATTTTATTGTTGATACCGCGGAATCCCTGTATCGTATGTTGATACATTAAAGGAAAACTTACAACAACGGACGCTATTACAGCGCCCGTCAGTGTAAATACTACCGGCAAATGCAGCACATTTGCGAAGAATGCCCCTACCGGACTTTTCGGGGAAAAAACAATTAAGAGTAAGAACCCCATTACCGTCGGCGGTAAGACAATTGGCAGTATAATGATACTTTCTAGAAGTGTCACTATGCGACCTCGATGACGATATAACAATTTGGAAATAATAATTCCTAATATCGTTACGATGATCGTGCTGATTACAGCCACTTTGATGGATATCCAAAATGGCGTTAAATCAGGCATCTAAGTTCCTCCTAGTTTTCGAATTTATATTCTTTCATGATTTTTTTAGCTTTATCAGATTTTAAGAATTTCATCCAATCTTTTGCTAATTTGCTATCAGAAGTTGCTCCTGCTTCATAAACGATAGGTTTTTTCAATTCGACTTGTTTAATTTCTTTTACTTTGTCGTTTTTAGTTTTGTTTGGATATAAGTCTGTTTTATAAACAAAACCTAATTGAGCGTTACCTTTTTCAACATAGTTCAATACTTGACGTACGTCTTTCGCATAAACTAATTTGTCTTTAACGCCATCATATAAACCGTTGTCTTGTAAGTATTGTGTAGCGTATTTACCGGCTGGTACAGATTTAGCTTCACCAATCGCTAATTTTTGACCGTCTTTCAAGTCTTTAACTGATTTAAGATCTGTATCTTTTTCACCGATAAGTACTAATTTGTTTTTAGCATAGTTATAAGTATCATGTGCTTTTTTCTTATCTTTCAACGCATCAACGTCTTTAGTGTTAGCTGACATGAAGACATCAACTGGTGCACCTTTTTCAATTTGTTGTCTTAAAGCACCTGAACCACCATAGTTAAATGTGATTTTAGCATCTGGGTGATCTTTCTTGAATTCTTTTTCTAAGTCTTTAGAAACGTCTGTTAAACTTGCTGCTGCAGAAACGTGTAATTCTTGTTTTTTGTCATTGCTGTCTGATTTTTTACTATCTTTCTTATCCCCGCTGTCAGAATTAGAACATCCTGCTAATACTAAACAAATGGCTACTAATACAATCAAAAAATGCTTGATTTTCATTACAAAACCTCCTAATAAATTAATTTCATTATCGATTATACCCTTGTAGTAAAGAAATATCACGATAAAATTAAATAATTTTTAATATTTTAGTGAAGAAGTTAACATTTATTTACTGTTCAAAAAAATTTGAATGCAAAGAAGGTGGGGATGTAGTGGAAGTTGGAATTTTTGTCGTTTGCTTCTAGGGGTAGCAGAAGGTGGAATGGTATAAAATGCGTCGTAATATGAACGATAGATAGTATATTTGCGTAAAGTGTCTAGGATGTCGACTCGCGCCTCGACACTTTCGCCCCTAACTGTATAGACTTGTGGTGTTAAGTCAATACGTAAAATATAAGAAATTTTAAAGAAGCAGGTTATATTTTGAAAAATTGAGCGACTTTAACTAGACCCGTTGATTTTTCAGAAAATTCAACGGGATCTCGGAAAGAGATCGGATGTGAAAAATCTTAGATTTTCGCACACTCCCTTTCCGGAGAATAGAGTTGGTGGTTACGTAACAGAGCATCCACCAATCTCACAAATTTTCTTGCAGTTAGGACGAGGGCTCGTTTATGTTTGAATTTGGGTACTTCTGCAACTTTTTTGGCATAATATTTCCTGTATTCAGGAATATGCGTCCTCACTGAGTTGGCAGCCTCAACTAAGTAATAGCGCAGATAATGATTACCCGTTCGTCGCATCGAAGTATTTTCTGCTGTGAAAGCACCGGATTGGTATTTGGGCCAAGAAAGACCGGCATATTTGGCTAATTTGGCTTGATCGTCAAATCGCTCGATTTGACCGACTTCTGCTAAAATACCAGCAGCGAACACAGGACCGATTCTTGGAATGCTTAATAAAGATTGGGCTTCCGGCAACGATGAAAAAACATCACTGATACTTTTATCAAGTATTTTAATTTGTTTCTGAAGCGTTCGGATGATATTCGCATAAGTACCGAGTATGAGATCCACACTGCCTGAAAGTATTTCGCCTAATCTGTATGAGTTTCTGATGGCTTTTTGTATTGCTTTGGCGAGTGATTCAGGATTGGAGAATCGTCCTTTGCTTTTTTCGGTAAGAAATGCTTCCAAGTCTTTCAGAGGCATTTCCGCAAATGCATCCATACCGTCCTCATCTGTGATAATCTCCATCATTGTTTTACCAAAAATATTGGTATCTATTTCAGCTGACAAGGTGTTGCACTTGTAATAAAGGTTTTCGATAAAGTGCTGCTTGCTTGCGACAAGCTGTTTGATCAGCTGGTGGCGTGTTCGGGTTAATTTCTGCAAAGCGACATATTGTTCAGATTTAATTAAGTTAGTGGTATGGAACTCGCCTCTGAGATAATCTGCGATTCTATAGGCATCCATTTTGTCTGTTTTATCTTCATCGAACATTGCTTTGAATTTATGAACACGCTTGGGATTAATGACATGTATATGCGTGTTCATTGATTTCAATGTATTGTCTTCAAGAAAAAACATCGCTGGATGGAAACTATAGACAGAAGTGGATTCCAAACCGATTTCTATAGATTCGTAATCACAGGAATTTGTATAATTCAGGATATTGTTTTTAATCAAATCGGCACCGAAGAGATTATTATCTACAGTAGTTTGACATAAAACCTTTTTATCAGATTGAAGCATACAAACATCCAGTTTTTGAGAACTAACATCTAAACCGACAAGTAATTTCATTGAAAGGACCTCCTTTCTTTGTATTTTATAGTGTAGATACTCCAGGCTATCCCTAGATTCAAGCGTCATAAGACATCCTCGCAATATCAGAATTGATTCAAAACAGCCGAGGGCTGCGAACAATACTGTTACTTTATTGTTCATCGGCTGTATTGAAAACAGCTTGTGTGTTTGAAACATGCCGACAAGTCCAAGGGAACAGTCTATACACGTAATTAATTTACAGGCAGCGGAAAGTTCTACCTATTATAGAGTCCTTTCATCTATAGGAATATTATCTAGGAATACCCTGCAATATCCAATTAAATTAATAAAAATGTAAACAAATATTCAAAATATAAATTCATTATACGAGGCTGTCGACTTGAGCCTCGACACTTCGGCCCCTAACTGTATAGGCAACCGGCGCGAGCCTCGACACTTTCGCTCTAAACGAAGAAAAGAGGCTGAAACATAATAATGTCTCACCTCTACTCTTTGAACTGGCAGTAGCTATCTGAATAAAAAATGCGCTTGTTCCAAGCTTTTTTCTATTCTAGTTAGCTTTGCCGGGGGAGCGGGACAGAAATAATTTTAAACAAAAATTATTTCTGTCCCGCTCCCCCGTTCCTCTACAAATGCTGAATAAATCGTTTGAATGCTGCTTGGCCTTCTTCGGTTTGTTTAAATACACCCGCATCTTCTAAGACACGTTTAAAGATGTGCGCCACTTCTTGATGGATGATATCTTCAGCATTCTCTTGATTAAAATCATAAGCAGCTATCATTCGATCCGCCCACATTTGATGTTTACCTATATCCGCTTCTTTATTTCCGAGAACGTACGCTTCTACTTCTTTCAATTCTTTCTTTAAACGTCCAGGCAGAATAGCTGTTCCCATCACTTCAATTAATCCAATATTTTCTTTTTTAATATGTTGCACATCTGGATGCGGATGAAAAATACCATCTGGAAATTGTGTTGAAGTTTGATTATCTCTCAATACCAGGTCTAATTCATAATTACCTGTGGACTGACGATATCTAGCAATCGGCGTTACAGTATGGTGACGTGTGCCATCTTCACTAAACGCTTTAATCTCAACTGTTGCGTCATTATAATGCAGCCAAATTTCAAAAATATATTCTGCCGCTTCCACTAACTCATCAATATTCTGACCTTTCAAGCGCACCACACTCATCGGCCATTTTAAAGTGGCAGCTTGCACCTCTGGATACTTTTCTATGGTAAAAGCATGACTTGCTGGCGCATTATCCATCGGGAAAGTATGACGTCCAGTTTGATAGTGATTGTGTGAAAGAATGGAACCTCCGACAATCGGCAAATCAGCATTAGAACCTGCAAAGTAATGCGGAAATTTCTGTACGAATTCTAAGAGATTGCTGAAGGTTGCTTTTTCAATTTTCATAGGATTATGTGCTTCTGATAAGACGATACTATGTTCTGCGAAATAAGCATATGGCGAGAATTGGAAGCCCCAGGGCTCGCCATTTAATTTCAAGCGAATAATTCGGTGATTGCGTCTTGCTGCTTGGGTTACAGAACCTGCAAAGCCTTCATTTTCCATGCACAATGCATTGGCTGGATAATGCGTTTGTTTTGCCTCGCGTGCTTTAGCGATTTCTTTCGCATCCTTTTCAGGTTTAGATAAGTTAATAGTGATTTCTAAATCGCCATATTCTGTAGCCGTATAGTAATGTACATTCTGTGCGATGGCATCCGTCTTAATATAATGATTACGTTTGCAAATTTCATAGAAGTAATCGGTAGCTTTCTCTGGATGTTGCTCATACAATTCATCAAACCGTCGATTAATCGTTGAAGGTTTAGGAGTGATTAAATCTAAAAGTTTCGTCTCGATGATTTCTCTTTGATAGACAACATCTTCAATGATTTGATTTTCAATCATTTGTTCAATCCAATGTTGTGCAATGTCATTAGGTGTCAGATCAGTCAGACTATGTTCTGCTACATGTTCATCAACCTGTTCAGCACCAGTAATTTTCAAGATTAAATTTTGCAGATAGTAAGCATCTGCAGGCTCATATTCGTTGTATTGTATTGCATCGTCAATAAATCGATTGACGTATTGCCGATTCAATTCCATAAAGCTGCCCCCTGTAATCAATTAGTTTGAGTATCCGTTCGGATGTGATTGATGCCAATTCCAAGCTGTTTCAATAATTTCGTGGATATCATCATGTTTCGGTTTCCAGCCGAGAACACGTTGTGCTTTGTCGCTGGACGCGATTAATTTACTTGGATCGCCTGCACGTCTTTCACCAATTTCAGATTTGATATCGATACCTGTTGCTTGTCTAGCTGCTTCTACAATTTCTATTACTGAATAACCTTGGCTGCTGCCTAAATTGAAGGCTCCGCTTTCGCCTCCGTCTTTCAAATATTGGTAAGCAAGTATATGCGCTGCAATCAGGTCAGTCACATGTAAATAATCACGTACACAAGAACCATCTTCTGTATCGTAATCAGTACCGAAAATCGTAATAGCCTCACGTTGTCCTAGCGCTGCCTGTAATACAATCGGGATTAAATGTGTTTCTGGATTGTGATCTTCTCCGATGCTGCCGTCTTCTTTAGCACCTGCGACATTGAAATAGCGTAATGCTGCATAATTCACGCCATAAGCGTTATGGCACCAATGCATCATTTTTTCCATCATTAATTTACTTTCGCCGTATGGATTGGTCGGTGCTTTAGGTGCATCTTCTTGAATCGGTACTACTTCAGGTTCTCCATAAACTGCAGCTGTGGATGAGAAAATGATTTCATTGACATGATGTTGTTTCATGACTTCTAACAAGACTTGCATCCCGTAAACATTATTGTTGAAGTACTCTAAAGGTTTATTGACGGATTCTCCTACTAAAGAATACGCGCAAAAATGAAAGACGCCTTCAACATCTTCTTTTTCAAAAACGTCATTTAAAAATTCTTTATCACGAATATCTCCTTCATAAAAACGTGCTGCTGCTGGAACCGCTTCGCGATGACCTGTTCCAAGATTATCTACAACTGCTACATCATAGCCTTGTTCAATTAACTGATCTGCAGCGTGACTTCCGATATAACCTGCTCCACCTAACACTAAAACTGACATAATTTACATCCTCTCTTAAACTTCTATAGATTTAACGCCATCGCCAATATTGACATGATAAAATGACGGTGCATAACCTATTTTGTTGGCATAAATTTGAGTTACTTCTTCTTCTAATTGTTGAATACGTTCTTTATGAACTAAAGCGATGGCGCAACCTGCAAAGCCCGCTCCAGTCATACGCGCACCTAAGACGCCTTCTACTTGCTGAGCTGTTTCTGCCAACGTATCCAATTCTGTGCCTGTGACTTCGTAATCCTCTTTTAACGAAGCGTGTGAATCATTCAAAAGCTTTCCAAAGGCTGTAAAGTCACTTTGTTCTAACGCTTCATAAGCTTGTTTAACGCGTGCATTTTCAGTTACAGCATGTCGTGCTCTACGCAATAATATTTCATCTTCAATCAAATACGTATGCTTATTAAATGTTTCTGTATCCAAATGACCTAGCGCTGTGATATCTAATTCTTGCTGGAGCAAAGCTAAAGCTTTCTGACATTCTTCCAAGCGTTCATTATATTTAGATTCAGCGAGCTCACGACGTTTGTTGGTATTCATAATTGAAATTACATAGTCGCCGAATTCTGCTGGTACATAATGATAATCAAGCGTAGCGGTATCGAGTAAGATAGCTTGGTCTTTTCTTCCCATACCGACGATAAATTGATCCATAATTCCAGAATTGACACCGATAAATTGATTTTCGACTTTACGTCCAAGTTGAATGAGTTCTAAGCGCTCTACTTGCAAGTCAAATAAAGATTTCAATAACCATCCAGTCAACATCTCAATAGAAGCAGATGACGATAGACTTGCGCCGTTCGGAATGTTGCCTTCGACTAAAATATTAAAGCCCGTATCAATGGAATAACCTGCTTCTTTCAAGAATTTAATCATTCCCTTTGGATAATTAGCCCAACTGTGCGCCGCATTAAATTGTAAATCATCTAGAGAAAATTCAATCACTCCTGAGTCCTCAAAGTTATTCGAGTACAGACGAATTTTATGATCTTCTCTTTTACTTGCTAAGCCATATGTGCCCAGTTCGATGGCTGCTGGAAAAACATAACCGCCATTATAATCTGTATGTTCTCCGATTAAATTAATTCTGCCTGGTGCAAAGGCAGCAACTTCTGGCTGCTCGTGAAATAAGGTTTCGAATTTAGCTTTCATAGATGTCAGCATTGCCTTTTCCTCCCACACTATAGTAAATATTCTTTAGTAAACGCACTTAAAGTTTATCTGTTTACTAAATGTTTTGTCAAAATATTTTTTTATTCTTTTTCAGAGTATGACTGACGGACTATCAAGCGTGTTTGTACTAGTGTATGCAGAGCATTAGCACGCGCTTTTTTAATTCTGTCTTCAGCCATTGCAACCGCACTCTTTCCAAATTGTTCAATATCAATTTGCACGCTTGTCAACGAAGGCGTGACATATTGATTGACCTCTAAATCATTGAAGCCGATGACACTTACCTCGTCTGGAACTTGCTTGCCTAATTTCTGCAATCCTTGAATGACGCCGATAGCAACCATATCATTGCCAGCTAGTACAATATCCGGCAATTGAGTTATAGATTCAATTTCTTGTTCTCCATCTTCACGCGTCCAACCTATGAGATGGCTATCCGGTGTCTCGTTATGGTCTTCGCACCATTGCATATAAGCCTGATAACGTGCGTCGCTCTCATAACTTGTCTCACCTGTCAAGGAGGTTTCTTCTCTCATGCCTCCTAAGTAAGCAATATGTGCTTTAGGATGTGTCTGTCTAATTCTATCAAGCAGTTGCAGTGTCGTTTTCTGTAAATCTGAATAAACTGCATCCATGTAGTCTGGTGTTTCAGGATTGTTAATCACTACTATATTAGGATTATACTGATATATTTCTTTCAAGGCTGCTTGTGAAAAATGCCCGATAACTAAGAGTGCGCCTGCCTTTTTGACTTCTGACCATTCTTGTTTCTTCATTCCTGGTTCAACCCGAATCGTTTTCTTTAAAGTTAAATTTAAACGATTGATTTCTGTCTCAATCGCAAGTCTCAATTCTCTATGAAAGGGATCTGCCATTTCTCTGCGTCTCGAAGCATAGGTAATAATTTGCACTTGCCGATTCAGCCGTGCTGTTTTCTGATAGGACATTTCTTCTGCTGTCTTAAGAATACGTGCTCTAGTCGTATCAGACACAGATAACGTCGGGTCTTCATTCAACACACGAGAAACTGTTCCTGGACTCACGCCAGCTGCTTTTGCAATTGCTCTGATACTCGCCATCCACCTGACCTCCTTTTGTTTACTTTAAGTTTACTATCATCTTAATCGTCTCACAACTAAAATTTGATATACTTTCTTAAATTATGCAAATCTTTTTTGAAAAGTGGAAGAATATAGTATAGTCTTTTAATGAGGAGTCAATGCTTATGAACAAAGATATACAAAATAACGATATAGATGTAATGACGGATCAACACATTGTCCGTTATGAAGATGGAAAGTTATTCGAAACAACTGACAGTTATGTAACTGAATTCCCTTTAACAATTATGGTCAATGGAGAAGAGTTTGCGACTGTCATCTGCAGTCCAGACCACATGGAAGAATTGGTTCTGGGCTTTTTAGCGTCTGAAGGTGCGATACTGAAACGTAGTGAACTAAAGTCCATCCAAATAGATGATAGTAAAGGTTTCGCACATGTGGAACTCACTAAAGATTTAGGCGACCGCTTCGAATATTCCACCAAACGTATGATTGCGTCTTGTTGCGGAAAAAGCCGTGAGTTTTACTTCCATAATGATGCTGCGATCGCTAAAACGAGCATGTCGCATATCACATTGCAACCACAACAAGTTGTTAATATGATGACCCGTCTGCAAAGTGCAAGTACATTATTTAAACGTACAGGCGGATTGCATAACGCTGCTATCAGTGATGGTGATACATTCTTTGAACACCGCCAAGATATCGGACGACATAATGCGCTCGATAAACTTTATGGTTTCTGTTTAGAACGACATATTCCAGTACGAGATAAAGTGTTAATCTTCAGCGGCCGAATTTCTTCGGAAATCTTAATCAAAGCGGCCAAAATCGGTGTCGGAGTGATTTTATCTAAATCTGCGCCGACGACTTTAGCTGTTAAACTTGCAGACGATTTGAATATTACAGCTATTGGTTTTTGCAGAGACGGCAACTTCAGTGTATATAGTCATCCAGAACGTATTAAAGCTGTGCCTTCGCAAGAGTAAATCTTGTCAAAGCACAGCTTCTTTTTTTTTATACATTTTCTTTTAATATTTGATAACGATAACTAATGAAAGTGTAGCCTTGTTTAATATACATATCTTTCGCTGTATCTTCCCCATCTGCTACTAAAATAATAGGTTTGCCCTCAGCATGGGCCGCAACAAATGCTTGCATCGTACGCCCTATTCCTTGACGGCGCATACTTTCAATCACACCAAAGCTATCGATTTCGAGCGTCTGCTCAGTTTCAATGGCATCTAATGAACCTACAGGCTGGTTTTGATAGTAAACCACAATACGCTTGACCTGCTGCTCATCTTGGAAACTCTTACGAATCGTTCTTTCTGACTCATCAGCGTAGTCTTCCCCAAATTGAAGGGCAAAGGTACGATGAATCGTTAAATAATCGTCTAAATTATCTCCATCCACCCATTCAATCTTTAACGTGTCAGGAATCTCGCCTTTCAATGCTTCCGCTTCAATCGCATACATTTCCATCAACCCCAATTCATAGCTTTCTTTTTCCAAGTAATCTTGAAATGCCAAAGAAAGCTCTGTATTTTCTGGAAACGTAAACATGAGATGATGGCTGCCCTGTGCATGATGCTGTTGTAATTGCGTTTCTGCATCTTTCAACCATTGTTCAAATTGAGGCATTTCATGATATACCCATTTGTTTGAATAATAAGTTAAAGGCTCATCAGGCGTCAGATAAATAGTCTTCACGTGATCTTGAAAAGCAATTTCACCTGTTTCCTCTATTAAATCCATTGAAAGCTGCACCATAACTGATTCCTCTTTTCCTCGAAACTTAGAAACGAATTAATTGTTTGAATCGCGTATGATTCAATAGCGCCGCTCCAATTAATGAAGCAATTACAGCTTTCACAATATCACCTGGCATAAATACAAATGATAAAAAGAAAGCTTTAGAAAGTGGCATATTCGTAATCATTCCCATAATCAAAGTACCAACAATATCTAGAAGTAATACGCCTGCTACAATAACCGGAATGAAAATTTTAATAAAATTAATGCGCTCAATTGATCTGTCGCGATACCAGCCGATTAAGAATGCTACAACTGGATACAAGAATAAAAATCCTGCAGATGGTCCGGCAAACACTCCGATACCGCCACGTCCGCCAGATAAAACGGGTAAGCCGCATGCTGCTAAAATAAGGAATACAATCACACTGAGTGTTCCGTATTTCTTACCTAACAGAATACCTGCTAAGAAAATACCGACGTTTTGCAACACGATAGGTACTGGCATAAATGGTAAAGGAATCGGCGGTACTAAGCCGAGCAATGCTATAATTGCTGTCATAATCGCTGTAAATGTAATGTGTTTAGTAGTCATAATAATCCTCCTTGAAATATATCCAAGGAAGATTATACCATAAATGTTAACTTTGATTTACATAAAGTTTACATTTAAAGTGGATTATTTTTCTTTCCGTTATTCAGTAACTGATTCCGCCAACTGTGTCATATATTCAAAGAAGGCATGCCGATCTACCTCATTCACGATATTGACCGCGCAACGCAACGGCTAATGCTCTATTTGAAAATCGATTAATGATTTTGCGTGACGCGCTGACTGCCGGTTCCAAATAACTATCAGCCCCGATTGCACTGACGCCAATTAACCGTACGTCCTTCATTTGCAATAATAAAAATAACGAAACGAGATCATCCACTCCGCCATCATGATTAAAGTAAACTGGTTTCATTGAATATCCTCCGTGTTGTTCTTTGTTTCTCAATACTTCTATTCTAGGGACTCTCCAACTTAATTGCAAAGCTAAACAGCAGAAGTATTTTCAATGCAATTGTGTCTAAATTTTTTCGCGCAGCGGGCAGAAAGGTTTCAATCGTTCGTAATTGCTTTCCACACAGTAATCCGAGTGATACACTAAACTTAATAATTTCGAATTAACGAGGAGGTAGTACCGTGCTAGAATCAGGTTTAATTCATACAGAGATTCAGCGTAAATGGCTGAAGAAACTCCGTGAGGTGAAAGCGGACTTTCAAGCTCATTCGGAAAAGAATGATTTGGAGAGCAGGTTCCCTTATGAAAATATCGATTGGCTGGTTAAGGAGGGCTATACCTTATTGACGGTGCCGACGGAATATGGCGGCGAGGGTGCCACAATTGAAGACATGGTGATTTTACAAAGTTATTTAGGTGAGATTGATGGCGCCACTGCTCTGTCTATCGGCTGGCATTTAAGTGTGGTCGGTCAATTGTATGCAGAAGAAATGTGGGAGCAGCCGTTGCTAGAGAAATTTGCGACAGCAATTAAAGATGGTGCATTGATTAATCGTGCTGTGAGTGAAGCGGAAACTGGTAGTCCGACGCGTGGCGGTAAACCTTCAACGCATGCGGTCAAAGATCATGACAGTTACATTTTAAATGGTGTAAAGACGTTTACTTCTATGAGCCCCGCGTTAACGCATTTCTTGGTCAGCGGTTATGATGAAACATCAGGTCAATTCGGGTTCTTTTTAGTGGAAAAAGATACACCCGGGTTGTCTATCGCTGAAACTTGGAATGTTATGGGAATGCGTGCGACTGAAAGTCATGATTTAGTATTGGAGGATGTGCGTATTCCTGCTGAAAACTTTGTGGAGGTGGCTGGCAAAGGTCCGAAACGTCCCAATGGTTGGATGCTCCATATTCCAAGTGTTTATCTAGGTATTGCACAAGCTGCTGCTGATTATGCCAAAGATTTCGCTCAAAATCACAGCCCGAATAGTATTGAAGGTACGATTGCTGACTTGCCGACTGTGCAGCAATCTGTCGGTGAAATGGAGTCGCTATTGTTATCTGCACGCGGTTTCTTATGGTCAACTGCTCGTATTTATCACGAATCTCCAGAGGCGCCTGTCTGGAACGAGACTTCAGCCAGCAAAATATTGGTGATGAATCAAGGTTTGCAAGTTGTGGACATTGCGATGCGTATTGTAGGTGCTAAGAGCTTGGAAATGGAGCGTCCGCTTCAACGTTATTATCGTGATATGCGCGCTGGTCTGCATAATCCACCGATGCAAGATGCTGCTTATACGAATATTGCTAAATCCGAACTTCATTTATTTTAATTAAGATAGTGAAATGTGAGCGGGACAAATTCATGTCTCGGTCACATTTTTTATTGTGCGTATGAGTTTTATTCACTCATTTTTTCATTTATAATGTACTATTTTTGGTAGCCACAATTAATAGAATACAATTTTTTCTAAAAAAATGTTGTGTAATGGAGGAAGAGGCTTTATAATTGAGAATAACTGATAATGGTTTTCAATTAGGAGGAAAATTATAAATGAAGAAATTGCTTATCCCTTTGATAGTTTTAGTACTTGTGTTGGCTGCTTGCGGCAACAAGTCTGATGATAAAAAGGACTCTAAGAAAGAAACACGTTCTTATACTATGGACAATGGTAAGAAAATAGATATTCCGAAAGACCCTAAACGTATTGCGGTTGTTGCCCCTACATATGCTGGTGGCGTGAAAAAATTAGGCGGAAATATCGTAGCTGTAAATAGCCAAGTTGACGACAGCAAAGTGTTAAAAGACAAATTTAAAAATGTTGAGAAAATCGGCGCAACTGGCAGTGAAGATGTTGAGAAAGTCATCAAACAAAACCAGATTTAATTATTGTTTATTCTACTGATAAAAATATTAAAAAATATCAAAAAGCAGCTCCAACTGTAGTCTTTGATTATGCGAAACATAAATATCTTGATCAACAACTTGAATTAGGTAAATTGTTGAATAAAGAAGACGAAGCTAAGAAATGGACTGAAGATTGGAAGAAAGAAACTGCTAAAGACGGTAAAGAAATCAAAGATAAAATCGGTAAAGATTCAACAGTATCTTTATTAGATGAATTTGATAAAAAACTTTACACTTACGGTCCTAACTGGGGTCGTGGCGGCGAAGTAATTTACCAAGCATTCGGATTGAAAATGCCAGCTAAACAAGAAGAACTTGTGAAAAAAGAAGGCTGGGCTGAAGTGAAACAAGAAAAAATCCCTGAATATGCTGGTGATTATATCGTTTCAACACGCGATGGCAAAGCAGAACCTTCTTATACTCAAACAAACTTATGGAAAAACTTGCCAGCAGTTAAAGACAACCACGTACTTAAAGTGGATGCAAAAACTTACTGGTTCAACGATCCGTATACTTTAGATTATATGCGTAAAGATTTAAAAGAAAAATTCATGAAATAATTGACGGGTAAAAAGCCGGGACACTTGATGTTCCGGTTTTTTTATATGCTGTAAAAGTGGGTGTGTGCAGGAGCGTATGGGGAGGTCCAGGGTGAATCTAGACACTTCTCTGAATCTTGTGTCTAGATTACACCCTTTTCTAGACACTTCTCCGAATCTTGTGTCTAGATTACACCCTTTTCTAGACACTTCTCTGAATCTTGTGTCTAGATTACACCCTTTTCTAGACACTTCTCCGAATCTTGTGTCTAGATTACACCCTTTTCTAGACACTTCTCTGAATCTTGTGTCTAGATTACACCCTTTTCTAGACACTTCTCCGAATCTTGTGTCTAGATTCACCCGCTTTCTAGACACTTCTCCGAATCTTGTGTCTAGATTACACCCTTTTCTAGACACTTCTCTAAATCTTGTGTCTAGATTACACCCTTTTCTAGACACTTCTCAAAAACTTGTGTCTAGATTACACCCTTTTTAGCCTTGCAGGGGTGAGAAGACGAAATAATTTTAATTCAAAATTTTTCGGCCCCATCCCACTCTCCAAGGTTTTCTTTTCCCAAATAAGTACAATAAAAAATAGGAGTCAGAACATCAAAATATCCTGCTCCTGTTCTCTGATTTCCTTATTTATTTTCTGGATATATTTCTTCTTCTGCTTCTTCGGTTGTTTCAGCTTTCTTTCCTGCAAGGAGCATCATCCAAGTTGCGGCAATGAATGGCAAGGTGAAGACCGGCAAGCCGAATGGTTTCAGCCAAGTAACCAGTCCTGCATGCATAACGACGGTCATTATGATTCCGAAGAGCATGCTGGCGTATTTGTTGAAGACTGATGCTTCTTTGAAGGTAACTCCTAGGGCAAGGATGACTAAGATCACGTTATAGCCATATAGTCCGGCGTTGATTTCATCATGGTTAGCACCGAACATCATGACGACAATAACTCCAATGATGTTTGCGATAATTGCGAAGAGACCTGCTTTGCGTGATGCGATGAAGATACCTATCAATATGATAAAGCCGCCTATTGCGCTTTTAACTAGGAAAATTTCGCTGAATCCATCTAGGAAGGTCAAGATAGTGTTAATAGACTGATGTGAAAATTGAATTTCTTTCACGACTGATGGCAAGATACTGACGTCTGCGTTGACGTATTCGAATTGGAACGACATAAAGAGGAACATCCAACTGATGAATACATAGGGCATTGTGAGCATCGGTAAGTCGAAGCGGTTTAATAAGGCTCTGAAAGCTGCTCCGACCGGCATAGTCAATACGACTGCAAGTAAGGTTATGATGACACTTCTCCAACCCGGAACTAAGAAAACGGTTAATGCTACTCCTGTCAACACGGGGTTGAAGCCTGCGAGTCCATCGTTGATTTCTTGTTTGGAATAGTTAGTGACAGGTGCTGAGAAATAGGCAATGATACTGGAAAGTAATGCGGCTAATCCTACTTTCCAATTTCCGATAAATAATCCAATTAAGATAAATAGTCCTGTCCATATATTATCTAATAATATAACTTGTGAAATATTCTTTAATATGATGCGTGTAAACTGGCGCATTCAACTTCACCTGATTTCATTGATTTGTAAACATATCGATTTTACCAAAAATAATTCAAGTTGAAAATCATTATATAATTTATGCTGGTTTGTTTGGATAGAAAACTGGGTATATTTTATTATCTTTCAAAGAAATGAAAAAATTAATTATAATTATTTAACACTTTAGTTGCGTTTTATACTATTTTGTTGTCAAAGCACAGTTTTATTTTAAAATACAGAGCGGTAATTCTTGTATATTAAATCGAATGGTTTTAGAATAAATAAGCAACATATTTTCAAATTACGGTTGAAAGAAGGGATTTATTGTGCATTTCACGCAACGTGAACAAGATAAATTGATGCTTGTTGTAGCAAACGACTTAGCACGCAGACGCCAATCACGCGGATTAAAATTAAATTATCCAGAAGCAGTCGCAATTATCAGTTATGAAATGTTAGAAGGTGCCAGAGACGGCAAATCTGTCGCAGAGCTGATGAGCTATGGCCGACAAATTCTCAATAAGGATGATGTCATGGAAGGTGTTTCTGACATGATTCCTGATTTAGAGATTGAAGCAACATTTCCTGATGGAACGAAATTAATCACAATACACCACCCTATCGTTTAAAAAAGGAGGCAAACATGATGAAACCTGGTGAAATTATAGTTAAGAAAACTGAAATCGAAATCAACAAAGGTACAGACGATTCTGAAACAGTCATCACGGTTAAAAATATTGGTGACCGTCCTATTCAAGTCGGCTCTCATTATCACTTTTTCGAAGCCAATACCGGTTTGAAATTCGATAGAGAAAAAGCCTATGGAAAACACTTAGATATTCCTGCTGGTGCAGCTGTAAGATTCGAACCTGGGGACGAAAAGAAAGTACAGCTTGTAGAATACAACGGTAAACGTCGCATCTATGGATTCCGAGGTTTAGTGAATAGCGCAATCGACGAAGAACGTGTCTTCCGAGTGAAAAATGGCCATCCGAACGCAGGCGTTAAAAATGATGCTGGTAAACAAAATGCAAATAAAGAAAGTGGGTATAATCGATGAGTTTTAAAATGACACAATCGCAATATACAAGTTTGTACGGTCCCACTATTGGTGATGCTATCCGCTTAGGGGATACAAATTTATTTGCGACAATCGAAAAAGACTTTGCAAACTATGGGGACGAAGCAACATTCGGCGGAGGAAAATCAGTACGTGACGGTATGGCGCAAAACCCAAATGTAACACGTGATGATCGCTATGTTGCAGATACAGTCATCACAAATGCTGTCATTATTGATTATGACAAAGTTTATAAAGCAGATTTAGGTATTAAAAATGGCTATATCATGAAATACGGTAAAGCCGGCAACCCGGATATTATGGATGATGTAGATATTATTATCGGTGCCTCTACGGATATTATTTCTGGTGAAGGTAAGATTATTACAGCGGGCGGCATTGATACACACGTCCACTTTATCAATCCTGAACAAGCTTATGTAGCACTTGAAAGCGGTATTACTACGCACATCGGAGGCGGTACGGGTGCTTCTGAAGGTGCCAAAGCTACAACTGTTGCGCCAGGCCCTTGGCATATTCATCGTATGTTAGAAGCGGCTGAAGGTCTTCCAATTAATGTAGGATTTACAGGAAAAGGCCAAGCGCATAACCACACTGCTTTAATTGAACAAATCCACGCAGGTGCTATCGGTCTGAAAGTCCACGAAGACTGGGGTGCTACTCCATCAGCTTTAAGCCATGCCTTAGATGTGGCTGACGATTATGATGTACAAATTGCTTTACACGCTGATACTTTGAATGAAGCAGGTTTCATGGAAGATACAATGAAAGCTATCAAAGACCGTGTTATTCATATGTATCACACAGAAGGTGCAGGCGGCGGCCATGCTCCAGATTTAATTAAATCTGCAAGCTATCCGAATGTCCTTCCTTCATCTACTAACCCAACACTCCCTTACACTGTTAATACTATAGACGAACATTTAGATATGGTTATGATTACTCACCACTTGAATGCTTCTATCCCTGAAGATGTAGCCTTTGCAGATTCTCGTATTAGAAAAGAAACCATTGCAGCCGAAGACGTACTGCAAGATATGGGTGTCTTCAGTATGGTCAGCTCTGACTCTCAAGCAATGGGACGTGTCGGCGAAGTTATTACACGTACATGGCAGGTCGCACACCGTATGAAAGAACAACGCGGCTATTTAGATGGCGACCAAGAATATAATGATAATAACCGTATTAAACGTTATATTGCCAAATATACTATCAACCCTGCTATTACGCATGGTATTTCCGAATATGTCGGTTCAATTGAAGAAGGCAAACTTGCAGACCTTGTGATTTGGGACCCAGCATTTTTCGGTGTCAAACCTGAAATGGTTCTTAAAGGCGGTATGATCAATACTGCAGTCAATGGTGATGCAAATGGTTCTATCCCTACTTCCGAACCTTTAAAATATCGTAAAATGTATGGTCAATATGGCGGTAATTTAACAGGTACAAGTATTACCTTTGTTTCAAACATTGCTTACATGAACGATATCGAACGTCAATTGTCCTTGCACCGCATGGTAAGACCAGTCAAAGGTATTCGCCAACTGACTAAGAAAGATATGAAAAATAATGGTGAAACACCTAAACTTGATGTCGATCCGCAAACTTATGAAGTATTCGTTGACGGCAAATTAATTACCAGCGAACCTGCAAAAGAATTGCCGCTTGCACAACGTTACTTCTTATTCTAGGAGGTTAGAGTATTTATGATTATAGAAGAAATTGTTGGCAACATTGCTAACCTTTCACCAGAAGAGAAACAAAAGCATATCGAAAAAGTCTATCTTGAAAATTCTGATTTAGTAAAAAGAATACAACGTGTCAAAACAGATCACGGCAATGAAATCGGTATTCGCTTAAAAAACCCTGTGGATTTAGAATATGGAGATATTCTCTATCAAGATGACCATAATATGATTGTAGTAGATGTCAATTCTGAAGACATCTTAGTCATACAACCGCGTTCTTTAAAGGAAATGGGAGATATTGCACATCAACTCGGCAATCGTCACTTACCAGCGCAATTTACTGAAAATGAAATGCTTGTTCAATACGATTATCTAGTTGAAGACTTGTTGAAATCACTAGGTATTCCTTACAACCGAGAAGACCGCAAAGTTAACAAAGCATTCAGACATATCGGACATTCACATGATTGATCATCAAGCTTTACGTTTGTTTCAATTTTGCGACTCTCAATTTCCTACAGGCGCGTTCAGTCACTCTTTCGGCCTTGAAACTTATATTCAACGTGGTACAGTGCATGATGAAGCAACCTTTAAAGAATGGCTGAGACTCTTTTTAAGTGAACAATTAACGTATGCAGACGGGTTGGCTATCCGCCTCGTATACGAAGCCTTAAATCAAAATGATACTGAGAAAATCTTACATTTGGATCGCATGCTCTTCGTACAAAACATGCCTAGAGAGACACGTACAGGTACTAAACAAATGGGTACACGTATGGTAAAACTTGCGAATGAACTATATGACAGCCAGTGGATACAGTGGTACGAAGCAGAGTATCAAGCAAAACGCGCGAAATTGCATCCTGCGATTTGCTTTACAATGCTTGGCCATTTCCTTGGCATTGATATTGAAATGATTATAGATTACTATCTTTATCAAAACGTTTCAGCGTTGACTCAAAATGCCGTGAGAGCTATTCCGCTTGGGCAAACTGCTGGGCAACGTGTAGTTACAGATATGATTACCTTTATGAAAAATACCAGAGACCATATCTTTGAACTTGCAGAATCAGAATTTGGTATTACAGCTCCTGGTTTAGAAATGAATCAAATGGAGCATGAAAACGTTAATGTCAGAATTTTTATTTCATAGGAGGAATAACAGATGACTCAACCTATTAAAATTGGAATCGGCGGCCCTGTTGGTGCAGGAAAAACCGAACTCGTCGAAAAACTTGTGAGACATTTGTCTAAAGATATGAGTATCGGCGTTATTACAAATGATATTTACACTAAAGAAGATGAAAAAATCTTAGTTAATACAGGTGTATTGCCTGCGGATCGTATTATCGGAGTCGAAACAGGAGGATGTCCGCATACGGCAATTCGTGAAGATGCTTCTATGAATTTTGCTGCTATCGATGAATTAATGGAACGTCATGGCGATTTAGATTTAATCTTTATTGAATCAGGCGGCGATAATTTAGCAGCTACTTTCAGTCCAGAATTAGTTGACTTCTCTATTTATATTATTGATGTTGCACAAGGTGAAAAAATCCCGCGTAAAGGCGGACAAGGTATGATTAAATCTGACTTCTTCATTATCAATAAGACAGATTTAGCACCTTATGTCGGCGCTTCTTTAGACCAAATGGCTGAAGATACTAATACTTTCCGCGGCAATCGTCCCTTCACTTTCACTAATTTAAAAACTGAAGACGGTTTAGACCAAGTGATTGAATGGATTGAACGTGATGTATTACTTAAAGGATTAGCCTGATGTCTAAAGAACCAGAATGGACAGGACAACTCGATCTGTCTATTTTTCATGATGGTAAACGGTCTGTTGCTCGAGACATCTTTTTCGAAAAAGCCTTGAAAGTCATCCGCCCTATTTATTTAAATGGGTCGGATATTCCGACTTTCTATATTGTGAACGTCGGCGGCGGTTATTTAGATGGCGATCGCTATAAATTAGATGTCCGTGTACAAGAAAATGCAGCTGTGACCCTCACATCTCAAGGTGCAACTAAAATCTATAAAACTTTAAAAGATCATGTTGAGCAATATCAAAACTTTCATATTGAAGATAACGCCTATTTAGAATATGTCGGCGACCCGATTATTGCCTATAAAGACGCTAACTTTTATCAGCATAATCAATTTCATTTAGCACAAACAGGCGCTATGTTCTACACTGATATTCTAACACCTGGTTACTCTCCAGATGAACGTCACTTTACTTATGATTCACTTCATTTATTGAATGAAATCTTTGTAGATGACGAACTCGTAGTATTCGATAATATGCTGCTAGATCCTAGTAAAAATAAGGTTGATGCGTTAGGCTATATGGAAGGTTATACGTATTTAGGTTCTTGTTATTTTATTCATCCGGATATTACAAAACAAACCATTGATGAATTATATGAAGTAATGAAACCATTTTTAACAGACAATCAATGTAGAATCGGTATAACTGAACTTGCGACACATGGGTTAGCCATCCGTATTTTAGCGCAACAAACAGACCTCATCGAAGATATTCTGAAAGAAGTACAAATTAAAGTAGTACAACAATTTTATAATCGTGAAGTCAATTTTTTAAGAAAATATTAAATGCAAAAAAGCTGTCCAACTTATCACTTATGATTGTTGGACAGCTTTTATTTATATACCCTTTCGATAATAAGTGCGTCAGCAAGGCCGTTCCCCCGTCACTTATAATGAAAGTTTCTAACTCACACAAAATTTACTTACTTTCTCTTTCTATCCTAATTCTCTAACTACTTGTTTTTGTAATTCTTCAAAAATTATTATTTAATTTAAAAAATTTTACCGATATCTGCACATAGCGCGTCAATCTCTTTGCGTTGATTTTCATCAACAACTAAAATGACTGTTCTTTCGTCATTTTTGTTTCTTTTTTTACTTAGCAAATTACGTTCTTTCAATTTTTGAATCGCTTTGGAAATAAAATATGGTTTAAGATTCGATAATTGAATAATTTCCTTAACGTTAAATTCAGAACGATTTTTTTCGCTGCTTTCGATATAGTTTAAGATAAATAACTCTTCAAACGAAATTTGATGTTCACTTTTAATGTGTCCATTAATTTCCCTTACCTTTTGAGCAACTTTAACAAATTTCGGAAGATCATTAATAATTATCTTTTCTGACATTGGAATTCACTCCTTCTTGGTGTGGTTTCAAGATGTTAGGTGAATTAACAAATAAATTTTGGTTGTGCTAGCTATATGAATCATTCTATAACATTTTTCTATAATAATCCATTTATTTTTGAAATTTAATAATCCGTTGCTCCAAAATCCCCTCTCTTACATCAGTTGTTATTATTGTAATTTGAAATCCTCTGACTATCTCGAATTAAATGCTTCAAGATATTCAAAGAAAAATAATGCAAAACAGCTATAGGTGCAAAATAATATTTCAACTTTTATTTCCTCTGCTTAATTGAAAAAAGGAACTAAGACAAATCAATGTCTCAGTTCCTCTTAGTTTTATACTTAGCAATTATTTTTTGCAGTTAGGTAATGAAATTGTATCTAATGTAGATAAACCTGCAAGTTTCATTAAATCTAATGCATGTTGTGCGCCTGCTTTACCGTGTCCTGCTTCATAGTGTTTATATGCTGCAACGCTTAACACTCCGAATGTCAATACTGTTGCAATACGTGTTATTTTTTTATTGCCAAAGCTTAGTAAGAATAAAAGACCGCTGGTAGCTTCGATTGTACCTGCTACAGTTACCATATTACCAGGTAATCCAAAAACATTTTCGAATGTTTCTTTCATTTGTGGGTTACCTTTTAATTTAGGTTCTGATGCTTGTAATAATTCTTTACCAACTTTAATATTGTTTAAATAACGTAATAACATAATGTGATACTCCTTTAATTAATTATTGAAATAATCCTCTACTATAGGTTTTACCCTTTTTCCATAAAGTTTAATAGCTTTCATTACACGTTCATGAGGCATGGAACCGACAGGAATGTGTAACATAAAACGATTAATTCCTAATGTTTCTATGACATCAATCATTTTACGCGCCACCGTTTCTGGACTGCCGACGAACATTGCGCCTTGATCGCTGATTTCTCGTTGAAAATGTTCTTCAGTATATGGAGGCCAGTTGCGTTCTTTTGCAATAATTTCATGGTGTATTTTCGTCGGTGTATAAAATTCTTGTTGCGCTTGTTCATCTGTGTCTGCAATATAACCCCAAGAATGAACCGCTACAGGCATATCTGTTAAATTAAATCCTCTTGATTCAGCTACTGCTCTGTACATGGCAATATTTCGTTTAAAGCGTCTTGGATTGCCGCCTATAATCGCATAAGTAATCGGCAAACCGAATTCAGCTGCTCTTATAGAAGATTCTGGTGTACCGCCTGTGGCTAACCAAATCGGTATTTCTTTTTGTACTGCGCGTGGATATACACCACGTTCATCGATTGCAGGTCGCAAGCTGCCTTGCCAAGAAACAATTTCATGCTGATTGATTTGTTTCAACAACTCTAATTTCTCCACAAAAAGTTTATCATAATCATCCAAATCGTAACCGAATAATGGAAAAGACTCGATAAAAGAGCCGCGCCCTACCATAATTTCAGCACGTCCGTTAGAAACTGCATCTAAAGTTGCAAAACGCTGGTATACACGTACAGGATCATCAGAAGACAATACCGTTACAGCAGAACTTAAACGAATACGTTGTGTTAAAGAAGCTGCAGCAGCTAAGACAGTTACTGGATCAGAAACCGCATAATCAGAACGATGATGTTCACCTAAACCATAAATATCAAGGCCCACCTCATCTGCAAGTTGTATTTCTTCTACTATGTTACGAATTCTCTGATCAGCTGATAACTTTTCTTGCGCCCCATTTTCAGTGTGAATTTCATTGGTATCTGCAAAAGAAGTCATTCCAATTTCGAGTTTCATACATTTCACCTCACTAGGTATATTTTTTATACCTGTATCATACCCTTTTCGTATAATTAAGTCAATATTTTAAGACTTCTCAACTATTTTGACGTGTTTCTTCCATATAAAGGTAAAAATCGATTCAAAGTCGGTTTTATTTCTAAACATAAAAAAAGAGACCTTATTACAGATCTACATAACAAAATTGATAGTATTTTATAACATTCAGACATCTAAAATTTCGATTTTATATATATATAAACAAGCTAAAAATTAGATTAACCACTATTAAAAAAGGCAAAATCAATATTTTTAATTTTTCTGTTAAATTACAACGTTGTAACATAATCGATATTTACATACGATTAATATTGTCAAAAACGCTATAACATCAGTATTTAAGCCAACAACCACGAAATAGATGGTTATTACATGCAAGTATTTAATTATTAGAACTAAATTACAAAATGATAACAACGCACACAAACCCAAAATTTTTTGGTAAAGTAAGTCTTGTCGTTAAGAGAAGTAAAAAAAACGCAATTAAGTAATTTAAAGTAATGTAAATATAGACACGAGATTTAATACTAAAATTAAAACAATTAGCTTATTTATCTTTAGGAGGATATTTAATTATGAATAAAATCGCTACAACTACAATCGCTACTTTAGGAACTGGAATCGCAGCTTTAACTTTATCTCATCACGATGCAGATGCAGCTGAAAATAATAATGGATACAACCCTAACGATCCTTACTCATACAGCTACTCATATACAATCGACCAACAAGGTAACTACCACTACACTTGGAAAGGTAACTGGAACCAAGACAACCGTTACAACAATAACTACTCAACTTATGCTAAATACAACAATGGTTACAGCAATAACAATGCTAGCAGCTACACTAGCAACAATAACTACAACAATTACAGCAACTACAACACAGCTAACAACAATTACAGCAATTACACTAGCTATAATAATAATAATGCAGGTTCTACACCACGTACTGGCGGAATGGGTGCTACTTACTCAACATCAGATAACAATGTTCATGTAACTACAACTTCAGCACCTAAACAATCTTCAAACTACAGCACAATGGCTAACCGTGCTTCAAGTGGTGCTAACTACTATACTTCTGGTCAATGTACTTACTACGCATTTGATCGTTCAGGCGGTAAAGTAGGTTCAACTTGGGGCAACGCTAATAACTGGGCTAACGCAGCAGCAGCAGCTGGTTACACAGTAAACAACAGTCCTGCAGCAGGAGCTATCATGCAAACTAGCCAAGGTGCTTATGGCCACGTAGCTTACGTTGAAGGTGTAAACAGCAATGGTTCAATCCGCGTTTCTGAAATGAACTACGGTTATGGTCCTGGTGTTGTAACTTCACGTACTATCTCAGCTAGCCAAGCAGCTGGTTACAACTACATTCACTAATTTCAAATATTAATATTTTACCGGTTGATAATTGATGTGTCAGCCGGTTTTTTTATAGACACAATAATAGCCGGCAGTTTAGTTCAAGATACTAAGCTGTCGGCTTTATTTATTTCATTCATATACTTGTCTGATAAGTTGTTTTACATCCAAAAGGCTACCATTATCCAATAAGCAAATGCTAGGATATAGAGTAATGGAAAGCTTTCAGAAACAGGTTTCTTCAACTGTCTGTATAATACATATCCACCTAGTCCTATAGCCAATGCTGTTGTCAGTACTAAACGTACGATTAGCATTTCCATAGTAGCATTTAAGCCGAATTGCGGGCTATTAGTCAGTACTGCTCCAATTGAAGCAAGAACGATTATGATAGTATAAACGACAGTATCTTTTGTTTTATTCATTTGAGATAAAGTCCAAAATATCAATAATCCAAATATCGTTGTCACAAGTGTTTCGTGTGCTAAAAATTCCGACATATTAGAATCAACTCTATATTGCAAAATCGCTACAAAGTACAATATAAAGCTGATAACTAAATAGATAATAGAAGGATATTTTAAAGTTAAATTATCTAAATTGAAGTATCGATGAATTCCTAGACACAATAGTAATATCGCTACAAGTATTACTACATATAACATGGAATCACCTCATTCATACTATAATTATATCCGTGTCAACTGACGACTAAACATAATCAGTAATTTTATTTAAAAAATAATGATTTGTAAATGCAATTAATCCTTCTTTGATAACTCCAATTGTATTACCACCATTATTAAGTTATACCCGCTTCCTAAAATTTTATTTGTACACACCCATTTAACTCTATTTCCTGAATTTCTTTTAAAATAAAAAACACTTACACCATCAAATTTCTTGATCATGTAAGTGTTGATATTGGAAGATATTAAATTATCTTAGCCATGCTGCGTATAATGTGTTTCTTCTGGAGATTTCACTTTTTTGATTGTCCAGCCCGTAAAGGCATAGAATAAAGCAAATACGATACATAAGTAACATGGTACTGTCCAAATGAAGTAAGAATAAACATCTACTCCTAATTGTTGCGTATAATAAATGCCGGAAGTTCCCCACGGAATTAATGGAATAATCATTGTACCTGAATCTTCAAGTGTTCGTGAAAGATTAGTTCTTGATAAGTGCATTTCATCATACATATCATAAAGCAGCATCCCTACTACGATAATTACTACGGAAGCAACGCCAGCAGCCAATACCATAATTAAACCAGAAACAATTGTAACTAAGATTAAAGTACCTGGTGATCTCACTTTATCTTTGATGGTATCTAACATAACAGTTAAACAACCTGACTTTTCAACTATACCAGCAAAAGCATAACCACAGAAAATCGTCACAATAACTTGTGTCATGCTCATCATACCGCCTTGTGCGAGTAATGTAGATGCTTTTTCATTTAGATGAATATTATGGGTAATCATATCTGGTTTAAACCCATCAAATGCTGCTTTAAAGCCGTCAGCAAGTTTGAAATGATGGTTAAATGCGCCCACAAGTATCGCTGCAACGCTTGATACTAACATCGCCGGCACAGTAGAGAAGCGGAACAATAGACAAGTGATAATCACGATAGCTGGAATCCAAACACTCAAATTCAAGTGATAAACGCCTTCAATTTGATGTAACAAAGCATTGATTTGACTTTTATCTGCACCTGATTTATGACTCATTCCTGCAAAGAACCACACTACAATCCCTACTAATGAAGCAGGTATCGTGGTCCAGAGCATCGCTTTGATATGCGAGAAAATATTGACGTTAGTTACCATAGCCGCTAAGTTTGTTGTATCTGATAACGGTGATAATTTGTCTCCGAATACTGCCCCAGCAATGATTGCACCAGCTGCCATCCCTGCATCAATATTTAATTGATGGGCAATCGCAATTAATGCAATCCCTGCTGTAGAAGCAGATCCCCATGCTGTCCCTGTTGCCATTGATGTAATAGCGGAAATAATAAATGCTGAAACTAAGAAGTAATTCGGATTCAATAATTTTAATCCATAATAGATTAAAGCCGGTACAGTACCGGAATACATCCATGTTCCTACGATAATCCCTACACATAAAATAATATAAATGGTAGGCATAGCTGTCCCTAATCTTTCAGTAATGCCTTCTTCTAAGTCTTTCCAACGCAAGCCTACTCGCCATGCGATGACGGCTGCATAGGCAGCTGATAAGATGAGAAGCGGTTGTACTGGAATACCAAAGACTACAAATCCTACAATTACCAGAATCATCATTACAATGATAGTAGAAGCCGCTTCTAATAAAGTTGGTTTTCGCTTCATATCCATTCCCCCCTGTTTATTTTTAATCTAATCCGATTTTTTCACGTCCTAATTCATCAATTGTCAAACCTTCTTCAAAGAAATCACGTTCTAAGATAGTTGAAGCAATGACGATAATTGCATCAATATTAGGCGTTTCGACCCCTATTTCACGCCCTAAACTTGACCAAAGTACTAATCCATACGCAATATCTTCTGTCAAATAACGGTTCTTAACTTTATTAGGACCTGGAATTTGCGAGAAGACTGGACTTTCATTAAATAATCGATTTAAAGGTTCATCTTCATCATTACGTTCTAAGTATCCGCGTTGAATACGTGCTTCCTTAGCAGTTTGTAATTCGAAGCCTAAACGACGTCCTAAAGACAATCTTTCTAATTCAACTGCGTGCAATAGACGTACAGTATGTTTAGTAATTCCTTCTTTATACAATGAGAAATCACCTGAATAATCAATACGTCCAACATTTAATAAAGTCGGTCCAGGATGTACTTCAGGGTTTCCATTTTCAAGATTAGTTTTCCATAAATTTTCTTCTTTGACGATACATGGATAAATTGTTTCAACCTTTTCGAAGTCGTCACTTAATTGATCTTGGTAAAATGAACTAAAGTATAGTTTTCTAACATTCAAAGATAAATCTACGACTGCGTTGTCGAAATCTACGCGTGTCCCATATGTTAAAGAGTTCACTTCAGCAAAATGAGGACGTACTTCCAGGTGTTCATCTTCTAATACATTGATAAAACGAGCAGAGCCCATAGCAGCGGCCATGTTAAAGAAAATAATCTGATTTTCATTAATGAAAGGCGCCATAATGCGTGCATAATATTCAATGAATGTAGATGGGATGATGACTTGAATAATTTCAGCATCAGAAATTACTTCCTCGATATCATCACTGACTTGTGTAAAGTTGACAAAGCTTTCTTCGCCTTCATTATGAAAGTGAAAGCCACCTTGTTCGATTGCTTTATCGAATTTTTCGATTGAGGCATTACGACAATAGAGTTTAACCTCATTACCTTGGTGGGTCATATCTACAGCTGCTGTTACTGCCCCATTCCCTGAACCTACAATTGCAATTTTCATAACTCAACCTTCTTCCTATAAATTATTATGAGTAGAAGAGACCGTTATATGCTTTATTACCGAAGATAAAGATATAAACGGTCCCTCAAATAGAAGTGAAACATATGTACATATTTATATAGCCTATACTTAAAATTTAGAAACTGTTGTTTCCGAAATGAAATTCTTTGTAAGCGTTTACCTCATTGCCACAACAGTTTTCTGTCGCTGTATAAATAATATGTTATAGGTATCGTAACATGACTAAGCAAATAATAAAATATAATTTTGTTGTCTAGAAGGTCTTTTTGAAAACTAATAAATTGTCCTTTCATTTAACTTCAACAATCCTCTTGACTCTGTATTTTTAACTCACATATTTATCAAAAGTATTGAAATTAGATTTCTTTCCCGTATCATTATTGATATATTTAATATAACAAGTTGATATAGGAGGTTCATTGCTATGACCACTAATCCAGAATTTAAACCTGTTTATGATGAAGTTGAAAAATATGAACAGTTTCCTACACAAGATGAACGTCTCTTTGCCAGTATGATTTATATCTTAAGTTTCTTTACTTCCATTATCGGTCCTTTAATCATTTGGTTGCTTAAGGGTTCTGAATCTGAGTTTGTAAACAGAGCAGGTAAAAATTATTTCAATTCAGCGATTTCTTATGCTATTTGGACTGTCATTTCTTTAGTTCTGATGATTGTACTAGTTGGATTTATTACAATGGTTATTATAGCTATTCTATCTTTTATTTTTACTATTATTGCAGCAGTCAAAGCATACAATGGCGAAGACTATTTAATTCCGCTATCTATTCCGTTTTTCAAATAATAATTGAGCTAAGAGGCCGGGACATAATGATGTCCCGGCTTATCTTTTTAAATTGGCAGTCGCTATCTGAATAGAAACTCAAATATTGTAAGTTGCATATAAATTTGAGAGAATATAAAGTGCTTGTAAATTTTAAATTGAGGAGGGAGAAATGTGCGCTGGGTAAAAGTTATTTTAGCTGGCATCGTCGAAATTATCTGGGTCAATTGTATAAAAAATGCCGACTCCATTCTCAGTTGGGGTGTCACATTAATAATGATTGCTTTAAGCTTTGCACTGGTAATTTCAGCATGCAAAACTTTACCGGTCGGAACCGCTTATGCCATCTTTGTGGGCATCGGAACGGTTGGAACAGTAATTTTAGATATGGCCGTTTATGGAGATCCATTCAGCTTTACAAAACTCTTTCTGCTCATCTTATTGCTAATCGGCATTTTAGGATTGAAACTTTCAACAGATAATGAAGAAAGTGAGGGGACTTCCTGATGGCTTGGATATATTTATTAATTGCCGGTTGCTTCGAGATTATTGGCGTCATATTGTTGAACGAGCTCAACCGTACTGGCAGAAAAATCTTTATCTTATACTTAGGTATCGCTTTTATTTTCAGTTTCAGTATTCTTTCCTTGGCGATGAAAGATATACCCATGGGGACTGCGTATGCTATTTGGACAGGTATTGGTACTGGCGGCGGCACTTTAATCAGTATGATTTTTTATAATGAATCTAAAAACATTTGGCGCATTATCTGCATTGGCCTCATAGTTGTTTCAGCAGTCGGTCTCAAACTGATTTCGTAATGGTCTCGCGAAATATCTTGTGTATTCTTTGTGTCTTTTCCGTCCTTTTAATATACTTGAGATAAGAAGTCGGAAAAGGAGTGGTTTGAATGACAAAGGTATTTATTGCAGGTCCTATCCCTCAAGTTGGATTGGACATCTTAGAGAAACACCAAATTGAAGTAGATATGTATGACGGTCCAGGAGTAGTGGATCAAGATACGTTGAAAGAACGTGTAGAAGATGCCGATGCATTAATCAGTATTCTTTCTACTAACGTAGACAAAGCAGTTATTGAAAGCGGAAAGAACCTTAAAATTATTGCCAACTATGGTGCTGGTTTTAATAACGTCGATATTGATTTTGCGAAAGAAAAAGGAATATATGTAACGAATACTCCTGAAGTTTCAACACGCTCTACTGCAGAATTAACATTTGCACTTGTGCTTGCTGTAGCACGTCGTATTCCAGAAGGAGACCAGTTGTCTCGTACAAAAGGTTTTGATGGTTGGGCACCTTTATTCTTCAGAGGACGCGAAGTTTCTGGCAAAACAATCGGTATCGTCGGACTAGGCGCTATCGGTTCAGCAGTAGCTAAACGTGCTAAAGCATTCGATATGGACGTTCTCTATACAGGTCCTCATCGTAAAGAAGATAAAGAACGTAATTTAGGCGTTAAGTACGTTGATTTAGATACGATGTTAGAGAAAGCTGATTTCATTACGATTAATGCAGCTTATAAACCAGAACTGCATCATATGTTCGATACAGAACAATTCAAGAAAATGAAAGATACAGCTTATCTGATCAATGCAGCCAGAGGTCCTATTGTTAATGAACAAGCGCTTGCAGACGCTTTAAAGAATAAAGATATTGAAGGCGCAGCATTAGACGTTTATGAATTCGAACCTGAAATTAATGATGATTTGAAATCATTAGATAACGTCGTGATTACACCGCATATCGGAAATGCTACATTTGAAGCGCGTGATGGAATGGCTAAAATTGTGGCAGATAATACGGTAGCTGTGCTTAAAGAAGATCAAGCACCAAAATATATTGTAAATGATGTTGAAAAATAAGCGACAATTTTTTAAGCATTAATAAGGGTTAGGACAATCGATGTCCTAACCCTTATTTACTGTTCCGCTTCCTCAGATTATTGTTCTTTTGTTTTATAAATAAATTTCACTTGGTTGCTCAATAATTTAGATGGCAGACGTTTCATAATAGTATTTCTTAAACCTATCATTAAACTATTAGACATTTGTGCTTGTTTGCCGATTTTTCTTGATTTCTTAATCACCTTGGTTGTGTGTTTCACACGTAATTGATCATATCTTGCTAAGGCTTCTCTGAAATCGTATGCTTTTAAGCAATTTGCTAAAACGATAGCATCTTCCATGGCTTGGCCAGCGCCTTGTCCTAAATTTGGTGTAGTAGCATGTGCTGCATCACCTAATAATAATGTACGCCCATAGACGAAGGTTTTTAATGGTGTTAAATCAAAGATATCATGATGCAATATTCCAGTTTCACTCGTTTGATCAAAGATACGGCGTACCTCATTTGGATAATGATTATAATAAGCTTGAATATACGGCTTAGTGAAATCATTAAATTTAGGGTCTCCTTGTTTAGCATTTACCGAAATAAACCAATAGGCTTGATTATTCAACATAGGAACAATTCCGATGCGCCCTTTAGGTCCCCAATATTCTTTAGCAGTATGAGGATCTGATAAACGTACATCTTCTACCATTCCTCTGAATACTGTGTATCCTTGGTAGTTGACTGTAGATTTAGGATCCAATTGTTGACGGATAATAGAATGCAATCCATCTGCTCCAATACACAAATCAAAATCTGCTTGCGAACCATTTTCTGCTGTTAATGTCACCTTAGAGCTGTTTTGTTCGATACGCGTAATTTTACTATCTGTATGAATAGCTTCTGCAGGAACATATGATTTAATAATATCAAGCAGCGTCTGACGCGGAAGCGTTAAATTGACTGTCCCTTTTTTTAATAAAGCCTTATTTAAAACGTTACCATGATCATCTAAAAACTCTAATTCATTAATAACTTGCCCTGCATTTTTGATACCTTTAGCTAAATCATGATTTCCCAGCTTGTCTAATACATTTCCCCCGATACCAATCCCAGCACCTACTTCTTCTACCTTGGCATGCTGTTCAAATACATGTATCTCATTGTCGTTTTCATGAAGGAGCGCAGCAGCTGTTAAGCCACCTATTCCGCCGCCTACGATTGCTATTTTCATATCTCAACACCTCATTTTTGCGTTATCTTTATTTTATCATATTCCCTCTTTTTGCTATCAATACTATATTCACAAAAAAAGAGGGAGCTACCCTCTTTTAAAGTTATTGCTTATAATAATTTTTACGAATATGATCCTTTTTAATTCCGTATTTTTGGTAATAATGGTCCATCGCACTTGCTATTTTAGTATCCCAGCCAATGTCACTCGCATATTGATGTTGGCCAGGGTTTTTGGGATTCCAACGCATTTGATAAAGAGACAGTTGCTCTTTATCAAAGTATTCTTTTCGTACAAATGAAGCGCCCCCCAATATGGCTTTTTCTGGAGAAGTCCATTTTTGCTGTTTCGCATAACTGTGTCCATGTTTCAATGCATTTTCGTCAAAAGCCCCAATACCATAGAAGTTATAATAATGTTTGCCTTTATAAGGTATACCTTTAGCTAAACCTGATTGGCCGTTCCCTGTTTCTATCAGAGCATGGCTAATTAGGTAAAGCACATTAACTCCATATCGATCTTGCGCTTTTAAAAAAGTCGCTCCTTTATTTTCAAAGATGCCTTTGCCCTTTAAGATTTGGTTGACTTCTTTTTTATCCATCGGTACCTTTTCTGATATATCCATATAATTAATATTATGATTGTGCTTTTTAATAGTCATTGCACGACGTACATCTTCTTTAGATGCGTTGACAAAACGTCCATCATCTTCCTTGGTATTCAACATGCCTTCACCAGTTTGCGCTTGAACAGCCTCATCAAAGGTATGTGTCTGATCATGTTTGAATAAATTCGTTTCATTAACAATCATCAGTATGGCAAATACAGCTATAATCACACTTATCAAAATGATTAAAAACCTTTTCTTAAATGTACGACTCATGCCTTGTACCTCTCAAATTTATTTATTTTAGCAAGAAGTATGCTAGTATAATCACTCCGATTACAATCACAAATGATATATTTACAACTATTTTCATTCCTGTTCTGTCGCGAAATAAAACATTAAACATCATCAAGCTGATAGTAATAGCAATCGCGAACATGGTAATCGCTAAGACAAGCTTCATCATAATTAATAAGATAAAACCTAGTACTACAAATATATTGGATACAATAGCTAATCCCTTTAACAGATTCGGGTTAATCATCTCCACCTTCTTTCTGCAAATTATGTCTTTATTTAAATTACTTCATTCCTAAATTTTAGCATACTATGTATAAGGAGCGGAGACAGAAATAACATGGATTAAAATTATTTCATCTTCTCGCTCCGACTAGATTGATTAGAATAAACAAAGGCTGGAACAAATTAATGTTCCAGCCTTTGCTTCCTGAAAAGGTTACGGATTATTCTTCGTCACGTGACATACCTTTTAAGATATTTAAGAAGTAAGTAATACTTCTGTTAGCATCTTCGTCTTTTAACAATCCGACTAAGCTGCCAACTGTTGTACGTTGATTTGGACTTGCTTGATTAGCATTTTCCAATCCTTTGTTAACTTTTATTAACATATCTTCCAAGTTAGGAACATTCAATTTACCGATCATAAATACTAATGGAGCCAAGTTATTTAATACGCCAGTGTATTGTTCTTTTCTAAGCTCTTTCGTAAATTTACCAGTAATAAATCCGCGGCTTTCTACAGCACCGATAGATGCATCTAAAATTTTAGCATCATCCAACACTTTCATTAAACGGATTGCTTTGATAATCACGTCTTTATTTTCAGCAATAGCATCTGTTACTTCTGCAAGATCATCTGCTTTTTGCTTTTCTGGCGGGATTTCCATTCGTTTAATTTTTCTAATGTTTTCAGCCATCGTGTCTCACCTGATTTCCTGGGAACACGTAGTCTGGACGTGCCCATTTTTTCTGAACTTGAACACTGTATTGCGGATTACGTTCTGTATCTACACGGAAGTTGGCAGGATTCAATGGTGATCTGCCTCGGCGTGTAATCACTTCCATACGGCAAGCTGTACGTTTGTAAGATGGTGTATCTGTATCTTTATCTACATCACTGTTAGTCAACATGTTGACTGCACCCAATGTACCATCTTGTTCCGCATCGTTGTTCAATGGAATATAGATTTCATTACCTTTAACACGGTCAGTAACGTGAACCATTAATTTAACTTCACCTGTAGATGAAACTAATTTAACTTCGCCACCTTCGTGAACACCGCGGTGTTCTGCAAGTTCTGGAGAAATTTCCACATAAACGTTAGGTACTTTGTATTTAATACCAGGAACGTGGTAAGTCATATTACCTTCGTGGAAGTGTTCTAATAAACGACCATTATTAACATGCAAGTCATACTCTTCATCTTGTTTGAAGAAGTTATCAAATGTTAATGGATACAATTTCGCACGTTTATTAGGGAAATTGAATCCTCCAAGATACAAGATTGGTTCATCTGTACCATCTGGAGCAACTGGCCATTGTAATGATTTGAAACCTTCAAGTCTTTCATAAGTTACACCAGCAAATGTTGGTGTTAAGCTGGCCATTTCATCCATGATTTCACTTGGATGTGAATAGTTCCAGTCAAAGCCCATTTTATTTGCAATCATTTGCATGATTTGCCAGTCAGGTTTAGATTCGCCAAGTGGTTCCATAACTTGATATAGACGTTGGATACGACGTTCTGTATTCGCAAATGTACCTTCTTTTTCAAGTGAAGGACTTGCAGGTAATACAACGTTCGCAAAACGTGCTGTTTGTGTTAGGAACGCATCTTGTACCACTAAGAAATCAACTTTTTCTAAAGCGGATTGTACGAAGTTGATATTAGCATCAACGATACCAGTATCTTCACCGTAAATGTACATTGCAGAAATTTCGTCGTTATGAATACCTTCCATCATTTGATGGTTGTCACGACCTGCTTTAGGTGGTAATGCTACGCCGTAAGCTTTTTCAAATTTCACACGTACTTCGTCATCTTCAACACCTTGGTAACCTGGGAATTTATCCGGCATACTACCAGCATCACTACAACCTTGTACGTTGTTGTGTCCACGTAATGGATAAGCACCGCAACCAGGTTTTCTGTAGTTACCTGTAACAAGCAATAAGTTAGAAATTGCTGTACTTGTGTCACTACCGATGTCTTGTTGTGTTACACCCATTGCCCAACAGATACTTACGCCTTCTGCTGCCACAACATTATGTGCAAATTCAATAAGATCTTCTTTTGGAATACCTGTAGTTTCTTCAGCAAATTCCATAGTGAATGGTGCTAATGATTTGTAGTAATCATCGAAATAGTCAACCCATTCATCAATAAAGGCTTTATCGTGCATATCATTATCAATGATGTATTTAGTTACTGCTGACATCCATGCTAAGTCAGTACCTGGTTTAGGTTGGTAGAAATAGTCAGCACGTTCTGCCATTTCATGACGGCGGATATCAAATACTACAAGTTTATTACCGTATAATTTGTGTCCGCGTTTAATTTTAGAAGCGATAACTGGATGCGCTTCCGCTGTGTTAGTACCTACCAAGACCACCATGTCTGAATGCATAAGGTCATCACTTGAACCTGAGTCACCGCCGTGACCTACTGTTCTGAATAAACCTTTTGTTGCTGGTGCTTGGCAATAACGTGAACAGTTATCTACGTTGTTAGTACCAATAACTTGTCGAGCAAGTTTTTGCATTAAATATGATTCTTCAATAGTACCTTTAGAAGATGCGATGAATGATAATGCATCTGCGCCTTTTTCCTCTTTAATACGACGGAAATTGTCGCTGATAACATTTAATGCTTCATCCCATTCTACTTCTACGAATTCGTCACCTTTACGAACAAGCGGTCTTGTTAAACGCTCTTCAGAGTTGACGAAGTCCCAACCGAATTTACCTTTGATACAAGTTGAAACTCGGTTAGCAGGTGAATCGTGTTGAGGTTGAACTTTAAGGATTTCGCGACCTTTAGTCCAAACATCAAAAGTACATCCCACACCACAGTACGTACATACTGTTTTCGTTTTAGACATATATTCGTTACGCATTGCAGATTCGCCGTTTGATACGCCCATTAATAGGCCGTAACCTGGTTCTGCTTCTTTAGTCAATTCAATCATGTCTGCTAAAGATCCAGGTTCGATGTCAGTCATATAACCGGCATTACCAACCATTTTATTTTCCATCATAGCGTTACATGGACAAACTGTTGCACATTGACCACAGTTAACACATGATGATTCATTGATTGGTACATCGTTATCCCAGATAACTCTTGGTTGTTCACGTTCCCAGTCAATAGATAAAGTTTCATTAACTTGAACGTCTTGACAAACTTCTACACAACGTCCGCAAAGGATACATTGGTTAGGGTCATAACGATAAAATGGTCCAAAGTCTTTTTCGTAAGGCTTGGGTTTGTATTCGTATGATTGTTCCTCAATACCCCATTCATCCATTGTGTTATGGATGTCACAGTCACCGTTGTTATAGTCACAAACTGTACAATACAAAATGTGTTTTTCTAAGATACGGTCTAAAGCTTCTTTTTGGCTGGCTTTAACATCGCTGTTTGTTGTGTTGACAACCATTGGACGATCAATTGTTGTACCACATGCGCGCTCGATTTTTCCGTCAATTTCTACTGCACAAGTATCACAAGTTTGAATCGGTCCTAGTGATTCGTTATAACAGATTGACGGTACAAATGTTTCTTGCGACTTAATGAAAGCAAGAAGATTTGTTCCTGGTTCCACAAGATAGTCTTTTCCATCTAAAGTGATGACAAGATGTTCTTGCATATAATCACCCCTATATTCTGAGGTCTGATAAATGCGTTTAAGTTCTATACAATTGGACATGCTTCAGTTTGATTCTATTGATGAGGGTTAGTATCATTCTGAAAAAGGTTCGATCAATTCATTTATAAAGCTTGAAGCAGCTCAATTTATGTAATACATAAGCAGTCATACTACAACTTGCTAAATTAATTAACTGATAACCTGACATGTCATTTTATAGCACTTTCTCCAAAGCTGAATTACTCTGAAAATCCAACGCTATTTAATAACCTCTTCTTTTTTATATTATCCGTAAATATTTGAAGACTAAATCCTTTTTGCCCCACGCAATTAAAAAAATAGTCTTATTTCTAATTCTAGTACTTTTACTCTTAAATGTTAAGTCCCATACTTATATATTTGCTCAAAAGTTGATATATTAAACCAATTAATAATTACTTTTTACTCTTTTTATAATAATGTGCTGAAAAACTAACTCTTCAGAATAATTAAGTGGCGTATTGAGTGGTTGAAAGAAGGATTCATTAAAAAAGCTGAGACGAAAATAATGCCCCAGCTTTCATTTTATTTATCATGTAATCTGCCTAAAATTTCTTGTTTTAAAACATTAATAGCATCATCAAATTCTGTTTCATTATGATTAGCGTCTGCATGAGCGATTAATGAATTGACTAAATCTAAATCATTATATTCACTTACTCTAAGTTTAAATTGATCTAGACCAACTTCGACAGAACCTCCGTCTTTTTGAAATTCATTAATTTTATAATAGGTATCTGCGCCTAAGCCGCCTTCATCTACCATTTCTGAAACATCTTGTACTTCTTCCTCATTTACTTTGTTTTCGTCATGATTTGTCATCATTATTCCCCCCTCTTCCTTCGTAATACCCTATATTTTCATTATTATTTATATATAATTTTAACTTTTAGAGTAAAAAATAACCAAATCCCAGGAAATCCCTGAAATTTGGCTTTTTCTTATAAATCTAAATTAGATTTTAACAACTCAGTCATGTTTTCTAAAGAAGATTGATCAGGTACAAAGTAATATAAACCATCATCTTGGATACCGCCGCTACCTTGTAATTGATGACGTCTCACATGTTCATTTGCATCTTTGTATTTAGAACGAACGGTGTTTAATTGTCCTAACGTTAAATCAGTTTTAACGTTTTTCTGGATTTCATCTGTTACTCCGTTAAAGTTTGTAATTGATTTTACACCAGCCAATTCATTAGCAATGCCTTTCAAAACTAATTGCTGACGTTCTTGACGTCCAAAGTCTCCACCTGCCCCTTCTTCTTTACGAGAACGGATAAACGCAAGTGCTTTATCTCCATCTAAATGTGTTTTTTCGCCTTTTACAAAGTTATAGCCGTCTGTACTGAAAGTTGCGTTACTTACTACATCGACACCGCCTAGCGCATCTACCATGCCATGCATTCCATCCATATCGACGGTAGCGTAATGATCAATCGGCACGTTCAATAATTTTTCTAAAGATTTTACTGCCATATTCGGGCCGCCATAAGCATAGGCGTGGTTAATTTTCTCAGTTGTACCTCTGCCGACTATTTTAGCTTGCGTGTCACGCGGAATACTTACAATTTCTGTTGTCTTTTTTTCTGGATTGACGGATAAGACCATAATGGAATCTGAACGTTCTCCGTCGCCTTCACTCTTTCTTTGAGCATCTGAATCAACCCCGAATAAAGCGATTGAGAAAGGCTCACCTTTATTTAAATCTACTTTCTCTTTTCTCAACTCTGACTTATTTCTGTCTAATGGGTTATGTATACTGCCGCCCACCGCAAAAATTTTAAATGCTAAATAGATTGCTGCAATCACAGCTAACAATACTAAAATCCCTAATCCCCATAACAATACCTTTGGAACAGTTCCCATTTTTCTCTTAGGATTTTCTGACCTTCTCACTCAATCACTCCTCATAATTTAACATCCTGCAAAACTTAATTCTTAATAAACTCATTATATTATAACTGATTTTATAAAACATGATACTTAAGTCTTATTCACAAAATTAGTTTGATATCCGCCTTTTTGATTCAAAATCTTTAATACAGTTTCATGACAACCTGGATTGCTGATAATAAAAGGCCCCGCTTCAGCAAAATCGATAGGTCCTCCTTTTAGGTTAGTCATTTTCAAACCTAATTCTTCAGCAAAAAGAAACTGTGCTGAAATATCCCAAGGTTTAGAGTTTGTATTGATATGTGCTCCGAATTGTCCTTTAATTACTCTAACTGAATCTAAACCACATGAGCCGATTAAACGATAACTAAATGCTGCAGCTTTCAAATCTTCTATAGTTTGCTCATTTAAAACATACATATTATAAGATAAAATCATATCCTTAATATCTTGTGCTTTAACTGTAGTCATCGGCATTTCATTTTCAAAAGCACCTACGCCTCTAATCGCTTTATACAGTACTTCATGAGGATAATCATAGATATAAGATAATTGAGGTTCTCCTTCTGAAAAATAAGAAAGAATAATGCAATAATCTGTTTGTTGTTTTACTAAATTAGCTGTTCCATCGATAGGGTCCATAATCCATACATCACCATGTTTAGCATCAATCAAATCATTATTCTTTTCTTCAGCAAATAATTGATGATCAGGATAATGCGTTTCTAAAAATATTTCAAATTTATCTTGAATGATACGATCAACATTGGTGACCAAATCAAATTGATTCGCTTTGGTCTCCGTACGCATATTATGAATAAGTTCCGGGATAATCTCATCTAACCCTTTTAGCCATCGTCTGATTGCTTTATCAAGATGGATACGTTCTGTTTTATTCAAACTATACACCTCAAATCAATTTATTAATTTATGTATTATTGTTATTTTAGCATGTAATTCTAGAAAAACGTTAATAAACTTTAAATTTTTTGTGCATTTAAAAAACCGACTAGCATTACTAGTCGGCATAGAAAGGAAAGTAAGTAATAATATTGAAGATGTTAATTAACTAGTGATTCGCACATTTTTAATAAATCACACGACTATGATTTATTATTACCCCTTTGTTACCTAAGTGCTATCTCCTAGTTACTATTGAAAGTGTATCACATCTTTTCAATTAATGTAAGCGTTTACTTAAAACTTTTTTGTTCTTTTCAGTATTTTTTTGCGAATAAATATCAAATAATACTAAATATGATATAATCATTGTAATATGTAATATATGGGAGGTGGCATCAATGAATAAAGTTGAACGTCAAAATAAATTAATTCACTTTATAGAATCCAACGATCAACTCACTGCTATGCAACTTGCGAAAAAACTAGAAGTTTCTAAGCGCACTATATTACGTGATATTCAAGACCTTGAAAAACAAGGTGTGCAGATTATCGCAAAACAAGGCGCTCTAGGCGGTTATCGTATCCAACCAGATCATTCACCTATTAAATTGGAACTCACCGAAGAACAGATGCTTGCTTTATTTATGACTTTAAACGAAAGCCAATCCTACACGAAGTTGCCCTACCATGCCGAAATACAGCAACTCATTAAGAAATGTTTGAATCAACCAGCCACCCATATCAGACGGATTTTAAAGCGCATGGATCGTTACATCAAATTTGAATCTAATCCTCATACTGCACTGCCCCATACTTTTTCAGACTTACTGATTTACTGCGCGGAACGCAATGTCATGTTAGTGGAGTATGAGTTGCAAGGAAGCTTAGAAAAAGAAAATGTCATCTTTATCGGATTGATTTGCCGAAAAGCCAATTGGCATGTAGTGATATTTGATATCGGCCGCGGCATAACGAAAGAAATTGCTATTACTGATATCAAAGACATTTCGTATTCTTTCCAAAAAACCGTAAAAACTCACGATATTTCTATTTATAACTACCAGAAATTTTTAAATCCAACTGATTCTGCCAATTGATCAGTTGGATTTTTTTATAGATATGAATTTTTTCTTCAACTGAAAAATACAGTCATTAAGAAAGAAACTAAATTATTTCCGAGATGGATAAAAATAGTGGCGGCAGTATTTTTACCAGATTTAAAATAAACAAGTACAAGTGCAACTGCGATAATAAAGTAGGAACCAAATTCAAATGGAGAAGCAGCTCCTATAACATGCATCGCTGCAAAAGCTAGTGCAGAAATGATGCCCATCACTATATAATTGAATTTCTTTCCTAGCTCGCCGATAATTACATTTCTAAAAAACAATTCTTCAACTACCGGTGCTAGAATCACGACAAATAAGAAACTGAATGGAAGAAATGCTGGATTTTTGAACAGCGTAGCCAAGCTTTCTTCATTTTGCGTTTCCTTAAATCCGATACCTTCTGGCAGCATAGCCATCAATTGGTTATATAGTGTATCAACTCCCATTACAATAAGGAGCGTAATTAATAAAAACAACCAATGTTTTCTTACGTACTGCCATCCTGCACGTAACCTTTCAGGCATTTCTTGGTAATGAAAGTAATAGAAAACAGTTAATACAATTATGTAACTCAACATTTGCCCAAGCGCACCTACGCCGTTGAGTGTATCTTTATTAAATGGTGCATGGAAGTTTAAAGCTATAAGCATTTCTATGGCTGAACATACAAATATTCCAACTAGAGCAATAGGCAGCAACCATAAGTCTCTCCATGCGGGTTTATCTTTTCTTAAAACCATAATGGCCTCCTAATTCAAATTTCTATTCTATATAACGTTATTATTATATTATATTCTACCTGTATTTTAAGCACAAATATTTTCAGATATGAAGAATCACAACCGATGACGGTTACACTGCTCATAAATTTTTTATAAAAAGTAGTAATGCACTAGGATACATAAGTAAAAGTTTTAGCTTTATATGAGACAGGTATAATAATTACAGAAACACTTCAAAATTCACAATTGTCTAACTTCATAACGTGTAGTACACTAGGAACAATTAAGTTTATCAAGTTGTAAGTTGAGATACTGGGAGAATATCCGACTTACTTGATATGAAAGTGCAGAATAGACCGTATTTTCTATCAGCTTGGTTATGGGATTTTGTTTACTGCTATCTATGCATTCATCACAATTTGATTTACATGCATTAGAGAATCCGTAGAGCAGGTGATTTTTATGACAAATATTTTATTTAAATTAGAATCTAAATATCCTTCGTTTACGAAAAGTGAAAAGAAAATTGCAGATTACATTTTACGCCGTCCTCAACAGATTATGGACATGACTACACATACACTTGCAAATCGGACCAATACAAGTCCTTCATCTGTAGTGCGTTTTGGTTATAAGGTTACTGAGGGTGGATTTCAAGAATTAAAAACTGAAGTTTCAAAGTATATGTCAGCGCGGACGCAGCCTCGTCAATTAGAATTACAAGCTAATGAATCTTTAGATACTATTAAACGTAAAATGCTTTCTCGAACTACTCAAACTTTATGCAAAGTTTCAGATGCAGTAGATGAAGCTGACATTGATAGAGTCTGCATGCAATTAAAACAAGCACGCACTGTTTTTATTTTTGGTTTCGGCGCTTCATATGTAGCAGCGAGAGATTTATTTCAAAAACTTTCTCGTGTGGGGATTGACGTGCATTGTATTGAAAGTGTGCATACGTTAATTAATATTATCGCTACACACGATGCCAGAGATTGTCTTTTCGTTATCTCAAATAGCGGAGAACACAATGAATTAGAAGCGATCACTCGTGTTGCCTCTGATTATCATTTATTTTTAATTTCTCTTATGGGAAACAAAGATAATCCGATTACACAATACACTGATGTCGATTTAATTTATGGAGAAACGGATGAAAGCGAAGTGCGCATGGCTGCTACGACTTCACTTACTGCACAACTCTTCATGATTAATGTACTCTATTACCGCTATCTTTCATTGGACTTTTCAAATTCATTAGATTTGGTTACACAATCTAAAATGGCGTTGAATAATTATAAAAAACATCTATCAAATATAGAATTTGAACATTAATACGAGCTGAGACTATTATTTAGATCTCAGCTCGTTCTTTATTCTGTGGAGCAGAGGGAAAATGCGAAAAGTGTACAGGCAGCATGAACGCGCCTAGACACTTTCGGCCCTAACTGTATAGGCCGCATGAGCGCGCTTAGACACTTTCGTCTCAAACTATGTATAAATAACAAAAGCTGAGACAAAATATTGTCCCAGCTCCCGTCACATTAATTATTCTAAATATTGATCTTCTTTCGGCAATCTATCATAACCTCTAACAAAGTAATAAGCTGTCATAAAGGCTAAGAAAATTAAACCGATAACTACAGATACTACTGTTTCTTTATTAAATAACATACCAACTAATACTAATAATAAGAAAGCAATTGTTAAATAACTTGCCGCAACGCCTCCTGGCATCGTAAACGGATGTCCTTCTACTTCTTCAGGATGCAATCTGCGGAAACGAATATGACTGATTAAAATCATAAACCAAGGAATCATACCTGGTAAAATAGATGCACTATACACGTATACGAAAATACTATCTGCACCTTTGATAAACATTGGTAAAACAACATTCAAGATAACACCGACAAAAATACCGATGGCCATTGCTAATACAGTGTAGACAGGCACACCATTTTTCATAACTTTCAAGAAAACTTTCGGTAATTGTTTATGTTGCGCTAATGTATAAATCATACGGCTCGCACTGAAGATACCTGAGTTACAGCCTGACATTGCAGCTGTTAATACTACGAAGTTGATTAAACCAGCCGCAAATGTAATGCCTACTTTTGCAAATGTTTGTGTAAATGGACTACCGATACTGCCAAGTTGATCCCAAGGATAAACTGTTACGATTACAAAAATTGCACCAATATAGAAAATTAAAATACGCCAGATAACACCGTTAACTGCTTTTTTAATATTCTTTTGAGGGTCTTTCGTTTCTCCTGCTGTAATCCCTATCAATTCTACCCCTTGATAAGATCCTACAACAATAGATAAAGCAAAGAAGAAGCCGACCCAGCCATTTGGCATAAATCCACCGTGTGACCATAAGTTAGAAAGACCAATTGCATGGCCACCATTACCTAGGCCGAAGAAAATCAGACCGAAGCCTGCAATAATCATTAAAATAATAGTTATAATCTTAATCATCGCAAACCAGAATTCAAATTCTCCGAAAGCTTTAACAGAGGCTAAGTTCGCACCTGCTAATAAAACGATAACAATCACTCCTGGAATCCATTCCGGTAATTCCGGGAACCAATATCGCATGTATTCCCCAACCGCAATGACTTCACTCATACCCACTACTACCCATTGGAAAATGTTGCTCCAAGCTGTTAAATATCCAGCCACTGGATGAATATAATCACTTGCAAAGTTTGCAAATGAACCCGTTGTTGGATGTAAATAAACCATTTCTCCCATTGCTCGCATGACCAAGAATAAAAATATACCTACAATCAGATAAGCAAAGATAACTGACGGCCCTGTCCATTTAATTGTGCTCGTTGCACCCATGAATAAACCTACGCCGATTGTGCCGCCTAAAGCGATCATTTGTATCTGTCTAGAGCTTAATCCCCGTTTTAATTGAGTTTCTTCCATTAGAAAATACCCCTTCTCTTTAACAAAATTTCCAGGCTCAGTCTTATTTCGATATTTCAACCCCGAATTAATTCCAATCGCTATCTTATTATCCGGTTCCCCTTTTTATGTCTGAAGATTGCGAAAAATAAATCAACTAAATATCTTATTTATATCGAAAGTAGCTCCTACGCCTAATGAGACTAATTATACTATAAAATTCTATGATTAAAACATAAAATTTACACTTTTATGTATGCGCTTTCATTTTTTTATTCACAATAAATCAAACATACAGTCATCATAGTATTTCATGTAAATCGCACTCATCACAATATTGAATCCTTCAAGTTTTGAAAATAACTCTCATTGTCGTTGCAGTTCTTTTATTATTTCCAATCCTTTTTATAAGACTTTCATATTATTTTGATATTATAGCACGGAATTTGTTTAACATGCAATCTGACTTTTTGAATTTTCAGTATAATAGTTTATTATCGCTTGACATTGATTCTCTTCTTTTTCATTATATTACTCCTTTCTCTTGAGAAAAACTGCTTGATTAATTGGCACCAAATTAATTTGCTTGCTTTAATACTAGTAAATTTAAAATTTTTCACGATTCAGACATAATTAGCAAAATTACCCAAAAGTTATTTGTGAAAGTATTCACAAAAACGAACTTTCCAATTATAATAAATGCATTGCAAAAGTTGAAATTGCTCTCAACACATAAATCGAGAAGTTACCTTCTCAAATACAAGGAGTTTTTGGGATGAATCGTGAAAAGAATATCCGTTGGGATAAGGTATTTTATGGACGTCAGTGGGTTAAGGATGTTGTGGAAACCATCCGTACAAAAGACGTGCTGCAAGCGACATTTATGCGCCGTTATTTATTGCGTGCGATGATGGCTGGTTTTATTATTAGTATCATTTCAGTATTTGTGCTTGCAATTAAAGCCAGTTTAATAGGTCAAGCAAGTCCTGGCATTGTAAATATTGTAGGTTCTATTGCCTTCAGTTTTGCATTGGTTCTCATTTTGTTTACTAACTCAGAATTATTAACTAGTAACTTTATGTATTTTACAGTAGGAATGTACTATCGCGTTATTAAACCTTGGCGGGTATTCAAAATATTCATGCTCTGCTTCCTAGGTAATATCTTAGGCGCATTAGTTTTCTTCTTAATTTTGCGCATGAGCGACAGCATGACACCTGACATGTTGAAGCAGCTTTCGGAAGTTATTCATCATAAAACTATGACTGCTAATTTCTTAGAATTACTGGCTAAAGGTATTTTTGCCAACTTCTTTATTAATATTTCATTAGTTATTGCCATGCAGATAGATGATATTCTAGCTAAAATGTTTGTCATGATGTTCGGAGTAGCGGTATTCGCATTTATGGGCTATGAACACGTCGTTTATAACGCTTGTCTATTTATCGGCGGACTTATCTATCATGTGGATGTTTTACATTTTTGGCCGGCAGTACTTAATATTATCGCAGCCTTTATCGGCAACTATATCGGTGGCGGCCTTATCATTGGTCTGTTCTATGCTTTCTTGAATGATCATCATCAATTTGAAAAAGAATGATTTATACAGGTCCTTTCTATTGATATGTTATAATTTGACTAATCATGTTGAAAGGAGACGTCAGAAATGACTAAACAAATTGTCTCACGCGCTATTTTATATACATTTATCTTCGGAGCATTATTCTTCTTTCTGAATCGTATGAACAGCCACGAAACTGTGATGCATACTTTACTGCTGTCTATCCTAGCTGTAGCAGCATTCGGAATTTGTTATATTGCCATGTTCAGCGCGTTGACTTCTCCAGCTAGAAAAATAAAATTCGGTATCGTCCTCCCAATTACCGTTATCCTCGGTATCGTTATCGGTCAGATCACAGGACATATGAAAATCGGAGTAGGCGCAGGTGTTATCTGTGGTATTGTTATTGCATTTCTCTGGGACCTATTATCAAAAGACAGAAATGGAGAATCTGAATGAAAATTATACTCATCGTTATTGTTATCATACTTTTAATCGCAAACTTGATACCAAATTATATGATGTATAAACGTTTAAAAGAAAACGGTGAAGCAACTTCACGTCGTGCTTTGATGATTGGTATAGATGCGATATTACTTTTATTAATCGTAGTCGGATTATATTTTGCAACTAAATAATATATCGGGAGTTGAGACATTTTTGAATGTCTTAACTCTTTTTTCTGCTATAGCTGAATTTTATAAAAAAGCGGACCTAGAACAAAATTTTGTCCCAGTCCCGCTCCCCCTTACATCTTTCCTTTTAAAATTAAGATATAACAAAGATATGCAGTAATAAGATAAATCGTGGAGCCTACCATAAAGGCTCTAAACCGCACATTCATCGGTACTTTTTTATTAAAAATCGGTCCTAACACTAAGTTGCCGATTGCAATTATAATCGGTCCTGCTAAAAAGAATAAAATTAACATATATTCACCTGCTATTTAAAAAATTCATTCTCAATTTGATCAGCGGTCATATTCATGCCTGCTAATTGCAGCGCATTGAAATTCATTAAAGAAGTCATTGGATTCGTATTGACTACAACGCCTAACCCAGCTCTTTCAGCAGCAGTAGCACCATTGACTGAATCCTCAATTGCTAAGCAGCTGCTTGGATTGAAATTCAGTTCTTGTACTGCTTTCAAATATAAATCAGGTGCTGGTTTGACGTCTTCTACATCTTCCCTACCTACAATTACGGGTATACGTTCTGTTAACCCTAAGGCGTCTAGTGTCGGTTGGATATTAGCACGACTACTGCTCGTCGCAATTGCCATCGGTATCTTTTTCTTATCTAATTTATCCATTAAACGACTGATATTATCAATCATCGGTAAATAGACACTCTGCGTATGATGAGACGCGTATAATTCTTCAGTTGCTTCTACACCCATTTCATTTTCTAAATAGGCATGTAATTCAGAAGCCGCGCCCCCAATAGAAGCACGATAATAATCGATTGAAATAGGAGTTTTTCCATACATTTTTAAATAATGATTAATTGTTTCGAATAAATGTTGCTCAGTATCTATAATTGTTCCATCAAAATCAAATACGACAGCTCTGTAATTCATATGTATTTATTCCTTCCTTATAATTTAATTTCATCTTATCATATTTTATTTCTATGAAGTCTGAAAAAGTTTTTGTTTTCTATCGCTTAGTTTCGTCCTAAAGTCCTAGTGAAATTTTGGATAAAGCGTGGTAAAATTTAAATGAATTTGAAACAGCATATATTAATTATAACCTCTTCTGAAATCAAATCCATCTTACACCTTCTGGAGGAATCGTCTATGTTTTTAGATAAATATGAAACATTTATTATTAACATCGGAAACTTATCGACATGGCTAAAACGCAGACACCTACTCACCGTATGCAAGCAACTTCAAAGCAGCCAAGCTGTTCAAGCGGAGTTTATGAAAATACGCCAACAGCTTGTATTGAAAGTACACATTCCGAAATGCAATCTGCCTTATTTTATCAGTTTCCTAAGTTTTCATAATTACCCTATTTATCAAGTCTTACCATTATCTCAAAAAGAATTTATATTCCAAACTGATTCAAATATTGAAGCGATGATGCATTTCAAATTGAAAATTGATGGTTTGCAAGATGTTTTTATCAAAGATAAAATTATCGACATCATGCAATATATGTCACATCAAGAAGATATTAATTATATCTTAACTTCCCAATATATTGATATTTCTTGTACGCCTCAGGTTATTTCAAAATTAATTCATGCGCTAGCTACAAAAAACATTGATGTTTTAGGTGCAAACTATCGTCCGAAAGTCTCTCAATATAAACACAGCACTATTTCTTAGTAACAAAACATTATATTGAGCGTAACAAAATTAAATGCAGCATTCTTAAATGGCTTTAAAAGTGTTACTCATCGCTTTTGAAGTCTTTTTTCATCTTCACTAATTATTTTTTATGGAAGCGTTGTCTTTTTGTAAAGTTAATATTAAAATAATATTAATGTTTTGTAAAAAGGAGGCGTTTCTATGTTTAATTTTTTAAAACCCCCTTCTCCTCGACAACCATTGCCGAGCGATGAAGTGGACCATACATATAAAAAATTAAGGTTACAAGTATTTTTAGGAATTTTTATCGGTTATGCAGGCTATTATTTATTGCGTAAAAACTTTTCATTAGCTATGCCTGATTTAATTGATCAAGGCTTCAGCAAAGGGGAATTAGGTATTGCCTTATCTGCTGTGTCTATTGCTTATGGTTTTAGTAAATTTGTGATGGGAATGGTCAGTGACCGCAGTAATGCCAGGATTTTCTTAAGTTTAGGGTTGATATTGACAGCGATTGTAAACTTGCTCTTAGGTTTTGTGCCTTTCTTTACTTCAGGCATACTGATTATGTTTATCATGCTCTTCTTGAACGGTTGGTTCCAAGGTATGGGTTGGCCGCCGTCCGGACGTGTTTTAGTACATTGGTATAGTGTCAGCGAGCGTGGTAGTAAAACTGCTTTATGGAACGTTGCACACAATGTCGGCGGCGGTTTAATGGCACCGATTGCCACATGGGGAATCTCAATGACTGCTCTGTATAATTTCGGTTATTTAAAGGGCTTTGAAGGTGCATTTATTTACCCTGCATTATTTGCGATTGTGATTGCAATTATTGCTTTCTTCTTAGTTAGAGATACACCGCAATCTCAAGGACTTCCACCTATTGAGGTCTACCGCGATGATTATCCTAATGCTTCAAAAGAAACTATGGAGACTGAATTGACTACGAAAGAGATTCTCTTCAAATATGTATTGAACAATAAGTGGGTATGGGCTATTGCCTTTGCCAACATCTTTGTCTATTTCGTACGTTATGGAGTACTGGATTGGGCGCCAGTGTATCTTAGTGAAGAAAAACATTTTGATATGAAAGCATCTGGTTGGGCTTACTTCTTATATGAATGGGCTGGAATACCTGGTACATTGTTGTGCGGTTGGCTATCAGATAAATTATTTAAAGGACGTCGTGGACCTGCTGGATTCTTCTTTATGTTAGGTGTAACGATTTTCGTGCTTATCTATTGGTTGAACCCTGCCGGCCATCCTTGGATTGATAATCTTTCCTTAGTGGCAATCGGTTTCTTAATCTATGGTCCTGTGATGTTGATTGGGTTGCAAGCACTTGATTATGTTCCGAAAAAAGCTGCCGGAACAGCCGCCGGACTTACTGGATTATTCGGTTACTTGTTCGGTGCAGTGATGGCGAATATTATCTTAGGATTTGTCGTTGATCATTTTGGTTGGGATGTTGGATTTATACTGCTTACTGTTATCAGTATACTTGCAATGTTGAGCTTTATCTTAACTTGGAATAAACGTGGTCAAGAAACAGTTTAATAGATAAAAAGAAGCGGTACATGCTCACTACAAAGTGGCGTACCGCTTCTTTTTCTTCTAATTTTTAAAATTCTTCTTGTTCTTTCTGCATTTCCGTCAAAATATCTTGCAGCTTAATAAACATGTTCTCAAAGCCATGCGCTGTTGAGTCATGATATTCTTTTTTCTGCTGCTTATATTCTAAGGTAGTCCAGCGTCGTTCTTTCGGAACAACAGCAGTATATCGGAAATTCATTTGTGTAATGTCAGCACCTGGTTCACGTTCAAAGATTTCAACTTCGATGGTATCTTCTTTGTCGCTTAATTCAGGCATGCCGATAGTCATCACAATACGATTCGGTGCTTCTAGTTCTTGGAAGACACCTGTAATTTTATTCATCTTGCCATTACGTTCATCAACGATTTCGTAACGTCGCCCTTCTTCAGGAATCAAGTCGATGGACTTATTAGTTCGATTAGAAGTCATAAACCAACGTCTCATAATATCGGCATCTGTCCACGCTTGATAAATCAATTCAGGATTAATACGCATTAATCGCTCCAACGAAATGACCACTACGTCATTTTCTATGTTATATCTTGCCACTCTGTCGTCACCTACTTTCACACTTAACCTTATTTTAACGTATTTCTAGTGCATAAGACAAAATAATCGTCCTCTATCTGCTTCACTTCATGCACCGTTTTGTTAGTTTTGCAACAAGATTACTTTAACATTTTTCTTGTGTGGAAGTAAAAATTAATTATGCCTCTTTCCCAGCTTTCTTTTTATTTAATCTAGGAAGGTTAAAGATGATTGCCACTAATCCACTTAAGCCGAGCATTACCGGATAAATGGAATAAGGCATCAGCATAAAGGGTGAAACACCGGCTACTCCAGCTGCAGCAATGACTTGCGGACTGTAAGGTAGTAAACCTTGGAAGCAGCTGCCGAAAATATCTAGAATACTGGCGGACTTTCTAGGGTCGATATCATATTCATCCGCAATGTTTTTAGCCAACGGACCGGCCATTAAAATAGAAATCGTATTGTTGGCTGTAGAAATATCTGCGGCACTGACTAAACTTGCAATCCCAATTTCGGCGCCACGTCTGGATTTCACACGGCTTCGTACAAAGTTCAGCAGCCAAGTAATACCGCCATAGTGCTGGATTAAACCAATTAAACCACCGATCATCAAAGCAATAATGGCAATATCTTCCATACCGATCATACCTTCAGAGGCCGCTTTCAAGAATTTAATCCAATTGAACGATCCATCTAATAAGCCGATAATTCCTGAAAGCACAGTCCCTCCAATTAACACAATAATTACATTGACGCCAATCAGAGCTAAAATTAATACTAATAAGTAAGGAATAACTTTAATCAAGTCATAGTCATAATTCTTTGCGCTGTTGATGCTTGCGCTATGCGTTAAGATGCCCAAGATGATCATTGAAAGTATCGCACCTGGCAACACAATCCGGAAATTCACTTTAAACTTGTCGCTCATGCGTGTATGTTGCGTACGCACCGCTGCGATGGTAGTGTCTGAGATCATCGATAAATTGTCACCGAACATCGCACCGCCTACTACAGTCGCCATGGCAAGTGCGGAAGGAATGTCCGTTGCTTGGCTGATACCAAATCCTACCGGTGCAATAGCGGCTACTGTCCCTACTGAAGTTCCCATCGAAATCGATACAAACATACAAATGACGAATAATCCGATAATCAGCAAGTTGCCGGGGATTAAGGATAATCCAAGGTTAACAGTTGATTTTACGCCTCCCATATCTTCAGTTACTTTTGAAAAAGCCCCTGCAAGTACAAATATCAAGACCATCAGAATAATATTGGAATGGCCTGCTCCTTTAGTAAAAACTTCTACTTTCTCAGCAAATTTTTGTTTGCGATTCATCAGCAATGCCACAATGACTGCAATCGTAATCGCGATATTTAATGGCATTTTAGTAAAGTCTCCTGTAATAATGCCGACGCCTAAAAATAAACCGACGAAGACAATTAAAGGTATCAGTGCAAAAGCATTACCTTTCTTTTTCTCTTCAGCCATCTTCTACTCCACACCTCTCATTTCATAAATAAAAAACCTTTTTTCTGCGCTAAGAAAAAAGGATAAATATATCAATTCTTATCTCTTAGCAATCGATTGCTACGGGACTTGGCACACGCGTTTCCATGTTGCCGAGGCTTCAAAGTGCCCTTCACTCCACCTCTCTTGATAAGCACTATTTATTTTTAAATTGTGAATCTTTTTAAACTTATCACGCTCAACGGCTTGCGTCAATTATCTGAAGGTTAACTTTTGTTAAGCATTTATTCAGTCGGTCGTTGAATCGTAAATTCTTCGCCTAGTTTCACATAATCGTTTCCTGCTAAACGTCCTACAGGCTGCAAGGCTTGCACATTAATCTTGAATGGATCCATATAAACCGCATCGTCAATATGATATTGTACCACGCGTCCGATGATTAAATCGTTACCTGTTTCATCATCGCCTAATTCAATGAGACGGTCTAATTTGCATTCGAAGCGGATACTTGCCCCTTCAATTGCAGGGACGTCGACTACAGTGGAAGGAATTGTTTTAAAGTCTGTCCGTTTTAATTCATTTTCTGTCGGTGCAATAGGTGCGGCTGTTTGGTTGATTCCTTCAATCATGGAAAGTTGTGAAATATGCACCACAAACTCACCCATCGTCTCAATGTTGACAGATGTATCTTTGCGTTTGCCGTTCATACGTGCCGTCGAAATCATAATCATCGGCGGTTCACTGCTTACTACATTAAAAAAACTGAAAGGCGCTGCATTAAGATTGCCTTCTTTATCTTGAGAAGTCACGAAAGCGATAGGACGCGGTAATACGCTTCCGCTCAATAATTTATAATTATCTTTCTGCGTTAACTCGTTTGGATCGAATTGTTTCATACGCTCACCTCATTTTATTTATAATTGGTAGTTTTATAGTAGGAAAAATCAGCTCTAATTGCTAATGACTTGTTCATGATGACTCGCCCTTCCCCATTCAAAAACCCCCGGCTTCTGTTGCCGAGGGGGAAATAGTTAAGACGGGGCTGCGCTTCTAAGGTTTCTTTTCCAGAGCAGCAGTTTAATTAATTTGTTTACCGCCTGTTACACCATAGACTTGTCCTGTTGTATAGCTGGATTCGTCTGAGGCTAAAAGAACGTAGGTGCTGGCTAATTCAACAGGTTGACCTGAGCGTCCCATCATGGATTGTTGACCGAATTCTGGAATTTTATCTTGCGGTTGTCCACCTGAGATTTGTAATGGTGACCAGAATGGACCTGGCGCGACTGAATTGACACGGATGCCTCTTTCGATTAATTCTTTCGCAAGGCTCTTAGTCAAGGAAATAATCGCTGCTTTGGTTGCGGCATAGTCATGCAATAATGGATTCGGATCGTAACCTTGAATAGAAGTTGTTGTTGTAATTGTACCGCCTGGTTTCAAGTATTCTAAAGCCTTTTGCGTAGTCCAGAAGATGGGATAGACGTTCGTTTCAAAGGTATTCGTGAAATCTTCTGTTTTGAAGTCTTCGAATTTCTCATGGTATTGCTGATAGCCTGCCACCATTGTGACATTATCTAATCCGCCTAGACGGTCATTTGCATATTCTACGAGTTCATAGTTGAAATCTTCGTTCGTAATATCGCCCGGTAGTAAGAAAACTGTGCCGCCTTTATCTTCGATGACACGTTTCACATCTTGTGCATCATCTTCTTCTTTCGGATGATAATTGATAACAACAGATGCACCTTCTCTAGCATAAGCGATTGCTACAGCGCGTCCGATAGCTGAGTCGCCACCAGTTACTAACATTTTCAAGCCTTCTAAACGACCATGTCCAACGTAAGACTCCTCACCACAATCGGGTTTCGGTTCCATATCTTTTTGCAGACCTGGCCAAGGTTGTTCTTGTTTAGGAAAATCTTTATCTGTAAATTTTTTGCGTGGATCTGGAAGTGCCATTTCTATCACTCCTAATAAGATTTGATAGTTTTGTTATACCCTGCCTTTAAAATTCCATTCATGATTACATTAAAATAACTTTTGAATTAATTTAACAAGATAATCAGGCGCTGTTTCCAAAATTCGTTCATCCGGTTGATACTTCGGATGATGCAGGTCGTAGTCGCTTTCGGAACCGATAAATGCAAACACTCCAGGTACAGTATCGCTCAGTGCTGAAAAATCTTCTCCGATTGTTTTCGGTTCTCCGAGGATTTGAACACTATAGCCCGTTTCTTCAGCCGCTTCAACCGCCTTCTCTGTCAATGCTTCATCGTTTATTACAGCATTCGGCAAATGAATATATTCCAATTCAATATTCGCGTCAAACGCTTTAGCAATTCCTGCACATAAATCTTGCAAGCGTTCCTCTGCCTTTGCTCTCGTTGCAGCATTAAAGGTACGCACTGTGCCCTGCATATACGCTTGGTCCGGAATCACATTCCACGTATTACCTGCTGAGACTTCGCCAATCGTTACCACCGCTGAATCAAATGCCGAGACATTACGACTGACAATCGATTGAATACTAGTCATCAATTGTCCTAAGATAATCATCGGGTCATTGCTTTCCTCAGGTTTCGCAGCATGACCCCCTTTGCCTTGAATATGTATCGCAAAGCGGTCTACCGCTGAAGTCATCGCACCCGACTTAATCGCAAACTCGCCCACTTTCAAAGTCGGATCATTATGAAAGCCCGTGACTGCTTTCACCCCGTCAAGTACACCCGCTTCCACCATCTGCTGTGCTCCGCTTCCTACTTCTTCAGCCGCTTGGAACAAAATCCGCACCCGTCCTGGCAACTCCGCTTCTCGCGCTTTCAACTCCATTGTCGCCGCTAAAATAGTTGCCATGTGAATATCATGGCCGCAAGCATGCATCACACCCTCAGCAGACGAGCGGATTTCACTGTCAACTTGCTCTAATATCGGCAACGCATCGATATCCGTACGCAATGCTACAACCTTCTCGCCTTGCCCTACCTCTGCGACCAGACCCGTTTGCAGAGGATAATCCACAATTTTAATCTCATGTTCCTCTAATATTTTTCTTAGACGCTTCGTTGTTTCAAACTCTGCATACGACACTTCCGGGTACCGGTGAAACACACGTCTCCATTCCTTAACTTGATTGATGTCTGTCATCTTTCCCACTTCCTTTTCCGAAAAAATAAAACACTAGATAGATGGCTGTACCAGAGAGTACGCCGAACGCTAAGTTATTCGTGGCCAAAGTGACCACCATAGTTATTAAAATCGTTGCGGTATTACGTACAGGTGCTGCTTTAATCGCAATCCAAGTTCTTCTGTCAAATGTATTGAAAGCAATAGATACTAATACAGTGGCCAATACGACCATAGGAATTAAAGATATAACTGGACCTAGCACATAGATGGTAAGCAATAAGAAGAAAGCCGTGACTAAAGTTGAAAAACGTGCGGTCGCCCCGATTTTCACATTAAATTTAGATTGACCTACTAAAGCACTGCCCCCAAATCCTCCGAACAATCCAGAAGCAAAATTCGCTAACCCTTGAGCCGCGGATTCTTGATTCTCATTACTTCTTACATTCGTCAATACATCTAAAGCCTTGGCAGTCAACAGCGATTGCAGTGTTCCTACTATCGCCATTGTCAATCCATAGCCCAAGATAATGCCTAATGCATGAGTATGTGTGAAGAGCGGCAGCACTTCCCACTGCACTTTCGGGATGACCACATGGATATCAGCTAAATCATGGACATATTTCAAGTTCGGATGCAGTGTATGCGCTACAAGCGTCAGCACGACAATAGAAATCAGCGGTGCGGGAATAAATCTGATCCAGCGCGGTACTAGCCAAATAATTAAAAATGATAATACTGCAAAGATATAAGTAGCAGTTGAAATACCAAAGATGCTTGGAAATTGTGATGACATTAATAGAAGTGCGAGTGCATTCATAAATCCAATAACTACCGCTACTGGAATGCGATCGATTAATCGACTTACTTTAAAAACGCCGAATAACATTTGCAGCACACCCATTACCATACTGGCAGCAATTAAATACATAGGTCCATGACTAGCGACGAGAGGTGCGGCCACCAACGCAATGCCGCTGCTAGGTCCGGTAATCATCAACGTACGGCCTGCAGTAAAACTTAAAACCACCATCATAATTCCCATACTTAATAATCCGATAGAAGGATTCATTCCGACGATAAATGAGTAAGCAATCGCACCAGGCAAAGCTGAAAGGGCAATTAAGATACCTGCAAATATATTATCTTTCACGCTTCCTTGCCATTCTTCAGCATAACTTTCAATTCTCACGACTGCTCTCTCCTTCTCTTTCTGTATTCCTATATCTTAACATAATTGTCAGAATATTTTAGACATCAGTGCCTATAAAATAAAAAGAGAACTGCAATACTTGTCAGTTCAAGTACTGCAGTCCTCGTTATTTTTACTTAATGATTAAGCTTTGCTTTTTTCAGATTCAGTATTAACTTTGATAGTATTATCGATAAATAATTCTCCATCTTTATAAACATTTTCAGCATGGTTGATACCATAATGATAAAGAATATATTCATAGTTTGGCGCATCCCAGATAACAAAGTTTGCATCGTCGCCAGTTTCTAACGTACCTGCATCTGCATCAATTGCTTTTGCAGCGTTCACTGTAACTGCATTCCAAACTTCATTTGGAGATAATTTCAATTTCAAGCTGGCAATTGTCATTACCAATTGAAGATTGTTCGTCACGTTACTACCTGGGTTGAAGTCTGATGCAATTGCAATGGCACCGTTATTATCAATCATACCACGTGCATCTGCATAACCTTCTTTATCAAGGTAGAACGTTGTACCTGGTAATAACACAGCGACTGTATTACTATCATGCAACGCTTTTTTATCTTCTTCACTAGAAGCCACTAAGTGGTCGCCAGAAATCGCGTTTTCTTCAATTGCTAGACCTAAGCCGCCTAAAGGATCGATTTCATCTGCATGAATTTTCACATCAAATCCTGCATCTTTAGCTGCTTGCATATATTTTCTAGATTCTTCTACTGAGAACACACCTGTTTCACAGAAGATATCCGCGAAGTCAGCATATTGTTTCATTTCAGGCAGCAAGTCAATCATTTCTTGCAAGAATGCTTCACTAGATTCCGCTTCTTCAGGTACCGCATGCGGTCCTAAGAAAGTGTGTTTCATTGTAATACCATATTTATCTTCTAGTTCATGAGATACTTTTAATTGTTTCAATTCGTTCTCTTTATCTAAGCCGTAACCACTTTTACTTTCTACAGTCAAGACACCATAAGACATGATTTCACGTAAGGCTTTGTCCGTTTTCTTGAATAATTCTTCCTCAGTTGCTTCACGTGTCGCTTTCACTGTAGATAGAATACCGCCACCTTGTTCTAAGATTTCCAAGTAAGAAGCGCCTTGACGTTTTAATGCCATTTCATGTTCTCTAGAACCGCCGAAGACTAAATGCGTGTGTGCATCTACCAATGCTGGTGAAATAACTTTGCCAGTTGCATCAATCGTTTCTTTACCTTGATATTCATCTGAATGCGGGCCGGCGTATACAACTTTACCGTTATCTACCACTACTGTACCGTCTTCTACTACATTCAATTGATCAAGCTCTTTACCTTTTAAGGGTTTATCTGTTTTTTTCGGTAAAATTAATTGTGCAATATTTTGGATTACTAAATCATTACTCATGAGAATCTTGCTCCTTTAACATTGGAATATCGACACCTTTTTCTTTCGCTGTTTCAATCGCAATTTCATATCCTGCGTCAGCGTGTCTTACTACACCCATACCCGGATCTGTAGTTAATACACGTTTCAAGCGTTCATCAGCTCGTTCAGAACCATCTGCGACAATTACCATACCTGCGTGTAATGAATAACCCATACCTACACCGCCGCCGTGGTGGAAGGAAATCCAAGAACCGCCAGCTGCTGTGTTAATTAAAGCATTCAAGATTGCCCAGTCGCCTACTGCATCTGAACCATCTCTCATGGATTCAGTTTCACGGTTTGGAGAAGCTACGGAACCTGAATCTAAGTGGTCACGTCCAATAACGATAGGCGCTGAAATTTCGCCATTACGTACCAGTTCATTTAATTTCAAGCCCATTTTTGCACGGTCGCCATAACCTAACCAAGCGATACGAGATGGTAAACCTTGGAATGCAATTTTTTCGTCTGCCATATCTAACCAACGCAATAATTTTTCATCTTCAGGGAAGAGTTCACGCATAGCTTCGTCAGCACGTTCGATATCTTTAGGATCGCCGCTTAATGCTGCAAAACGGAAAGGTCCTTTACCTTCACAGAACAACGGACGAATATACGCTGGAACGAAACCAGGGAAGTCAAAGGCATGTTCTTCACCTTCATCAAAGGCAACTTGACGAATGTTGTTACCATAGTCAAATGCAACTGCCCCGCGTTTTTGGAATTCTAACATTTCAGAAACGTGTTTTCTCATAGATTGGCAAGATAATCTCACATATTCTTCTGGATTTTCTTCACGTAATTTATCTGCTTCTTCCAGAGATAATCCTTCTGGAACATAACCGTTTAATGGGTCATGGGCTGAAGTTTGGTCTGTAATTACGTCAATTTTGAAATCACGTTTTAAGATTTCTTCATACACTTCTGGTGCATTGCCCACTAAGCCGATAGATAACGGTTTACCCGCTTCTTTAGCTTCTTGCGCTTTTTCTAAAGCTTCATCAAGTGAATGTGTGATAACGTCGCAATAGCGTGTTTCGATACGTTTTTCAATACGAGTCGGGTCTACATCTACACCGATGACTACCCCTTCATTCATTGTTACAGCCAATGGTTGCGCACCGCCCATACCACCTAATCCAGCAGTTAATGTAATTGTGCCTTTTAAAGAACCACCAAAGTGTTGATTGGCTAATTCTGCAAATGTTTCATAAGTTCCTTGTACGATACCTTGAGAACCGATGTAAATCCAGCTGCCGGCAGTCATTTGGCCGTACATCATCAAGCCTTTTTTATCTAACTCATGGAAGTGATCCCAGTTTGCCCATTTCGGCACTAGTACTGAGTTAGACAGCAATACGCGCGGTGCTTCTTTATGTGTCTTGAACACAGCTACCGGTTTACCTGATTGGACTAACATTGTTTCGTCATCTTCTAAACGACGTAATGTATCGACAATCGCATCAAATGCTTCCCAGTTTCTGGCAGCTTTACCGATACCGCCATAAACGACTAATTTATCAGGATGTTCTGCTACTTCTGGATCCAAGTTGTTGTACAACATTCGTAGTACCGCTTCTTGTTCCCATCCTTTACATTCAATTTCTAAACCTTTTTTCGCTTTGATTTGTCTGCCGTTTGCAGTTGCATCTTTAGTCATAATCAATCTCTCCTTTGTTTAAGTTCTTTTTTTAAAAAATAAGTAGAGCGAATGGAATCGCAATCAATAGTGTCAACGCCACACGAATAAACCAGATAAATACTAATTTCCACACTGGGATTTTAATATCTGTGGCCATAATACAAGGTACTAATGCAGAGAAGAAAATAATTGCAGAAATACTTGTAATTGCAGTTACAAATTTCACAGCCATTGTCGCTTTCACCGCGATTAATGACGGCAAGAACATTTCAATAATTGAGATTGCCGACGCTTTGGCCAACAATGCTTTATCACCTATCGGGAAGATATAGATAAATGGATAGAAAATGTAACTTAACCAATCAATAATCGGCGTGAAGTTTGCCAGTAATAACCCGACAAAACCGATGGATAGAATAGATGGTAAAATCGCCATCGTCATCTCAAGTCCATCTTTGACATTCAGCCAAATATTTTTCAGCAATGGAAGTGAATCATGTGATTGGCGTTTCGCTTCATCGTAAGCTGCTTTGAAACGACTGCCATCTACTTCCACTTCTTTATCGCCTTCTTGGCCTTCATAATATTCTTCTGATTCATTGCGAATCGGCGGTAAGTGTGCCGAAATAGCAGTTACTGCAAATGTAATCACTAAAGTACTCCAGAAGAATAAATTCCAGTGTTCCATTAAGCCTAATGTATTCGCTACGATAACCATGAAAGTAGCAGATACTGTTGAGAAGCCGGTTGCAATAATCACCGCTTCTTTCTTGTTATACATTCCATCTTTATATACACGGTTCGTAATCAACAATCCTAATGAGTAACTCCCTACGAAAGAAGCCACTGCATCAACCGCTGATTTACCCGGCGTCTTGAATAATGGACGCATAACCGGCTGCATCAAAACCCCGATGTATTCTAGTAAACCGTAGCCTACTAATAATGAAAGTGCGACTGCACCAATCGGAATCAAAATACTTAATGGCAACATCAGTTTGTCGAATAAAAACGGACCGTAATCTTGTTTGAACAGTAATGCTGGACCAAATTTAAATACATACATGATACCAATGACTGCTCCAAGTACTTTAAAAAGTACAATAATAAAGTCAGTGACTGACTTCTTGAAATCTTGTCTGACGATCGGCAAGCCTGCCCCGGCTAAAATTAATAGCAATGCCACATAAGGCATGGCCGGACCGAGCAGCTGTCGCACCCATAAGTGCACATGGTCTACGAGAATCGTGTTCGTGCCGCCGATAGTTACCGGAACGAAGAAACAAAGAATTCCAATAAAGCTGAATACGTAAAACCGCCACATTTTTACCCCTTTTTCACTTTGAGCGGGTTGCGTATCAGATTGGAGTTCCATCTCTTCAGATAGTAAGTTTGCTTCAGTTTTCATACTTGACACCCCTTTGTTTTACAAGCATGTGAAAGCTGTCTGATTATGATTGAACCTAGATGACTTAAGCTCCATATCATACTATTCACTGAATCTTATATATAGTTGTCGATGTGCTGCAAGCAATGAAAGCATCTTTCCCCTTCGATGCATCACTTGCTTTAAAAAATCCTATTAATCATTTCTCCCTGCAAAAGATGGCAAGCGGATATCACTTAAGGAAAATTGATAGAAATGAAGTTTGCTTCAATATCATCTCAAATTGCCATTTCAATTTAATAATAGAAATAAAATTCATTTCTTGAATTTTCCAAATATTCAATCTGTAATAAAATGTAATATCCCTTGCATCACAATTTAAGTATAATATGCTACGATATAAGCATCAAATATAAATAAACTAATTATTTATAGTTTCAAGCTATAAATCTAGTTTGTTACTGAAATAAAAGCACTTCTAAGCTAGTTGCTATGTAAAAATTTATTACATATTTTTTCAGTTTTCTTTATAATTTTAATTACCAATACACATTTATTTTTTAATGAAGGGGTGGGATGTTCGGATGAAAATTATGCAATTAGAGTATTTTTTAGCGGTCGTCCGCTACAACAGTTTCACGCGTGCTGCTCAATTCTTGCATATCAGTCAGCCCTCTTTGACTACTGCAATTAAAAAGATGGAAGCAGACCTAGGTTATCCGCTATTTATCAGAACAACTAAAGAGTTGAAAATTACTGAAAAAGGCATTCAGTTTTATAAATATGCTCAATCTTTAGTAAATCATTATCACAAAACGTTGGATCGCATGTATGATTTGAATATTTCTGATGAGCCGCGACTCAAACTTTCAATATTGGAGTCTACGAGTCCTTGGGTCGCATTAGTGATTCAGCAGCACCACAAGACTTATCAAAAACAACGCTACCAGATCATAGAGCAACATAATATGGAAAGCATTATTTCCAGTTTATTGAATTTCGATGTACATTTCGCTCTCTCAAATGAAAAAATAGATCGTGATACCATCGTTTCTGTTCCACTTTATAACGAACCTTATGTATTAATTGCACCCAAAGACACGATTGAAAGTACTACTCAAAAAGCAACTGACTTACAACATCTTCCATTGATTTTAACTAACCGTCAATATCAAGTCAGAAAACATTTGGATGAGTATTTCAAACAAATGAATATCCATCCTAATATTGTATTAGAAGTAGATCGTTTCGAAACGGCTACTACTATGGTACACAGAGGCTTAGGCTATGCTATTATTCCGCGTTTTTACTATCAATCTTTTTCAGCCAATCAACTGAGTGCTATTAAGATTACACCGATTATTGAACGCACGATTTATATCAATTACTTGGAACAACGGAAATTGTCGGAAATTGCGAAGACTTTGATTGATGAATGTATTAATTATTGGAAGATACAGTAGATGAGTGGAGATTTGGGAGCAGGAGCGGAGGGGGTGGTGGATGACCTGATAAGCTAGTGGACGACCGGATGAGCTGGTGGGAATCTAGACACTACTTCGAAACTTGTGTCCAGATTACACCCTTTTCTAGACACTTCTCTGAATCTTGTGTCTAGATTACATGCTTTTCTAGACACTTCTCTGAATCTTGCGTCTAGATTACATGCTTTTCTAGACACTTCTCTGAATCTTGCGTCTAGATTACATGCTTTTCTAGACACTTCTCTGAATCTTGCGTCTAGATTACATGCTTTTCTAGACACTTCTCGGGAACATGTGTCTAGATTACATGCTTTTCTAGACACTTCTCTGAATCTTGTGTCTAGATTACACCCTTTTCTAGACTGGCAGTAGCTATCTGAATAGAAAATGCGCTTGTTCCAAGCTTTTTCCTATTCTAGTTAGCCTTGCGGGGGTGGGAAGACGAAATAATTTTATCCAAAATTATTTCTGTCCCTCTTCCTTCTCAAAAACTTATGTCCAGATTACACCCTTGCACCTTACATCTTCCCCCTCTCCATTATCCTACTTTTCCAACACCAACTCCGTCAACATCGCCGCTACTACATAAAAAACGGACTACCCCGACAGGCAGTCCGCTGTTATATTCTATATCAAAAATTAATGAATAAAGTTATGCAAGAAGAGTGCAACTAATTTCGCAGTCCGATTATCCATATCATATAACGGATTTGTTTCAGCCACACTGATTGAAACAAGTTTCGGATGTCCGACAATACGTCGAGATAATTCTAAAATAATATGTGGTGTTAATCCATTGACTGCCGGGGCACTCACACCTGGAGCAAATGCACTATCTACAACATCCATACAAATTGTAAACATGATAACATCATGGCGATTAATAAAATGGTCGATTTTATCTTTGATGGTAGGTGAAATTTCATGCAAAATTTCGTCCGCAGTCACATATTCAATACCACGTTCTTCAGCATAATCAAATAAATGTTTCGTATTGCTTGCAGATTGAATACCCATAACGAAATAGTCAGCATTATCGTCGCTTTCAAGAATTTGTCTGAAGCTTGTGCCTGAAGTTGAAGATTCAGCTTCACGCGTGTCAAAGTGAGCATCAATGTTTATCACACCAATTGAAGCATCAGGATACGCTTTACGCATCGCTAAATATTGCGCATAAGCAATGTCGTGTCCCCCACCGACTAAGAAAGAATAATTGTGATTTTTAAACATTTTTGCAGCTAATTCTGCATATTCTTCTTGCGTATCAATTAAATGGTCATGATCATGGTACACATTGCCATAGTCGTATACCGGACATGGTGTTAAAACAGATAAGTTGCCGAATGCTTTTCTGATAGCGTCAGGACCTTCTTGTGCCCCGACACGTCCGTTATTCAGCTCTACTCCTTTATCTACTGCATATCCTAAGATGCCCGTTCCTGCTTTTTCGTCTACTTTCGTCTCATTGATATCTTTCAATTCAATTGTTTGGAAGTGGCGAAATTGCGATTTATCTGTCTCACTATCCACTCTGCCTTGCCATAAATCTGGATTGGCCTGTTTGTACATATCCATATCCTCCTTAAAATCATCATCAAATTAAGTATAAGTGCTTATTTGCCTCGTTTCAATCACAGAAACCCATTTCAACTGTGCTAAGTAACTTCTACCCTTCTGTATCAACCATCAAAACGCTTTCATAGCAATAAGCTTGATACAACCTTTACAATGGTATTTCATTTCAAAGTCATTTGTTAACAAGTAATTTATTTCTGATTTATTCAGATGTATAATGCTAATAGGTGTTTATTCGTTTCCATACAGTAAATTATAAAAAGTAAAGCCGTCGTGAAGCGGTTTATTATTATTTCAACATCCGATTGAACACATTACTCAACAGTACAAAGCAACCATGAACTATTGTGTGGAATCACCGCGTACTTAATTGGAGGTTTCAAAAAAATGAATATGAAACGTATATCAGGTTTCCAATGGGCGATGACAATTTTTGTCTTCTTTGTACTTGCCTTTGCATTCCCATTGATTCTGAAAGATTTTCAAACAGCAGTACCATTCAAACGTTTTGTCTTTGATATGAGTACTCTGGCACCTTTCATTGCAGCTATTATCTGCATACTAGTATTTAAAAACAAACGTGCTCAAATCGCGAGTTTAAAACTCTCACTCAGTTTCAAAGTTATTGAAAGATTATTATTGGCAATGATTTTGCCGCTTATTATTCTTATAATCTGCATGTTCATCTTTAACACATATGCAGACAGCTTTATCATTTTACAATCAAAAAATTTATCCGTTTCCATATGGACTATTTTAATCGGGCATTTATGCATGGCGTTTTTTGTAGAATTCGGTTTCCGTTCTTATTTACAAAACATCGTTGAAACGAAAATGAATACCTTCTTCGCTTCTATTATAGTAGGTGTTTTATACGCGATCTGGAATGTTAATACTACATATTCAATAGAATATACACTCTATAATCTGCTCTATAGTTTTGCATTCTCAATGATTATCGGTGAACTCATCCGCGCAACTAAAGGACGTACCATTTACATCGCAGTGGTCTTCCACGCTCTCATGTCCTTTGCACTCGTCTTTTTCTTCAGTGAAGAAGTCGGCGATTTATTCTCAATGAAAGTAATCGCCCTAAGTACAGCAGCAGTTGCAGCCGCCTTTATTATCCTAAGTTTAATTATCCGTGCTGCACTTTACTACTTTACTAAAGACTCATTAGAAGAAGTCGATCCGGATAACTATCTCGACTATCCGAAAGACCCAGAAGACGATGACATCAAGACTTCATCCGCAGCTGAACAACAAGCGAAAGAAGATACAGACCCTGAAAACACTTCTGCAGAAAAAGAAAACCTTGAAGAGGCTCCTGAAGCAGAGAGCCATCCTACTTCTACTGCCGTCGAAGATGCAGAAGAAGAAATCAAACAATCAGAAGAAAATACGAATCCAAACAACAAACGCTCTACATTTTCAAAGAAAAATCAACGACGTTAAATTAAAAAGCTGATGCAGTTCCTTCTGCATCAGCTTTTCTTATATCTTAAGCTCTATCTAAAATTTTAACTCCGTCTTGTGTGCCGATAATAACGCGATCAGCCACGTCAAGGAAATATCCCGTCTCTAAGACACCTGTTAAATGAATCAAGTATTCATGCATAGCGTACGCATCTGTATTCGGAAGCAGTTCAACGTCTAAGATATAATTACCATTATCTGTAACAAATGGAATATCTTCCACATTTCGGCGTGAGACTTGCGCTTGTGTATCACGTGTAATTTTTTTCGCCACCAGCATCCAATTGAACTTATCAACTTCAACTGGCAGTTTGAAAGTTTGTCCGAGATAATCGACAAATTTTGTCTCGTCAGCAATGACCACAAAACGTTCTGCCAAATCATCAATAACTTTTTCACGAAAGAGTGCTCCACCGCCACCCTTAATCAAGTTTAAGTCAGCATCAAACTCATCCGCACCATCAATGGCCACATCAATATAGTCGACATCATTTACATCTACTATCTTAATACCAAGCTCTTTTGCTAGTAATGCAGTTTTATTCGAAGTGCACACTCCGATGATATGTGTTCCTGTATTTAGCAGTTCTGCAATTCGGGGCAATAATAATTCAATAGTGCTTCCTGTACCAATGCCCACTACCATGCCATCTTTAATTTCTGCGACTGCATCCTCAACAGTTTTTAATTTCAAAGCTCTTATATCCATGCTGAATACTCCTTGTCTTCAATTTACTACAGTTTTTCAATAATTTGGTAGGTTGTTCGAGAATAAAATGCACGATCGTTCTGCAAAATGGATGGTGCATCCTTACCTTGAATATTGATATCGTTCGGTAAACTTTGGGCCTCTAGGGTAAATCCAGAATGTGGTTTGTAGATATTCATATCACTGTCCCACTCACTCGTATCATTAAAAGTGAAGACCACCACATTCGGCATATCCGTCTGCATTTTTAAAAGAAATTGGCTGTTTTCAATCACTAATTCTTCACCGATAGAGAACGGATGGTCCAACCCATTATATTTATCTATCTGTGCTTTCAATTGAGGTGCTTCACTCTCAAATATTTCAGTCAGACGTATTTTATGTTTATCAAATAAATCTACTAAATCTAAAGGTGTACGTGCATCAGGCAGATTTTGCTCATTCAATAAATGCATGCCCAGTTTCTCGCTCGTAAAATAATGATTATCTACTTCTTTATTATCCCTATTCAAGTTGAAATAGACATGATTTGTCGGATTGAATAAAGTTGTTTGATCAGACTCTGCGTAATATTCAATCGTCCATCGATTATCAATATCATACGTATGTACAATCTTCAATTTAATATCGCCAGGGTAATGATCATCTGCTTCTTTAATCACTGTTGTGAAGATAATTTGAATGTAGCCGCCGTTTTCATCAATAATTTCGTAATCGAAGTAACGGTGGTCGATACCGTTTGAACCACCGTGCAGGTGATTCGGCGGATCATTTTGTTCTAATTGATATGTTTGGCCATCAAGGGTAAATTTACCGTCTGCAATGCGTCCGGCATAACGACCGACACTTGCGCCGAAGTAATAGGGGTTATCTTGATAGAATTCATCCGCTTCCACTACATTGCCTAAGACAATAATATTATCTTCATATTTCCACGTTACAATTCTTGCGCCATAATTCGTAAATACAATTTTTGTTTCGTCGTTATCAATCTTGATTAAATCGAGGCCGTTTCTTTGGTGCTCCACTTTCGTAAACATCATTTCAATACACCCTTTCCTAACTCACCGCTTCAAATCAGCTTCTGTCAGGCAGCAACATGATTAAGACACCGATAATGCAAACAATAGCGCCCAAAACATCATACTTATCTGGTGTCTGTTTATCAAATACGTATCCCCACAAGATACTCATCACAATAAATACTCCCCCGTAAGCGGTATAAACTCGGCTGAACGTCGGAAATACTTGAAAAGTTGCGACAATGCCATATGAAATTAAAAGGATACCTCCCAGTAATCCTAAGAGCGGTGATTGTGCTGTTCTCAACCATAACCAAATGAGATAACCACCGCCTATTTCACACAGCCCTGCTAAAATAAATATTAAAATTGGATAAACCATTCTATTTGCCACCTGTTTATTACTTTCCTCACTCTATATTTTAACAATAAGGCACACCGATGACTAGATACAATCTAGCAAAGGTGTGCCATTAGTTAACATTTGAACCTATTTTATACAATTATGACTTCTTAAATGCACGTTTTAATCCTTTAAAGAAACCTTTTTCAAAAGTAAGGACTGAATCTCGATAACTGCGAACCGCAATCCACAGTAAGAGTACCATTACAATCAGGGAAAGCAGAACACTGACAATAATTTCCCATAATTGCAGTTCTGGCGTAGAAGCTCTTAAGAACAATACAAACGGTGAAATCAATGGAATAAAACTTGTAATCTTAGTCAACGTCGTTTCAGGTGTATTCAAACTGAAGATGGCGATATAGAAAGCAATAAAACTTACTATCGTCATCGGCATTAACGCTTGGTTCATATCTTCAATCCGAGTAGCTAGTGAACCTAAAATCGTTCCTAAAATCGTATAAGAAATAATTCCGATTACCAGACAAATCACTCCGACAATTAATAATTGTATTGTAACATCGGTAATTTTCACATTGAATTTTTTAATGACATCTTTTAAATCGGATAGATAAATACTGATCACGCCGACAATGACAAAAATAAGTATTTGCGTAAAGGCCACAGCAATGATAGCTAATATTTTAGCTAATATATGTTTGACAGGTGAAATACTGGTAATCACCATTTCGATTACACGAGATGTCTTTTCAGTTGCCACTTCCATAGCGACTTGGTTAGCGTAGTTAATGATGATAAAGAACATCAACATAATACCTGCATATAAAATAATAATATTGGCTACTTTATCTTGTGCAGAAAGTTGTTGTGCATTCTTGCCGATTGCTTGAGATGTTACTTTGGATTTTTGTTGTAAAGCCTGAAGGTCTTTTGAACTTAAATTTACACTTTTAGCAATCGCTTGCGTTTGTATCGGTGTTAAGATGCTTTCTAATTTTTGTTCAGATTCATTTGAAACTGAATCTTTGCTGACAATTTTACCTTCTATTTGCTGACCTTTGAAAGAAATGATATAAGCTTTATCCAGTTTATCTTTTTTCACATCTTTAAGCGCTTGTTTCTCAGAGATATGCGTAAACTTTGTACCTTTATCTTCCATCTTCTCACTTTGCGATTTAACCATTTGATAAACTTGCTGATTATCTGTGACAATGCCAATTTTATCCGGTCCGCCACTGAACATATCGATAATTTTATTCGCATTCGCGCCACCGATAATAAGTAAGGCAATAATGACGGTCATAATAATAAAGGAACGGGATTTAATCTTATTCATATAAGTTAACGAGAAGGTTGCCCAGAATTTACTCATGAATATCACCTACCTTGTCGATAAAGATATCTTGAATAGAAGGTTCTAATACTTGGAAACGTTTAACAAATCCGCTTCTTGTCACTGCTTCATAGACACGTTCAGCTGCTGCTTGATTTTCTACTGTTAAAGTGATTTCTCGTTTGGAACGGTTCACTTGAGAGACTCCTTCTATTTCCTCTAATTCTGCTAGAGGTTTATCTGTCTCAATCACTACTTTTTTCAAATCAAATTGATCTTTAATAGATTGGATATCACCTTGCAGCACAAGGTTGCCGTTATTTAAAATACACACATCATCACAAAGCTCTTCAACGTGCTCCATTCGATGGGAACTGAAAATAATAGTCGTCCCCTCTTCATTCAAATCTTTTACAGCTGATTTCAACAGTTCCACATTTACTGGATCCAAACCGCTGAAAGGTTCATCCAAAATCAACAGCTCAGGGCGGTGCATGAGACTAGCGAGCAATTGAATTTTTTGTTGATTCCCTTTAGATAAAGCCTCTATTTTCTTCTCTTTATTTTCTATAATTTTAAAGCGATTCAACCAATAATCTAAAGCTTGATCAAAATCTTTTCTTGGCATTCCTTTCAAAGTAGCCAGATAACGTAATTCATCTTTAACCTTCATCTTGGGATGTAAACCGCGTTCTTCAGGCAGATAGCCTACTTTATTGAACATTTGCTCGCCCATCTTGTTGCCATTATATGTAATAGAACCTTCTGTCAATGGCGTTAAACCTAGTATCATGCGGAATGTTGTCGTCTTACCTGCACCGTTGCGGCCTAAAAATCCTAACATCTTGCCATTCTCTAGCGATAAAGAAATATCATTCACCACTGTTTTATCGCCGTATTTCTTAGTGACATCTTTTAATTCTAATGACATGCTCCTCATCTCCTTTGCGTGAATTGTTAAGTTTTAAATAATATAGAATACTTATCTTAATATTATCATAGTATTAAGACAACTCTATTGTTAATCTGGATATTTTCATAAACTTTCAATATTATTGATTGAAATATTTACCGATTTTGACATAGTAGAAAGTAATATTGAAAACGTAGAGTGCTAGTAATGAAAATAAGGCAATAGCCATATTGGCTCCTGTGATAATCGAACAGGCTGCTAAAATAATGATTAACATCATTAGAATTGAAATATTATATCGATAAATTTTAAACAACGCTTCATATGTGCAGTGTTTTTCGCCTTCATCCATAGCATTGATAAGCTTGTTAGTATATTCAGGATCATTATATTTTGGTAATCTGTCATCTATTTTTGTAATTTTTCGCGTATAACGGCTACTTAAATAGATACATATTAAAAAAGGAATAATTGTGATAAACCATACATTATTAAATGTGGATTGGAACAATGTAATGACTATAATATTAATCAAACTGAAAAATATAGAGATATACACCAACAAAGATGCATTGTAAATATTTTTATTAAATAAGAAATCATATTTATCGGCATAAATATCGCCATTTTCAATTTTAATTTTAAATTTTTCAGCATTATTTATTTTACTAATCATCAATGCACCAATAGCAGTAATAATAGCAGTTGTGAAAATGGTACTTACTATCGTACCTTGACTATTAATTATTCTGGGATAGTCGTTTTTTCCGAAGTACATAACACTATAACCAACTATAAAACCTGCTAGTGCAAATAATACAATTTTAAATAAAGAATGTATATTTCTCTTAACTTTACTCATAATCATCCTCCTCAAAAATAAAAATATCTTCAATCCGTTCTCCAAATATACGTGCTATTTTAGCTGCAGTAAGTACGGAAGGCATGAATTCATTTCTTTCAATCAAAGAGACTGTTTGACGTGAAATTCCTGCTTTTTTAGCGAGTTGTGTTTGGTTATAGCCGTCTCGTGCCCGCAATTCTTTAACGCGTGTTCTCATATTTCTAACCTCCGTTAACCACTATACTATATTATCTTTGTCATTTTGACAAGTATATTAGTCAAAATGACATCAATGATATTCAAAAAACTAATAAAAAAACGACTTCTTTATTGAAAAAGAAATCGTCTTTCAAGTCTATTATTCATAATGTGTGTGATGACTGCCAGTCGCTGACTCAGAATAGGATTTATGAGAAGTGGGTGCATGACCTTGCTCGAATTTTTTACCTGCAGGACCACGTCCGTATTTGTTGTCTTCTGGTTGACTAGGTAATAATGTAATTACAAAAATATAAACCGCCAAGGCAACGTAGATTAATAAAAATAGAACAACAAATATCCATAAAACACCATGGTGCTGTGCATCTGTTCTTACCATAGGGTTTATGAAGTTATATGAGATCGTAGCAACGATAAAACAAATGGGTACAGTCATTTTTCTTCCTGTATCATGAAATCGCCGAATTAATAACGCGATATTCGGTATCAGTGTTGCTACAAGTAAGAAAAGGTATAGTCCTGCACTAATCATAAAGATGATAGCTGAGTTGAGTGCTGCTGTCTTATGGCCATCAAACGAATTAGCGAACCAGTAAAAGAAAGATATAGTACTGCTTAATCCAAGCAACGAAAAAATAAGAAAATTCCATAGTGTCCACCACCAGAATTCAGCACGTCTGGCCCGCCCTTTAAAATTGAAATAATTTTTCCAAAAAAGCAAGAAGGCGCGACCGAAACCTACTCTTTTCTCCAATTTGCATCACCTGCCTGAACACGAGCGCTCCCTCTTACAAGACCATATTTATTGTCTCTCGGCTCACTCGGTAAAACAGTGATGACAAACATATAAATCGCAAAAGCCATGTAGCCCATCCAAATTAAGAATCCTAAAATGATAGACCAAGCTGCAGCATCAGAAGCATTGACTGCGAGAATCACTATAATGTATCCAATGATGGCATATCCTAAAAAGAAGAAATAAATTTTGGCTGATCTCCCAGTATCATGAAAACGACGGAACAATAATGCAATAGAAGGCAACAGCATTGCCAAGCCGATTAAAGTTGCTATAATCATCAGACCAAAATATATTAATGCGCCGATAGCTATCATGCCATCTGAACCATTTGCGCTGCCCGCTATCATTATACTCATACCGATAACTGCAATAATTGTGATGGGCAGAAAGATAATGAAACTCCACAAAGTCATAAACCAATATTCAGGACGTGTTGCACGTCCTTGAAAATTGACATAGTTCTTCCAAAAGAGCACAAAAGATTCCCCGAACCCTACTCGTTTTTCCATAAGAACGCCTCCTCGTATGTTAATTATCTCTTGTTACGTCAATTCAATATACCGTTAATATTGAATGAAAGACAATTTGTTTAAACATTAAGCATAATTATAAATTGACTTAAGTATTTATTATTATATTAACACAACACTTTGATTTATCTGATTTTCTAAATGATTTTTTTACAATATTTACAATCATCATCAGTGTTATACTTCAATTTTTCAAACACATTATTGTTATTATGATTAAAAATTGCTTAAAATAAATAACAAGTGTAAACGTAAATTTATGATACAAGGAGGCCAGTCATGGATTTTATCAATCGTACTACGCCAGAAATTGCGAAAGATTTATTAGGTGTCAAATTAACCTTTGATGATGGAGAAAATCAATTTTCAGGCTATATTGTAGAAACTGAAGCTTATCTCGGAGCAATCGACGAAGCGGCACATACTTATAACGGACGCCGAACGCCTCGTGTGCAATCGATGTATAAAGATGGAGGAACCGTCTACGCTCATGTTATGCATACGCATTTATTAATCAATTTAGTAACGCAACCTGCTGGTACCGCTGAAGGGATACTTATCAGAGCCTTAGAGCCTGAATTTATTACAGATCAAATGATAGAAAATAGAAATGGCAAAGAAGGCATCGATTTAACGAATGGTCCTGGCAAGTGGACACGTGCTTTCAATATGACGATGGAATTGGATGGCACGCGCTTAAATGAAGGACCGCTGTCCATTGATGTTGAGGCACGTAAACTACCTGTTTCTATCGTCGAAAGCCCACGTATCGGTGTTCCGAATAAAGGAGAATGGACACATAAACCGCTTCGCTTCACTGTTAAAGGTAATCCTTATGTCTCTCGCATGCGTAAATCTGAAATGACTGCACCAGAAGATACTTGGAAAAGTCAAAATTAAAACCGGCTGCAATTGGATTTAATTCCAATTCAACCGGTATTTTTTAATATTCAATAACAGTACAAGCTTTCAAAGAAGTTTGTACATCAATCACGCGTTGGTTCAATGAGCCTTTATAAGCTAAACCAGGTTGATAGAGCTGTTCCATAAACGGCCCATCCACGAGTACATCAATCTCTTTCAGCAATTCCCCTCTTCTGCCTGCTTTTTTCTGCAAAGCTTCAAAAATAAATCCAGACCAAATCCAAATAGATTTTTCATCACCGAATTTATTTCGAAAAGCCTGCACTATAGGTTCTACCGTATCTAGATTACAAAATGGTTCTCCGCCTAAAATACTTAAACCTGCGATATACGATGGGCTACACGCTTCAATAATGTTCACCAGCACCTCATGATTGAATGGTTCTCCATAAGTGAATTGCTGGGATGCCTGGTTATAGCAGCCTTTACAATTGAATGGACAACCAGATACATAGACGCTGCACCGTACGCCTTCTCCATCTGTAAAGCTTTCTCTTTCAATTTTAGCAATATAACCTTGTCCAGTTTCTAATTGTTCAAACATCTTGCATCATCCCTTATCTTTCAGATGTTTGACGCGTGCAGTTATTTCTTTTTGACGTCCTTCAATCGTCGGTCTTTGCACCGGGTTGCCTAAATAGCCGCAAGTGCGTTTAACTACGTCTACCGTTTCAGGATTGTGGTTACCGCAAGTCGGACATGTATAACCTTTAGCTGTCGTATTAAACTCACCTTCAAAGCCGCATTCATAACATTTATCTATAGGTGTATTAGTTCCAAGATAACTGACTTTGTCATACGCATAGTCCCAAACTGCTTCCAACGCCTTCGTATTATGCGTCAATTTTGGATATTCGCAATAATGAATATAACCGCCGCTTGCCAAGAACGGATAATCCTTTTCAAAATCAAGCTTTTCAAAAGGTGAAACAGCTTTACGCACATCATAATGGAATGAATTCTGATAATAACCTTTATCTGTAATATTTGGAATTAATCCGAAACGTTCACGGTCCAGACGACAGAAACGATCAGTCAACGATTCACTCGGCGTACTATAAAGACTGAAGAAAATATCATATTGTGCTGTCCACTGTTTTTGAAAATCCTTCATGCGACGCAATATATCTAAAGTAAAAGTTTTCGCTTCAGGATTCGTTTCCCAATTAGGACCGTAAAATACAGTGGCCGCTTCATACAAGCCGATATAACCAATAGAAATCGTTGCCCGTTGATGTTTAAATAACATCATCACATCATCCTTTTCAGATAAACGTTGATGAAACGCACCGCTCTTATACAGTATAGGCGCATTATTCGGTACCGCATCTTTCAACCGCTCAATACGATAAACCAGCGCATCATGAATCAATTCCATACGCGCATCCAATAAACGCCAAAATGCCGCTAAATCCCCGCTCGTTTCAATCGCAATCCGCGGCACATTCAACGTCACCACCCCTAAATTCATACGCCCACTATTCTCGTTCTCACCTTGCGCATTCTGCCATGCCGGCAAGAAAGAACGACAACCCATCGGCGCCTTGAAATCACCTAAAATTTCCACCGTCTTATCATAATTCAAAATATCCGGATACATCCGTTTCGTCGAACATTCCAACGCCAACTGCTTCACATCATAATTCGGATCTTCCGGTGCGAAATTAATTCCTTTTTTGATGGAAAAGACAAGCTTTGGAAAGATAGCTGTCACATGATGGTGCCCCAAACCTTGAATACGTGTGTTCAAGATAGCTTTCTGAATCATACGGTTATACTTATCAGTCCCTAGACCAAAGCCTAAAGTTACAAAAGGTGTTTGGCCATTAGAAGTATACAGTGTATTAATTTCATATTCTAAACTTTGCATCGCATCTCGAATATCCTTCTCAGTCTGTTGATTCACATATGTATCCAATTGATCAGGGTAGACAAACTGCTCAGCTATTTTACGATGTTTCTCAGCATTTAACTCTGCATATGGACTTAAGATTTCATCAATGCGGTCCACTGTACATCCGCCATACTGACTGCTAGACACATTCGCAATAATTTGGACAATCTGTGCAGTTGCAGTTTGAATAGATTTCGGAGATTCGACTTGTGCATTGCCGATTTCAAAGCCGTGTTCTAACATACCTTGAATATCAATCAAGCAACAATTCGTTAAGGGTTGAAATGGATGATAATCTAAATCATGAAAGTGAATATCGCCAGATTGATGTGCAGCCGCTACATGTTTCGGCAATAATTTTTCTAATGCGTAAGATTTTGAAACGACCCCCGCCGTTAAATCACGCATCGTTGTAAAGGTTTCACTATCTTTATTAGCATTTTCATTAATAACAGTCGGATCTTTATTGATTAAGTTGCTTAGGCTTTCTTCAATTTTAAACATAAAATACCCCTTTCATTTCTATATATGGTGTTCTAATTACAAAATTACCACAATATATAGTAAATGAAAGAGGTTCTTGGAGTGTTAACAGAGATGTCATAGCTTTATGTCTTTCTTTTGAATTTCATGTTATCTGCAATAAAATTTATTTTAAAGTTAGATGAAGTATTAAATTGAGTAATTAAGCGGACGTTCTTGGATTACAGAAGTATCATTTAAACGGTGATTTTTAAATTCAATCAACTTGCAATCTGGTAGTTGTGCGTTAGTTTCATCATGTAATAATCCTAAATAGAGATAATTTTCTCTGTCTTGCAGATAAGGTGTAATATCATAGATTTGGGACTCTTCCGCTTGGCTGATTTCCATTCTGATTTGGTGATTCAATTCTATTAAAACCGTCTTGTGTTTCATTGGATTAATCTCCAAATGATACGTATGGTCAGGATTAAAATTATGAAGATCAAAATATTGTTCGGCGATTTCAACTTTCGTGTTTACATTGATTACTGATGGTCGCTCCCATTGCGCTAATTTAATAATGTTGTCTAGTCGATTGATATATGAAAGTTTTTCCATTTTAGTTTTATAGAGCTGCTCGATTTTGTACATGCATTGTTGTATTGGATTAATAGTTTCAACATAATAATAAGTCAATTTTTAGACCCTCCAATGGTTTTCTCATTTTCTAGTAAAAATTTAGCACGATTTTTAAAAGAGTCACATAGCATTATGTTTCCATTTACAGATGATTTGTTGCCAATTTATATTTTATAATTATATGCTGTCACTATTTATACAAATATTAGTTAATTTACTCAAATATGTATTTGAAATCAACAACTATTTGGATTATACTATATGTAAGCGTTACCAAGATTGTGATCTCCTTCGCAGTCTTCTTAATGCAATTACCAAAACCAAAATTGCTACAAAAATAAGCAGTTCAACCTTCTACCAGTTGAACTGCTTATTTTTTATTGATCTAAGCCGCGTTGCTCGATCCATGATCTTAATGTTGTATCTAAGACTACATCAGTATGATGCAATGCTTCAATATCAGATGCATTGACCATAACTGCAATTTTCTTCATTTGTTCAATGAATTCTTCTACAAACTCTACAGTTTGTGCAATACCATTGGATTCGACTTGTTCTAAGAACGGGCGAGACATACCCACTGCTTCTGCTCCCAAAGCCAGACACTTAACCGCATCAAGTGGATTTCTCACTCCACCGCTCGCAAATACAGTAACTTGATTTTGCAGATTTTTACTTTCTAATAAAGATTCTACTGTCGATTGACCCCAATTCTTCAGATAAGACATGTCTTTCAGTTGGCGTCTTTCATTTTCAATATTTACAAAGTTTGTACCGCCTCTGCCACTGACATCTACATAACGGATACCGATTTCTCTTAAATCTTGAATCAGTTCGCGGCTCATTCCGAAACCGACTTCTTTTACGATCACTGGAACATCAACTGTTTGCACAATCTCACTTAAATTGTCCATCCAATTTGAGAACGTTCGATTTCCTTCAGGCATTACGAGTTCTTGCGGAGAATTGACGTGCACTTGCAACGCATTCGCCTCTAGCATTTCAACCGATTGCTTGGCTAAATCAGCTGGCACATCTGCTCCCACATTACTAAAAATAATACCTTTCGGATTCGTTTTGCGAACGATGTCGAAAGAGCTCGCCATTTTACTGTTACGTAAGGCAGCATGTGTTGAACCTACAGCGATAGCCAACCCAGTTTCACGTGCTACTACGGCTAACTTCTCATTAATTTGTTTCGTCCATTCACTTCCTCCGGTCATCGCATTGATATACAGCGGTGCAGACATTGAAAAATCAGGTAAATCCACTGATAAATCGACTTGATCTACATCTATACTCGGAATGGAATGGTGCACGAATCTGACTTTATCGAAATCCGTCAGTTTTGGATCGTTTTGCGCCATCGCTATTTTTACGTGGTCGTCCTTTCGTTGTTCCCTTTTTGAATCGCTCATCGCATTTCCTACTTTCTGTTCTCTTAAACTCATATTATTGTAAGTGTATCAATCTCTGAGTGCTTCTGCTACCTATTTGCAAAAATCACATCGAAAAGTTAAAACATATTTTTACGTTTGAAATACCAAATACAGCCAAGTGAAATCACTAACATCAGAAGCAATACAGCATAGTAACCATAATGCCACTTAAGCTCAGGCATATTTTGGAAGTTCATACCATAAATACCCGCAATCAAAGTCAAAGGCATGAAAATAACCGAAACGATGGTCAGTATTTGCATGACTTTATTCATTCTAAAGGTTGTATAGGATTCGAAGTTATCTCTGATTTCTCGCGTAATATCTTGTGCCGTCTGTAACATGCTTTCTTCTTTCGCAATATGGTCAATAATATGCTGGATATACATTTTATGACGTTTATCTTGCACTAATCGACTTTCATTCTGCAAAGTATCGATAACCTCTTTCATAGGCATAATTACTCTGTTCAATTTAATAATATCCGACCGTAAATCAAAGATATGGTCCATCATGTATTTATTCGTACGGTCACGACCATGTTCATCTTCAAACATAAAGACCTTATCTGAAATTTCTTCCACGTAATAAAAATAATTATCCACGATATGATCTAAAATATATAAGACAATATCTTCACAATCAAGGTTCTTGTCAAAATGATTCTTCACTTGTTTATTCACAGTATTGACTTCTCTTATATTTCTATGATGATAAGTAATCAACACATTATCTTTAATAAAAATATTCAATACCTCAATCTCATATTCTCGCGGAGAAATTGTATGAAACACGATATTTTGATAATTTTCGTAGGCTTTATATTTAGCTCTTGGATTTGCATGAATGGTATCATCCATTTCTAATGGATTAAATTCAAAATGTTTGAGTAAATAATCACTCTCTTCCTCTGTCGGCTCATTCAAATCATACCAAATAATCGTTGCGTCGCTCGGAATATCTTCAGCATGCTTGATTGAAGTTAAGGGTTGTTCTTTTGTTTGATAATAAATAGAAACGCTCATTGCTTGCCTCCTTTTTCAATTCAAGATAAATTCTTTTGTGTGTAGCATACCGTTATTTTTAGTAAAATAGAAGTAATTCTGAAAGATAAGATAAAAGGAGCAATGCGTAATGACAGAATGTTTTACTATAAACGGCCGTGTAGATACTTCAATGATTGACCACAATCAACATATGCACGATGCGGATTTCAATAAAGTATTCAGTGAAGCTTCTAATGAATTCAATTACCAGCACGGTTTATCATTAGAAGATAGAACTCGTTTAAATTATACTATCTTCACCTTAGAAGAACACACAACTTTCCTTTCTCAACTCAAATTAAATGATACTTATTCCATTCGTATTTACCTTTATAACTACGATTATAAACGCGTGCATTTCTTTTTAATGATGTACGGCAGTAAAGATCAATTGGTTGCAACGAATGAATTGATGATGATGGGTATCGACCGCGATACTGAAAAATCTGCACCTTTTCCAAAACAGTACTGGGAACAAATAGAGGCATATTATCAGGAACAGCCAAATATCGACTGGCCGAAACAATTAGGCCATCGTATTGCTATTCCAAATAAGGAGGATAAATAATGACTGAAACGTTTCAAGATCAAATTAAAATGGCACTCTATGACTTATCTGATGAAGTCAAGATGCAATTAAGCGAGTTAAATCAGTCTACTGAAAATATTACCCGTGGCCCTGACCATAAACTCTTTGAACGCGGAATATTATTAGGTTATTTGCAAGGACAGCGACAAATGATTCATGGTATCGAAGAATTGCTCGAACAAAGTGTGAGTGACGAGGTCTTCAAAAATGAATTAGCAGATGTTCAATCACAACTTGAAAAGGATTTCGCTTCTGAAAATCAGACACACAATGATTTGAAAGCTCAAACTATTGTTACGCCAGAGAAAATCTATCAATCAGCGCTTGCACTCTCTCATACTTATGAAATACAAGGCAAACTCTATATTGTTCAAAGTATAGGTGCTAAAATAAAAGAGATCTCTTTAAATGAAGATTAGTCATCAAATTGTAAAAGCAGAAGAAAGGAGTTGTTGATCTTAACTATGAACGCTCAACCTTCACACTCTCAATTTCAAGAGAGACTTAATCAACAACCGCTGCATCGCGGTCATCAGTTTTCTAATAAAAGAAAACATTCATGGGTCAGTTTGATTATTCATCTGATTGTACTCATATTGCTTGCTATTACGATGTATAGCATGTGGAAAGAACCGATTTTCAATATTGTGCTCGTTAACCAACCTATTAACTTCTCGCAAATATTGAATTTCCAAGAAACGTTGCAAAATATCTCTACACAAAATATTGATCTTACGCAGATTAATCAACTGCAAGACAATATTGCAAAGTTGAAAACATCGTTTTATATTTTCTTTTTCGCAGGTGCGATTAGTATTCTATTAACTGTCTTGACACTTATTTTCAACCGTACTGCCATCAAAATCATTAATATGGTAATTATTGCGATTATGTTTGTAGTGCCTTTCAGTTTATCATCTATTATTAATGAAACTGCAAAACGTGTAGCAGATAATCTCAGCCAATATTTCTTGAGTTTCAAACCCGATCAAATTTTAACAACAGCAGATGCTTTAAATAATGCTGTTACATTGTTGGCGTGCTGTTTCGGTCTGTTATTTATCAGTCTGTTCTTTAGAAATCGCCGTATTAGAATTAAATAATTGTATGGAGAACTGGGCCTGTATGATGTCCCAGTTTTTCTATTGAGGCTTACTGATGAGCTTAATCTAGACACTTCTCGAAATCTTGTGTCTAGATTCGCCCTCTTTCTAGACACTTCTTAAAAACTTGTGTCTAGATTCACCTCTTTTCTAGACACTTCTCGGTATCTTGTGTCTAGATTCACCTCTTTTCTAGACACTTCTCGAAATTTTGTGTCTAGATTACATGCTTTTCTAGACACTTCTCCGAATCTTGTGTCTAGATTCACCCCTTTTCTAGACACTTCTCCTAATCTTGTGTCTAGATTCGCCCTCTTTCTAGACACTTCCCGGAATCTTGTGTCTAGATTCACCCCTTTTCTAGACACTTCTCGAAATCTTGTGTCCAGATTACACCCTTTTCTAGACACTTCTCGGAATCTTGTGTCTAGATTCCTACACCTCATTAATATCCCTCTTTTTCCTAAAATCAAAAAAACGACAGTGCCGCTACAACACTGTCGTTTACCCCATAATATTCAATTAGCTTATTCGTTATGTTCTTTAGCGTATTTAGCAGCTTTCTTTCTACTTTGAATGAAGAAGCTCATAACTAACGCGATAAGACTGAAGAGTGTCGCTATCCAGAATGCGTCATTAACGCCTTCAACTGTAGCAAGTTTCTTGAGGAATCCCATCAATACTTGCATAGCGCCATCTTCACCGCCAAATTTCATGGCAAGTTGTTTCATTTGATCTTGAATAGCTGGATTTGTTTTATCTAAATCTTGTGCAAAAGTGTTCATGTGTTGCGTTGTTTGGTTAGTCATAACTGTAACCAAAATAGCTGTACCGATAGAGCCAGCTAATTGACGCAAAGTATTTACGAGTGCATTACCATGTGAGATTAAACGTGCTGGTAAAGCATTCATACCTGCAGTCATAATCGGCATCATAATGAATGCCATACCGAATGAACGCAATACATAAATACCCATGATTGATAGATAAGGTGTATCCATGGTTAATTTAGTTAACTCCCAAGTTGCGTATGTCATAATCGCAATACCGAAGATAGCCAACGGTTTAATTCCGATCATGTCATAAAGTTTACCTGCAACTGGTCCTAACAGCCCCATTACTAAGGCACCTGGTAGGAGAAGCAATCCTGAATCGATTGCTGTAAATCCACGTAAATCTTGTAAATAAATTGGAAGTAATAACATACCGCCATATAAACTCATCATCACAACAACGTTGATGAGTGTTGTTAAAGTGAATGTCGGGAATTTCAATACTTCGAAATTCAACATAGGCATTTTCATTCTTGTTTCTCTGATTACAAAGAGCACAATAAAGATAGCACCTATAATGAATGAAATTACGACTGTATTAGAACCCCAACCGTCATTACCTGCTTCACTGAATCCATAAAGCAATGAACCGAATCCAATGGTACTGAAGATGATACCTGGGATATCTGCTTTTGGATTTTCAGTACGTTGATATAATCTGAACCAAATAAATCCTACTACCACGGCTACGATTCCGATAAAGAACATGCCGTAGAACATAACGTTCCAGTGATAGTTCTGTACGATGTAACCTGATAAAGTTGGTCCGATTGCAGGTGCTAAAATCATCGCGACACCCATGGTACCCATGGCTGAACCACGTTTTTCCGGTGGGAAAATTGTCATAATAACATTAGAACCTAATGGCATTAAGATACCTGCGCCGGCAGCTTGTAATACACGACCTGTCATCATAATTGTAAAGTTCGGTGCCAACGCACAGACTAAAGAACCTATAGTAAATATGACAAGTGAGAATAAATACAATCTTCTATAAGAATACTTTTCAAATAGAAACGCACTGACAGGTATAAAGATACCGTTAACTAACATGAATCCTGTCATCAACCATTGCCCAGTTGAAGCAGAGATATTAAAGTCAGTGTTGATTTTCGGTAATGCCACGTTCAAGAGTGTTTGGTTCAAGATAGCAATGAACATACCGAATAACATCGCCGCTAAAATTACATTTCGTGATACGCCATTACCGAAGCGGAACATAGATTCTTGTTGGTTATTATAATTTTCTCTGGTTTGACGTAATTTTTCTTGATTACGTTGTTTTCTTTCTTCTTCTGTTTCTGTTTCTGTTTCTTCTTTGTCTTCTTGATCTGCTTTATCATTGACTGATTCATCATCTGATGGTGATGTTGAATCTTCGGCTGGTGCAGTATGATGTTCCTCATCATGTGGTTGCTCAGTCATTCTTTCATTTTGAGAACGCGAAGGTTGTCGATCTAAGTCGCTCGCTTTAAATTTAGATGTTTGATTTCTATTACGTGCTTGACGTTGTTCCAGTTTTCGCGAAGCTTGTTTCTTATTACGTTTACGAACGAATACATTCACTAACGCAATAAGAATCAATGCGATAACAATATATATAATTAAGGCAAGTGTCATTTAATGACCTCCTTAATTCTTATGAATACTTACTTCAGCATTCATGCCTGGAACAACAGAATTAGATGGTGCAGAGTCTAAAGAAATTTTGACAGGAACAACTTGGGATACTTTAGTATAGTTGCCGTCACTATTAGAAGAAGGCATTAGTGAGAAGCTAGATGCAGTTGCTTTACCTACTTCGTCAACTTTACCTTTGACTTTAGAATTTTGTCCATCAATTTTAATATCTACGTCATTGCCTTTTTCGACATCAGAAACATCTTTTTCATCGACGTTTGCAGTGATGTACAAGTCATCTAAATTATAAGCGTATGCAATCGGAGAACCCGCTTGGACCATGTCGCCTTCAATGCCGTCAGTTTTTACAATAGTACCATTTTGAGGCATTTTGATATCCATTTTTTGAGGTGAGCCATCTTCACCTTTACCAGTTACTTCAGCAAGTTTATCACCTTTGCTGTACTCTTTATTTTCTTTAGCGTCAAATGAGTCTAATTTACCAGAAAGAGGACTGGCTATTTTCATTTGGTCCCCGTCTACTTTCGCATTATCTGTTTTAATATATCCTGTTGCTTGGTTATAGTAATAGAATCCACCGATTCCGATAAGTACCAAAACAATGATTGTAATGATATTAACCATTATGATCTTCTTCATTTTCTTTCCTCCTATTTGCTATTTAAAGTCACTTTATCTATTATAAAGACGTGTAACTAAAAAAAATACCAACATTTTTTATAAATATGTCGGACTGATTTCTCGCAATTAACAGAGGTGCCTTTATAATGAAGAAAAACGCAAAACGTAAAATTTTTGTAAATACCATCGATTTGATGGAAGAATATCCAATTGACGAAATTACTATTAAAATGATTTGCGCATATAGCGGTATTAACCGTTCAACATTTTACGCCCACTTTACCGATAAATATGATTTGTTTGAGCAAATTCAAGCTTATCACATATCAAGAAACTTACAGATAACAAATACGCTCTACCAAAATTTTGATCAAGTCAAATATAATAAAGCCAAACTTTTACAATTTTTCCGTATTCAATTCAAATATATATATCGCTATCGCCGTTTTTTTCATGCAGTATTTATTAGCCACCCTCAAAAAGACTTTGTTATAGAGATGGTGCACCTTACCTATGAGTCGTATGAGAAAGTAATGGCTAAATATACTGACATGGATTATCACATGTACTATATTCAATATTTAATCGGCGGACAACTCGGTGTCGTATTCTCCTGGCTGCGACGTAATTGCGAGGAATCTCCCGAAGAAATGGCACGTATTATGTTGAGAAATACTATAAAAATGCGTGAATTAGAAGAAACTGACCTGCCTAGTTAAATCCACTACGTGCAGGTCTTTACTTTACAATAATCAACTTCTTTACTATGATTGTAGAGTAAAGAAACTATTAGTTGATTAAAGTCAACTAATTTTTTTTTTAAAACTATAGGGAGGTTATTTATGAAGACCATATTGAAGTTCAGATGGATAATTTCAATTATTGTGGTGATTGCCATTGCATGTTCCATTATTTTCGCTCCGAATTTAGCGCAACTTGCAAATGACAAAGGAAAAATCGCTCCACCTAAAGACACAACATCTCAACAATATGATCAGAAATTAAAAGATGTCGGTGCAAATTATAAGAGCATCAGTGCTGTGGTGCAGTTAAATCATAAATTGGATGCATCCAGCAAAAAGGATTTAAAGGATTACATCAAAAAGGTCAAAGATGTTAAGCACGTTAAAACTGTCATTGATCCATTTGAAAACAAAGATGTTGAAGATAAGTTAGTATCTAAAGATAAAAAATCTGTGATGATTCCAATTGAAACAACGGATGACAAAAATAAAACGTTAGACGCTGTAAAAGATATTAATAAAATCAAACATCAAGATTTTAAAGGGGCCTACGTCACAGGTAATGAAGTCATTAATGATGACATCAATAAAAGTGTCAACGAAGGACTAAAAACAACTGAAATTATTACAGTGATTTTAATTTTAGTTATTTTATTCTTAGTGTTCCGTTCAGTCGTAACACCTTTCGTACCGCTTCTACTTGTAGGTTTAGCTTATGCCTTTTCACAAGGTGTATTAGCATTCTTAGTAAAATATATTGATTTCCCTATTTCCATTTACATCCAGCCATTCTTAATTGCATTACTCTTCGGTATCGGAACCGATTATTGCATTCTTTTATTAAATAGGTATAAAGAGGAATTAGGTAAAGATCAAAGTAATTTCGATGCTGTGTTAAATACATTCAAACATGGCGGTCGTACAATCTTGATTTGTGCGATTACAGTACTTGTCGGTTTCGCTGCATTATTCTTTGTAGAATTCAGCCTATTCCGCTCTGCTATGGGTATCGCAGTCGGTGTCTTGTGCTTAATGATCATTCTCTTCACATTATTACCGACACTATTGCTCCTACTAGGTGGCAAAGTCTTCTGGCCAAGCAAGAAAGCAGCTGACCATAGAGACAATAAATTATGGGGTGCATTAGGTAAATTTACGAATAAGCGTTCTTTCTTAGCATTAGTCATCGTCTTAATTATTATGGTGCCGATTATTGTTTTCGCGCCTAACACGATTACGTATGACAACACAAATGAAATCGGCGATGAATACGATTCTATTAAAGCTATCAATATCATTAAAGACGATTTCAATATGAGCCAAGCATTTCCTGTCAATATCGCTATTAAAGACGATAAGAAATTAGATAATGCTAAAGGCGTTAATGATTTAGAAGCGCTTTCCCAATCTATTGAAAAAGTAAAAGGCGTTAAAAGTGTCAGCACTATTACACGCCCTACTGGCAAACCTATTAAACAATTATCAGCTACAGATCAATTGAATCAAATTCAAAGTAAATTGACAGATGCCAATAATGGTCTCGGCCAGGTCAATGATGGACTCGGCCAAATGGATTCACAAGTTAAACCTTATACTGATCCGAGTCGTGTTCAACAAGCGATGCAGCAAGGCAGTCAATCACCGCAGCAAGCTGGACAGCAAGTCACACAACAAGCTGGTGAAATGTCTAAGGCACTTGAACAATCTCAACAAGGTATTTCTAAAGTACAAAATGGACAATCACAAATTCAAGAACGTCTTAAAGACATGTCTGAAGATAAAGGCATGAGTAAATCAGGCATGTATGTGACAGATGATATGTTGAAAGATAAGAAATTAAAACAATCTGTCGATCAATATAGTAAAGGTGACGGCAAAGTTCTGTTATTGAATGTCGAATTAAAAGATGATCCGTTCTCTAAAGCTTCAATGAATACAGTTGAACGTATTCATAATACTGTGGATAACCAAGTTAAAGGAACAGCATTTGAAAACAGTGATATTGAATATGGCGGTACATCTTCTTCTAATAACGACTTGCAGAAAATCATTGATAGCGACATGGCTAAAGCCATCGCGCTTATTACAGTGTTCTTGTTCGTTGTACTCTTAATCTTTGAACGTTCAATTATTATGCCGTTGTATATGATTGCTTCTATTTTAATCACTTACTATGCTTCTATCGGCGTCGCTAATTTAATCTTTAACGATATGCTCGGCATGGGAGGATTATTATTAGTTGTTCCATTCTTCAGTTTCGTTGTACTGATGGCGCTCGGTATCGATTATGCCATCTTCTTAGTCAACCGCTTCAATGAAGAAGTCGACGCAGGCAAATCGATTACTGAAGCGTTGCTAACTTCAATGAGTAAAATGGGTACGGTTATCATGACTGCTTGTATCATCTTAATCGGTACGGTTGCAGCGCTTTATACTTCTGGTGCGATGACGTTAATGGAAATTGCAACTGTTATTATTTTAGGTTTAATTATTTATAACCTATTCATGCTGCCACTCTTCATTCCAGCATTGATTAAATCATTCGGTCCTGGAAACTGGTGGCCATTTAAAACACATGTTAAAAACCACAAAGACGCGTAAGACAAAGTTTGAGCGGGAGAACGACCTGTAAAGGTGGTTCTCCCGCTCTTTTGCTTTTTCTGCCCTGCTACTCTCCAGGGGTTTCTTTTCCTGAAAAGGTTTTAGCGATTAAGAGGTGCAGTATGATTAATATTACTGAGGTGATACTGATAATGATCAGGTACGGAATATAGCTATGCTCGCCCATCAGCCCTACGAGTGGTGTACTGATGCCGCCAATCAAGGTTTGGACTAATCCCAACAGACTTGATGCACTGCCGCTGCCGCCTGTTCTTTCGTCCATCGCTACTGAAAAGGAAATGGTCGCAATTCCTGTAACGGGTCCTACTAGCAGCAAGAAGGCGATGAATAGAAAAATAATCGGCAAATGAAGGGTCAAGACGATGGTAATGATAATGACGCCTATGATTTGCACGAGTGTGTAGCCGCGCATGATGGCAAGCGGTTCAAAGTAATCTACGAGTTTGCCTGCAAGTTGCGACGAGATAATCAACCCAATTCCGATGATTGCAAACATCCAGCTGAAGGCTTGGGGTGACAGCGTGTAGATGCGTTGGGTGATGAAGGGTGAAGCGGATATGTAACTGAATAAGATGACAAAGGTCATTCCTTGCAAGAGCATCGGCAATACAAATTTCGGTCTTTGCAAGAGTGCTTTGAATTGCTTGATAATGGATAGAATATCGGCAGGTTCGCGTGCTTGTTTACTCAATGATTCTGGAATGCGCAGACTGGTTGAGAGCACCATGAAAATACCGAAAATTGTTAAGATGATGAATACCATGTGCCAGTTCGAGAAGATTAAGATAATTCCTCCCAATGTGGGTGCTAATACGGGTGCGACGCCGTTGACGAGCATGAGGACTGCTAAGAATTTAGTCAGTTCTTTCCCGCTATACATATCGCTGGCAATTGCACGTGAAATTACGGCTGCAGCGCCTGCACATAACCCCTGTACTAATCGCAAGCCGATCATCATCGTGATATTGAGTGAAAAGATGATACCGAGGCTTGCAAGTGTATAGACAATCATCACAATAACGAGTGGCTGTTTTCTTCCGACAGCGTCTGAAATCGGTCCCATCAATAAGTTACCGAATGCCAGTCCGACCATAAATAAAGTCAGGGTCAGTTGTGCTGCGGACGTTGTAGTATGGAAATCTGTTCTGATTTGCGGCAATCCTGGCAAAAACATATCAATTGAAAGTGCGCCGATAGCAGTTAAGGCACCTAATATAATGACTAGAAAGATGGTTGGTTTCTCTCTTTCTATATGGGTGTGACTCACAAAATCTCCCTCTTTCTCTATAGATAAACATTAGTTTAATCGTATACTTTAATACGGCTGAAATAAAGTATTATTTTCAGATTGTTGAAAAGAAAAAGAGCGAAATAGAAATCTAGGGATTGATTTCATTATTTCGCTCTTCAGTATTATTCTTGATTACTGATAATTTTCAAATCTGACTCATCGTCGCTTTTAGCTGGATGCTTAGCTGAATCTTCTAATTTATATTTAGATGTCACCCAAACGCCTTGGCTGTTGATATTTAGTACTTCCGCATAAACTTTAGAACCTTCTTGTGAAACGTCCACTACTTGCGGACTTTGAATCAAAGACTGGATACCTTGCCCTGTCTGAAAGTTTTGTTTCATCGTTTTATAATCTGCAGTATCTGGCTTGAAAAAATTTGAAATGCTCGCAAAGTTATTTGTGCCTGCTGCATTATTCATAGCTAAGGAATACTTATTGAAGAACTTAGTGACTTTATTTTTCAAACTATTTTCTTCTTTTTCTTTCTCTTTCACGTATTTATCAATTTTTTCTTTTTCAAAATTTAAGCGTACAGGCGTATTTGATTTCAGTTCATTCGGATAGAGTTTAACGGTACTTGATTTAAAAGTTTTACCTTTAGCCTTCCCTTCAGCAGTAACTTCTATTTCTTCAGTTACGGGATAAGGACCATATAATTTAGCGTGATCATAGCTGTATTGCTTGCCATTAATTTTAACTTTTGTATTCTTTTTATCTAATTTATCTGCACCTTCTAAATTGATATTCAAGTTAGCTTCTGGGAAGTTTTCATGAACATCGACGGTTTCACTGTTGCTGTTTTTAAATGAGAAGGTTAAGTAACCGATGAATTTTCCGTTGTCATTCTCTTTAGTAGCCGGAATCTTATAGATACCTGGGATAAAGTTACCTAACATAGTCGGCTTATTCGGTTCTGCAATTACCTTTCTCTTCTTGTCATCTGCACGGAAAATATAAGTCGTTTTTGATTTTTTCTTGATAATCGCTTTTTTAGTTTCTGTAGCAAACCCGATATTATCAAAAAAGATATAACGACGTCCGTTCATAGTGACTCTTAAGATTTTATTTCCGTCAGGTGTTTTAATATAACCAGCATCTTTATGATGTTGATCAATATCATGAACAGTGGCGTTTAACTCCTTATCAAATTTTTTCAAACCGATTTCATTTTTAATATATTTAATAAAGGTTTCCGCTTCATCATTACCTACTTTATTATCCCGTGTACTTAAAATATTCGAAATCCGTTGTGTGTCATTACTTTTCACTGCGTTTACAAATATTTTAGCTTGAGCTTCGGGAGAATTATAATTCTTCAACAAAGAGAAGAGAATAATTAATAATATCACTATGAATATTCCAATGCCCCAAGGCACCAATTTACGGACAGTTTGATTGATATTCTCATTAGATTTTGTTTCGGTTCTTCTTTTTTGTGCATTTGATTTATTTAAATCGTCTTGTTTGTCATTTTCAGATTGCACCATTTCATCCACCTCAATTAATCCAACTCTCATAAAAATATTTCCTGGGAAATTTCTTCTAAGTTTTGCTTACCGTTTAAATTCCGTTTATTTTTCGTTTCTTTAGTGTATATGTATTCAAATCATTCGAATAGTTTGCAATTAACATTTTTTACATTTAACCCGCACAAATTTTACAGGTAATTTACCGAAAAGTAAAATTGTTTCTATACATTAGTTCATATTTCGTGCTATTTCTATTATAGAATATCTTTTAGGGGATTAATATACGAATTTGGACCTATACACTGAAAACATAAGGATAGGAACGAATCGCCTAAATTAAGTTTTAACCACTATTCAGTTTGTTGACGGCCGTTGATAAAACAGGCTGAGACTTAAATTGTCCCAGCCTGCTCTTTATAAATGCTTATAATTGATTCTCTTTTACGTATTCTTTTATGCGTTGATCTATGATACTTAAATTTTCAGCAGTTTCTTCAATTTGCTTTTCACTTAAATCTTGTACTAAATAAACAGCGACTTCACTGACTATTTTTTTAGAGCGCTCGATATATTCGCGCCCTTTTGGGGTCAACTTCACATATTTTAAACGTTGGTCTACACTCGCATTTTGTTTCTCCCATTGGATGAGATCTAGTTTAATCAACTTTTTCACACGGCGGCTGATTGCTGCTTTATTGACGCCTTGTTTCTCAGTAATTTCTGATAAGGTGAGTGATTTATTGTTGTCTAATAACAATACTGCTTGAGATTGTTCCATAGATACATTGTATTCATGACGTAAATCTTCCAGCAGTTTGGCAACCATGGAATTGATATCTTCCAAGAAATGACCCATAAAGTCGATATGTTGTTCAATATTTTGCATGAGCTTTCTCCTTCATTTAATTAAATATTTTTCCGAAGTATTGTTTAGCTTAAACTACACTATGCTTCTTCTGTCTTTTTAAGGATACCATATTGAAAGAAACTTAAGAAAAAATAGGGTAAAATTAAGTACATGAATTCTTGAGGACTGAGGTCAATGACATTGTTTATTTCTACAATACTTAGTATTTTACTATTATGCAGTTATATATATTTATTTTTCAACCAACGACATGGTTTGAATATTATTTCGTTTTTTCTTAGTTTAATCACTGGTTTCTGTATAATTATTATACATTTATTAACCGATACTTTTCCATACGATTTGGCAATTATCACCTTAATCGGCGGACTCTTATTATTATATAAACACCGTGCGATTTTCGAATGGAAAAGCGCGCGCATGTTCTTATTGCGTCTGCTCGGTTTAGCAATTGCGATTGGTTTATTAGCATGCGCCTTTTACCTGCTCAGCTGGTTGCCTGTTCCTATTTTAAATGGTCTCTTTTTATGGTTATGTTGGATTACTGTCAGTGCATTATTTGCACTCGTTCATTATTTAAGTTGGTCCTCTGCTTATAGTATGATTGATTACCCTAAGCCGACCGATTTAATTATTGTATTAGGGGCTGGACTGTACCGCGAAAAAGTAACCCAGATGCTGGCTTGGCGTTTAGACCGTGCAGTAGCGCTCTATCTCGCACAAGACCACCCTACTTATATTGTAGTGAGCGGAGGAAAAGGCGAAGGGAACCAAGTATCAGAAGCTGAAGCGATGAAGTCTTATTTAATAGAACAGCATGTACTCCCATCACATATTATTATGGAAGCTGATTCCCATAGTACCTATGAAAATTTATACAACACAAAGCAGATTTTAGCAGACCGGTTTTCCATCCATCCAAGAAATATTACTATCATCTCAAGCCAATTCCACGTTTTGCGCGCCTTGCGTTTTGCACAAATATTAAAATTGAAAGCAAGTGGTCTTGGAAGCCGTACACCTTATGCCTTTTTCGATACAGCTTTAATTCGTGATTACTTAGCTTTAATGTATTGTTATAAATTATTACTTACCATCTATTTCGGCTTGCTATTCATTTTCAGTATTTTAGAGACTAATCCCTTCTTATTGAAACTATTAGGGGTGGCAAATTAAAAAGTCGACGAAAACTTTCAAAATTTTCGTCGACTTTTATTTAAGTTCAAATGTTTATTGTTTATACTACTTCACTTGCATCTTCTTTATTTAATATTTTTCCATCAAACAAATCGATGACGCGGTCTGCATATTTAAATAATCTTCGGTCATGCGTAATGAGAATGCCTACCATGTTTTCTTTAGTAATACGCTCACGAATCATTTGCGTCACTTCTGTAGCGCGGTGAGCATCTAAACTGGCTGTAGGTTCGTCTGCTAAGATAATTTTCGGATCATTCATAAAGGCACGCATAATCGCCACACGTTGTTTTTCTCCTCCAGATAACATATGCGGATATGCTTTCAAACGGTGTGTCAAGCCGATTTGGTCGAGTAATCGATGTGCACGTTGATCTGCATCTGCTTTGCTCATTCCCGCTTCTTGCCCTACAATGGTTAATTGTTCTAGTACTGACAAATAAGGAACTAAATGCGAAGCTTGAAAAATGAATCCAATTTCAGTCAACCGCATTTCTGCTTTGGATTTTGCTTTATTGAACAAGGGTTGCTGATTATATAATATCTCGCCAGAATCTTGATCTTGCAAGCCGCCTAATATGGTTAATAGTGTTGATTTGCCAGAACCAGAAGCACCACTTAAAATGACAAATTCGCCTGGCTGCACATCAAAGTTCACACCTTTGAGAACGTCTGTCTTCGCTTCTCCAGTACCGAATGATTTTGTAATATTTTTAACTTCTAAAGTCATTAAGCTTCCCCTCCTATTGCTTGTATTGGATTCACTTTGACTAATTTAATGAATGACAGTGACGCACCGATAATCGCTACAAGTATAAATACTCCGATAACCAGCAGCATATTCGTAATAGTGATGTGGAATGGCATCGTTACAGGCATAAACATCGATAAGACACTAATGATAAGAACTGAAATAACTACACTCATCATAGTCACTAACAAGATTTGGAACACAAGCGACCATAAGAGGTGTCTTGTGCGAATACCAATCGCTTTCAAAATACCGATTTCTGATATTTTTTGAATGGTCATGACATAGAAGAACGCACTTAATACAATAGCAGTGATAAAGAATAAGCTGATAATCATCATATTTAACGGCGCTTGTTCCGCATTATAACTTGGTATATTATCTGTTAACGTTTTTTCGCTTACCACTTTAATACCAGAGATGTCATTTAATTTATGCTGTTCTGCTTTTGTCATATGTTTTACAGGATAAAAAGATGCAGCTTTCGGCATAAGTTGATCAAATTCATGGTTTGTCGTCATCACAGCTGAACTGTGAGAATACATCGTATCATTCATAATACCTACAATTTTATAGGCTTCTCCATGTCCTTTCATTTTAACTTTGTCACCGATCTTCAATCCTTCGCCAGTTAATTTTTTATTGACCGCAATTTCATTGTTTGATTGAGGATAATGCCCTTTCGTTAAAGCTGGTTTGAAATCTTTGACTGGATTAATCAATAAAATATCCAGATCATTCGTTTGATCTGAAATCATTGTTTGTTGTCCTAATTTAAAGGGTTTCTCATTAATAATATTTTCGATATCACTTTGCTTGTCAGGTTTAATTATCGATTTCTCAATCACAGGTTGTTTGATATCTTGCACTACAAATTTATCGGCTTGCATATTATTCAGCATGGAAATATTTTCACGTCCAAGTCCTTGGGCAAGTCCGCTGATGAACAGTACCATGCTTGAAAGCAGCAAGATAATCAACATGATTAAGATGAATTTGAATTTATAGAATGTCATTTCTTTCCATGCTAATTTCATTGTTCATTTCTCCTTCTTTTTTTATGATACTTTTATTCTAGAAGGACTATATGAACTGAATATGAACTTTAAGGAAAAAAGAAAATCCGTATGAAAGATAGCGGTTGAGGGTGTATGAATGAAATAGGTATAATAACTTTAAACCATATTGTAGGAGTGAATAGAATGACAACATGTTTAATTGTAGATGATGATTACCAAATTCTGCATTATGTTTCTTCCTATTTAGAAAAAGAAGGATTTAAAACAGCAACTCAACCGAGTGCTGAAGGTGCTCTGACTTATTTAGAACAGCATCATATAGATATTGCAATTGTAGATATCATGATGAATGGTATGGACGGCTTTGAACTATGCCAGAAACTTAAGGAAATCTATGAATTGCCTGTCATTATGCTGACAGCACGTGATGCTTTAAGCGACAAGGAAGAAGCTTACTTAACAGGTACAGATGACTATGTAACGAAACCATTCGAAGTGCAAGAGCTTATCTTTCGTATCAAAGCTGTGTTGCGTCGCTATCAAATTAATGCAGAAAATGAACTGGAAATCGGCAATTTGACATTAAATCAATCTTACTTAGAAATCGCCACAAAGAATAAAACGATGACCTTGCCTAATAAAGAGTTTCATCTGTTATTTTTATTGGCCAGCAATCCTAAACAAGTATTCAGTCGTGAAGAGTGTATAGAACGTGTATGGGGATTTGATTACGATGGAGATGATCGTACTGTAGATGTGCATATCAGACGCTTGCGCAATCGTCTGGCTAAAATCGGCAGTAATGTCAGCATTGAAACCGTACGTGGTTTAGGTTACAAGGTGGAAGCGCATGTTTAAAACACTCTATTCTAGAATCGCCATTTATACTGTCGTTATTATGTTGTTTAGTGCGGTCGCAAGTTTTATTCTGTCCAATATTTATTACCATGTGCAATTGAAACCTTCTAATGATCATAAAATTATGACCACATTGCAAGAAGCCAAACATTATCAAGAAGAAACGCATACCAAGGATATGCCGGCTTATTTCCAACATATTAGTGAGTTGAATTTTCAAGTTTTGACCGTCAATCAAGCAGGACATCGTCAATTTTATGGCGACCATTTTCGTCGCGATAATCTATCTGAAAAAGCCATTCGCCAAGTATTGAATAATCAAGACTACCACGGTATACGTAATCATCCTTATCAACTATTTGTTACCGGCTTTTTCGATAACGAAACGGCCAATACAGTCGGTACCGCTTTTCATACGCCTGAAGGCAAAGTAGCTGTCTTTATTCGCCCAGATATTGGAAAATCATTCAGTGAATTCCGCGTCTTTTTAGCAATTCTATTAGTGTTATTGTTGCTCATTTCAATGCTCTTAATCATCAGTTCGACTTATGCTCTGATTAAGCCGATTTCGCAATTAAAACGTGCAACGAACCGATTAATGGAGGGCGATTTCAACACGCCGATAGTTACGACTCGAAAAGATGAACTAGGAACCTTGCAATATCGCTTTGATCAAATGCGTTTATCCTTAAAGCAATTAGATGATATGCGTCAGCACTTTGTGCAAAATGTTTCGCATGAAATTAAAACGCCTTTGACACATATTCATCAATTATTAGATCGATTGAGTGTAGCTGACAATAAGCAGGAACGTGAATATTATATTGCTGAAATCTATGCAGCAACAAATCGTTTGAGTAATCTCACACGTGCCTTATTATTGTTAGCAGAATTAGATAATCATGAACACCTTGAATTTAAAGACAAGATTGAAATTGCTGAACTTATCCGTTTAATTATTCGTCATGAACAATATTCAATTGATGCTAAAGATTTGATTGTCTTAACTGATATTGAAAATATTACTATCCAAGGTAATTATCGTTTGATTTACCAAGCCTTCCAAAATGTGATTTCTAATGCGATTAAGTATTCAGAACAAGATGGCAGTATTGATATTGAAATCGCACCTTCGGAAAAAGATAAAAATCAAATCATCTGCCGAATCACAGACGATGGTCCCGGTATGACTGAAGAAACGCAAGCACACTTATTCGAACGATTCTATAAAGGGACACATTCGGCTACCAGCAATGGACTGGGTTTGGCTATTGCTCAAATGATTATTCAACTTCATGGAGGGACTATTGAAGTTGAGAGTACGCCTGGAGAAGGCAGCACCTTTATCATTGCACTCTCTAAAAACATTTAAAAAATAAGCAGAAGGAGCGGAACCCATTAATGTCCCCGCTCCTTCTGCTTATATAATTTTTAAGATTATTGTAATTTTAAATATTTATCTTCTTCAGCTTTTACTTCTTTATAAAGTTCAGCATTTTTAGCTAAAGATTGTCCGAATGATGGAATCATTTCTTTGATTTTATTTTCCCATTGTGGGAATTCATCTTTAAAGCAACGTTGCAAGATGTCTAACATTACATCGACTGCAGTAGAAGCACCAGGAGACGCACCTAGCAAGGCAGATAATGTGCCGTCTTCATTTACGATAACTTCAGTACCGAATTGCAACGTACCTTTACCTTTATCAGTATCTTTGATAACTTGCACACGTTGTCCAGCCACTACAGGACTCCAGTCTTCTTTCTTCGCAGTTGGAATAAATTCTCTTAATTCTTCAATGCGTTCTTCATCAGACAACATTAATTGTGAAATCAAGTATTGTGTTAACGGCATTTCTTTTACACCTGCTGAAAGCATTGTTAACAAGTTGTTTGGTTTTACAGATTTGATTAAATCCATGTTCGTACCTGTTTTCAAGAACTTCGGTGAGAAGCCTGCAAACGGTCCGAACAATAAAGATTTTTTGCCGTCAATATAACGTGTATCCAAGTGAGGAACAGACATTGGAGGCGCGCCTACTTTAGCTTTGCCATATACTTTCGCATCATGTTGTTCCACAATTTCCGGATCTTGACATACTAAGAAGATACCGCTGACCGGGAAACCGCCGATGTGTTTAGATTCTTTGATATTTGTTTTTTGGAGAAGCGGTAAGCTTGCGCCGCCTGCCCCGATAAATACAAAGTCAGATTCATAAGTTGTAACGTCATCAGTAAGTAGGTCTTTGACTTTCACTTTCCAAGTGCCGTCTTTTTGCTGCTTAATATTCAGCACTTGATGTTCGTATTCAACTTGTACACCATTTTCTTCTAAGAAATTGAATAATTTACGTGTCAACCCTCCGAAGTTAACATCTGTACCTGATTCGTCACGGCTTACAGCTACCGGCACAGGACTCGTACGATTTTCCATCATCAATGGCAGCCATTCAGCAATTTTATCTTTATCTTCAGTCATTGTCATTTCTTTAAAAAGTGCATTTTCAGTCAGCGCTTTGACGCGACGTCTCAAGAAGTCGACATTACGCACGCCGATGACAAAACTCATATGCGGTACGCTGTGGATAAATTCTTCTGGCTGTGTTAAATTTCCGTGTTTCACTAAATATGTCCAAAATTGTTTGGAAACTTGGAATTGTTCGTTGATTTTTAATGCTTTTGAGATGTCTAGAGAGCCATCAGGCATTTCTTTAGTATAGTTCATCTCACATAATGCAGAATGCCCTGTCCCTGCATTATTCCAAGCATTTGAACTTTCTTCTGCTGGTTCTTTTAATTTTTCAAAAACTTTAATTTCTTTTTCCGGTGCAACTTTCTTTAGTAAAGTACCTAATGTCGCACTCATGATTCCGCCACCAATTAAGATGACATCTGTTTTGCTATGTTGTGCACTCATAACAAATACAGCCCCCTTTTTAATAATAAAGATGACATCAGCTTAAGCATGCCTCTCAACCCTCTCTTGAGAAAGCGCTTTCTGCTACAAAAATAAAACACACCTAAGAAACGTCTTCAGTTGTTAGGTTACAACCACTTTGATGCAGTGAAGATTATTTTGTTCTATTCCTTTATTATATACGTAAACCATGCAAGACAAAAGGGGTAAGGGTACTTATTCAACAAATTAATCATTAATACCCTTTTAATACATAGGTACTTTGCATTCAATCATGGGTAATATGCTATAATTAAGTGAATATTTCAGGAGGAGCTGACGATGTATGAAATCAATTACATTCTTAATGCACAACATATTTGCTATGGGCGGAACTGTTAAAGCTGTGACCCAATTAGCGAATGTATTGGCAGATAAAGGACATGATGTTGAAATTATTTCCGTATTCAAAGGCAGCAAGACTCCTTACTTTAAGCTTCATAGCAATATCAAAGTCACTGCTTTAGTTGACTATAACTTAAGACCTGCCAACATCTTAAGTATTACCATGAATCGATTGCGTAAATGGACGCCTTTTTTCAAGCCTTCTACTATTTCTAGTTACGAACCTGGTTTGAATCAATTTTCCAGCTATGTTGAAAAAAAGATCCTGCGTGCTATTTCTGAAGTGGATACAGATATCTTAGTAGGTACACGTGCAAGTTATAATATCTTAGTTGCAGAACATGCTTCAGATACAGTCACAACAGTAGGAATGGAACATATGAATTTAAATGCCTACCCCCGTGCCTACCAAAAAGAAATCATTGAAGCTTATAAAAATCTAGACGCGATTACTACATTAACGGATTCTGATAAAAAAGTTTATGAAAAATTAACGCATATTCCAGTTTATACGGTTCCTAATATGATTAATGAATCGCGCATTGAAATTCCTAAAAAACCTCAAATTATTGCGGCAGGCCGCTTGGAGTATGAAAAAGGTTTCGATTTGCTATTACGTAGTATTGAATTGATTCAAGATAGCTTACGGGAAATGAATTACTCACTCAAAATTTATGGTGACGGTCAGCAGCGTCATGATTTAGAAGAGTATATTCAACAACATCAATTAGGCGATATCGTTTCTATCCACCCTTCTACGATGCATCTGCCCTTACGTTTGGCAGAAAGTACTATCACTGTCGTCCCTTCTAGAAATGAAGGATTCGGTTTGATTATTTTAGAAGCGATGAATCAAGGTAATATCGTCATCAGCTTTAAAGGAAATGCCGGCCCTGAAACTTTAATTCGCTCTGGCTATAATGGTTATTTAGCCGAATATCAAAATATCGAGGATTTAGCGGATGATATTTCAAATGTGATTTCCGCTCCTCCTTCTGAACAAGGAAAAATCGTAGAGCGCGGCTTTGAAACCGTAACTCACTATTCTCCAGAGCGTGTCTATCAAGATTTCATTAAAGTAATTAACGACTAATAGTCAGATACGCAAAAAAGACGACTTTCACTTTTCTTCGTGAAAATCGTCTCTTTTTTTATACCGATTAGAATATTAACGCTAAGATAAATGTCCAGATACAGATGAATGCCAAGATACCCACGCTGAATCTAAGTGACATTTTCAAGAGTTCAGATTCTTTACCTACTTCTTTAACTGCAGCAGTGGCAATCGCAATGGATTGTGGTGAAATAATTTTTGCTGCTACGCCGCCTACAGTGTTAGCAGCTACAAGCAAGCCGCCGCTTACGCCGATTTGGCTAGATACTGAAGCTTGAATTGGTGCGAACAAGGAGTTGTTGTTCACAACGGAACCTGTCATGAATACACCGATCCAACCTAAGATTGGTGATAGTAATGGGAAGATACCGCCTGTTTTAGAAATACCTTGACCCATTGCAGCACTTAATCCGCCATATGTTGTTAATTTAGATACAGCTAAGATGAAACAAATTGTGAAGATGGAAATCCATAACTCTTTGAATGTTTCTCCTAATAAGTGTCCTGCATCTCCCCAAGTTGTATTTTTAGAAATCAGCAAAGTAATTATAATTGTAAGTAAAATTGCTGTTCCTGTTTGACCAATAATATTGAAATTCAATGTGATCGCTTTATGAGTTGTTTCGCTCATTGTACCTGGCAATGGAATTGCAGCTGTTAAGAAACTCAATGCACCGCCTGGTAAGAATAATTTTTTAAAGAACGGCATACTCCAAATCATTACGAATACAGTTAAAATATAGAAAGGACTCCAAGCATAAAGCACTTCTTTAACTGTTAATTTTTGGATAGCAGGAGGTTCTGCATCTTTCTGAATTCTAAAAATATGTTTCGGTTGGAATTTTCTGCTGAATAGAGCTAAAGCTCCCATTGTTGCAAGTGGCGGAATAATATCTGCCAATTCAGGTCCTTGTGCTAAAGTAAGGATGCCTTGCAATACTGTATAAGTAGTGGATACTACTAAGATTGCTGGTAAAGTTTCTTTAATTCCTTTGAAACCATCAATAATGAAAATCAATAAGAATGGAATAAAGAAGTTAATTAAAGCTAAAGTAAATGTTGAATAACGTGAAACTTCAATCGCAGTGATTCCGCCGTGCAAGTTCAATGTGTCGATTACTGCAACTGGTAAACCGATTGCCCCAAATGCGCCAGCTGCTGCGTTCGCTACTAAGCATAACATCGCTGCTTGTAGCGGTTTAAATCCTAAATAAATTAGTAATAAAGCACAGATTGCAATGGGTACACCGAAGCCTGCTGCACCTTCTAAGAATGCGTTGAAACAAAAACCGATTAATAATAATTGTATCCGTTGGTCTTGTGAAATGCTTGCGATACTATCTTGAATCATTCCGAACTGACCTGTTTTAGTTGATAATTTATACAACCATACTGCCATGACAACAATGTAACCGATAGGCAGCCAACCTTGATAGAACCCTTCGACTACTGCCCCGGCTGCCATTCCTCCTGGCAATTTAAAAAGAATAACTGCTACGAGCAATGTCACTACTAAAGTGGTAATTGCTGCATAAATCCCTTTCATTTTGAAAATAGTCAAACATAACAAGAACAAAATAATTGGAATACTTGCTACTAGACTAGATATTACAAGATTGTTAAATGGATCAAATGATGAAACTAACATATCTTACCCCGCTTCTTTCTATTTTTTATTTGTTTTGAACATTACTTTATTTGGTATTGTGAATTAATTCACATATAATATACCACGTTTCACATGCCTGTACAATCTTTTTTTCAATATTTTTTCAAGCTGTTTCACACGTCTAAACCCTGTGTTTTCAATGTATACGCTTACATTCATGCTATTACCCATATCTCTGTTATAATCATTTTCCGAAATTTAATAATACAGTTTTTCAGTTTCAAAAAACTTTCTCTCATTGCCTTTACGTTCTCTTTCCTTCTTTTTAATGGAAGTGATAAAATAGAGTTTAATAGATTATGACAATAATGCTTTAAAACATATGGCATTTTATTCATATGAAAATCAAAGAGGTTTTATAATGAAAATATTAAAATTAGATTATCAGCCAAAGGATGAAATGTTATTTGCTTTAAAAAAAGCACTGAAGAGTGGTTATACGCATTTTATTCCTAGTGATTTAAATATAGATATCTATCCAGATCAAATGGATGCGCTCACGCCTATAGAAACGAAACAATCTGTAATTACCGATTACACGATTGACCATTATTATCAAAATGACTGTCGTTATTTCGGTAATCATTCACTCACTTTTGACGAGTGGATGAATAATATCAATCATTATCCGAATATGATTTTTAATATTAATCAAAGCATTCAACGTTTGAAGGCTGAAGATTTAGAAACAGCTTTCGATCTTGCTGTGTCTATTTTGCTTTTTAATAAAGTAGAAGTAAATGGGCATGTCGTCTTTGACTTTAAAGAAAGTTGCCGTACATCCGCTTCGTTCTATACGACTCTAAAGGAAAAGGAATTCCCGGGTCTGACACAGTTTAATTTAAATAAATTAGCCTATCTGCATCATCATAAAAGACCTTTCAAACTCAACATGTGCGAACTGCCGGATCACCCACGCTTTATAGATAAGCTGTTATGGAATACACGCTTTACAGCTCCACATTTCGTTACAAGTGCATTGCTTGATCGTTCCTACACCAAACATCAGAATGCAAGCAACATCTATGAACCAGCGTCAACAGACTTAAATGGAGCCGTAGTCTTCCTAGGATTTGATTATGGTTTCAGAGGTAATTCACGTTATCTATTTAACTACTTTGCGAAGCATCATTCGCAGTATCCGGTTTATTATGTTACTGCAGAAGCTACAGGTCCGCATTTTATACAGCCGGATGACCCTGAAGCTGAAGATTTAATCAATCAAGCCAGCGTCATTGTAGCTGAAAGTTATATTCCTGATCATCTGAAACCTAACGGGACAATTATTCAACTTTGGCATGGCACGCCTATCAAGCAATTATTTTTAGACAGCAAAGAACCTTATCAAAACCAAGAAATCTATAATTATCGGGCACGCAAATACAATAAATGGACCCATCAGAATTATTTGATTTGCGATAGTATACGAGCTGCAGAATTATTTAAGACAGCCTTTCCGATGCAATATAGTGAAATTGCAGCTTGTGGCTACCCGCGTGTACGCTATCTTATTGATAAGAAAAATGACATTCCTTATGTCCGATTTATTAAACATGAACTCCAGTTGAATCCAGATAAGCCGACACTGCTCTATGCGCCAACTTGGCATCACGAGAGTCACAAAGAAGACTTACTGCCGATGACAGAGCAATTGCTTGCACATTATAATGTGATTTACAAAGGTCATATCGAAGAAGAAAAAAATATGGCGGAATACTTGCCGAAAGAAGTCATTATTCCTACTGCACATTTGGAAACACAAGATTTAATCCTCGCATCAGATGTTGTATTGAGTGATTATTCTTCTATCGTCTTTGACGCCTTAACCATCAATATGCCGACTGCACTTTATACACCAGATGTAGCAACTTATGAAAAGGAACGCGGCTTATATCCGGAAGTGTGGCAAACGTTTGAGCGTGTGCGTTATGAAAATACGGGACGTTTAATAGAGGATTTAATTCATCAACGTATTAAACCTATCGGCAACCCTTATATCAATCGTAATAACCATTCAGTAGAAACTATTTCAAGTTTAATCGTACAAAACCTGCCCGCTTCAACGCGCAAACGCAAATCTAATAAATGAAATAAATAACAAAAGCTCGAGCACAGAAAATAATCATCTGCACTCGAGCTTTTTAACTTCCTAATTATTGTTGTCCATTATATGCTGGGTCGATTACACTTGCTTCGCCTTTTTGGTTAACACTGACAATAGTATACGTTCCAGGTTGCGCTTGATTTGCAAAACTGAAGACATAAGAATAAGTTCCGTTGCCTAAACTATCGATACCATAATCATTGTAAGCATTTTGCTGGCCGTTTAAGGCATTCGCTTCATTTTGAGCTGTTGTCAATGATTGCGGGAAATTCGGTAAATGTTTCAAAGCGTCTTGATTATTAGCGGGCGCTTGAACAATAGTGCTGGCTGCAGGTACTGCATTTTGACCTTGATACGGTGCAACATAACCTGTTTGCGTAGTATTAGCATTTTGACGTGCATCTGCACTAGCATTAGTGGCATTCGCAGCCCCTTGGTTTTGACTTGCATTATCTGTTTGAGCCGCCTGCTGATTGTTTTGACTATTACCATCACTGTTACCAGTAGTATCTGCCGAGTTGCCTTCTGTTCCAGCAGATGCATTGCTAGAGCTGCTATTTGAAGTAGCTTTATCAGAACTGTTGCTGTCACTAGAAGATGAATCAGCAGAAATTGATGCATTATTATCATCTGACTTTGAATCTTTCGCAGCCTTATCATCTTTCTTACTCTTACTGTCGTCTTTTTTACTGTTGTTACTTTCTTGTGTCGTCTTATCTTTATCCTTGTGTTCATCTGCTTTCTTACTGTCATCGCTATTGCCACACGCAGCAAGCACCAGAGATAAAGTTAAGATGCCGGCAAATAATTTCTTCATTGAATTTCCTCCTCATACTATAAATCTTTTTTAAACACTTACTAAACTATACACCACTATTATATTTTACAAACCTTAAAATTGTTAAAATTCTTTTAATCTTTAATTCTTATACACTTTGAAGCCTCAAAGATCAGCAACCACTCCTCCAGTTGTTGTCCCTTTTCTTTCATGTTAAACTTTTTTTAATTTAAATTATCGAAAGGGAGCAATAGATATGACAGAGACATTCCAAGCTTATTTTGCGGAAAAGAAAGATGGGAAAGTGACTTCTTCCTTTAAGAATTTACCTTTCAATGAATTAGACAATGGCGATGTGCTGGTACGCGTCGATTATACAAGCATTAATTTTAAAGATGCCTTAGCAGCAGTCAAAGGTGCAGGTGTGGTAAAAGAATATCCGATTATTCCAGGAATTGATTTAGCCGGAACTGTAGTAGAATCTGATTCTTCTGCCTATAAACCTGGAGATAAAGTGATTGTGACAAGTTATGATTTGGGGGTTACACATCACGGCGGTTTCAGTGAATATGCGCGTGTAAAAGAAGAATGGGTTGTAGCGCTTCCTAAAGGGTTGACTTTAGAAGAAGCTATGATTTATGGCACAGCCGGCTATACAGCTGCGCTAGCGATTCAGAAATTAGAAGATAATGGATTAACTGTTGAAGGTGCGCCTGTTTTAGTTCGAGGCGCGAGCGGCGGTGTCGGCAGTTTAGCGGTAATGATGTTGAGCAATATCGGTTATAAAGTAGTAGCAAGCACGGGCAACGACAGTGCTGCAACTTACTTAAAATCGCTAGGCGCGAAAGAAATCATTCCGCGTTTGGAAGAGACTTCCGATAAACCGCTTGGCAAACGCGAATGGCAAGCGGTAATTGATCCAGTCGGCGGCAGTCATGTCGGGGATATCTTGAAACACTTGCATATCAGAGGCAGCATGGCTTTAATCGGTAATACTGACGGCATCGCATTCGATACCACTGTTCTGCCGTTTATTTTACGCGGTAATAACTTGTTAGGTGTGGACTCAGTGGAAACACCGATGTTGTTACGCAAACAAATTTGGCGTCGCTTAGCAACAGACTTGAAACCTGAACAGCTGCACACAATCAAAAATAGTGTTAATTTCAAAGACTTGCCTGAAGCCATTGATAAGGTATTATCCCATCAAGTGACTGGGCGCTATGTCGTTAAAGTAAGCGAAGAATAACCAACAGGAGCGAGACTATATAAGGTCTCGGCTCCTGTTTTTTTTAGAAAACGCCAGTGATTTTTCTTTAAATTCCAAATAATTTAATTATTATAATGCTATTATAACCATATTTACTTTAATTTTATGAAAGCGTATACTTAATTTAAATTCAATAAACTGGAGGTTTACTTATGGGGAAAAATTTTAACAAAAGCCTCATCTTTTTCCTAGGCGCATTAGGCGGTTTATTATACGGCTATGATATGGGAATCATCTCAGGCGCACTGTTATTTATCGGAAAAGATATTCACTTAACAAGTGGAACCGAAGGACTTGTCGTATCATCTATGTTAATTGGTGCGATTGCTGGTTCTGCTTTGAGTGGCCCTGCTTCTGATAAACTCGGTCGCCGTCGCGTCGTATTTATTATCGCTATTGTTTATATCGTTGGTGCTTTGGTTTTAGCACTCGCACCTTCTATGCCGGTCTTAGTCATCGGACGTATTGTAATCGGACTTGCAGTCGGCGGTTCTACAGCCATTGTACCGGTTTACTTATCAGAAATGGCACCGACAGATTCACGTGGTTCACTAAGTTCCTTGAACCAATTGATGATTACTATCGGTATTTTATCTTCATATTTGATCAACTATGCATTTTCAGGTATCGAAGGATGGAGATGGATGCTTGGATTAGCTGTTATCCCATCTTTAATTTTATTAATCGGTGTAGCCTTTATGCCGGAAAGTCCAAGATGGCTGCTTGAACACCGAGGTGAAAAAGCAGCACGTAAAGTCATGGCAATGACTTTCCCAGCCAATGAAATCGACAAAGAGATTGCAGAAATGAAAGAAATCAATGCAATTTCTGAAAGTACTTGGAATGTATTGAAATCACCTTGGTTACGCCCAACGTTAATTATCGGTAGTGTCTTTGCCTTGTTCCAACAAATTATTGGTATTAATGCCATTATTTACTACGCACCGAAAATCTTTACTAAAGCTGGATTAGGAGATTCCGCTTCTATTCTGGGTACAGTAGGTATCGGTACAGTGAACGTGTTAGTTACTATCGTGGCAATTATGATTATTGATAAAATTGACCGTAAAAAATTATTGGTGATTGGAAATATTGGTATGGTCGCTTCATTAGTAATCATGGCTATTTTAATCTGGTCTATGGGTGTGCAATCATCTGCATGGGTCAGCATTATCTGCTTAACGATCTTTATTATTTTCTTCGGAATTTCATGGGGACCTGTATTATGGGTAATGTTGCCAGAATTATTCCCAATGCGTGCACGTGGTGCAGCAACAGGTATTGCAGCCTTAGTCCTTTCAATCGGAAGTCTATTAGTTGCGCAATTCTTCCCTATGTTAACAGCAGTAATGCCGACACAAGGTGTATTCTTAATCTTTGCTGTGGTTGGTATCGGCGCACTCTTCTTCGTGGTAAAATACTTGCCTGAAACACGCGGACGCAGCTTAGAAGAAATCGAAGCAGAATTACGCGCACGTACTTCTGCCACTTCAGCTGATTTAGATCGCCATAAATAAGAATAAATTTTAAAATAGGAAAACCCGCAGAATTCGTCAGTTCTGCGGGTTTTTAATACGTTATTCTTGATTATATTTTTCAATAATCTCTTTATTGTCTTCTTTGAATATTTCATTGTGGCTGGATACATATCCCTCTTCAGCTGCTTCAGGCTCAATATAGAGCTTCGCTAAGTTCGCCGCATTTCCTGCATCACTAAAGGCACTTGCAATCAAATGTGCTTTGGCTCCATGATGAATGATATCACCGCATGCAAAGATGCCCTCAATGCTTGTCTGTGTATTCCCTTGCCCTTTTATTTGATATTCATTTTCCATTTCTAATTGTGTTGCAGCTTCTTCTAATAATGGATTTTCAATATCAAAACCATGACTGATAATCACTTCATCAACAGGGATTGTCTCTGCCTCACCTGTTTCACTATTCTCGAGCACGATTTCTTTGATTTTTTCATGCTGATCATCACCGATAAGTGCTGTAATTTGAGAGTTAGGATGCAGAATGACGTCCCTATCACATAATTTAGCTTGAGTCCCCTCATAACCTTTCATTTTATCTTTACGATAAACCAGTCTCACACTTTCAGCATAAGGTGCGATATCACAAGCCCAGTCAAGTGCTGCATTACCAGCGCCGGAAATCACTACTTTTTTCCCAGCAAAGCGTGAAAGTTTCTGCACAACGTAATGCAAGTTCGAAATTTGATAACGTTCAGCATCTTTAATATCGAGCGGTTTCGGATTAATAATCCCGCCACCTACCGCAATAATGACGGACTTGGATTCGAATGATTCGTCATTATCCGTCGTAATTTTGAAATGACGTTCACCTAATTTTTCAATATTCGTCACACGCGTTTCTAAATTGACTTCCGGTTGAAAATGCAAACCTTGTTCAATCATATCTTCAATAATTTGGTAACACGGTTTCGGAGCAATGCCGCCGATATCCCAAATGATTTTTTCAGGATAGAGCTGCATTTTGCCGCCTAATTTATCTTGAACATCTATTAAACGCACCGACATACCACGCAATCCTGCATAGAAACTGGCATATAAGCCTGCAGGTCCGCCGCCGATGATAGTTACATCTTTCATAAATTTGTCCTCCAATTATCTCTCTCGAAACAATTTTAATTGAAAATTATTCTCAACTACATTTTACAACACTTTATCTTATTTGGCATCCTTTCCCTTCTGAAAATAAAAAAAGAGACCAGAACACAAGAATGTCCTAATCTCCTTAAAATTATTTTTTCGATGGTTTACCATCAATCGGATCTGTTAAAATGGCTTTCTTCAATAAGAAGAATAAAATGATGAAGCCTGCAGATAATGTCATGTGCCCAAGTCCTGCGATACCTGCAAGTCCTGGTGACACATGTGCTCCAACTACTTGCATTGTTCCTTTAGTCGCCATCATACCGACTGTTACTACAACTCCAATGTTATAAACATAATAGAACCAATTGAATAAATAATATTTACTTAGTTGGAAAAGTTTTTCAAAGACAATTAATATCAAGAACATAAACATACCTAGCATTAAAGTGTGCGTATGTACCACGACAAGTTGTGTATCGCCCGTAAAATCATAAGCCTTTGTCAGTTCACGATAATAAACGCCGCTTAATAAACCGATAATGGTATAAGTCAAAAATGTATATAGTATTCTGCGCATCGAACTTCCTCCTCTATATCCATTCATATTATATATGATATTGACTGTTTCAGAAAGTGCCTTACCTATAGTCAGACGATTGACACACAATGTTTACATTTCATCCAACTCTTGCAAATTATCGTGCATGGTCATCAGGATAGATTTCAAAGCGGCGCGGTCCGCTTCAGGAATCCCATCAAATATCGCGCTCTCTACTTTGTTCAATATTTCAATAATATCTCTTACTTCTTTATAAGCTGTTCGGCTGAGCCCGACTAATTTCTTTCTGGTGTCCTCTTCATCTACATAGTGCTCTATCAGTTTTTTCTTTTTCAAACTCGTCAAAGTGCTGCTGACAGTAGCTCCTTTAAGTTGGAAGGTTTCTAAGAAATCATTCTGCGTGATTGCTTTATCTTCATGTTCAAAAATAAAGCGCAAGATTTGAGCTTGCTCTTGTGTAATCCCATAAGGTTCTAAAAGACGATCGGCTTTCATCTTCATTTCATTTGAAATCATTCTGAGTAAGTATTGAATTGTAGTGGCCATTCATGTCACTCCCTTTCAAGTTAGACTACACAAATAATTAAACTATGGTACTATAATTAAGCGTATATTTATTAAATTAAGCAAAGCATTACTCTATATTGTAAACTAAATAACTTTAATTAAAAATCAATTCAAATTTCAGAAAGGAAGTTTTTTGCAATGATTACTGCATATAAACATAATATTCATCAAGATATTCACACAACTTCCTTAAAAGAAGGCTTATGGATCAATATGATTGAGCCTAGTCGTGAAGAAGTAGAAAATATGATTGAGGACTTTAACATTCCTGAAGATTTTCTGAAAGACCCTTTAGATGCGGATGAAAGTGCCCGTGTTGAGTTCGATGATGAAACCGGCTATTCTTTGATTATTATCGATATTCCTATTGTAAATAAAAATAATCATAAAATCTTATCCTTTATGACTATTCCATTAGGGATTGTCATTGGTCATGGCCGCCTGATAACAGTGTGCGATCATGATGTTGATTTCTTAGAAGCTTTTACAAAGCCTGGCAATAATCTGCATTATCGCAGTCAACTTGCTTTGAATATTCTGCTCACAGTTTCTAATCATTACAATAGAAATTTACGCTTATTGAATAAATCACGTTTGCGTATTGAACGTGACTTGAAGAAATCGGTGACTAATAAACAACTTTATAATTTGATGGAAGTTGAGAAAAGTCTGGTTTACTTTTTAGCAGCGCTCAAAGGTAATGAAGATGTCTTTAAAAGACTCTTTAAATTGCCTCCAATCAAGCGTTTTGAAGAAGATGAAGATTTAATCGAGGACTTGTTTGTCGAAACGAACCAAGCGATTGAAACGACAGAATTGCACACACGTATCTTAGAAAGTATCACGACATCTTATGAATCACTCTTGTCGAACGATATGAACACGATTATGAAAACTTTGACGCTCTTTACAGTTTTCCTTACTCTGCCGACATTAGTCTTCAGTTTCTTCGGAATGAACGTGCCGTTACCGATTAATGACCATAGTCCAGTCTCTTGGATAGTCACATTATGTATTTCAATGATTCTAGTAGCTATTGTCTTCATTCTCTTATGGAGACGAGGCAAACTTTGAACTGAAATATCGCATCATATTCCCAACATTTACGGATATGATGCGATATTTTTTAGTATCGGCGAATATTGGGAGTATGGTATTTTTCAATAAATTGGTTTAATTCATTATAGCTATCGGTGAAGCAAATTAAGTCACGATCAGTTTGCGTTAGGAATCCTTCCTCTACCATTTGATTGTAAAACGCCTCTATCTTGTTATAGTAACCGTTCACATTCCAAAAGACACACGGATTAGGATTTTGTCCGATGCGTGTCCAAGACACCATTTCTGTAATTTCCTCTAATGTGCCTGGCCCGCCTGGTAAAGCTAAGCACACATCTCCCTTTTCTAACATTGCTGCTTTACGCTCTGCCATGGTATCGACAATGATAAGTTCATCTAATCCTTGATGTGCAATTTCACGATCTGCTAAAAACTGCGGCATAACGCCGATAGCATGCCCGTCTTCTGCTATGACAGTATCAGCTAGTTTGCCCATCAGCCCTACTTTTCCTCCGCCAAAAACCAAACCATAATCTTGTGCTGCCATCCATTTGCCAAGAGATTCTGCAGCTGTGGAATATAGGGTATTGTTTCCCTCGCTGGCGCCGCAATATACGATGATGTTCATCAATCCATCCCTGCCTTTCTGAGAGTTTCCTTTTTCATTGTATCAAAAATCTACTTTAAGTAATCATTACTCTTTGCATTCTTGTGATAAATTATGTATAACTGACTATAAAGGAAGGAGTATTTCAAAATGAAAAATAAAAAAGCTTTAGGCTTTACTTTAATCGGCATAATGGTAGTCATTTGTGTTGTTTTAGTCATTATGATGATGTCTTCAGGTAAAAAAGATACATATTACGGTATCATGAAAGACAATCATACTGTAGAAAAAATGGTACGTGAAAAAGACCAAAAAGTTGAAAAAGATGTACACATCAAAACTGATGACAATTTCAAACCTGAAAAAGGTCAATTCGTAATGTTAGTTAAAAAAGAAGGCTCTGATGATTTCAGTAAGAAAAAAGTTGTGAAACATGATGATATTCCTCATGGCTTGATGATGAAAATTCATGACATGAAGAATATGGATATGAGCCATTAATTTCAATAAATATTTGATTGAGCGAGCTGGGACATTATTAGGTGTCTCAGCTTTTTTGTTGAAAAAGCGTGCGGACGTGGTTGTGCGGGTGGTACGAGGTGCGAGCGGGCAAGAGGAATCTAGACACTAGTTTTCGAGTAGTGTCTAGAAAGCACCCTAATCTAGACACTAGTTCTTGAGTAGTGTCTAGAAAACACCATAATCTAGACACTAGTTTCCGAGTAGTGTCTAGAAAACATCCTAATCTAGACACTAGTTTTCGAGTAGTGTCTAGAAAACACCATAATCTAGACACTAGTTTTCGAGTAGTGTCTAGAAAACACCATAATCTAGACACTAGTTTTCGAGTAGTGTCTAGAAAGCACCCTAATCTAGACACTAGTTCTTGAGTAGTGTCTAGAAAACACCATAATCTAGACACTAGTTTTCGAGTAGTGTCTAGAAAACACCATAATCTAGACACTAGTTCACGAGAAATGTCCAGATTCCCGCACCGCCCCACGCAAAAAAGGCACCAGTCAAAATATGACCAGTGCCTCATAGAATATAAATTATGTCAGAAAGTTTAATATACGTAAGACCGCAGTCTCCGTCAAAAATTTTAAAGATTGATTAAATGGAATTTAAATAATCTTTGTTTTGTTCTTTATCAAATACGCCTTCCCATTTAGCAATTACAACAGTAGATAAAGCGTTACCTACTACGTTAACACAAGTACGTACCATATCTAGTATACGGTCAACACCGATGATCAGTGCAAGCCCGGCTGCCGGCAAGCCCATTGAACCTAATGTCGTTAATAAAACAACAATAGAAGTTCCTGGCACGGCTGCCATACCTTTTGAAGTAATCATTAAAGTAAAGATCAAGACTAATTGTTGAGGTAAACTTAAATGAATACCATACATTTGTGCCACGAATAATGCTGCAATTGATTGGTACAAAGCTGATCCGTCTAAGTTGAAAGTATAACCAATCGGGATAACAAAAGATGTAATATCTTTTGGTGAGCCAAATCTTTCCATTTTCTGCATCATTACTGGTAATACTGCTTCAGAACTTGATGTTGAAAATGCCAGTAAGATTTCACTTTTCAATACTTTTATAATATCAAATACACTTGAGCCTACCATTTTTGCAACAATTCCTAGTACCACGACTACAAAAAATACCATTGCGCCGACTACTACAAGGACAAGTTTCAATAATGGAATTAATGCTGAGGCACCAAATGTCATTATTGTTACACAAATAAATGCAAACACGCCGAGTGGAGCGAGTTTTAAGATTTTATTGATCATCCAGAATGTCGCTTCCAACACACCGCTTAAGAAATCTTTAACGGGTTTTCCTTTTTCACCGATAGCCGCAATTCCTAAACCAAAGAATACTGCGAAGAAGATAATCGGAAGCAATTCACCTTTAGATAATGCTTCGAAAAAGTTGGTTGGAATAATATTTACAATCGTATCAATAAAATGATTACCGTATGTAGAATGTTCAGCTGCATGTGCTGATGATTCATACTTCGAAATATCACCTTTAGGTAATTTTGCAGGATCTAAGCCCGTCCCCGGTTTAAATAAATTCGCAAACAAAACACCTAAAGCAATTGCGATAGTCGTTATAATCTCAAAATACACAATTGTTTTCAAACCATAGCGTCCTACTGTTTTAGATTCACCTACACCTGAAATAGATAGTGCTAGTGAACAAAACACGACCGGAATGACAATCATTTTAATTAAGTTTAAAAATATGTCACCAAGCGGTTGGATATAGTTCGCAACATCTTTATGTCCATATAATAATAGTCCTACAACAACGCCAAGAACCAGTGCAATCATAACCTGCATTGGTAAACTAATTTTTCGCTTAAATAAAGCCATTGATGCATCTCCCCTTTTTCTGACATTGTTTAATTATATCAGAAAATAAATAATTAGGATAGAAAAAATTAAAAGTTCAACCTAATTTTACACTAAATGATTAAAATGAAAATATAGATTAGTGTAATTAGTGTTAAAAAAATAACTTATAACTTTCTATCCTAATTATGAAATGAGAGGCTAATCTTTGACGACTGCCAAGAATATGACCATCAAGACGATACAAAATACGCCTGCAACTTGCCAGATACCGAATGAAACACCTAACCATACTACTGATAGCAAAATCGCAGTTAACGGTTCGATTGTTCCTAACACACTGGCTTCTTGAGGGTAAAGGTAATTCAAACTAGAAATGAACAGCCAAAAGGCAAACATTGTTCCTAAAATAACTGATATGAAAATATAAATTAATACTTTAATATCCCAATTGGAGGTGTCTACTTGCCAAATTGGGTGCAAGAAATTTAAGAAAATACCTGCGATGAACATGGCCCAACCTACTACATTGACAGTTCCCCATTTTGCTAGAAGCTGCACAGGGTAAATAGTATAAAAGGCCATAGCAAACGCTGATAACAGTCCCCAGACAATCGCTGGCATAGGAACTGATAAAGTTGCTAAAGAACCATTTGTTAATAACAAGAAAGTACCACTTAATGCTAAGGTAACTGCGATACCTTCTTTCCATCTGAAATTAATCACTTTAGTAGCCACAAGATATAAGATGATGATGACCGGCCCTAGATATTGCAACAATGTCGCTACAGCTGCATTCCCGTAATGAATCGTTGCCATGAAACAATATTGCACACCTAGCATACCTAAAAGTGCATATACCAATAATTTTAAAATGGCTTTTTTATCGGCCCAGATAGTTATTGTCTTCTTACCTTCTAAAATGAAGGAAGTAAGAATCAATAGCAGACCGGATACTAATAATCTTACGCCCACGAACCAAGTCACCGGCAAATGTTTGTTTTCAAATAACCATTGAGAAACCGTTCCCCCGACTCCCCAAAATATTGCTCCTACGATTACTAAAACAAATCCCGGCCAACGTTTTTGATTTCTGTGTGCCATATCGTCCCTCCTATCATGTTTTTTCTCTGTGCTGATACTAAAGGTGTTATAACCATTTTGAGTGATATTAATCACATTATGGTAAAGTTGATGAAAATGTCATTTAATACGCTTCTCCAACTTTGATGTTAAAAAAATTCATTTCTAACGCAAAGAAGACACTAAACACTATTTATCGTGCTTAATGTCTTAATCACATTTATTCTAACATACTTGGTCAGTTATTTAAGCTTATAATTGTCATCAAAGAAATTATGTTTTGCTTTTTTCAGATGTTTCTTAGTTTGGGTATCGAAAGCTTGAGCGAATAACCCTCTTGATGTACCCATCGGTTGGATTACATATGTTTTATCAGGCTCGTCTTTAAAGACTACTTCTTTATAATAAACGCCGTCTTTTGCATTAAATTTCTTTTTCTCTGAAGTGATCTTAGATTCTAAATGATGCTCAGTAATATATTGATCAATCAACTTCAAATTTTGATGTCCTTGATATATCTTTAATCCAAAAAAGAATAGGGTCGCTAATATAAGTGAGCCGATTAAAATTAATATAAGCGGTAAAATTCTTTTCTTCTTCATAATCTGTTTGACTCCTTTGAGCGATACGCTATCGCTATGCACTTGTTAACTCTATCTTTTCAATTATGAACGATTTCGACAAATTTAGTAACTCTTTTGATTGTATTGTAACAAAATTGTCGTAAGTTATTCTAACTCTTCTGGTTCTTTATTTCTTTAAAACTCCATCATTTATATACTCACTTTTAAAAAACAATAATTATAAAACACAATTTTTATATTTTTCAACTTTGTTCTTGACAAGTGTAAGCGTTCATAATATCGTGGTTTTAAATAAGGAGTGATTTAATTGCATGAGAATAACAGTTTTCTAGAAAAACAATTATGTTTTTTATTCTATGTGTCATCTAAAGAGATTATCAAACGCTATAGCCCTTACCTCAAGAAATTTGATTTGACTTATACTGGCTATATTGTACTTCTAGCATTAGAACCCCATGAAACTTTGAATATTAAAACTTTAGGCCAACGTATTTATTTAGATTCAGGTACTTTAACTCCCCTTTTAAAAAAGCTTGAAAAGAAAGCGCTTGTTACGAGAACCAGAGAAGCAGATGATGAACGTAACTTGAAAGTGGCGCTGACTCAACAAGGTGTGGGAGTACGCCAGGAAACTTCACAGATTTCAAAAGAAGTTTTCAATGGTTTAGATGTATCGCTAGAGGATGCTAAAACAATTAAATCTATCCTTTCTAAATTTATTGCCGATAACTTTTCAAAAGAATAGTGGTGAAAGCCTGAAAATATCTATCCGAGCTCTGCCATGCTATAATTATTGTAAGAACCTCACGTATCTCGGTGCTAAGATTATCAGTCTTAGCTGCAGGGTAATATATAAATAAACGAGGTTTTAATAAATAATGATTAAAGGAGAGATATGATGCCTTTCGAAAGTAAACCGACAGATTTATTCAAAGAATTCGGACGTCAATTTATAGATCAAATTCCTACAATCAATCCAGTTAAAACAGATATCAGCGAAAAAAATAATCAATATATCTTGAAAGCAGACTTACCTGGCTTTGAAAAGAAAGATATTAACCTTTCTTATAATGAAGGAACTTTGACTATTAGTGCCAAACGTTCAATTGAAAGCCGTACTGAAGATGAAGAAGGCCGTGTAATTCAAAGAGAACGTAGTGATAACAGCGTTAAACGTGAATTTTCATTCAGCAATATTAAAAGCGATGAAATCAGCGCACACTATAGAGACGGCGTGTTGACAGTAACATTGCCTAAACGTACTGAAGATACTTCAGCAAGTTCTAACATTTCAATTGATTAATTTTAATATGAAGAAAGCCCCACTTGTTCAGCTTGTACTGGACAATGGGGCTTTTGCTTTTGCTTATTTTCTTAAGTCTGCTAGAATTTCTTCGGCTTTAGCCATGTTTGCTGTATCTGCTGTTTTTAAAGCATCTGCAACTTTCTCGATTTCTGCACCTTTAGCTCCTGCTACTATAGCTAGTGATTTATATTGCAGGCTCATATGCCCTTCTTGAATACCTTCTGACACTAGTGCTCTGCAAGCTGAGAAGTTTTGGGCTAAACCAACTGCTGCGGCTACCTCTCCTAATTCTTGAGCGGAGTCAACATGCAGCAATTCTTGCGCTAAACGTGCAATCGGCACTACCTTAGTACCGCCGCCTACTGTCGCTAACGTCATCGGAATTTCGATTGTGCCACGCAGACGTTCTTTCTCTGGTAAATACTCCCATTTCGTCATACTGCGATATTGTCCTTCCTTGCAAGCATACGCATGCGCACTTGCTTCGGCACTGCGCGTATCATTGCCGGTTGCTAATACTACCGCATGTATACCATTCATGACGCCTTTATTATGCGTGACAGCACGATAAGGGTCAACATAAGCTAAAATTGAAGCTGCTTCTAAACGGCGTGCTACTTCAGTGCCTTCCATATCTCCTCGAGCTAAATCCGCAACATCGATTTCTCCTGACACGCGCACTACTGAAGCTGTTGCATGATTAGATAAGATACTCATCAGAATATTAATCTCAGGCCATTCCCCTTTTAAGAAGCTTGAAATGCCTTCTAAGATAGTGTTCATCATGTTTGCGCCCATAGCATCTTTCGTATCAATATAAACTTTCAACGACACGAGCTGTTCTTCTGAAAAGTTATCAACATCGATTTTGCGGTAACCGCCACCTCTTTTTAAAATAGAAGGATAAGCAGTGTCGGCAATTTGATGGATTTGATTCTCTTTCTTCAATAATTGTTCAGCCAATTCGGCAGGCTGTTCCACATCCATAAATACAATTTGGCCAATCATTAAGCGTTCACTAGAGTCAACGTGAAATCCCCCTGTTTTGTTGACGAGTTTAGCTCCGTAACTCGCAGCGGCTACTACAGAAGGTTCTTCCACCATCATCGGTACAGCATAATGTTTGCCATCTACTTCAATATCAGGAAGCAGCCCAACCGGCAAAGCACCTTGAGTAATGACGTTCTCGATAAGGCTATCCGCAACTTCTTCAGAAAGTAGCGGATACTCAAGAAGTTCTTGCTGACTTTCTTTTGATATCCAGCCATTTTCTTCCAGTCTTTGCAATTTATCTTTTCTCGATAAGTGTCTGAAATCTTTCCCCAATGCTTTCATGATTCATTATTCTCCTTTTTCAACTGCTAAAGCGAGACCCAGTCCGCCGCCGATACAAGCAGTAGCAATACCAGTTTGTTTATTTTCTTGATGTAATTCGTTCACTAATGAAGTTACGAGACGTGCACCGCTAGCACCGATTGGATGACCGATTGCTACTGCACCGCCATAAATATTTAATTTCTCATCTGGAATATTCAAATTATCTTTAACTGCAATACTTTGTACCGCAAAGGCTTCTGTCATTTCAACTAAATCAATATCATTCATTGTTTTGCCTGTTTTTTCCAGCAACTTACTTACGGCATAGAATGGAGCGATACCCATAATTTCCGGGTCACAGCCGACTTCTGCATAGTCACCGAGTGTCGCAAGCACTTCGAAACCATGTGCTTTAGCATAATCTTCATCCATCAAGATTAATGCTGACGCACCATCATTAATGCTAGATGCATTTCCTGCAGTCACAGAACCGTCTTCTTTAAAAATAGTGTCTAATGTTGATAATTTTTCAACTGAACTATTACCACGAATGCCTTCATCTGAAGTCATCATTTCACCATCTGCATCTTTCAACGGAATCATTTCCTCATTATATTTGCCTGCTTGAGTGGCTTCATAGGCTTTTTGATGGGATTTTACGGCGAACTCATCTTGTTGTTCACGTGTGACTTCATATTGATCTGCAATACGTTCTGCAGTGATGCCCATTGGTACATTTTCAAAGGCATCTGTTAAACCGTCATGCATAAAGCTCGGTACAGGTTTCTCTTTGCCTTCGATAAGCAATTTAGGTGCATTCGTCATACTTTCAACCCCGCCTACTGCTACGACTTTAGCTTCACCTAATTGAATCAGTTGTTTACCTAAAATCACAGCTTTCAATCCAGAACCACAGACTTCATTAATAGTCATCCCAGGAGTTGTAGTAGGTAAACCTGCATTGACTAAAATTTGACGTGCTGGATTTTGGCCGTTTCCTGCTTGAAGCACATTACCGAAAATTACATTTTCGATAGTATCTTTAGGCAATTCAATAGCATCGATAGCCGCTTCTAAAGCGATCGTACCAAGCTGTACTGCAGAATAATCTCTTAACTTCCCTCTGAATTTTCCTACTGGTGTACGTTTAGCGCTGACAATTGCAATTTTACTCATAATCTTTATCTCCTTTTTTATCACTAGCTACTAATTTAAAATTGTATTTCTGTGCTTTCTTTTGATATGATTTAAAGTGATTTAACATATCAAGAAAGGATGTTGGTTATTTATGACAATTGGTATCGACCAACTTAATTTTTATATTCCGAACTTCTACGTAGACATGGCTGAGCTTGCTGAAGCACGTGGCGTAGACCCGAACAAATTCTTAATCGGCATCGGCCAATCGCAAATGGCTGTAAGCCCTGTCTCTCAAGATATTGTATCTATGGGTGCTAACGCTGCTCAACCTATTCTATCAGAACAAGACAAGAAAGATATTACCATGGTGATTGTTGCAACAGAATCAGCCATTGATTCTGCAAAAGCCTCTGCGGTGCAAATTCATCATCTTTTAGGAATCCAACCTTTTGCGCGTTGTTTTGAAATGAAAGAGGCTTGCTATGCTGCAACGCCAGCCATTCAATTAGCGAAAGATTATTTAGTACCACGTCCTAATGAAAAAGTGTTAGTCATCGCCAGTGATACTGCTCGTTATGGATTGAACAGCGGCGGCGAACCTACACAAGGTGCAGGTGCAGTCGCAATGGTCATCAGCCATAACCCTAGTATCCTTGAATTGCATGATGATTCAGTTGCTTATACAGAAGACGTTTATGATTTCTGGCGACCATCTGGCGAGATTTATCCTCTAGTGGCTGGTAAATTATCTAAAGATGCTTATATCAAGTCTTTCCAAGAAAGCTGGAACGAATACGCGAAACGTCATCATAAATCATTGTCTGACTTTGCTGCTTTATGCTTCCACGTTCCATTTACAAAAATGGGTCAAAAAGCACTTGATTCTATTTTAACAGATAGTGCGTCAGAAGATACACAAGCAAGACTGAATGAAGGCTATAAATCTGCGACAGATTACAACCGTTATGTCGGAAACGTCTATACAGGCTCTTTATATCTCAGCTTAATTTCATTGCTTGAAAACCACAAATTGAATGGCGGAGACACTATCGGCCTATTCAGTTATGGTTCTGGCTCAGTCGGAGAATTCTTCAGTGCAACGCTTATGAACAATTATCAAGATCATCTCGATATCAAAGGTCATAAAGCCATGTTAGATAATCGTAAAGCTTTATCTGTAGAAGAATATGAACAATTCTTCAACCGCTTCGATAACTTAGAATTCGATACTGAAACTGAATTAGAAGTAGAACCGAAAGGCAATTTCTACCTTAAAGAAATCTCAGATAATATCCGTTATTATGATACTGTAAAATAATATAGAAACAATTTACTTCAATAATCCGCAGTTCTCATGCTTTGATGCATAGTTCTGCGGGTTATTTTTTCATCACGAGATTTATTTTAAAAAAGACGGCTGATGTCTCATCATACATCAACCGTCTATCCTGTCTTCAAACATTTACGAATATTAAATTCATCATATCTTTTCCATTGTTAACATCAGTTCGTTTAGACTAACACACGTTGTTTGCGGCTTAAGTGCCACATTGTAATCAGTGCAATCACACCGAAGCATGCTAAGAAAATAAAGGCTAAGTGGCTTGTACCTGTCAAGCTTGTTACATACGTAATTACTAATGGCGGGAAGAAACCTCCCAATCCTCCCATCATTGAAACAATACCGTTTGCAACTCCTGCTTCTTTTTGGAAATACTGCGGTACAAGTTTGAATACCAAACCATTGCCGATACCTGCACATACGCTGACGGTTAAACAACCCACCGTGAATAAAATCATGTCACTGGCAATACCTAAAATGACGGCACCGATAATCATAAAGATAAAATCTACTTTCAACGCTTTTACAGCGTCAATTTTATCACCAATAATACCGCCAAGAGGTCTTAAGAATGTCGCAATCGCGATAAAGATACCTGCACGAATACCTGCATCTACTGTTGTCAATTCATAATGATCAACTAAGTATTTTGGTAAGAAGATACCGAAAGCTACAAATGAGCCAAAGGTAATAAAATACCAAAAGCTTAAATAGTAAGTTCTTAAATCTTTAAGTAAATCTTTTGTTTGTGCCACTAAAGGAATTTTAACTTTAGGCTCTTTAGCATCACCTAAAAAGAACATAATAATCGCAAATACTGCCATCACAATTAAGTATAATCTGACAGTAGATTGCCAACCGATCGCACCAGCAATTGGAGGTGCCAAGAATGAAGAAACTGCTGTACCTAAGTTCCCCATTCCATAAATACCATTGGCTAAGCCCACTTTATCTTTAGGAAAATATTTAGGAATAGACGTTACACCTACTGAAAAGACTGCTCCACCGACTCCTAAGAAAAACCCTGCCAACATCAGCATATTAACTGATTGCGCTTGGCTCAGTAAGAAAATTGGGAATAAAAGTATAATAAAACTAGAAAAGAAAACCCATTTTGCGCCAATAATGTTCGTCAAATAACCGAATGGAATACGTAAAACTGATCCTAAAATAACCGGTATTGCAAGTACAATAGAAATTTGAGAACTTGTAATCTTAATGTCTTGTGAAATCATCGGCATCAAAGGCGCAATGATACTCCATACCATAAACCCAGCGACCAAACTTAAAGTTTGGACTGTTAATTGTAAACCACCTTTTGATTTGTTCATTTTTTTCACCCTAACGTTTTCATATCAACAAAAATAGCAGTATCTTAGTGAATTTTTTACTTTGAGTCGAAGTTTTTATTAATATTCTAAGATACTGCTTATATTTATATTTTATAATGGGTGGATAAAGATGCATATCAGGGCTTTCCCTTAAATCATTCGGCTTTTCCCTAATACTTATTTAACAGTCTCAAGCCTTGTCATATCAGTGATTATAGTCATATTTACGACACAATTAAAACCCCCAAAAAAGAACCTGTCTTTGTCGACAGATTCTTTAAAATTCTTCAGAAATCTAACAGTTTTTTCTTCAAAGCATACTCTACCAGTTCTGGCTTTGATTTTAAATTTAATTTCTGCATAATATGTGTTTTATGTGCTTCTACTGTTTTCACTGACACAAACAATTTCTCAGCAATTTCTTTATTTCCATATCCTTTAGCAATTAAAGGCAGAATTTCTAATTCACGTTTTGACAAGATTCGAAATGGATCGTTCGTATTTTTAGCATCTTGCCCAGTACTGTTCACGAATTCATTGACTAATGAGGTCGTCATTTTAGGGTCAATATACGTGTCGCCACGATAAACTGTGCGCACAGCAGAAACCAATTGCTCATCAGGTGCATTTTTCAAAATATAACCCTTGGCACCATTACGCAAGACATGAAATAAATATTCTTCATCATCATACATTGTTAAAATTAAAATCTTCGTATCAGGAAAGCTTTCTACAATCTTACTTGTAGCAATCAGTCCTGATTCTCCTGGAGGCATGCTTAAGTCCATAATTAAAACATCCGGATGGTGCTGCATTACTTTCTGGTAAGCTTCCACACCTTCAGCAGCAGTGTCGACCACTTCCATGTCCTCTTGAAAATTCAAAATCATAGAGAAGCCGGTTCTTACTACTGCATGATCATCTGCAATCACTATCTTCAAATTCAAGTCTCCTATCGTTTATCAGTTATTGGAACTTCCAACGTTACAATGGTGCCGCGACCGATTTGAGAATCTATATTAACTGTCCCATTCACTTGTTCGGCACGTTCATTCATGCCGAATAAACCTAACCCTGTGCCCTTTGGATTATCTCCTCTCTTGAATCCGACGCCACGGTCACTGACTTCTGCAATAATCGTTTCATCACTTAATTGTATTGAAACTTCAATTGTGTCAACTTGCGCATATTTTAATGCATTGAATAGTGCTTCTTGCACTACTCGATATACCACCGTTTCAACTTCATTATCAAATCGTTGTGCTGAAACGTTCGTATGATAATCGACATATACACCGTAGTTTCTTTCAAATTGTTTGAAGTATGAGCGGAAAGCGGCATCTAAACCTAAATCATCTAAAGAAGAAGGACGTAATTCTACCGACAAATTACGTACATCATCGATTAAACGTGACATAATGCCTTCAATCCGCTTCGAATTATCTATTAATTCATCCTTATCTTGCTGGTACTTTAATAAACGTAGCTCAACGTCCACATTGATTAATTCTTGCACAATCCCGTCGTGCAGCTCTCTTGAAATACGTTTACGCTCATTTTCCTGAGCAGAAATCGTTTTTTGCATCATTTTACGTTGATACATACGTTCTTGACGCTGAATTTGCGGAGAAATATTGTGTAATGTAAATGCATAAATGCCTTTGTCTTGATCTATCAATTCATAGGATGCTGTATAAGGTTGGATTTTATTCTCTTTAGTACGCATGAACACTTGAAAGCTTCCTTTTCCGATTTCTAAAGCTTCTAAAAAACAATTCTCGCAAGACATGATATCATATTCATTCGAATAACCTTCACATCTGCGGCAGATGGCATTGGTCATTTGCGAATAATCATTGTCCTCAGCAAACACTTCTTCTGCCGCTTCATTAAGTGCTATGACTTCACCCAGGCTGTTTAAGAAGACCATTTTCTCATTAGTATTCAAATAATATTGCGTCAATAACTCTTGTAATTTGCTGCGGTTATTTGTTGATTTCATCTGTAAAACTCCCTAACCTGCTCTGAATACAAAATTTCTCACTGCCTGCGGGTAACGGACGGCCCTCTCGCTGTCCTAAAAGCAAAGCACCGTAAACGCGATTGTTCTTCCATAAGGGAATTGCAATCATAGCCGTCAACACTTCACTTAAGACAATCGGGTAACCTAATTTGTCATTTTGACTCAATTCAGACTCAACATCTGCAATAACTTTTCGAGCGCCTGTTCGAATCACTAATCCGGCCAACCCTTTGCCAGGTCTTAAAACAATCATGCGATAACGGTTATTAATATTGCCGGATGCATATTTCCATTTAATGATTGCACAATGGGAATCATCTTCAGGCAATGCAATCGCTGCAAAATCAAATCTCTCTGTTACTCTGATTTCATCCAAAGCGGCTTGATAGTCAAAGTAGTCTGAAGCAATTACACTATTCAATACCTCCACTCCTTACTATGATCTTGCTTTATTTTTACGATAAATGATATAACTTCTGTTTGCATAAGACAATGGCACACTCCAAACATGCACTAGGCGTGTGAACGGCCATAAAGCAAAAATTGAAAAACCTAAGAATATATGCAGTTTAAATGACCACGGTATATTTGTCATCAAACTCGCATTAGGATTAAAGGTAAATAAATGTCTGAACCAAATTGAAATGGTTTGTCTGTAGTCAAAATCTGGTGATATCGCATTAGTTACAAGTGTAGAATATAAGCCCATACAAATAATTACAAGCAAAAAGAAATTGACTACCATGTCCGATGCAGAGCTTAAACGTCTAATATTCTTAATAGATACACGACGATATGTCAGTAAAATCATTCCGATTAAGACCATGAATCCGAAAAGACTGCCGATATAAACGGCTCCAATGTGGTAAATGTGATTATTAACACCGATACCTTCCAACCAAGATGCCGGAATTACTAGACCGACAAAGTGACCAGCTGCCACTGGTATAATACCTAAATGAAACAGCAGGCTGCCCCATTTCAATCGTTTCTTTTCAATAAATTCACTGGATTTTGCTGTCCAGGAGAATTGATCATATTGATAACGTGCAATATGACCGATAATAAAAATGGCTACACACAGATAAGGATAAATAATCCATAGAAATTGATTAAGCATGCTGGCTCACCTCTTTGCTTGGTTGTAGACATCGCTTCAATGTTTCTCTTAAACCTTTAATTAAAGGTGCATAAGGACTGTCTATTTCTCTTAGTTGCTGCAGCATAGCATACGTTCCATCTTCAATGACCATAATCACAAATTCAATGTTGTCTTCTGCACGGTCATCATTTTGCCACTGCGCCACATATAAAAATTCCAACATCAACGGCAGATAATCTGATAATTCATTATCGACCATATCCAAACCGAACATCTCATATAAGACTTTTAACTTCGCCAACATTTGACCACGTTCTTTTTGTGTATCGAATTTATTATAAGTCATGTACAGCGGCGCTTGTTTGTTGAAATCAAAGGTATCTGTATAGAGTTGTTTGATTTCAGTTAATGTATGGCTTTGGATTTGTTCGCGATACGCTACCACCTCAGCATATGCTGGATGGTTCGTATCAAAAATTTCATTGAAGGTTTTAGGATGGAAAGTTAATTTTTCAGGAAAATTCAATTGTTGCGCGAAGTAACCGATAGATTCTTGATATTGATAAAAGTTATCTAAGTTAATCACGGAAAATCCCTCCATAAAAGCTTTCGTTGTAAGCTTCTTGTCCAGTTTGACCCGGTTTCAATGCAACAGGAGCACCGCAACCTTCACAACCGCTGCTATAAGAATCAGTTGTTGTCGGGTCGCCAAATTGATAACCTTGACTGCCTTGTGCTGCATAAGTGTCCATGTACTGTTCTTTATGTGAAGTCGGAATAACGAAACGATCTTCATATTTCGCAATAGCCAACAGTCGATACATATCTTTAGTTTGACGTTCAGTTAAACCAAGACGTGCTAGGCGGTCTGTATCGAAGTCTTTGCCAGTGACTTGCGCACGCATATAGCTTCTCATCATCGCCATACGTTGCAAGGCTTCTTTTACTGATTTGGTATCTCCAGCTGTTAATAAACTAGCAAGATATTCAATCGGCAGACGCATTTCTTCAATAGCCGGGAAGATTGCATCTGGATTTTTAATTGAATCTTTACCTTCAAAGTAGTTCATAATCGGACTTAATGGCGGGCAATACCAAACCATTGGTAATGTACGATATTCAGGATGTAATGGGAAAGCAAGTTTATATTCAATTGCTAATTTATAGACTGGAGAATTTTGTGCTGCTTCAATCCAATCCATAGAAATACCATCTTTTTTCGCTTGTTCAATGACATCTTCATCATAAGGATTCAAGAACAGTTCACATTGCTTTTCATACAAATCTTGTTCATTCTCACAAGATGCAACTTCATGTACACGGTCTGCATCATATAGCAATACACCTAAATAACGCATACGGCCTGTACAAGTTTCAGAACAAACTGTCGGCATGCCTGCTTCAACACGTGGGAAACAGAAAGTACATTTTTCTGCTTTATTTGTTTTCCAGTTGAAGTAAACCTTTTTATATGGACAGCCAGTCATACAATAACGCCAGCCGCGACAAGCATCTTGGTCAACTAAGACGATACCGTCTTCGTCACGCTTATACATTGCACCAGAAGGACACGATGCTACACAGCTTGGGTTCAAGCAGTGTTCGCATAAACGCGGTAAGTACATCATAAATGTTTGATCGAAATCAAATTGAATTTTTTCTTCAATGCGTTGAACATTCGGATCTTCAGGTGCAGTGACATGAGCGCCCGCTAAATCATCTTCCCAGTTCGGTCCCCATTGTAAATCGATCTTATCGCCAGAAATTACTGAATGTGCAGTGGCAACTGGAGAATGTTTGCTGGCTTTCGCTGTTGTTAAATGCTCATAGTTGTATGTCCAAGGTTCATAATAATCTTTGATAACTGGCATATCAGGGTTGTAGAAAATTTTACCGAAAGCAATTTTTGACCATCTGCTTCCAGATTTCAAATCTAATTTCCCTTTTTTATTTAAAGTCCAGCCACCTTTATAGTGTTCTTGATCTTCCCATCGTTTCGGATAACCGACACCTGGTTTAGTTTCTACATTATTGAACCAAATATATTCAGCACCTGGACGGTTTGTCCAAGTATTTTTACATGTCACACTACATGTATGGCATCCGATACACTTATCCAAGTTCAATACCATGGCTACTTGTGCTTTAATCTTCAAGCCAATCTACCTCCTTCATCTTTCTAACTGCTACATAAACATCTCTTTGGTTTCCGATTGGACCATAATAGTTGAAGCTGTAACTGATTTGCGCATACCCTCCGACTAATTGTGTCGGTTTTAAATGAATTCTAGTTGGCGCGTTATGTGAACCGCCGCGTAATCCTGTAATTTCAGATCCTGGTGTTTGAATATGTTTATCTTGTGCGTGATACATAAACATTGTCCCTTTAGGCATTCTGTGTGATGTCACGGCTCTTGCGGTTACAACTCCATTACGGTTATAAACTTCTAACCAATCATTATCATGAATATCGTGGGCTTCTGCATCTTCTTTTGCAATCCATACAGTCGGACCACCGCGGAATAGTGTCAACATGTGTTGGTTATCTTGGTAAGTAGAGTGGATATTCCATTTACCATGTGGTGTTAAATATCTTAAAACTAAATTGTCTTGTCCGCCGATTACTTGTTTATCTTTGGTACCAAATACCATTGGCGGCAGTGTCGGTTTGTATACTGGCAAACTTTCACCGAATTGTTGGAAGATTTCATGATCTAAATAATAACTTTGACGTCCTGTTAATGTACGGAATGGTACAAGACGTTCAATATTTGTTGTAAACGGTGAATAACGTTTGTTCCCTTTATTAGAACCTGAGAATACTGCAGTTGGAATTACTTCACGCGGTTGAGACGTAATGTTCATAAAAGTAATTTTCTCAGCACTGCGGTCACTAGAAATATCTGCTAATGGCATTCCAGTTTTTTCTTCTAAGTCTTTGTAAGAAGCTTGAGATAATTCTCCATTTGTTGCTGATGAAATATTTAAAACAACATCAGCTGCACGTCTTGCTGTGTCAATTCTTGGACGGCCGTCTTTGATTGTGCCGTCACTCCAAGTACCCACAATATCTTTCGCTTCTTCATATTGTTTTTTAACAGGGAAGCTTACACCATGCGCACCTAATTTTGCTGATTCTAATAATGGTCCTGCAGTGACATATTTATCGTAAATGAGTGTATAATCACGATCTACTACTGCAAAACCTGGCATTGTTTTTCCAGGAATTGCTTCAACTTCACCTTTTGTCCAATCTTTCACTTTGCCATAAGGTGTAGCGATTTCTTGTTTTGAATCATGTGCTAATGGCGATGTCACAACATCTTTATAAGTACCAGGCATATAAACTTTAGCCATTTCAGATACTGTCTGACTTAATGATTTGAAAATATCCCAGTCAGAACGAGACTCCCATAATGGATCAATTGCTGGATTGAATGGATGTACGAATGGGTGCATGTCTGTTGATGATAAGTCATGTTTTTCATACCATGTCGCAGCAGGTAAAACGATATCTGCTTTAAGCGGTGTTGAAGTCATACGGAAATCTAACGCAACAATTAAATCTAATTTACCTTGTACATCATCACGCCAAATCATCTCTTCCGGTTTGTCTTCTTCATTTGGTTCCGCTAATAACCCAGAACTTGTACCTAACATGTGTTTCATGAAATACTCTTGTCCTTTAGCAGAACTTGATAACAAGTTAGAACGCCAAATAAACAATGATTTCGGATGATTCGTACGTAAATCCGGATCTTCAACCGCAAATTTAGTTTCGCGGCTTTTCACAGATTCTACGGCACGTTTCAATACTTCTTCATTTGTGAATTCTCCTGCTTCTTTCGCATCTTCACCAAATCTCAAACTATTTGTATCAAATTGCGGATATGATGGTAACCAACCTAAACGCGCTGCTGTAACATTATAATCTGCAGGGTGTTTATGTTTAAGTTCGTCTGCAAGCGGAGATGCTAGCTTATCAACACCTGATTCTTCATATTTCCATTGATCTGTTGTGAAATAGAACCAGCTTGTACCATTTTGCAGACGTGGCGGACCTTGCCAGTCTTTAGCAAACGCAATAGTGCTCCAACCTTCAATCGGACGACATTTCTCTTGTCCTACATAGTGCGCCCAGCCTCCGCCATTGACTCCTTGACAGCCGCAAAGCATTACTAAGTTTAAAACAGCACGATAAATCGTATCTGAATTGAACCAGTGGTTAATACCAGCACCCATGATAATCATTGAACGGCCGCCTGTATCAATTGCATTTTGTGCAAATTCAGTTGCTACTTGTGTAATGACATCTTGTTTCACACCCGCTACTGCTTCTTGCCATGCTGGTGTATATTGCGTTTCAGCATCATCAAAACCTTTGGCTTCCAGTTCATGATTGAAACGACGGATACCGTATTGGCTTGTCATCAAGTCATAAACTGTTGCAACTTTAACTTTCTTGCCATCTGCTAATGTCACTTCACGCGAAGCAATCGGGCGTTCGAAAATACCATTGCCTGCATTATCGAAATAAGGGAATTTCATTATATCAATATCGTGTTCATCTTCAGCAACTGACAATGCGGGATCAACCTTAGAACCATCTTCATTTTCTAATTTCAAGTTCCATTGTTTGCCTTCTTCCCAACGTTGTCCCATAGTACCGTTCGGAACAATGATTTCACCGGATTCATTATCAAATACAACTGGTTTCCATTCATTGTTTTCAGATTCCATACCTAAATCGCTTGCGCGTAAAAAGCGTCCTGCTTTATATCCGCCTTCATGCTCATCAAACATTAATAAGAATGGCATATCTGTATATTGTTTCGCATAGTTGATAAACATTTCAGAAGGTTCATCTACATAATATTTTTGCAAGATAACATGTGTCATTGCTTGTGCCACAGCGGCATCAGTACCAGGGTTCGGTGCTAACCAGTTATCTGCAAATTTTACATTTTCTGCATAATCTGGCGCGACAGAAACTACCTTTGTTCCTTTATAACGTACTTCAGTCATAAAATGCGCATCTGGTGTACGTGTTAATGGTACGTTAGACCCCCACATAATAATGTAGTTTGCGTTATACCAATCACTAGATTCAGGAACATCAGTTTGTTCACCCCAAATTTGCGGCGAAGCTGGCGGTAAGTCTGCATACCAATCATAGAAACTTAACATTTCTCCGCCCATCAAATTGATGAAACGTGCACCTGATGCATAACTCAACATAGACATAGCCGGGATTGGTGTGAATCCTGCGATACGGTCCGGGCCGTCTTTCTTAATTGTGTATAATAATTGTGCTGCAATTAACTGCAAGACATCTTTCCAAGATACACGCATGTGGCCGCCTTTACCGCGGGCATTTTTATAAATCTTTGCCTTTTCAGGATCTTCTACAATTGAAGCCCAGGCCGCAATATGATTACCCTCGTGTTCTTCTAAAGCGGTTGTCCAAAGTTCCCATAACTTGCCGCGCATGTAAGGGTATCGTACACGAAGCGGACTATATTCATACCAAGAGAAAGACGCACCACGAGGACACCCACGTGGTTCAAACTCAGGCATATCCGGTCCACAGCTTGGATAATCTGTTTGTTGGTTCTCCCAAGTGATAACACCATTTTTTACAAATACTTTCCAAGAACATGAACCTGTGCAGTTAACGCCATGCGTTGTACGTACGACTTTATCGTGACTCCAACGTTCACGATACATTTTCTCCCATTCTCTGCTTTTATCTGTTAAAACCGACCAATTGCCGTTAAATTTTTCAGTTGGCTTAAAAAAGTTCATTCCAAATTTCGCCATAGATAACATCCTCTCATCAAATTACGTTGCTCATTCGGCTAAAAAATTATTCACGATTGCCTTTTCGACTTAATTTCATTGTATATTTCAGAGAGAAATTGAGATATTAGGGATTCTCCTATATGCCTAGGGGGATTCCCTATTTTTTTGAATCAGTAGTGATGGGAGTGCCGGGAGAGTGGGAAAAGGAGGGAGGAAAAAGGAGCGGCGGGCTGAATCTAGACACTAGTTTCCAAGTTGTGTCTAGAAAACACCGAATCTCACCAGCTCCCCCTGCCCGCTACATCTCCACCATCGCACTTCTCCATCATCAACAACAAAAAAACGGGCCGCAGCCCGTTTTCTCATACTTTTACAATCATGGTATTATCATTCACTTGCATATAGCGATATATCAAATCCAGCTGGCTTTGATGATAGTGCTCATCAGTATTCGGATCGATCATACACCATCCACCTGCGTCATAAATTTCAAACGCTTTTTCAATAGCCGCTTCTCTCGGCCCTGTCACAACGCACTCTTTACCGAAGTATTGTGACATAGCTTCTATCTCGATATGTGTATTCTCGTCAGCAAATTCTAAAGCATCACCGATTAATAAGATGCCCGGAGCATCTTCAGGTGCTTCAGCGTGCACTTTCTTTTCAATATCAGAAAGATGTCCTGTAATTACTTTTTGAGTAGCATAAGATACATCGAATACCGCACAAATCGGATAATCTTTCCCGACTTGTTGATATATCTGCGTAATAATCGTGTGCAGACGTTTGATGCCCATATAAATCGCTAATGTGCCGCCATCGATTAAAGAAGCAATATCGATGGCTTGTTCCTCAGAACCTTTAAAGCTGCCCGTAGTCAAAGTCACACTCGTTGAGACGTTGCGACATGTCAAGCCGACACCTAGTGTGGCTGCAGCAGCACTCGCTGTTGTAATCCCAGGCACGATCTCACAAGGAATTTGATGTGCCTTCAAAATATCCACCTCTTCATGTACTCTGCCGAAAATCGCCGGATCTCCGCCTTTCAAGCGTACTACATTTTGGTGTTTATAAGCAGCATCTAATAAAACTTCATTAATTTCGCCTTGTTTAATATGACGGCTATACGGCTTTTTGCCTACATCAATAATTTCAACTTCAGGAGGCGCAAGTTGTAAAATAAAAGGATTGACTAAGCGGTCATATAAAATGATATCCGCTGTTCGAATAAGATGTTCTGCCTTACGTGTCAGGAGATTCGGATTCCCCGGACCTGCGCCGATAAGGTAAACATGACCGGTTGGACTTACAGACATAAATACACATCTCCATCTATAACTTCGACTTCGTAAGTTTCGACACAACCCGTATCAGGTTCTTGCACAATGCCTGTCTCTAAGTCGATTTGCTGGTCGTGAAGCGGACAGAAGACAGAATGTTCGCTCACAGTACCTTCTGAAAGTGGACCTTGTTTATGCGGACATACATTATTAACTGCATAAATGTTACCGTCTTCTGTTAAAAATAAACCGATTTCCTTGCCGTCTACGAGCACCTTAGTACCGATAAGCGGTGTCAAATCTTCTAATGCCGCTACTCTGACTTTCTCTAATGCGCGCATACTTACACCTTCTCTACTTTAAAGATTTTTTGATCTGTTTGATCATTTACAATTTCTGACCATGGCTCTTCAGCCACTGCACTTTTCGCATCCATAATACGCTCAAATAAAGCTTTTTGACGTTCAGGGTCGAGAATATATTCTTTCACATTTTCAAAGCCCATGCGCTCCAACCATGGCGCTGTACGTTCGGCATAAATACCCGTTTCACGGTAATACTGCATCAAAGCACCGCAAAGTTGAATGACATCATCTTCTGTTTCAACTGTTGTTAAAAGTTGACCTTTAGTGACATCAGTACCGCCGTTACCGCCGATATAAATTTGGAAGCCATTCTCAACACCGATGACACCGAAATCTTTAACGCCGGATTCCACACAACTGCGCGGACATCCAGAAACGCCCATTTTAAATTTATGCGGTGTATCGATATATTCAAAAGTTTTTTCTAAACGAATGCCGAGACGTGTTGTATATTGTGTACCGAAGCGACAGAATTCTTTGCCGACACAACTTTTCACTGAACGTGTCTTCTTAGCATAAGCAGATGCTGAACGCATGCCTAAATCCTTCCACACGTGCGGCAAATCTTCTTTACGGATACCGTATAAACCGATACGTTGTGAACCTGTAACTTTTACTAATGGTACATCATATTTCTTCGCCACTTCACCTAAACGAATCAATTGGTCAGGATTGGTTACCCCGCCGCGCATTTGTGGAATAACGGAGAATGTACCGTCATTTTGAATATTGGCATGATAACGTTCGTTTGCAAAGCGTGAGGCTTTTTCATCTTCATGTTCATGAGGGTAGACCATATTTAAATAATAGTTGACGGCAGGACGGCATTTCGGGCAACCACCTTTATTTTTCCAGCCTAAGACATGACGTACTTCTTTAGATGTTTTTAATCCTTTCGCACGGATTTGTGTCACGATTTGATCGCGTGTTAAATCGGTACAATCACAAATACCTGTTGGTTTAGATGCGACAAAGGCACCGCCTAAAGTATGTTCTAGTAATTCTCCAATAACGGGTTTACATTTACCGCAAGAGTTGCCGGCTTTCGTAGCTTTCGTCACTTCAGCAACTGATGTCAATCCATCTTCAACTATAGCACTGACGATTTTACCTTTCGAGACACCGTTACATCCGCAAATAGTCTCGTCATCCGCCATATCAGCCACTGAGGAAACCGCTTCTTCTCCAACTTTTTGCAAAAGTGAAACTAATGTGTAATCTTCAATCGGTTCACGCTTTTTCATCATATTGAAGAAACGTGTGCCGTCATCTGTATCTCCATAGAGCACAGCACCCACGACGCGTTCCTCTTTTAAGAAAATCTTTTTATAGACATGGTCATGACTATTATAAATTTCTACGCCTTCAACTTCATCATCTTCTTGAATTTGACCAGCACTATATAAATCACAGCCAGAGACTTTCAACGAGGTGAAAGTAGTAGAACCTTGATAACCTTCAGTTGGACGATCTGTCAGCACATCAGCCAACACTTTGCCTTGTTCATATAAAGGTGCTACTAAACCATATACGCGACCATTATGTTGTGCACATTCACCCACTGCAAAGATTTCAGGATCGCTGGTACGCATATAATCATCCACCACAATGCCGCGTTCGACTTCTAATCCAGAATCGACAGCTTCTTGAGTAAATGGACGAATACCGACTGCCATCACCACTAAATCGGCAGGAAGTTCGCGGCCATCTGCTAAACGAATCGCTTCAACATCTTGATCTCCGATAATTTCTTTCGTATTAGCACCTAATTCAAAACGCATGCCTTGTTTTTCTAAATCTTCACGCAGCATGTCTCCCGCTTGACGGTCTAATTGCATTTCCATCAACCATTCAGCTAAATGAACTACTGTGACATTCATACCTTGATCCAATAAACCACGCGCACATTCTAAACCTAGCAGACCGCCTCCGATCACAATCGCTTCCTTTTTATTTTGTGCAATTTCAATCATGCGTTCTGTATCTTCAATAGTACGCCAACCAATCACACTTGGTAATTCATGCCCTGGAATCGGTAAGACAAATGCTTTAGAACCTGTCGCAAAAATACAGATATCATAAGGAATTTTACGTCCTTTTTCAGTTTCTACTACATGTTCGTCACGATTTACACGTGTGGCACTTTCGCCCGTAATCAAGGCAATCCCATGCTCTTCATACCAAGTATAAGGATTCATAATGGTTTCTTCTACCGTCATCTTCTTCTGCAAAATATTGGATAACATGATGCGGTTATAATTCGGATAAGGTTCTTTCCCGATAATCGTAATATCGAATTTATCAGGGTTTCTATCGATAATTTCTTCAATTGTTCTGACGCCGGCCATCCCGTTACCGATCATCACGAGTCGTTGTTTTGACATCCTTTATTCCCTCCCGTATTTCTCTCGTAAATACTTTTCTATCGCTGCTGACACTTGCTTTGCTTTTTTATAATCTCCGCCATTTGAACGCACACTGATTGCTAAATCTTCAAAGTCAAATTCTCGCATATTAAAAAAATCTGATTGAGATTTATCGCCTGTGTGATTCACCAACTGTTCAGACGTCGTATCTTGTTTAATCTTGTCATTAATTTCAGGTGAATCTGTTGCTATGATTACAATATCTGCTTCTGCAATATCTTCCTTGTCATAGTCTTTCGTAATCAACTTAATATCTGGATAGCATTGTTCGAAAAATTCTGGCAAAAAAGTTTTGCTGATAACCGTAACGCTGCCGTAATCTGCTTTAGCAAGTTGTTTGAACTTACGATAACCAATGCGTCCGCCGCCAATGAGCACTACGTTTTTATTTTTTAAATTAAGTTGTATTGGATACATCACTAAAACTCCTTAACTTGATTTAATCTTGCTGCCAGCATTGCATCGAGTTCAGGTTCGAAATTCAGTGCTGGTGCAATCGTAATATCAGAATCTCCTTTAAGTGTATTAATTTTCTTCTTGATTTTATTGACTAAGAAGCCATCATAGAAAAACACAGGGATGACTAAAATATGCTGATAGTCATCTTTCATATCAGGCAGGAGCCCTTCAAACTGCAAATCACCGTAAAACATCATGGTATAAATCGGACATTCAGTTTGACATTGTGCTTTCAACATATTCAATTCGTCATCCGGTTCAGTCAAGAATGGACTGCCATGTGCAATCAGCACAATCGCTGAATGTGAATCATTCTGATATTGCCAAGCATCTATGCGTTTTTGAATCCACTCTGTCAATGCTGGATGGTAACAGAGAGGCTGACGAATTTGATAATGGATACTTCCAGGAAACATTAATTGCATTTCTCGCATAATCCCAGGAAGATCTTCTAAATAATGTCGTCCTGAAAATAGCAGCAGCGGCACAATCGTGAAGTAATGTTCACCCTCTTGCAAATGTTTGCGTATCACTTGCGGCAACGACAGCTCATCGCTTTCAATAAAAGCAACATCGAAGTCATCCTCAATTTGTGCGCCCACCTTTTCTAGTTCTTCCATTAATAATTGATTTTGTTTACCTCGTCTCATACCATGCATTACGATAATCGTTTGTGACATGATGTGTTCCCCCTTTATGTGCATTGTACCTTATTTTGAGTTTTTATGTGAATAGTTTCACATTTATTTGTAAAAAATAGGGAATCCCCTTATCTCAATTTTGAGGGGATTCCCTAGCAAATTTCAACTATTTTTGTTCATCGATATAATGATTTCTTTTGCCATTAAAGAAAGCGTATAACAGACCTACGAAAATACCGCCGCCGATATAGTTACCGATAAAGGCCCACACGATATTTTTCAAAACGTCCATCCAAGATAATGCATCAAAGTTGTAGTACACCATTCCTGAGAATAAGTTAGCGTTATAAACAACGTGTTCATAACCCATGAATACAAAGACTACTACACCGCATGCGATGAAGAAAGCTTTAGATAAACCTTCTTTAAATTGAATAGACACATAGATACCGATGTTGATAAAGAAGTTGGCAAAGATGGCTTTAACTAAAATACCATCCCATGTACCAAGCGTTGTTTTCTTATCCACAATCTTAGTCAATGCAGTGACCATTTCAGGTGTCATTACATTAGTAAATTTCAATAAGCCGAACAGTATAAATCCACCGACGATATTACCGATGAAACAAACCGTAAACAACCAAATAATCTTACCAATAGGTACTGATTTGTAATAAGCACCTGCTGTCATATACATAAAGTTACTTGTCAGCAACTCAGAGTGTGTAAGAACGATTAATACTAAGGCTAAACTAAATGCCAAAGCACCTAATAAGTTAATAGTACCTTCATTGATACCGTTATGTTGTGTTTTAATTGCTAGCATGAAGACTGCCACGATAGATAATAAGAAACCTGACATAATAGCTTTAAGGAAATAACGCACAGGCGTTTTACTTAACATGACAGATTTCATTTGAGATGAACTTACCACGTTGTTCATCGTCTCACGTGAAGCATATGTATCTTCAACTGATTTATGATTTTGCATAACCATAAAAATACTTCCCCCTACATATCAATTTGCGATAGATATAGTATATTATTATTTGGCTGTTATGCATAGAGTAAATTTCAATATATTGTCATAATTATTTTAATAAATTAGCCCGAAATTGAAATAATAAATTGTTAATAGACACTTTCAAAATAAGTGACGATTAACTTTGCGATAAAAAAAGAAGCAGCATTACGCCACTTCTTTATCTATCATTATTATGCTTGTTTTTTATTTTTTTGTTTCACCATAAATTTCAAGCCGGCTGAGAAAATTCCGCATCCTGCAACTGTACGTAGTACCCATCTCAAGAAGCCGTTCGAAACACATTTAGAACTAAATAAAATAGAAGGTACTAAACTACTCAACGTATACAGAATAACGACTTTAACATAACGTTCGTTCATTCCTTTTCACCTCTTTATCAGAAATTGCAAATCAAGTCTTATCACCTAATAGTGTAGCACTTTCTATAAAGAAGCGGAATGCGGTCAGACAAAAATCAGGGAATTCCCATCACTTTTTAAGTAATTCCTCTAACTGATCTAACGTACTCGTCATGCCTTCTTCTAATCCCATTTCCAATAATTGCTGGGCAGCTTGAGCTGTAGGCAGCACAGAAACAGACTGCACCTCTGTTTGCGCTTGTCCTTTAGATTTAAAATAAATTTCTACTTTCATACCATTCATATTGGGGTTAATTTGACCTTTTTCATTTGCAAAGTAATCATGATAAATAATTTTATAAGGCGCTTCAATCTCATCATATTGCATCACCGTATAACTTTGACCATCCGGCGCATTAATTTTAAAGAAATTTTTGCCGCCTGGTTGTGGATTAAAATCATACACTTCAGTCGTACCGCCCTTGGGATGGAACCATTGCTCAAACTTTGATTTCGTCGTATACGCATTAAACACATCTTGAATACGCGCATCAAATATTCGACTAAAAATAATTTTATTGCCGTCTCTTTGTATTGTCATGAATTTCCACTTCCTTTTAAAAGAATGCATTGAAAAGTTATATACCCATTATGATATACTCCGGACTTTAATTGCCAACAAAAAGACTGTAGTACAGCGTATTATACTGCACCACAGCCTATATATAAATTAGTTTTTAACTTCAAATTCTAGTGCGGCTTCAAATTTTACATCGTTCCCGATTAAAACACCGCCTGTTTCTAATGTTTGATTAAATGACATACCGTACTTTTCACGGTCTACTTTACCAGATACTGTGAAACCTGCTACGTTAGTATCATTTAATGGGTTTTTGCTGACACCTTCGAAATCAAGGTCAAATGTTTCTTCGTTTGTCACACCTTTAATTGTTAAGTCACCTGTTACTTTATCCTTTGTAACATCTTTAATTTCGAATTTAACTTCAGGATAGTTATCTGCGTCAAAGAAATCGCTTGTACGTAGGTGGTTGTCACGATCTGCTTGATTTGTATCGATTGATTTAACATCAATGGATGCTGAACCTTTCAATGAGCTTAAGTCATCTAAGTCACCTGATAATTCAACATTGAATTGAGTAAAGCTGCCTTTCACTTTAGACACCATTAAGTGTTTAACTTGGAATTCGATAGATGAATGAGCTGGATCAAAAGTAAATTGGGTCATAAAAAAACCTCCATCTTTTTATTTGTTTACAACGCTCATTTATTATTACCCGCTTCTCTCAACTTTAAATGGTTTAAGCGACAGGCGACTCAAGATGTTCTAACGCACTGCCGATGACCACTAAATAACAAGGCACCTTAGATGTCAATTCAATAGGTGATATTTCTAGTTGACCTGCCGTATATTGGACTAACTGTGTTTCTGGATGCTCTGTAAATTGCATAAATCCTTTAACGCGGTAAATAGATTGCGGCAAGGCTTCTAACCATTTCACCAATTGCTCTAAAGATATCGCTTGTTCAAATTCAAAATAACGATGACCGATACCTTCATGATGCCGATGCTCATGTACTGCACAAGCAGCAGAACTGCTTTCTTTCGACCTTCTGCTCTCCAAAGTTTTCTTTTCAGTAAATAAATCACTTTCCAGACGGCCGTAACTGCCAACTGTGATCTCTGCCTGTGGATTGAGCACGGTCAGGTCGCTGTAGATTGTGGTAACAGCTTCGGCTTCGCACTTGTCGACTTTATTGATGAACAGGTGTGAACAGTGTGCGAGTTGCTCGTAATAGAGTTTCTGCATATCACCTGGGTACGTATCCAATCTGGCGTAAAGTGATGCATCAATGACGCCGATGACTGTGCTGATAGTAGATATCGGTGTCAAAGCTGGAGTCAAGCAGGCATCGATGACGGACTGCGGTTCGGCTATACCGCTGCATTCTACAAATACGACGTCTGGCTGGTAATCAAGGTAAATCTGATGTAATTGCTGTGAAACGTCGGCTTTCATGGCGCAGCATATGCAACCTTCTATGATTTCATCCATAGGGACGGTTTGGTCTATGAGATGGCTGTCGACGCTGGCTTTGCCGAAGTCGTTCATGATGACTGCGGGCTGCAAATGATGTTTTAGCGCTTGTTCAATGAGATGGTTCAAAGTCGTTGTTTTTCCGCCGCCTAAAAAGCCTCCGAGTATAATGATGTCCATATTGATTTCCTCTCTTTTATGGTATTAAATCAAAATGCCGGCAATCAGTGCTAGGAATAAAGTACAAATAATAGCGGTTGTCATTTGTCGTCCTACAATACCAGCACCTTTTTTAACACCTAAGTGTTTGACCATCATGGAAACTGTTACCATGCAGGATAAAAATGTCGAACTGAAGAAGACTAAGATAAGTAAACTTGCTGGTGATAGGGCTTGCAAGACGGTACCGTGATCGAAGTTGAAGAGCAGCATGCCGTCTTTGCGAATCATTGAAAAAAGAATACCTGGTGCCATGGAATCTGGAATATGCAAGAGTGCAAGCAATGGCGTGAAGATCCCTGAGATAATAGTAAGTATAGGTGTCAACGATAGAATACTCACAACAATACAGATTGCAATGAATATGGGTAAAGCTTGCAATAAGAACATTTGGATGGTACTCCAAATTTGGGCGAGCAGCGGTTTCATGTCCGGCCATTGTAATTTAGAACGGTAAATCGGCGGTGTAACATGGAATGTTGTCGGTTTTCTGTACCATAATTTGTTATGCAAGATGCCTCCTAAAAAGACGAGTAATAAATAAGGTACAAATAGCCATGAGTGATGGGCTGCACTGAATAGTGACAGTGTAGCGCCGATTTGATAACTGCATGAGGAGCCGAAGCTGATAATACTCATGCAGTTTTCTTTCGTACAACTGCTGCATTGACTATTAGCTTGCGTAATGGCTGCTGCATTACAACCGAATCCCTCTAAGACAGGAATGATATCTTGACCGTCTAGACCTATTTTGCGCATAGTGGGTTCTATAGACCATACGACATACTGTTTAAGATGGGTTTGGTCAATTACAGCAGTGGAAATACCGATCATGACTACTACCGGCAATGCCCACACTAACGAATAAATACCGAGTGATAAGACGCCGTAATCCCCATACAAAATGTGGTTAATCCATTGATACGGTGTATTAGCTTGCTTCGTCATCTGATCAATCCACTGTGTCACATAAGTGTTTTGTAGCCAATCAGAAAAGTGATAGGCCAAAAATATCGGCAGTGCAAACATTAAAAAGATAATGAGCCAACCGAGCAAAGTGTCTTGTATTTTAGGATGATGTTGACGACTTTCTTCTATATAATCTTTAAGTTTCTTGAAGTCTGCTTGAGTGGTTTGTGCATCAGATTCTACCGCTTTATAAGGTGAAGCATGAATGTGTCTTTTCAGAATAAACTGGCGCAGCAGAAATTGCTGGCCAGTAGTCAAACGATGGTAATGTGTCAGTTTCAGTTGATGTGGCGCATCTGGGATGGATGTGGCTTCTCCTGTAGCCAAGTTGAATTTAACTTCTAGCATGAGCAATCCACTTCACAGCAACTGTAATCATCTAGGTACATGTTGTTGGCTTTGTATGTTTCTAGTGCTGTTTGATCAACTTCTAAAGCTTCACGGTCCATTACTTGTTCTGCTAGTACTGCAAAACGTGCACGGAATTTGTAAATGTAACATAAAATCGCGTCTGCATGGCGTACAGTCGGACCGATAAGAAAGACATTAGGGTAACGTGTAGATTCATCTAGTTCAGTAAGTTCGATTTCGCCATCTGCAGTGCTGAAGAGTTGGCGGACAAGCGGATTGGTTGTAGCATCGAATCCTGTCGCTAAAATCGGTTCGTTACGTGTGGCCACTTGTTTGCCATTGTTGAATTTAACCACATATTTGTTGTCCATATCTGAGAAGTCGATAGTTGAAGCAGTATAACCTACATTCAATTCTATCGCTGCGCCCTTCTCAACTGCGCGTTGCAGACGTTGATGCGTATATGGAGAAAGCCGGATACTTGGATCTGCATTCTCTTGATCTAAACCTGTAGTATGCGTATAGATAGAAACTTGTTTTCCCTTTTCAGCCAAACAAACGGCAGCGTCAAAGGCACTCTCATTTCCGCCTATAATAACATATTCATCACCTGGCATTTGCGTGAAATCTTCCACTTCACTGTAATGCTGTCCATATTTAAATGGTTTGCGTGCAAATGAAAAGTCTCCAGTAGCTACGAAAATATATTCGCTAGTGACTAAGCCTTGTTCTGTCTGAATTTCATAATGTCCATCTACAAACTCAATACTGGATACTTGTGTTTCTTCTTGAACCGGTAACTCATAATATTCTGAGACTGTTTGCAAATATTCTGCATAAGTTTCTCCGGAGACATGTTCTTCATTAAAAGTAAATGCAGGTGAAGTCTCTGTGGAAACGGCATTGATATCCGGCATGCCGAAACCGTTTGTCGTAAATGAAGGGGTAATTGTACGAGTGGATTTCGGCCAATTTAAGAATGACTGACCTACTTTCCCTTTATCTAAAATTGTCATATCTTCTTTATCTAATCCTAATTGCTGAAACGCAATTGCCATTCCGATTCCGGCTGCTCCTGCTCCGATAATTGCGACGCGGTAGTGTTGCATATTAAAATACTCCCTTTCCTTATCTATCAATCACTGTGAAATACACATTTGAATGCGGGTAATAAATCGTAATCGTTACGTTTTATATCTTTGTATTTTAGCACTTCACTATCCGTAATACAAGCGCGTTTTCTCTAGGTCGCGTGTTGCCATTCACTCTTTTAGCGGTTTTAACGCTCATGAAAAAAGCTGAGCTTGGGACAGAATAATAAATTAAAATTATTTCGTCGTCCCAGCCCAGCTTGTTGGCGGTTCCAGTTTTAAAGAATATTTTATTTTTTGAGTAAATCGTTATACTCTTTGAAATGATATGGGTCATCTAATTTAGTACCATCCACGAATACTACAGGGACAGTATCAATATTTTTCTTCTTAGCCATTTTTTTATCTTTTTCAGCATCTTTCCATGATTGACTGTCTTTAGTTTTATAATCCTTTTTAATATCTGCTTTTTGTTGATCAGAGAGGTTTAATTCATCGATGAGTTTGTCTAATAATTTTTCATTAATCCAAGATTTTTTATGATCTTCTGTATCAGGCTGTGCCGCAAAAATTTTCTTTTGGAACGTCAAATATTGTTGAGGTCCTATATTTTTGACTGCGTGACCTGCACGAGAACCGATTATAGAATCCTTGCCTAAGAAAGCCACATTGACTAATTGATAGTCTACTTTACCTTTATCAATATAGTCTTTTTGTAATTTAGGCATGACATTGTCTTCTACCTTTTTACAATAAGGACATTTATAATCCGCAAATTCTACGACTTTAACTTTATCATTTTTACTGGTTAAATCTGTATCTTTTTGTGAACAGCCTTGTAATACTGCTGCTATAACAGCGATGCTGATAAATAATACTAATTTCTTCATTCAATAAACGCCTCGATTCTTATTATTTCTATCCGTTTGAATCGATATTTCCCTGATTCATTCTTAACTATTTCTAGTCATGTGTTGCTTTCTTTTCATTCAATTCTCTCAAATCATATCATACACTGTATTCTGGCAGAGCGCTATGCTGAATTTAATGAAAAATAAAACTCCCGATCTGCTTAAAAGCAAACCGAGAGTTGAAGGTTTAAATTTCTTGTTCTTGAATCACATTTAAAAAGCGTTGCAAGTCTTTAGTTTGCGGGTGATTAAAGATTTCAGAAGGTTTCCCTTCTTCTCCAATCACACCTTCATGAATGAAAACAGTCTTGTCTGAAACTTCTTTAGCAAAGCGCATTTCATGTGTAACGATGACCATTGTCATCCCTTCTTGCGCAAGTTCTTTGATAACACGTAAAACTTCATTCACCAATTCTGGATCAAGTGCTGAAGTCGGTTCGTCGAACAACATTACTTTAGGATTCATAGCTAAAGCTCTAGCGATAGCTACACGTTGTTGCTGACCGCCGGATAATGCGTTCGGATGTTGATCTTTCACTTGCGTTAACCCAACTTTTTCTAGTAAGGTTTCAGCGCGCTTTCTTGCTTCCTGCTTATTCATCTTTTTCACTACGATAAGACCTTCCATCACATTCTCAATAGCGGTCTTGTGTGGAAAAAGATTATAATTTTGGAATACCATCCCAGATTGTTTACGAACGCGGATTTGTGATTTCTTATCATTCTCTGTATAAGTTTCACCGTTTACAAAGACTTGTCCCTCTGTAGGTATTTCTAAGGCATTCATCATTCGCAGTAAAGTTGTTTTACCTGAACCAGAACGTCCGATTAAAGTAACCACTTCGCCTTCGTTAACATTCAAGTCGACACCTTTAATGACTTCTTTATCACCGAAAGATTTTTTAATATTTTTCAATTCAATCATGAACGATAACCTCTTTCTAAGTAAGATTCATAGAAGGATTGAATCACTGAAATGATAAAGCAAACAACCCAGTATAACAACGCCACAAGTATATAAATCGTTAAATATTCGTACGTTGTCGAGGCTACTTCTTGTGCCTTTCTGAACATCTCAGCTACTAAGATAAATCCGAGCAAGGAAGTATCTTTCAGTAAGCTGAGGAAGGTGTTGCCGAGCGCAGGTACAGAGACTCTGATTGCTTGCGGCAAAATAATGCGTTGAATTGTTTGACGATAATTCATGCCGATTGAATAGGCCGCTTCAGTTTGTCCTTTCGGAATTGACAGAATACCACCACGGATAATTTCTGAAGCATAGGCACCGACATTCAGAGATAACCCGATAATTGCCGCTACTACTGATGGTAAGGTCCATTGTGTATCAGGATTGTTCGTCAATAATCTGCCTAGTTCCGGCAAACCATAGAAAATAATGAATAATTGTACAATCATCGGTGTCCCACGAATAATCGATACATAAACTCTGGCAATACCACGTAAAATTTTACTTGTACTGATACGCATCAAAGCTGTAAATAATGCAATAATTAATCCTAATACAAATGTCGCTAACGTAATTGGAATGGAATATTTAACTAAACCGCCCAACATCGGCAAGAAAGCTTGTCGTGCTGCATCTAGTGCATGAGCCTGCTGTTCATTCAAAACAATAGCATTAAGGTTTAGAAACATCTTGACCAAACCATTTCTTACCGATTTTAGCTAACTCGCCATCTTTTTCTAGTTTATCTAAAGCTTTATTGACTTTTTTGATTGTTGCATCGTCTTCTTTTTTAGTGAAAGTGAAAGCAGTTTTACTTTTTTCTGCATTACCTTTGATTTCTTTGATTTTAGCATCAGGTTTTTGCTTTTTGTAATCTAAGTAAGACAAGCTGTCATTGAAAGTACCTTCAACACGGTGAGATTGTAATAAATCCATTGCTTGGTTGAAACCGTCTACTTTAACTAACTCGGCACCTTTAGATTTTGCAAGTTCACCATAGTTAGAAGTAAATGTTTGTGCCATTTTCTTACCTTTAACGTCATCAAATGACTTGATATTTTTATTATCTTTATTCACTACTAATACACCGCTTGAATAAGTGTAAGGTTTAGAGAATTTATATTTCGCTTCTCTATCTTTATTAATACCGACTTGGTTGGCAATCATATCGAAACGACCTGAATCCAATCCTGCAAACATAGAATCCCATTGTGTTTCTTTGAATTTAACTTTGTAACCCATTTCTTTCGCTACTGCTTTAGTTACATCGATGTCGTAACCTGTTAAGTTTCCTTTTTTGTCATGGTATGTAAAAGGTGCATAAGTCCCTTCTGTTCCTACCACTAAAGTTTTATCATCTTTAGACTTAGATGATTTGTTATCACTTGAACCGTTGCCGCATGCAGCTAAAGCTACAGTTAACACGATTGTTAAAACAGTTAATAATATTCTCTTCATAGCTTTTCTCCTTTATCCTTATCATTCTCATCGGAATAACATTAATTTTAAGCTTTATGCCCCTATCCGTCAATATTTAAATCATTTAGGTTATTCCCAAAATCTCCTTATTATATGCACGTATGGTTTCAACTCACCGATAACCTAAAGTTTATTTTTTAAATCGTAATCATTACTATTTACATTACTGCAAAAATAATGCATAATAGAGTCAGTTCAATTAGGAGGCGAATATACTATGAAACAAGATTTAGCAACAGCGCGTCGTAATTTGCATAGTCCTAATATCAAGACACGTAAACGTGCCTTGAAAATTATTAAGACGCATAAACGTAATAAAAAAGCCCAATAATATAGATTTTTATTTTGCAAATGATCCTTTAAACACTTAAACATTAATCTCTAATCCGTTTCTCTCAAACTGTAAAAATAATCTTTTTCCAGATTATTCCCTAGTTAAGAGTTACTCTCTGCATGCGGATTGTACAGTATTTCATATTTAAAAATATTCCCTAAAGTATTATTTATAACGTAAATTTTAAAAACTCTATCCTGGTCATTTGCAAAAAAAGGATTCCGAATCATGCGATTCGGAATCCTTTTATTTTATATATATTTACTTATAGATAATGTTTAGAGATAAATCCTAAATTATCATCTAATTCGTAGATTAACGGTGAGCCGGTTTTAATTTCATAACCTACAATATCTTCATCAGAAACACCTTCAATGTGTTTGATCAGTGCACGTAATGAATTACCGTGTGCAGATACCAATACAGTTTTATCTTGCAATAATTCTGGTGCAATTGCGTCGTTCCAATAAGGGATTACACGACCCAATGTGTCTTTCAAACTTTCTGAAGTAGGTATGACACGATGGTCTAGTCCTTGATATTTACGATCCGCTAAGTCTAATTCACGTTGTTCTGCAGTTGCTTCTGGAGGGGCAATATCATATGAACGTCTCCAAATGTGTACTTGATCTTCACCGAATTCTTCACGTGCAGCATCTTTATTCAATCCTTGCAAACCGCCATAATGTCGTTCATTCAAACGCCAAGTTTTAGTAACTGGAACAAAGAGTTGATCTGATCTTTCTAATAAATAGTAAGTTGTTTTAATTGCACGTTGCAGAACTGAAGTGAAAGCAACATCAATTTCAATACCTTCTTGCTTCAAACGATCTCCTGAAGTTGTTGCTTCTTCCACACCTTGTTTTGATAAATCTACATCAGTCCATCCTGTAAATAAGTTTTCTGCATTCCAGACACTTTGTCCGTGTCGGCATAATATTAATGTTGGCATACTCAACATCCCTTTCTATAAAAAATCTTTCACTAAAAATATAGCACTTTTGTATACAATAGTATAACTTTTCACACAACTGTCTTATTTTTTTGCAGATAGATTAAAAAAAGACAAAAATTTCCGGTTTTGAAATTTTTTGTCATGTAAGTGTTACATTTAAAATTTTTCGTAAGTATTTTGTGAAAATGGTGTAACCTAAACTACAATTTCAGATGTTATAGTAGTTTTTGTGAATTACGAACGAAACAGAGATAAATTCAATTCAGGAGGATATTTTTTATTATGAAAAAATTATTGTTGTCATCATTTGCTGCTTTTTCAATCGCTACAGCAGCAAGTGCAGGAATCCAAGCAGATACGAACACAAACACAGCACACGCAGCTGAACAATCAAGTACACAATCTGTACATGACCGTTTTATCGCTGCAGGCGGTACTGAAGCAATGTGGGAAAATATTGTGATGCCTGAATCAGGCGGCAATCCGAATGCTGTAAATGAATTAGGTTATCAAGGTCTAGGTCAAACGAAAGAAGCTTGGGGAACAGGTTCTGTTGAAGAACAAACTAAAGGCATGATTCAATATGCTGAAGATCGCTACGGTTCAATCGACCAAGCTATTCAATTCCGAGAAGCAAACGGCTGGTGGTAATCCCATCTTAAATAATATCTCTTAACGACACAAAACCGCTTGAGACAATTTTCGTCTCAAGCGGTTTTATTTTTTATTTCAGAAGCCGCCAATTATTTTTCTAACTCTTGATTTCTTTCTGGATGATAAGGTTCAGGATGTACATAAACAGAAGAAACCCCTCTCTCATGCATGTAAGTTTCAACTCTATCACAGATTTCGTGCGCTTCATCTAAAGTAATATCAGGCTGTACAACGATCGTGACATCCACAAATACACTGCTTCCGTGATAACGGCCCTTGATGGTCTTAACATCAATTACATCAGGCACTTCCAACACTTCTTGACGATACATTTCTAAGTCTCGTTCATTAAAACCATCACTTAACGTAAAAATAGATTCTCTAAATATAGAGAAACCTGTGTAAATAATCAATAAACCTAGAACTGTGGCTAAAATGATATCGACAATCGGAAATCCAAATTGTGTAAAAATCAAACCGACGCCTGTACCTAAACTGACAATACTATCTGATAGATTATCTAATGATGACGAATGTAAAGAACGACTGTTTGTACGCTTAGCTAATCTGAAATTATAATAAAAAACAGCTAACATAATAATCCCGCTGACTATGCTGACTACAATCGTAATCGGGTTAGGTGTATGATAGTCATTTCTAAATATGCGCGGGAAATTTTGCATAACCACTTGTACCCCTACAAACATAATGATGAAAGAGACAAGCAATGTAGCGATATTTTCGGATTTCAAATGACCATATGGATGATTTTTATCTGCAGGTTTAATGGAAATCTTCAACCCGACAATCACCGCGATTGAAACTAAAATATCTGTCATATTATTTAAGGCATCTGCACGAACCGCTGCTGAATGGAAGGTATATCCTACAATAAACTTAGCTGCTGATAAAATGATATAAACAACTAAACTTAAATAGGCACCACGTTGCGCTTTCTGTAAATTATCGCTTGCTGACATTCTGATTCCCACCTTCTCAACTTCTTATATCTAATTATGCGTCATATTTTTGAGAGATTCAATTTTTTTATTTTTAATTATTTTTTAATTTCTTATGCTAATTTTTAAGTTAGCGCAGCCTAAAAAATACCATTGGAGAGCTTAATTTCTCCAACGGTATCTTAAGATTCGTATCAGCGATCACGTAATATATATTTAGATAAAATAAAAGTAATCGGTATAGTTAATATCAAGCCGGCGAATGGTGCGATAACAGACGAAATATGTAACCATTGAACAAAGATATATAATAATAGCGTCTGCATTCCCATATTAACGACTTGAGTGAGTGGAAATTGAATAAATTTTCCCCAAGTCGGTTTCACTTTATAGACAAAGTAACAATTTAAATAATATGAAATTACAAAGCTGACTATAAATCCTGTTATATGACTGAGCATATAATTCAATCCGATTCCTTTTAATAACAGCAAATAAACAAGGTAATAATCTAAAGTATTAATGCCGCCGACAATAATAAACTTAATAATTTCATAATGTGTTTTAGTGAGTTTCATCTTACTAGCTCCATCATTCTTTATTTTCATATTTTACTCAGCGAGATATTTATGTGGCTAAATGACTGAGTTTATTCTTTAAAATGCAGTGATTATAATATACAAAATTATAACAAAGTTGGGCGAAATTTGGGTAGTGAAGCAGTCATCGTTCATTTAATATTTACAAACTTCACAAAATTTCGTATGTGAAACGTCATACTTTATCTTTTATAGCTTCTCAATTTCTCATGAACACATTTTTCTGTATATTCAATTTTTAAACAATAAAATGTAAAAATATTGTTACAAAGTTAAAAGTATATCGTTATAATGGAGAGTAATTAATTAAAGAGGAGAAATACACAGATGATTAAAAATGAACAATCGAGATTGCCTTTAATCATGATTATCGTTTTGGGTGCGATGACAGCTTTCGGTCCAATGCTGGTCGATATGTATAATCCAGCTTTGCCGCAAGTGCAAGATGATTTTGGTGTTTCCACTTCAACATCTCAACTCACGCTATCCTTCGTTATGATTGGTATGGCACTAGGTCAATTTATTTTCGGTCCCCTTTCAGATATTTATGGGCGTAAACGAACAGTAATGACTATTTTGATATTAATGGCACTCGTCTCACTTGGATGTGTCTTTATCAGTTCAATTGACCTATTTTTAGGATTACGTTTTATTCAAGGCCTGCTCGGCGGCGGTGCTATTGTGATTGCACGTGCTACAGTAGGCGATCAATTTGACGGAACTGCTTTAACACAAGCTTTAGCAGCATTATTAGTGGTGAACGGAATTATTACCATCGTAGCACCACTTGTAGGGGGCTACACATTAGCCTTTGCTTCATGGAAAATGATTTTTGCAGCTTTAACTATTATTTCCGTGGTTATCTTTGTAGCAGCAATGGTTTTGATGAAAGAAACGCGTTCGGATGCAGTTGCACGTCTGAATTTCGGTGAAATCATCAAAGACTTCGGCCATTTACTCAGCAAACCGAAATTCGTAGTACCGATGTTGATGCAAGGTTTAACATACGTCATGTTATTCAGCTATGCAGCAGCCTCTCCATTTATTACACAAAAAATTTACCACATGACACCTCAAGCATTTGGCTGGATGTATGCGGTAAACGGTGTAGGTTTAATCTTAATGAGTCAGGTAACTGCATTTGCGGTCAAATATATTTCGCGTGAAAAATTATTGCACATCTTAACAACTATTCAATTAACAGGTGTATTCCTAGTAATCATCACTACTTGGTTCCACCTTCCATTATGGTTATTAGTTATTGCTTTCTTCATTATGGTTTGTCCTGTAACAGGTATTGGACCAGTCGGATTTGCTTTGGCAATTGAAGAAAGATCGGGAGGAAGCGGTAATGCTTCAAGTTTACTAGGACTTTTCCAATTCATTTTAGGTGGTATTATTGCACCGTTAGTGGGTATTAAAGGCGGCACAAATGTAGGTCCATTTATCATTATTATTGTTATTACAAGTATTTTAGTAATTGTATTAAATATTTGGTTGAGTCGTTTAATTAAAAAAGCATAATGCTAAGAGTGACATAGATAGGAGGAGTTGGGACATAATATGATCCTAACTCCTGTTTTTATGAACAAATCATTATGTTCTAGAGGTGTCAGGAATTATAATTAACCTACTACGTTAAGAGATGGAGTATGGAATATGAGTAAAAAATTATTGAATGTGAAACCTAAAAGTCAATTGTCCCCAATTCCAATGGTGATGGGATGTGAAGGTACAGCAGCTTCTATGTTGCTGAACTATAACCATATTTATGTTCATCCCTATTCATTAATGAAACGCTGGCCTAAACACTCGAGCAATCCGAATAAAGGATACGTCGGACATTTCTTAATGTTTAAGCCAGGCGCTCACCAAACAATATTTCCGCAAGCTTTCGCCCCTTACTTGCAACTTTACGATACTAAAATTATAGACGGCACGGGTACATCCCTAGAAGAATTAGAAACTTTAATCGACAATGGACAACCTGCCTTGGTATACCATACTGTATTAGGACAAAAGCCCCACAAGCGTACATTCAAAGTAGATTCAGGACGAGAAGAATGGGTTTCTAACATCCATATCACATTGTTAGTGGGTTATGATGATACACATTATTACTACATCGATCCATTATGGTCACAATTCGGCAACAAATTAATAGTGCCTGCTCTTATTCCTTCAAAATTCCAAACGATTAAAATACCTAAAGAAAAAATGAAAGAAAGTTATGATTCTGTGGGACGTCTTGCGATTTATCATAAAGCATGATTAGTGAGGGGCCGGGATAAAAATTAAAAATGATTTTGTCGCCTCTCCCTCTTACTTTTGCAACGAATGATTCAATAAATAAGGTTCTTATTGCAACTTAAAATTTTCGGAAAAATGTAAAATTAACACCTGCTAATGCGTTTACTTTTATTAATTTTCGGATAACTATATTTTATGCGCTTTATTAAACTCGCTTATATTTTTTCATTATTAATTGCAATATCAAAAACTTTTATATATCATTAATAACATCATTCGACGTCAACATAAAACCCCTTTGTTATATATCAATCTGAAAGGGTGTCTTAATTTGGGGCAAAAATTGCAAAAGGAGCTTTCCAATAGGCATATTCAATTAATTGCCATTGGCGGAGCAATCGGTACAGGCCTCTTCTTAGGTTCTGGCCAAACTATTAAACTGACAGGTCCAAGTATATTTATCGCATATTTAATTATCGGCATGTTCTTATTTGCATTTATGCGCGGACTTGGGGAATTGTTACTCAGCAACACGAGATTCAACTCGTTTGTAGATATTGCAAATGAGTATTTAGGACCGTTCGGCGGCTTCGTTATTGGATGGACATATTGGTTCTGCTGGATTGTATCAAGCATGTCTGATTTGACTGCAATTGGGCAATATATCGCTTATTGGTTGCCGCAAGTACCCAACTGGATTTCAGTCCTTTTTGTCGTACTGGTCTTAATCGCATTCAACTTATTAGGTGCTAAACTATTTGGGGAGTTAGAATTTTGGTTCGCTTTGATTAAAATTATTACGATTCTCGCTTTAATCGTTGTAGGTTTAATCTTAATCTTCTTCTCTTTTAAAACAGATCATGGTACAGCAAGCTTCAGTAATTTAGTAACACATGGAGGTCTGTTCCCTCACGGAGCATTCGGATTCTTAATGGCCTTCCAAATGGCGATTTATTCATTTATCGGTATTGAATTGATTGGCGTAACAGCCGGCGAAACAAAAGATCGTGATAAAACGATACCGAAAGCTATTAATAATGTTCCTGTACGTATTTTACTTTTCTACGTTGGGTCATTAATTATTATCACATCTGTAGTACCTTGGAATACACTCAGTGAAAATTCAAGTCCTTTCGTGAAAGTATTCGGCTTGATTGGTATTCCATTTGCAGCCAGCTTAGTCAACTTTGTGGTAATTACAGCTGCCGCTTCAGCAACAAATAGTGGTATTTACTCAAACAGTCGTATTTTATTCGGTTTAGCTGAACAAGGACTAGGGCCGAAAGTTTTAGGTAAAGTCAATAGTCATGGTGTACCACATATTTCTATGTTAATTTCATCAGTACTATTATTATTTGCAGCATTATTAAACTATATTTTTCCTAATGCTGTGCAACTCTTTATTTACGTTACAACATTATCGACTGTATTATACTTATTCGTATGGACGTTGATTATTATTTCCTACATCGTCTATGCCTTCAAAAATAAAGAAGAACATAAAGCGAATAAATTTAAATTACCCGGCGGACCATATGCAGGATTTGTAGTTTTAGCCTTCTTCATTTTTGCATATGTGTTATTATTATTTACTGATGAAACGAGAAAAGCCTTATTCGTTTCTCCGATTTGGTTCATCTTTATGATAATTATGTATCAGAAATATAAAAATAATGCACGTGCTAACGTACAAAAATTCAGAGATAGCAATAAACCTAAAGCCGATTAATAGGTAAGGAGCTAGACATTAATTTGTCTAGCTCCTTTATGTTTGGGGGAGTATGGGTTGAGGAGGCGGAGTATTGGTGAGTGTTTTATAGTAGGATTGGTAAACTGTATAGGCTCGCACTCATTGCCTATACAGTTTTCGCCTTAAGTGTATAGGATAGAACTCGCCGCCTATACAGTTTCCGCCTTAAGTGTATAGGCCAGAACTCGCCGCCTAGACAGTTTCCGCCCTAACTGTATAGCCTAGACCTCGCCGCCTATACAGTTTCCGCCTTAAGTGTATAGGCCAGAACTCGCCGCCTATACAGTTTTCGCCACAACTTTATCATCACTCTGTCTATACACTCCGCTCGCTCTTAATTACTGAGACTCGGCCTCTCTATTGTTGAGCCTGCTTTACTTCTCCTGTATTCGGATCAAAAGTTGTTAATGAACTTTTGCGCAATTGGTCTTTTTCGGCAGCAGATTTACTATAATCATTGTGATATAACGTTGACTCCCAACTGCCATACATCGGATTAGGGAAAATAATGTATTTACGCCCGAATTCTTCTTTTTTCTCATTGATTAAATCTGTACGGGCTTGTGCTGTTTTAGCTTTAGGATCGTCAAAATCCAGCAAGTTATCGCCGAATAACATTAATAAGTTATGATGCTTCTTCACAGCATCGCGACGGCTTTGTTTATTTTTATCATTTTTCCCTTTAAGTAAAATATGCGACTTATCATTTTGAGGCAAACCTTGGGCTTTCAAATTCTTAGCCGTTGCTTCTAATTCTGTCTCTTTATCACGGTCAGATACATAATAGATGGCTACTCCTTTTTTATTCGCATAATTTAAGAAAGCTTTAGCACCATAAACTGGTTTAGCCTTAGCAGCCATTACCCACTCATGCCATCCATCTGGAAATGTAGTGTTATTGAGAGAAGCATAAGCTTGATAAGGTGAATTATCTAATACTGTTTCATCAATATCTAAGACAATGGCAGGTTGCTTCTTGCCTTTTCCTTTACCATGATAATGTTTCAATTCTTTATCTAAGTTATCTTTTGCTGTATTGTAACCTTGTAAATATAACGCTTTAGCCTCGGCTGAATTTTGATACCAAGACACGCTCATGGTATTTTGTTCACCTAAATTAGCTTCTTGTTGTGTCGAATGCTGTTCTTTCACTGCTGACGAAGCAGGAGCACCACCTGCAGCTTGCGCATTTGCTGGACCTGCTACTAAGAGTGAACTTGCCAATCCTACGATTGCTGAATACTTTGCAATTTTGTTCATATTGTCTCTACCTAATTATGTATTTAAGAATAATTACCACTTTTCTAATTATTCTTATAAAAATCATTATACTGTACAAATAATATAGTTTCACTATCTTTTGACAAAAAAGAACGGCAGGAAGAAACCTTCTCTCAGTTTCTCTGCCGCTCCAGAAATCTCATCTTTATTTTTTCAATTTCATTGGAATCATAGCTAAAATACAATTTTTTTGATAGAACAATGTCCATCTTAAAGCAATTCCTGTTTGGTTATGCAACAAGTTCTGCCAACCTTTCTTCGTAATAAATTGAGGGACAATAACTGTGATGACAAAATGGTCGTTCTCCGCTTTGCTACGTATTCTATCAATGAATCGTGCTAATGGTCGTACAATACTGCGATATTCAGAATGTACTATCACTAAACGGATGCCAGGATAATGGTTTTTCCATTTTTCTTGAAAGGCTTTATCTTTAGTTCTATCAAAGGACACATGTACTGCAATCGTACGATCAGCAGTCAATTCCGCATATTCAATCGATTTGTCTACAATTGCAGATATACTGCTGACAGGTATCAAAGCTAAGTTTTTCTCAATATGTGCCAACTCTTTGAATACTGCGTCTGTACGCAACTCTTCAGCGATGTCGCGATAATGCGAACGTATTTTCAATAAGACAAATACGACAAAAGGTAAGAAAATTAAAATTGACCATACATGTGAGAATTTAGTAATCAAGAAAATCATGAACACGACAAAAGTAATCGTACCGCCAACAGCGTTAGCAGATAATTTTAATAACCAGCCTTTCGGACGTTCTCTGATCCATTTAATAACCATGCCGTACTGCGCTAGCGTAAAGGGAATAAACACCCCTGTAGCATATAACGGAATTAAATTTTCAGTAGCACCTTTAAAAGCAATGATAAGCATGATAGCCACACTGCCTAAGATAATCATTGAATTAGAAAAGCCTAAACGGTCACCGCGTACAGTAAACATATGGGGCATATATTTATCTTGCGCCATATTGGCTGCTAATAACGGAAAAGCTGTAAATCCAGTATTTGCAGCTAATACTAGTATTAAAACCGTAGTCGCTTGGATAAAGTAAAACGCTACGTTTTCTCCAAATACATGAGTCGCCAGTTGTGATAAAACAGTAGTTTCCATATGTGGTACAATGCCATACCAATATGAAAGACCCACTATTCCTATCAATAAGAAGGCTAAAATACTGCCCATTGCGACTAAAGTTTTTACTGCATTTTTCGGTGCAGGATTATGGAAATTGGTTACAGCGTTGGAAATCGCTTCAATCCCTGTTAAAGAGGACGCTCCTGAAGAAAAAGCACGCAATAACAAGAACAAAGTAACTCCAGGAACCGCTGTACCTACTGCCGCATGCATATTGGGTTGCGCTTGGCCGGTAGCAACTTTAAATGTGCCGTATAGTATTAATACAATCATACCAAAGATAAACAAGTACACAGGATACGACAAGACCTTCGCCGAATCAGTCAAACCACGTAAATTTAAAATTAAAATGATGACCACCAACAAACAAGCAATCAACACTTTATGCGTATGCAGATTGGGAAAGGCTGCTATAAATGCATCTGCCCCTGATGAAATACTTACTGCCACTGTTAAGGTATAATCTACGAGCAACGAGCCTCCCGCTAACAAAGATAATTTTTCTCCTAAATTATGTTTAGTTACCACATAGGCGCCGCCGCCTTCTGGATAGGCATAAATGATCTGTCTATAAGATAAAATCAAAGCTAAAAGTAAAATCAGTATGCCTGCTGTAATCGGCAAAGTGAACCATGTAGCTGCTACACTGACAGCAGTTAATGTAATCAGTATCTGTTCCGGCCCATAAGCCACTGAAGATAAAGCATCAGATGATAAAATAGCTAACGCTTTGACTTTAGTAATTTTTTCATGTGAAAGTTCTCTGTTTCTTTTTGGTTTACCAATCAACAGATGTTTCAATTGATTAAATATCATAATCCATTACTCCTATATCTATTTCTATATAGTTAATTGTGTATACAATGTTATATTTACCCATTTTTCAAAGTTCATGCATAATGCATTCACTCATGAATGAGAAAAATATACGCCTATAAACTTAAAATGTATAGACCCCAAACTTAAATAAATATAGAACTTTTACACTTTCGAAATCTTGTTAACAAAATCGTAAACATCTTGTCCAACTTTCTCTCTTCAATCTTAAAGCAACCTCATCATGAATAAATAATGGTATACTATTGCATATCTTATTACTCTTAAAGTAGGTAAACCAATGAAAAATCGTAGCCATCCACCTTATTATATTATCTTGTTATTTACACTGAGCACTATGCTCTTTTTAGGAATAGCTTTAATGCTTATTCTTCAGTCGACATACGCCGCTTCCAGACAATCCAGCCGTCAAACTTTGAATCATTCCGCGAACCAACAAATACATCAAGTGATGAAACAACAGGACATCCCAGGGATGAGTGTTCTAATGATACAACATGGCAAAGTCATTTTGAATCAAGGGTACGGTTATCAAAATTTAAGCAAGCATCAGCATGCTACTAAGAACACACAATATGAAATTGCTTCAGATACTAAGGCCTTTACTGGACTGGCCATCTTGCAACTTGCAAAGGAACATAAAGTCGACTTGAAAGCACCTGTGGCAAAGTATATACCCTGGCTGCATCTATATTATAAAGGACGGCAAACAGATGTGACCATTGAACAATTACTCTCACAAACAAGCGGCATCAGCGACAGCTTGTCTAGTGATGATGAAGACTCGCTTCCGAAAAGTAAAAATAATTTAAAAGATCGCGTCAAAAGTATCAATCATGCCAGCCTAAAAGAAACACCTGGCCAACAATTCAATTATGCCAATATGAATTACAATGTATTAGGTTACGTGGTTGAACAAGTTTCACATCAATCATATGAAACTTACATACACCAACACATCTTGAAACCGCTTCACATGCAGAAGACTTACTTTAAGACCGAGAAACCTACCGCTGTACAAAAACGCGCTTTATCAAAAGGATATGTTGAAGAACATGGCAACATCCAAGCGGACCGCCCTGCTTATTTCAAAGGCGATACGCCTGCTGCTTACATGATCAGCAGCACCACTGACCTGATACCTTGGGTTCAATATCAGCTGAAACCTGGAGCATCAAGTCGCTCGATAATACATCAATCACATCAGCAAATCGCTGAAACGCCTTTTGACAAAAATGCAGTCGGCTATGGCTCAGGATGGTTCCTCAACCCAGAATCACACCAAGTATTGCATCCAGGAACCTTGCCTAATTATGCTTCCTTTATACTCTTAAACACCAAAGACCAAAACGCGGTCGTAATATTGGCTAATCTTAATTCGCCAGGCATATCAGGGTTAGCAAAAGCATTGGATCATCAACTTGCCTATTTTAACGAACATCAGATACTCAATCATTACGTCGAACAACATGCTACTCTCATCGGCATTGCACTATGGCTCTTAAGTCTCATCAGTACTGGCTGCTTAATCGGAATCGGCTTCCTAATCTATCATTTCAGACAACATCGCCGTACTTGGCGCTATCACTCATTTATAGCTAACAGCACAATCATCTTAATCAGCAGTCTGATAGTCATTTCAGTCTGCATCGCTTTAGAACAGACGCCGGCCCATATCATTCATACCTTAAACTGGGATATTGCATTAATCGCGTTCTCACCACCCTTTATCCTAGTCATCTTGCTCAGCTTCTGCACTAGCGTATTGCTGACAGTTTACTTAAGTCTACTGCTGTTGTGGAAAAAGAAAGCAAGACAGTGATAGCCACTACTAAAAACAGGAGCTGTGACATAAGGTTGTCGCAGCTCCTGATCATTTTTAGTCTAATAAATCCATGAATAATACAAATACTAAAATAATCATGATAATAATGGCACTATATAACGTCTTGTGTGTTTTGTGAGAAATTTTATTTTGTACAATATCTCGCACACCTATGATTAAAGCAGCTAAAACAATCAATGCTAAGATAAACGATAACGTATCCATAGTATCCTCTCCTCTTATTCTTTCTGCATTACCCTTTTCTTACTTTTACCTAACAAAAAAACGGAACCATCCCCCGATGCTGCAGTTCCCTCATTAACTGCAACACCGAGCATGTTTCCGTCTTTCAAGAATCATATTTACCATACAAATGCGTGGCGGCAATATTTAGTCTTTCTTTTTAATAAGTTTCTCCAGTAGATTTCGGAACGAGTACCCATACTGCTAGGAATGCAAAGATACCTAATAGTATATTGAATCCGATTCCTGCCATTGCCCCTGCCGCTAAGTTGAAGTGGTGTGACACAACAGCATAAATCGTACCAGAAATAGCGATACCAAAAGCATTCCCTAATGAAGAGGCCATCTTATAGATACCTGAAGCAGCTCCAACTTTATTGTCGGGCGCAGAAGAAACTGCTGTATCAGTAGATGGTGTCGCATACATACCTAGACCGAGTCCGAATAATAAATATCCGAGCACACTGCTGACTACATAAATCGGTGTCGGCAAGAAAGTAAGTGCAATCAGCAGCATCCCAACTGCATTTAATAAAGCACCAAACATCATCGGACGTTTTGCACCTAGTTTTTGCATTACTTTTTCACCAATACGAATCATTACCAACACGGTCACTAAGTAAGTAATACTCATCATACCAGATTGATTTGATGTAAATCCTAATCCTTGTTGGAAATAAGTATTAGCAACAATTAATGTTCCGGCTACCGCATTTAATGCGAAATTGGATAATACAGCTCCAGAATAAGCTTTATGTTTAAATAATCTAAAATCAATCAAAGGATTTTTAAGTCGTTGTTCATAGAAAGCAAAGAAGATAATCGAAACAATGAACACAACAATTAAACTTAAAATAAGCGGCGATAGAAAGCCGTAGTTTGATGATTGTGTGATAATCACATTTAAGCTTAACATCATGATAGCTAACACGATTAAACCTACAACGTCTAGTTTACCGCGTTGTACGTCACTGCCCGCATCAGCTTTTGTTTCTGGAGTTTTACGCATCAACCACATTGCAAGCAATGCAACAATGATTGAAATAATGAATATCCAACGCCACCCTACAAACGTTGACATTAATCCACCGAAGTAAGAACAGATACCTGATCCGCCCCATGAACCGATAGACCAATAACTAAGGGCACGCTGTCTATCCTTGCCAATGTAATATTCATTTACAATGGCGAGTGTAGCAGGCATAATACATGCTGCAGAAAAACCTTGAATAATACGGCCGATAATTAAAAACGCTGGTATATTAGTTATAATAATTAACAATGATCCCACAACACTGAGAATTAAACCGATATACGTAATTTTTACGCGTCCTACTTTATCTGCAATACTTCCGGCACCCACAACAAATAAACCGGAGAATAAAGCAGTCAAACTTACCGCTGTATTAATGATTCCTGCATTTGTACGAAAGGATTCTTGCAATGTCGGCACTACATTCAAAACCGATTGCGCAAACAGCCAGAATGTAATCACACCAAGAATAATGCCTAACAACAATTTGTTGTCTCCTCTGTAAGATCTGGTTGTTGTCATATTAAATTCCTCCTATACCCCTGCAAAAAAACTGAAAAAAATAGCGATTTAGCTTATCATTAAGTTGCAATATAAACTAAACCTATCATTTTCAATATATGAAGTATCTTACACCAATTTCAAGCGAATTTCTATAAATACCTAATAGCTAATCTATTTATTCGTAACATATTACATATTTAGTATAAACAATTTTCATTTATATATAAATTGTCATAAAATTCTCATAAATAAGGTGATTCCTTTGCTCAATTTATTTATTTTACTCTTAGAACGTGTCGGTTTAATTATCGTTCTTGCCTATATTTTAATGAACTTCAAATATTTTAAAAATTTAATGCAGCACCGTGAAACTTGGCGAGCAAAGTGGCAACTGACACTGATGTTTGTTATTTTCGCACTGCTTTCCAATGTAACCGGTGTAGTCATTCGTGATTCGCACATCCTCTCAGGACAACTCTATACACATTTAGCGCCTGACACTTCACTGGCAAATACACGTGTGTTAACAATTGGTGTGTCTGGACTTGTGGGAGGCCCAGCAGTCGCATTAGTAGTAGGACTCATTTCCGGTATTTATCGCTTTTATATCGGTGGCGCTAACGCCTTTACCTATTTCATTTCTTCTATACTGATTGCTTTAGTTTCCGGTTACGTCGGCCGATATTATTTAAGAGCTCGGCGCTATCCGCCTATTTTACTTGGAGCACTAGTCGGCGCTTCTTTAGAAATTATTCAGATGCTTTGTATCTTGATATTTGCAGAACATGGCGGTCATGCATGGTCACTCGTCAGCTTTATTGCCTTGCCGATGATTTTAATCAACAGTATCGGAACAGCAATCTTCTTGTCGATTATCATTTCAACTTTGAAGCAAGAAGAACAGACACGTGGCGTCCAAACACACGATGTGCTGCAAATTGCTAATGAAACCTTGCCTTATTTTCGCGAAGGGTTAAATGAAGCTTCAGCCAATAAAGCAGCACATATTATCAAAGAGTTGATGCGTGTTTCTGCAGTCGCGATTACTAACCGCCACGATATTTTAGCGCATGTCGGTTCTGGCAGCGATCATCACGTCCCGCAAAAAGAAATCATTACTGAACTTTCTAAAGAAGTTATTTTAACCGGGCAAATAAAAGAAGCGCATTCAAAACATGAAATCGGCTGTCACCATCCGAATTGCCCCTTAGAAGCTGCCATCGTTATTCCATTGCATATTCGAGACAAAGTGGTTGGTACGCTCAAATTATATTTTACGGATGCCCATCGTCTCACTTTTGTTGAAAAGCAGCTCGCTACGGGACTTGCGAATATTTTTTCCAGTCAGTTAGAATTGGGACAAGCTGAAGCACAAAGCAAATTATTGAAAGATGCAGAAATCAAATCTTTACAAGCTCAAGTAAATCCTCACTTCTTCTTCAACGCTATTAACACAATTTCAGCCATGGTGCGTATAGACAGCGAGAAAGCACGCAAACTACTCTTGCAACTCAGCCAATTCTTCCGCTCCAATTTACAAGGGGCACGCAACAACACGATTACCTTAGATAAAGAATTGCAGCAAGTAGAAGCCTACTTATCCCTAGAACAAGCACGGTTCCCAGATCGTTTCAATGTTTCCTTCGATATTGATCCGGCTTGCCGCAACGCTTTGCTGCCGCCATTCATCATTCAAGTGCTAGTAGAGAATGCGATCAGACATGCTTTCAAGAATCGGCGTAATAATAACGTCGTACACGTCACTGTACGCGGTGAAGACGACCAGCTTTACTTAGAAGTCCAAGATAACGGTATCGGCATCCCTGAAGATAAACTGCCCTATATCGGCAAAGCTATCGTACACTCTGATACTGGTGGAACAGGCAGCGCGCTAGAAAACTTGAATCTGCGTCTCTCTGGACTGTTCGATACCAGTGCACTGCTGCATATCGATTCAGATACACACGGCACTACTGTCAGCTGCCATATTCCATTCCGATCCGACAACAAGGAGGTAGAGAGAAATTGAACACACTCATCGTTGACGACGAACCCTTAGCACGTAATGAATTAAATTACTTGCTCACTCAAAATGGTCATTTTGAAACGATAGACGAGGCAGAAACCATCGCCGAAACACTCGAAAAATTATTATACGAAACTTACGATGTTATTTTTCTAGACATTAATCTAATGAACGAAAGCGGTTTAGACTTAGCCGAGAAAATTCAAAAAATGAAACAAGCACCCTACATCATCTTTGCGACAGCCCACGACAACTTTGCGGTCAAAGCCTTCGAACTCGATGCTACAGATTACATCCTGAAACCCTTTGAACAAAGCCGCATTGATCAAGCAGTCGAACGTGTCGCAGCCAAATTAAATACCGCTTCAGTTCCTGGAAAAGAAAACGCTGAAGAGCAGTCTGCCTCAGAAAAAGTCGGCGAACCCGTGAGGCACCACTCTGACCGAACTTCCGACGTTCCTATCAAGCAGCCGTCAGTTCTGCCGATTGAAGTAGACGAACGCATTTATGTCTTAAATCAAAGAGACATTATTGCGCTTTCCGTCAATAACGGTAAAACGACCTTGCACACCTTGAGTCGAGATTATGAAACCACAGAACCTTTAAACACCTTTGCGAAACGTTTGAATCCGACGCAATTTTTACGTATCCACCGTTCTACGATTATCAATCAAGCACACATTGAAACAATAGAACATTGGTTCAATTATACGTATCAAGTTACCTTGACTGGCGGTCTGAAAGTGCAAGTCAGCCGTTCTTATATGAAACCTTTCAAAGCTGCAATCGGTTTAATATAAGCCTCCTAACTCCCTTTTAGCTGAAAACAGCGAAGGGGGTATTTTCATATTTCACCCTCTAATTTGTGCAGCTTATTCTCTCGATATTACCTTTCATCTATACTGTATGAAACTCATCTTGTGAATGATGCAACTCGCATACTGATTCTCGCATTTCACCTTGAAAACGCCCACAAAAACCTATTTCGGTCGTACAATTTAATCAAGATAAAGAAACGAACGGAGGCAGTAATGCTATGGAAAAGGTCAAAACAAGCGCAAAAAATGTGGGCAAAGCGTCAAAAACCTATTCATTCTTGCATCAAGTGTTGGTTATCGGGATTATACTATTAATTTCTAAAATAATTGAAAGTTTCATTCCTATCCCGATGCCTGCATCAGTTATCGGGTTAGTACTGATGTTTATTGCATTATCCACTGGAATTATCAAACTCGGCGAAGTTGAGGGTGTCGGCAGTGCATTAACGAATAATATCAGTTTCTTATTCGTGCCAGCAGGAATTTCAGTTATTAATTCACTCGGCATTTTAAGTAAAAGTCCAATTTTAATTATTTTATTAATCATTATTTCTACAATTTTACTATTATTATGTACTGGTTTTGTTTCGCAAATATTGGTCAAAGGGTTGCCATTTGCGCATAAATCTACTAAAGGTACAACTAAACGTCACAACAAAGTAGCGGAGGAACATGTATGATTGAACATTTAGGCATTAATACACCTTATTTCGGTATCTTATTATCTGTGATTCCATTCTTGATTGCCACTTATTTCTTCAAGAAAACAAATGGCTTCTTCCTGCTGGCTCCTTTATTCGTCAGTATGGTCTTCGGTATTGTCTTCTTGAAAATAACAGGGATCAGCTACGCAAACTATAAAATCGGCGGTGATATCATCAACTTCTTCTTAGAACCTGCAACAATCTGTTTCGCCATTCCGTTATATAAAAAACGTGACGTCTTAAAAAAATACTGGGCGAAAATCTTCGGCGGTATTGCTTTAGGTACTGTCGTAGCACTCTTCGGTATCTTTGCTGTATCTAAACTCTTTATGTTCGGCGGTAATGTTATCGCATCCATGTTACCGCAAGCTGCTACTACAGCGATTGCATTGCCAGTATCTGATGGCATCGGCGGTGTCAAAGAACTCACTTCACTCGCAGTTATCTTGAATGCAGTTATCATTTACGCACTAGGTAACAAACTATTGAAATTCTTCCATATCGACAATCCGATTGCACGAGGACTCGCACTGGGCACAAGCGGGCACACACTCGGCGTATCAGCGGCTACCGAACTCGGTGAAACTGAAGCTTCAATGGCCAGCATTGCAGTCGTACTTGTAGGAGTAATCGTAGTAGCCATAGTACCATTCCTAGCTGGCGCATTACTTTAATTTGAGGGAGCAGAACGACGAAATAATATAGGTTCAAATTATTTCGTCGTTCTGACAATGAGCTGAGACATTATTTTGTCTCAGCTTTTTTACGTGAAAAAAAGGTAAGAAAACGCTTTAATTTAGTATGTTTTTAATGAAAGCGTTTTATTTTAAATAATTTTTTAATTTCTCTTATTATTTAAGTTAAAGCTGTTTACATTCTGATAATGTGGTATTACACTAATAGTAAACGATACGTTTCGTTTATAAATTATTAAAGATTGGGATGATAATCAATTATGTTTGGCATTTCTTTTGCAAGTTTAGCCATTCGTTTTGTCTTCGGCGGGTTAGCAGTCGCTTTAGCAACTGTCATTGCTTCTAAACTCGGAGGTAAATTGGGTGGTATCTTTTCTACCTTCCCCGCAGTGTACTTAGCAGCCTTAGTCACACTTGCTGTAGATTTTCGCGGTCAAAATCTAGTTCAACAATCTATCCATCTTAGTTCAGGTGCTGTCATCGGCATTATCGGCTGTATTCTTAGTGTGGCTATAACAGCTTATGCAGTTCGCAGAATCGGATTTAGACGTGGCGCTGTCTTCTCAGTAGTCAGTTGGTTTATCTTATCTTGCATTATTTTGGCACTTAAACATATTTAATTGGAGGTTATAATTAAAATGAAAATGTTGTTTGTAAAATTTCTTGCAGGCGGTACGTCAGTCGCATTAAGTTACATTGTGTCTGTCTTAATTCCATGGAAAGAATTCGGCGGAATCTTTGCAGTATTCCCAGCAGTATTTCTAATCTCTCTCATTATGGCAGGCGTACAATACGGCGATAAAGTGGCATCGCACGTCAGCAGCGGTGCTGTCTTCGGTATGACTGGTGTACTCTTCAATATCTTAGCCACTTGGTTGATGCTGGTTTGGACCAATGATTGGATTTTAAGTATCCTTGTAGGCGTTGTCGTTTGGTTCATCAGTGCTATTATTATCTTTGAAATTGTAGAAAAAATTGCGCATCTGAAAAGAGGTCATTAATATGGCGGGAAGACCGAAAGATCCTAAAATCAATTTACGTATTTACAAAGAGTTAGGACAATTGTTAGAACAACAACCTTACTCAGCTATTACCATCGATGAACTCGCAGAAAACACACAAATTTCCAAAGCAACGATTTACCGTCGTTGGAAAGATAAAGACACTATGATTATTGATATGTTTTTAAATGAAGTACATGGTATATCAGAGGTTAAAGGAGAATTTTTCAATGATTTGTATGCCATGCTGCTGAAAATGACACGTATTTATACCCGTCCGCTCGGTAAAGCAGTCATTCAGATATTATTAACAAACGAAGAAAATAGCTTGCGTAATCATTTTATGGAAGATTATTTCAATGCCTATCGTCAGGTATTAAGAGACATCGCCAGCCAACGCATTCCAGAAGATCAACAAGATATCTTTATCGATTTAATATTCTCCCCTATCTATTTCAACATCTTGATTAAACCAGAAACCCTCACCGACCAATATATTCATGACATGTTAAAAACAGTGATTCGTTCTTTCATTCCAGACGAATCTTATTAAAGACAAGATGCAATTTCCATTAATTCATCTTGTCTTTTTTTGCATAAAAAAACTGCCATGAAATTTAATTCATGACAGTGTCTATATTATGAATGTGGATTGCCAGCAAACCACTCTAAGGCATATTTAATTGCTTTATCCCAATACGCATAGTCATGTATACCAGAACCATCCACAAACTGATACGGAATATTTTTTTCATCCAAGAACTGAATGAAGTTTAAATTATCTTGATATAAATCATCTTCCGTTCCACACATAATCAATAGTTCTGGAATTGCTTTATCCTCATCCAGAGCCTTATCCACCAAATAATAAGGGTCGAGTTCTGTTCCTGTCGCAGTTTCTTTTTCACCTAAAATTGCTTTTCCAGAGAAATCATTCCAATCAATTTCCATTAAGAATTGAGGTGCAAACACCGCAGACAACGGCGCCGCCTTACTGAAACGTTCTCCTTGCGTCAACGCATACTTGATTGTACCGTAGCCGCCCATTGAGTGCCCCGCGATAAAATGATCTTCGCGACGTTTCGATAATGGCAGAATTTGCAGCGCATAATCAAACACTTCCAGCACATAATCATAATAACTATGCCCATAAGCCATATTCGCATAACCACTGTGGTCACCCGCCGGCATAATTACCGCAATGCCATTATCCTTGGCATAACGTTCTAGACTCGTAAACCTCAAATACGACGTCTCATCACTCGATAAACCATGCAATAACAACAACACCGGCAACTGTTTAGGCGTTTCATTCGTATCAAACTGAGAGGCATCCTCCGGCAACATCGCCATAAAACGCTGCTCCTTGCCTAATACCTCAGAATTATAATTCACTTGCATCCATGCCATGTTCTATCACTCCTCTTACTTTAAATATCCATACCTTGAGGTTGCGGTCCTTTTTTCTTTTTCACAGGATCTAAACGTTTCTCTAATAATCTCAAGAGTACATCAATCAAGACAGCAATTAAAGCAATCGGCAAAGCGCCTGCTAAGATAAATGTCGTGCCGTCTGTGGCATTCGTTCCGCGAATGATGATATCGCCCAATGTCGGCGCCCCAATAAAGGATCCGACCGCTACAACACCGACCGCCACGACTAAAGCAATGCGCAATCCACCGATGATGACTGATAATGCGAGCGGCAACTCTATCATACGCAAGACTTGATTTTTGGTCATGCCCATACCTTTGCCCGCATCTTTAATATTGGCGTCCACACCGGTAATTCCAGAATAAGTATTTTGGATAATCGGCAGCAAAGCATATAAAAATACTGTTACCACTACAGTTGTCGGTCCAAGACCCATCACCAGCATTAAGATTGCCAACATTGCAATTACTGGCACAGTTTGAATAATATTCGCAATGGTAATCACTAATTTAGACATGCGTCCAAAGCGCGAAATCAAGATCCCTATCGGAATTCCGACAATCGCCGCAAATACTACGCCATATACTGACATTAATAAATGTTGGAAAAATAAACTCCAGAGATAGCCGGCATTCAATGAATAATACTCTATCAATTGTTGTAATAAATTGCCCTTCATTATTTTTGCCCGCCTTTCTTACCATCATCAAAGTAATGATGTTTTTTCAAGAATTCTTCTGCTACTACAGCAGGTTCTTTACCTTTACCATCCGCTTCATAATTCAACTTCTGCATATCTTGCGTTGAAATCTGACCTGCCATTTTATCTAAAGTACGATTAATTTCTGGATGTTTTTTCAATAAAGCATCGGTCGCAACTGGACTTGCATCATATGGAGGGAAGAAGCGTTTGTCATCTTTCAACACCTTCAAGTCATATGCGGCAATACGCCCATCTGTTGAGTAACCTAACGCTACATCTAATTTCTTATTATTCAATGCATCATAAACTAAACCGATTTGCATAGGGCGGACAGTATCAAAACTGATACCGTATTCTTTCTTGAATCCTGGGTACCCATCACCTTTACGGTTCAACCACGAACTGTCAACGCCAAGTCGTAATTCTTTCTCGTGTTTTTTCAAATCGGAAACGGTTTCCAAATGATATTTCTCAGCAGTTTCTTTCGTCACCATAAATGCATAAGTATTATCAAATCCATAAGATGGGAAAAATTTCTGATGGAATTTCTGTTGGAATCCTTCTTGCGTCGCTTTTAACGCTTTCTGCGGATTTTTAATCGGGTCTTCTTTTAAAGCGCCGACTAAATCTGTGCCAGTATAGCGGACACCTGAAATATTCGCATCGCCATTGACCAACGCATTATGTTGAATCGTACTTGAGCCCATGTTATTTAACAGTGTGGGTTTAGTTTTGCCATGCGTGTCATGTTCGATCATCAAACGCACCATATGGGACATAATTTGAGATTCACTGGTTGCTAAGGCAGTAATTTTCACATCATCATTGGAACGGCTGTCCCCCAGTCCAGGCAAGCTGCATCCAGACAGGACCACCAGACATGCCGCCATCAGCAACAAATAGTATTTGATTGTCTTCATAAAATGTCTAAGTCCTCCTTATCTGGATATTTTCAAGCCTTTCGGAACAGCCCACTTTTCAACTACACGCAATAAGTAATCGACAATTAATGCTAAAGCTGTTACGAGCACCGCAGCACTGACAATCATCAACGGGTCGTATAAATTCAATCCATTAAAGACGAAGTCACCTAAACCGCCTGCTCCGACATAACTGGCTAAAGTAGCCCAGCTGATGACATACACACTAGATAAGCGGATGCCTCCGAGTATTAACGGCAAGGCTAACGGTAATTCCACATCTTTCATCAATTGGAATTTCGTCATGCCCATACTGATGCCTGCTTGTCGAATTTCCGGATTAATATTTTGCACTCCTAACACCGTATTATTCAAAATAGGCAGGAGCACATAAATAAATAGTGCAATAATAGCCGGTGTTTTGCCGACACCGAAAATCGGAATCATAATCGCTAAGACAGCAAGTGTCGGAATCGTTTGCAGCACGCCTGCAATTGTCAAGACGACACCTGCGAGTTTCTTCGTTTTCGATAATAATATGCCGAGCGGTACTGCAATCACAATGGCGATCAGCAGCGCAATAATAGAAATATAGAAGTGTTCGCCAGTTTTCTGCAGTAATTCACCGCCATATTGTTCTAAAAATGCTTTCATCAGCGTTCAACTCCTGAGTCTGACTTATGGTCATGACGCATCCGTTCCTCAGCTGGTGCGTTCTCCGCATCTTCAACCGCAGCTGCTTTAGTAGATGCGTCCGCTCTCTCACGGCCATCCGACTCTTCCGCTTCTTTCTTTTCAGCAGCGAACTGCGCGTCTTCTGCACCTTCGCCCCAAATACTGTCGTAGACGATATCTACCAGATTCGCACGGGTAATCAAACCCACCAGCGTATCGTTGTCGTTCACAACAGGGACGTTGCGGACGTTACGCTTAAGAATGGTACGCACGGAATCTTGCAATTTGGAATTGATGTTCACGCGGTAAATATCACGCTGCATAGTATCTATCAATTCCTTGCCAGCACGCAATCCTTGGTTGATGTCTTCAATATCTAAATAGCCGAGGAATTTGTTTTGGTTATTCACGACGAAAATGGTGTCAATACGATGGCGACGCATAATATCGACGGCTGTATTCAAGGATTCGTTCGCTCCCACCGTAATTGGCGTAATCATTGCATCTTGTACAGTACGCATATTCGGACGATCTTGAATCAAGCGGTTCTGACCAATAAAATCGCGTACGAAATCATTCGCTGGATGGCGCAGGATATTGTCCGGTGTATCAAATTGGACGACTTTACCTTTCGACATGATACAAATTCTATCTGCCAACTTGATGGCTTCGTCCATATCGTGTGTGACAAAGATGAACGTTTTCCCTAACTTTTGTTGCAACTCTTTCACTAAATCCTGCAATGTATCACGCGTAATCGGGTCCAAGGCACCAAACGGCTCATCCATCAAGATGATATCTTGTTCCGCTGCCAAAGCACGTACCACACCAATCCGTTGTTGTTGCCCGCCAGATAATTCAGACGGATAACGGTCCAAATATTCTTCAGGCAAATCCACTAACTTAATCAATTCACGCGCCTTTTGATCCTTCTTCTCTTGAGACCATTTCAATAATTTCGGTACCAATACAATATTTTCCTTAATCGTCATATGCGGCATCAAACCAATCTGTTGAATCACATAGCCGATACTGCGACGCAATTCCACCGCATTCATCTTTCTGACATCCTTGCCGTCAATCGTAATCTGACCGCTCGTCGCCTCAATCATTCGGTTGATCATACGCAGCGCAGTCGTCTTACCACTGCCGCTCGTGCCGATAAACGCGACAAACTCACCCGATTGCACGTCCAACGAAATATCATCCACGGCCTTCTTGCCGCCAGAATAAACCTTAGTTAAATTTTTAATACTAAGCATGCATTTAATTCCTTTCTCTATTAAATTCAATTCAAAGATAAGAACAGCTGATTTGGGAAAAGAAACCTTTGGAGAGCTGAGTGGCGAGAAGAGCGCCTTTTAATGTGGGATGAATAGTAATTCGGGGCAGCGCGCGGATAGAGCGCGTTTCGATGTAATGATATAGATTTATTGAATGTAACTTGCATATACAGAATGGAAACGCACAGTATTGCTTCTCTTCCCTACACAATAAAAAAAGCATTTGCCTCAATGTTTCATTAACTTACGGGTAAGCTCCAGAACAAAGTCGCAAATGACTCTTGTTAGACTATCGACAAAACAAACTCACTTACCAAAGGAGTTCACTTTTCTCAAATCGCTATGACACAACAACAACTATTACGCTGTTGTCTATTTAAACTTTCAATATAATCTTTGATGTACATGTGTCCTACTCTTTCAGTAGATTACTCTCTAATTATAGCATATAAAATACGATAAATGACGGATAATCAATGAAAACTGCATTTAAAATGTACTTATTCAGAGTTTTGACAATTAATGAGGTACCACTTGTGTGAATTGTGTGAACATGCGAGTGCAAACGTTCTCATGAGAGATAGAAGGAGAAATAATAATTAAAGTGTGTTTCTTGAGTAATGTTCGGATTTTATGAAGAAAAAAACCGCCGCAGCGGTTTTTTCTTACTTAATCATTCAAGCCCTTACCTTTTAAAATTAAAGGAATATATTTATCCACACGATTTTGTCGCGTAGAAGCACGTTTCGCTTGCCCGATTGTATACATATATTGACGTTGGCGCCCTGGCGTTAAATTATGAAACGCTTCATCCAACGCTTTATCCGCTTCCAATGCTTCTTTCAATTCTTCAGGCATATCGTATTGGTCCGTCGTTTTCATTTCTACTTTTCTGCCAGATTGCTCCACAGCAACAGCTTCTTTAACGTAATCACGAATCATGTCCGCTTCTTCTATAATTTGCGCTACGGAAGTAAAACGCAACTGACGTGCAGCTTGCACATTCTTAGTTTGTTGTACTAATTTTTGATTAGGATCCGATAAGAGTGCTCCTTTATGAAAAAGCAATGCACAATAATTTTTAAAGCCATGAATCAACACGACATTATGACCTTCGTATGTATAACAAGGTTTCATCCATTTGTAATCCTCGACTAAGTCTGGCTGCTCCATAATAATTTTTCTTAATGCTTCATATTCAGCTTTCCATTCTCCCGCCCTTTGGAAAAATGCATCCGCCTTAGGATTTGTTCGTTTTTCAGTCATCTCCATTCTCCTTTTCATGTTTTGTACAATTGTAATATACCACACAATGTAGACATTATATCATTTTTCGTCGTTTTTAAATTACACTTAATGTTTATATTGAAACTTTTAAAATTTCTTTTGAAAGTTCTCCTTTTATAAGTGCAATCGCTTGCCGTTTCTTGCTTCATAGCTACTCAAAATAACACCAAGTCTAATCAATTTTCCTTTTCAAAAATGTATATTTAAATTACCTAGTTTATCCTTCTCTACTTTAATGAACGCAATACTTCGAACCCTCTCATAAACAAGGGCCTAATATTCATTATCGTATTATATAGAGTATATTCATACATATTAATTAATAAATTCCGCCTATTCAACTCAATTTGACTTGAAAGGTCTAACTTGTATAATATCTTATCATGCATTCATGAAATCCAAAAATCGCGTGTCACTTTTTAAAATTATACAACGCAGCATGTAGAAATTACTGTATGTTCGCAAATATTAGGAGACTTTCGATGGAAAATAATCATAGTAGTAAAATAAATCTTTCCCAACTTATTTTGCTGGGACTTGGATCGCTTATTGGTTCAGGCTGGCTCTTCGGTGCTTGGGAAGCTTCATCTGTCGCAGGTCCGGCAGCAATCATTTCTTGGATTATCGGCTTTATAGTCATAGGAACAATTGCCTATAACTATATAGAAATCGGCACCATGTTTCCGCAATCAGGCGGCATGAGCAACTACGCTCAATATACGCATGGGTCTTTACTCGGATTTATTGCTTCATGGGCTAACTGGGTTTCACTCGTTACGATCATCCCGATTGAAGCTGTATCAGCAGTCCAATATATGAGTTCATGGCCTTGGGATTGGGCGAAATTCATGGGAAAATTAATGCATAATGGTACAATCAGCACAATTGGATTATTCGCTGTTTTTGTCATCATCATTATCTTCTCTCTACTCAATTACTGGTCAGTGAAATTATTAACTTCTTTCACAAGCCTGATTTCATTTTTCAAATTAGGTGTTCCGACTTTAACTATCATATTATTAGCAGTTTCAGGATTTCACCCTGGCAACTACGGACATAGTTTGAATAGTTTCATGCCATATGGCAGTGCACCGATCTTTGCGGCTACCACAACTTCAGGTATCATCTTTTCATTCAATGCTTTCCAAACGATTATTAATATGGGTTCTGAAATTCAACGTCCTGAAAAAAATATCGGACGAGGCATTGTCATCAGCTTAACTTTAGCTGCAACTTTGTACGTAGTCTTGCAAGTGATCTTCATAGGTTCTATGCCTGAAGGAATGCTGGCCAAACACGGATGGAATGGTATTCAATTCAACTCTCCATTCGCAGATATGGCGATTCTGTTAAACTTGAACTGGTTAGCTATTCTCTTGTATATCGAAGCAGTCGTTTCTCCATTTGGTACAGGTGTTTCCTTCGTAGCCGTCACTGGTCGTGTCTTGCGCGCGATGGAAAAAAATGGCCATATTCCGAAATTCTTAGGTAAAATCAATGAAACCTATAACATTCCGCGTGTGGCTATTATCTTTAACGCGATTATCAGTATGGTCATGGTTTCAATCTTCCGCTCATGGGGAACATTGGCCAGCGTTATTTCAACAGCGACACTGGTAGCATACTTAACAGGTCCGACGACTGTTATTGCTCTTAGAAAAATGGCACCGAGTATGCATCGTCCTTTCAGAGCTAATCTTTTGAAAGTCATGGCGCCACTGTCATTTGTCCTTGCTTCACTAGCTATTTATTGGGCAATGTGGCCGACGACTGCAGAAGTCATTTTAATTATTATTTTAGGCTTGCCGATTTATTTCTTCTATGAATATAAAATGAATTGGAAGAATACGAAAAAACAAATCGGCGGCAGTTTATGGATTATCATTTATCTCTTAATTCTTGCACTACTTTCATTTATCGGCAGTAAAGAATTCAACGGTATCAATTTAATTCATTATCCATATGACTTCCTTGTGATTACAATCGTGGCTTTAGTATTCTATAAACTTGGTACAACCAGCTACTTTGAAAGTATTTATTTCAGACGTGCCAAACGCATTAATACTAAAATGAACAAAGATATGACAGAACGTTTGGATAATGAATCAGATCAGACTGCTGATAATGATACAACGCAAACTAAATAAAGCAGTATTTTAGAAGGAGTGAGACAGAAATAATGTCTCGCTTCTTCTTTTTTCTAGGGTTAGAGCTAAAGTGTATAGGCGCACGTTTCCCGCCTATACAGTTTCTGCCCTAAGTGTAGAGGCGCACGTTTCCCGCCTATACAGTTTCCGCCCTAAGTGTCGAGGCGCACGTTTCCCGCCTATACAGTTTCTGCCCTAAGTGTATAGGCGCGCATTCTCAGCCTATACAGTTTCTGCCCAAAGTGTCGAGGCTCGCATTCTCAGCCTATACAGTTTCTGCCCAAAGTGTCGAGGCTCGCCCTCTCAGCCTATACACTTTTCCCATCTCACCCTCTTTTTTTACAAGTATTTGCATCAACCGCACAGCTCCTCTATATTTAAAATTGAAAGGGGCAATGCAGATGGAGACAATTACACGAGAAACTAAAGCCGGCACGATTACAGGACAAGTGGATAATCAATTAGAAGTATATTACGGTATTCCTTATGCCGAACCGCCAATCGATACGTACCGCTTCAAACATGCAGCGTTGAAAACACATTGGGATAACAACAACTTAGATGCAACTTCATTCGGCCCCATTCCTCTTCAACCTTACAATAAACTTGAAACTTTCTTTTCTACACATGACCAAGATTTCGAACAAAGCGAAGACTGTCTTTATTTAAATGTTTGGAAACCTCAGCATACAGACAGCGACAAACCACTTCCTGTCATCATCTGGTTTTATGGCGGCGGCTTCCTAAATGGTCATGGGTCTGCTGAGTTATATCAACCGCAACACCTTGCTAAAACTGCACATGCTATTGTAATTACATTCAATTATCGTCTTGGCGCATTAGGTTTTACAAACTGGCACTTACTTAACGAAGATTATGATATGAATTGTGGGCTTTCTGATCAGCTTGCTGTACTTAAATGGGTACAATACTTTATCCCAGATTTTGACGGCGATAAAGATAATGTCACTTTAATGGGGCAATCTGCGGGTGCGATGAGTATTCAAGCTTTAATGCATCTCAATGAAGCCGAACACCTTTTCCATAAAGTTATTTTAAGCAGCGGCACCCTCAATTTTGATTCAATTGAAAACAGCAGAGTCAACGCCTATCTTTTCAAAATGATGACAATGTTGCAATATAATCAATCATTTGAAACTTTAACGACACCACAAATGATGAAAATAATGGATAAAGATTTGGAAGAACGCAAACCTTCGAAGGGACTTCAACTTTTCTATCGTCCTATTTTCACCCCTGACACGATGTCAGAAAGCATTCTTGGTGACAAACCTGTCTTAGCGGGCTATACGGCTAGCGAAGGCGATATTTATATCCGCGGCAGATTTCATAAACTTAAGCCTAAACGTTTTATAGAAGTTGCAGAATTCAATGATATCAATATTGATACACAACTGTTCAACATTAAAAAGCATGACGGACAAGCCGCAGCAATTACAGAGTATTATTTTAAACAACCCTTGCTCGATTGGTTGAATCACTATTCAGGTTCAAATAAATGGCTATATCGCTTTGATTGGTCTAATCCCGCATCTAAAGATTTCAAATCGCCCTACCATATTCTTGATGTCATTTTCTGGCTCGGGCATCTCGATATTTTATCAGCACATGGTGCACCTGCTGATGGAGAAACGTTCGAACTGGAAAATGAGATGCAAGAAACCGTAGGCAAATTTATTAGAAGCGGAGAGTGCAGTTGGAAGCCATATACTCCATATGATGCTTCGCCCTACATTTTCAAATAACTATTCACCTATAAATAAAATAGACATAAAAAAAGCGCTCAATCTCTAGGATTAGGCGCTTTTAGATGTTATGGAACTCTCCGCCGGTGTATGCCGGACTTTTTTCAAGAAGAGAATAATGATGACGATAATAAAACCGAGCAGACTTGAGCTGTAAGTTACAGCATTAATACCGATATGCGACACAATCAGGCCGCCGAGCATTCCGCCTGCTGCGATACCTGCATTCAAGCTGGACATATTCCAACTGAGGACTTGGCTGGCGTCCCCTTGCACGTGTTCAATAATACCACTTTGGACAGCAGGGTTGGTACTCCATTGCATGACATTCCATACAAAGATAATGAGGATAAGCATCCAGGAAGCGGATAAGAACCAATTGATGACGGCCAAGGCGATGGCAAAGGTCAACGTGGCTGTCAGCAGCCAAGTCTTACTGGACCATTTATCAGCCAAGAAGCCTCCCATTGAGGTACCAAGCGTTCCAGCAATTCCATTAATCAATAAGACGAAGGAAACGAATTTCAAATCGTGTCCGTTAGACAACATTAATGGATTGATATAGACGAACGTAATTGAGTTAGCTGTCAGCAATAAGAAGGTAATCGTTAAATATTTAATGACTTCTGTGCGATTAATAATTTTCGACTGCGGTGTTTGACCATTGCCTTGCCCATCTGATACATAAGCGAGTTCTGAGGCAGTCGGCAGATAACGCACCATCAATAAAGCAGCCAACACACTGATAACGATGATAAATACGAAGGTTGCACGCCAACCGAGCCAACCGCCGAGCATCGTTCCAATCGGCACCCCTAACACATTCGCGCCGCTGAAACCAGAATAGACAATCCCGATCATCTTGCCGCGATGTTCCGGTGCCGTCAACATAGCAGTCAAAGCCAATACTTTAACAATAATCAAGGCCGCTGCTGCTGATGAAATAATACGCCCGATAATCAAGACAGCAAAGTTCGGTGAAATGACAATGAGTGCATTACCAATGACAAACGCTACAATTGTCCACAACAATACCGACTTCGCATTAAAGCGATTCGTTATCTTAACCAAAATCGGTCCGCACACTGCAAAGGTTACTGCATAAAGTGTCACCAACTGACCAATCCACGCTTCCGACACATGCAAATCATGGCTCATTAGATTCATAATCCCAGCAACCATCATTTCCACCATGCCGACAATAAACACGCTGATAATAAAGGTCACGATACGCATGAAAGACATACTCTGCCACTCCTTTCGAATAAAATTAATTTGTAAATTCAACCTATCCATTATAATTGAAATTCACATAGAATGTAAGACTTCCACTCTAATTCTTTTTTATAAAAAGCAAAGAGGCTGGGACATAATTATGTCTCAGCTTCTTCCAGAATAGAATATCAGTTATGCATTATCAGCATCGAGTGTGCTGCCGATAAGTTGATCGCGATGATTAAAGAATTGTTTATAACTTAAATAAGTAGCGATAAGTGCCGACATAATCGTTGCTGTCGTATGGATGAATACTACTAATAATTGGAATTTGATGGCTTGAAGCGGATCCACTCCACTGATAATCAAACCTGTCATCATCCCTGGTATAGAAACTAAGCCATATGTTTTCACTGAATCAATCGTCGGAACAATCGCCATTTTAATACTTTCACGAACCGCTGATTTCGAAGCCAATTTCGGTGAAGCACCAAGCGAAAGTTTGCATTCAATCGTGCCGTATTCGCGCACAAAGGAACGGTCTAAGTTCTGATATGCCAAGTTAATCGCGATTAAACCATTGTTCGCTAACATCCCAGCAATCGGAATCAATTCATTACCGGTAAATTTAATAGCACCTGCTGCCACGATAACAATTAAAGGCAATGCTGTACCGATAAAAATAGAAACAAAGGAAATCCAAAATACATTGTGCATCACTTTAGAAGCACGGCTGATGGTATTCCAAGATGCATTGACGATAATCACCAAGACAAATAAAATCAATATCCATGGTGAATTCAAATTAAAAATAAAATGCAGAATAAAACCGAGAATCACTAATTGCACCACGGCTCTTACAGATGCAATAATTAAATCTTTAGCAATATTCAACTTCTCTTTAATTGAAATTGCGATTGGTATAATCAGGAGCATTGCTGATATACATAAAGCTGTCGTACTCATACGTCAATGTCCCCCTTTTTATCTTTATTGATCTTGCCGTCCACAATATCAATACGACGGTCAAAGTGAGACATGCTTTGATCATAGCTATGTGTAATCCACATGACAGAAACACCTTCATCTTTAGCTAAGCCAAAAATTGCCTCCTCAGCTTTCTTTGTATTGTCGGCATCTAGCGCACTCGTTGCTTCGTCAAGCAACAAAATATCGGGTATGTACATTAATTGGCGCGCCAGACAAATACGTTGGCGTTCTCCGCCTGATAAAAATTCAACATTGGTATCCAGCTTATAATCACCTAATCCGAAACTTGAGAGCAATTTCTTCGCACGTGCTGAATCAAATTTATCATTACGTGCTAATGCTGGAAATGCCAGATTTTCACCAATTGTCGAATCAAATAACTCTGTAGATTGCGGCATATAACTGATTTGTCGCCGTAACGCTTCAGGTTGGAAATCCTTATAAGGTTTGCCCTTATAAAACAACTTGCCGCCTGTAGGACTGATTAAATTATTCAATAAGTGGAAAAGCGTACTTTTACCACTGCCTGATGGACCTACGACGGCAATTTTCTCTCCATCTTTAACTGTTAAATCGATATGATCAATAATCATACGCTTGTCCACTTCATAGCAGACATCCTTTAATTCTAAAATAGCCATATCTTCTGCCCCTTTTCTAATACGTTGGAAAAAGTGTATGTACACAATACCTTACTATTCCCTTTCCTATTCAATTTAACATATTTGGTTTTTGAAAAATATGACAATTTAGAGCATATCAGTTTATTGAAACAGTTGTTGATAAATAATGGATAATGTAATTACACTATTATTGAGAATATGCAACATACAGGAGACTGCTAAATTTTTACCTGATTTCAAATAGACAAATACTAAAAAGAAACCGCCATACAAATAAGGAATAAATTCAAAAGGCGACGATCCTGCATGCAGGTGTAATACTGCAAAGAATAGTGTCGATAAAACAGCTGCCCCGATATAAGTAATCTTCTTACCCAGTTCATGTATCAATACATGACGAAAGATTAATTCTTCGGCAATCGGTCCCAGTATGCCAGTAGTTAAAAAGAGTACAGGCCATAACCACGGTGTGTCGAATTGTTGAATAATCAGAGATTGATTTTGAGATTCTTCAAATTGATAGTGTTTCGGCAAAAATTGCAAAGCATAGGAATAAGCATGATCTATAATCAAGTAGACTATATAAGTAATAATAACGAGCCAGATATAGGCCTTCGCTTGCTTAATCCTTTCAAGGACAATCGGAATAATGTAAGATTGGTGCATTTTATAAAAAATATAAAACAACAACGAAAAACTAATAATGTCACCAAAGCCGCTCGCAATTGCATTACTGTTATGCGGAATTTTCATGTGGAAAGTTTCTATGACAATAAGCCCAACACCGAGTACGATAACTTGGCCGACGTTAAGCAGTAGAAAATACAGTGGAATTAACCCAAAGTCACGTTTCATGACTTTCGGCGAATCAAATGGATTGTTTATCATGATGTTCACCTCTTGATGTATATTTTCATTATTATATCATGCCAAATCTTAAAAATATTGTATTTATCTGCTCAAGAGGTATTTTTCGGCGTTGAAGATAAAAAATTGCTGACACCGTTGCGCGGTATCAGCAGTCCTTTTTCCCGTAAGGGGTCAAGTAATATATTGAAAGACAATCGAAATGAAGCCTAGTAAGTTAATCAGCATATGCAAGGAGATGGAAGCTGCTAAATTTCTGCCTGACTTCATGTATACAAAAACGAGCGCACTGGCCATAATCAGGTAAGTGCCGTATTCGAAGGGCGAATGTGCGCCTGTCACGTGTGCGAATGCGAAAAGTAAAGCGGAGATGACTGCTCCTGTCATGTAACCGATTTTCTTACCGAGTTCATGGATGATCAGGTGGCGGAAAATGAGTTCTTCTACAAACGGTGTCAGAATTACGATATCTAAGAAGAGCACTGGCCATGCCCATGGATTATCGAACATTTTTAAAATGACAAGTTGATTTTGTGTTTCAGTAAATTGATAGGCTTTCGGCAATAGTTTCATCAGTCCATTGTAAGCAGCAGTAGCTAGCATCATTGCGATATATGCTGAGATAATCAGCAAGATGTGCTGCTTCGCCTGAGAAAAACGCTTGATGGCAAGCGGAATCAGATATTTGCGATGCATTAAATAGAAAATCAGCAATAAGATGATTTCCCCGATTAAGGTGCCTAGCGTCAAAATAAATGTCTCAGTCGTTTTGGGAATTTTTACGTGAGTGGAGTTGTTATATACCCAAAACGGCAATATTAATAGGAATGGAACGATATTTAATAGAATGATATAAAGCGGGATGAGCCAAAAATCCCGCTTCATTACTTTCGATGTGTCGTATGGTGTGTGAGTTGTATCTGTAGCTTTCGTTGGTTGCTTTGTATCTTTATTTCTTGCGGATGGATTCGACATGATTTCACCTCTGTTGTGAATTGGAGCGCTGGCTTTCGTGTGTGGCGGTGCTGGTGTGAGCGTTTGTGCAGTAATGCGACGCGTATGTGTGTGCGGGCATATTTGCGTGTATATGTATTAATATACGTGAAAGCGCTTTACATAGCTCCGATTAATATATGTATGCTTCAATGACAAAGTATATCATATATCGTGAAGCCATTTGTTAAGCGGAGATAAAAATTAAGGCAGTTGGGTCGGACGACGGGCGGGGTAGCCCAAAGTGTCGAGGCTCACATCGTCTGCCTATACAGTTTCCGCCCTAAGTGTATAGGCTAGATCCACCTGCTTATACAGTTTCCGCCTTAAGTGTATAGGCTAGGTCCAGCTGCCTATACAGTTTCCCCCTTAAGTGTATAGGCTAGGCCAGCTGCCTATACAGTTTCAGCCCTATAACGCTCTCACTGCATCAAACTCTCCCTCTCTTCACATAACCCCTGGCCCCTCACACCTCCTACAAGAAATAATGTATATAAAATTTATCTCCTTTACTTTTAAAGTTTTTCTTCAGAATTGTGTAAATCGAATGTCTGGATATGCCAACGTCTCCTATCCAATGTCTTGCTTCTCTGGAGGTAATTGGTTCCCCTTTGATAAGGTATAAATCTTTCAAAGCTGCGTATATAAGTGCTGATTTTTTTAACGAAGAATGACAATACGAACATACAATATAATTTGAACTCGAAATGTCAGTACCGCACTCTAATATTATTTTCTTGCAATGTGGGCATTTTATTCCGCTTGCCACTTCATGCAACGGGCGGCGTTTTACTGTCATGTATTTCTCTTCAAGGTTTGTATTTTTCGAAAGAATTTGCTTTTTAATAAAAAGAAGTTTGGGGGTCTTACCATAGCTGAAGAGGTGTTTGAATTGATGAAATTCATTGGGCAGGAAATAAGTACCTTGCGCAGATAAATCGCCTCGCAGGCTGAATTGAGGGTGTGAAAAGGTTAAAATAGACATTATTTTGAATTGGTGGGAGAGTTCTGGAAAATGATGCATAAAGCATTCGCGTGCGTCATGCATTTGTAAAAAAGGATTATCTACACGTTTGTGGTTCCGAGAGTATAAGTGGCCATCTGTGAATTGATAGCTGCTTTGATAGTGTTTGTTTTCAATGAGGAAAATGGATTGCGGCGTGAGGACTACAAAGTCGATTTGTGTTTCGTGATATTTCTCTCCTAGTTGCAGATCAGCTATATAATTTATGTCTGGTACATTATCGAGTGCTGTTGCGAGAAGGGTTTCCCCCTCCTGCCCTTTTGTAATCTGATTGAACTGTGCTTGTTCTGTGTCGCTCAACTGACAGCGGCCTTCTAATGCTTGGAGATATTCTAAGGTGTTAGTTGTCATGTATACACTCCTTAATTAATTGTTCTGAACTTATTTTACTCGAAAGTGACCTTATTGTCTGTTTCAAACTGTGCCTTGAGGACAGTTCACAGAGATAAAAAACTGCAGCTCGTCGCAACTTTGCGACTTACTGCAGTTTCATCTTTTTTTAGTCATTATCTTTCAATGGTTTCTTTTCTTCAAAGCCTGCTTTTTTCATAGCACGTTCCACATCTTTGACATTCACATAATCTTTACCTTTTTCAGGTCCTGTGATGCCGAGTTTTTTAGTCATTTTTTTCACATTATCAGTTTCATAATCAATCTTGATTTTTTGAATAGCTTTATCTTTTTTTATTTCTTTTTTATAAGAAACGCCGTCAACGCCTTTAAATACCTTTTCTTGTTCGTCTAAAATTTGCTCAGCTTCTGATTTTGATATACCGTTTTCGTCATAATTTATCGTCAATATACTGGATTGTTTAAGTAATTTATCACCTTTATAAGTTAACGTTGTGATGACGTCAGCGCCTTCGATGTCGCCTTCATAGGTTTTAGATTGATCTTTCCCACATGCTGCTAATAAAAAGATGCCCGCTAACAGCAACACTATTGCTAGAAAGCTACGTTTCATAAGCCTACCTCTTTCCCCATTTTTAATTATATATTGGTATTATATCATCATTATTGTAAATAAACTTTCAATATCACTTCAAATTTTAAAATTCGTTACTTTTCTCAGAAATTATTTTTCTACAAAAAGTGCATTTATAATGTATTTTAGTCTATACAGATAATGTGCAAACTTGCACTTTGTGATAAAATTAAAGTGAAAAGAAAATGTGATTTCTCTTGCCGGGCAAGGCGTTAAGCGATTACATTTTTTCATAGAAGGAGTTAGAAATTTATGATATTTCCGGCCAGAAAATTATTTAACCGAATACTGACTTCTTCTAAGCAATCTGAGGGGGTTATTATGAAACGCATTGGTTTAATTGACATCGGTTCCAACACCATCAGACTTGTTGTCTTTGAGTATGATAAAGAAACAGGTCTTTCTGAAATACAAAATATTAAAACACCAGCACGACTTAGTCAATATTTGGAAGATGATTTGACTATGAATCAAGAAGGGATTGATGTATTGATCGATTCCTTAGAAAGTTTTAAAAAAGTGGCAGATGCTTATAAAGTTGATGAATTGCATCCAATCGCAACAGCAGCGATTCGTCAATCCAAGAACCGCGACGATATTTTAAAACAAACGAAGAAGAAATTAGGCATTAAAATTTCGATTGTGCCTGAATTGGATGAGGCATTTTACGGATTTTACGCGATTATCAATTCCACTGATATCGAAAATGGACTTTCAGTCGATATCGGAGGCGGCTCTACTGAAGTCACACTTTTCAAAGATAAAGAACTTATTCATTCGCACAGTTTCCCATTCGGTGTCGTTACTTTAACACGTAAATTCTTTGGTGATAAAGCGCACGATGATAAGGATGCTATTAAAAAAATGCAGAAATTCTTGGAAAAAGAGTTCAGTGCATTGAGCTGGATTAATAATCAAAAGGTTGCATTAGTCGGTGTCGGCGGTTCTGCACGTAATACTGCGCGTATTCATCAATCAGAAGTTTCTTATCCTATCGGAGGCGTGCATTGTTATTCAATGTCAGGTAAAGACTTAGATCAAGTGTTCGCTTTGATTAAAGAGAGTTCACGTGACGACTTGACGAATTTAGACGGCTTAAGCCGCGACCGTGTCGATATTATTTTACCAGCCGTTGCAGTGTTCAAAGCTTTGTTCAAACAAGTGGATGCGACGCAATTTACTTTTTCTAGAAAAGGTCTGCGTGAAGGTTACGTGATGAATCATCTGAACCAAAAGTATCCAGACGCATTTGATCGTTTTAACGTTCAAGATCGTGCACTTTACCAGTTATCAAATGCGTATAAACATGAACAAGCTGGCGCTGAGCAACGTGTCGTGCTAGCAAGAGATTTATTAGAACAGCTGACTGAATTGGACACGATTTCTTTATCCGATAAGGAAAAACGTTTATTCGAGCAAGCTGCCTATGTTTATTATTTAGGACGTTTCATCGATTCAGACTCAGGTTCCCAACATACGTATTACATTATTTCCAACTCAATGATTGACGGTTTCAACCATCACGACCGAGTGAAACTTGCTATGATGGCAAGCTTTAAAAACAAATCGTTATTGAAATTCTACAATAACGAAACAGGTTGGCTCGATAGTGATGAACTGAGCGATTTACAATCATTAGGCGGTATTATCAAATTTATTGATGCTTTGAATGTTTCGCATACAAACCCTGTGAAACGCGTTGAACTTGAAAAGAAAGATAAAGATCACTACATTTTAAATGCTTTCCACACTGATAATCCAATTGCGGAAGAATATCAAGCAAATCGCCAAAAGAAACATCTTGAAAAAGTTTTAAAAGCAAAAGTATCTATTAACTTTACAAAATCTTAACATTTCTATGTTAATGTACTAATGGATGTATATGAAAAAAATGAGTTTGAATGCAATGATTTACTTATTACATTAAATTGTATTCTTGCATCCGTCGAACAATTAAATTGTAAACTACTGACATCTAAGACACATCACCTATGATGTTTATCTTTTGATTTTATTAAATTAATATACAAATAGTCTATTTATTTACCGTGGGGTGGCCATTATGCAAAATCAAGTCATAGAAAAAGACATCAATCAACCAGAATACTATAACAACCGAGAATTAAGCTGGCTCGACTTTAACTACCGAGTATTACAAGAAGCGAGCGACAAAACAAATCCTTTACTAGAACAATTAAATTTCGTGGCGATTTTCGCTTCGAACTTAGATGAATTTTTCATGGTCCGTGTTGCCGGATTACAAGACCAAGTCAAAATGAATTTCAATAAACCGGAAAACAAATCACAAATGACGCCCAAAGAACAATTGGACGCTATCAAAAAGAAAAATGCGAAATTAGTGGATTTGCAATATGAACGCTATAACGAATTAACTGAAGATTTACGAGAATATGATGTCATTACAACTAAACCTGAAGCATTAGACGATGACTTACAAGAACAATTGGAACGCGAATTCAGAGACAATATTTTGCCGACACTTACACCGCTCGGCATTGATGCGTACCATCCTTTCCCTAAATTGGTTAATAAAAGCTTAAATATCTTTGTGGAGTTAGATACTGACGATTCAACTAACACTGCAATTGTTCAAATCCCTTCATTAATTGACCGCTTCATGATCATGAAAAAAGACGGCAAACAATATGTCTTAATGGTAGAAGATGTGATTGATTACTTTATCGAATATCTTTTCCAAGGCTATGACATCCGTAATACTTTCACTTTCAGAATCACAAGAAATGCTGACTTGACGATTCATGAAGATGGTGCGGAAGATTTATTAATTGAAATTGAACGTTTCTTAAAAATGCGTAAAAGCGGTTCTGCTGTTCGTTTAGAAGTAGATGCGCGTAATGCGAATGAATCAGATATTCAAGAACTGAAAGAACAATTAGAAATCCATGATAATGATATTTATTTTGTAGACGGCCCATTAGATTTAACAATGTTATTTGGTCTAGTCGGACGTTTGACACCTGATTTAAGCAACTTGCGTTATGATCCATATACACCGCAAGTCCCTGCTTCATTAGGCTACAATAATATTTATGATTTAGCTTTAAAACGCGATATTTTCTTCCATCACCCATATGAATCTTTCGAACCGATTGTAGACTTTATCAGAGAAGCTTCTGAAGATCCTGACACAATCGCGATCAAACAGACTTTATACCGCGTAAGTAAAGATTCACCTATTATTAAGAGCTTGAAGAACGCTGCTGAAAAAGGAAAACAAGTGACAGTGCTTGTAGAATTGAAAGCACGTTTCGATGAAGAAAACAACGTACATTGGGCACGAATGTTGGAAGATGCAGGATGCCACGTGATTTATGGTATGACACATTTGAAAACACACAGTAAAATTACGTTGGTTGTTAAACGACTAAAAGGTCAGTTAGTACCATTCGTACATTTAGGTACAGGCAATTACAATGACAAAACTGCTGAAATCTATACAGATATGGGTATCATCACTACTGATAAAGGTATTGCGGAAGATGCTATCAATTTCTTCAACTATTTAAGCGGCTATTCTCTAAAACCGCACTATAACGAATTGATTGTAGCACCATTTGATATTCGCGATGTCTTTGTAGAACGTATTGATACTGAAATTAAAAATCATAAAGAAAACGGCAATGGCCACATTATTATGAAAATGAACTCTTTAACTGATAAAACAATTATCAAGAAATTGTTTGAAGCTTCTCAAGCCGGCGTGAAGATTCAATTAGTCATCCGTGGTATCTGCTGCTTGAAACCAGGTATCCCAGGTGTCAGTGAAAATATTGAAGTAGTCAGCATTGTAGGTCGTTTCTTAGAACACTCTCGTATCTATTACTTCCATAACAACGGCGATGAAAAAATCTATTTATCATCTGCTGATGCTATGACACGTAATATGATTAAACGTGTGGAAATCTTATTCCCAGTGCATGATCAAAAAATCAGAGAACGTCTATTGAAATTCTTGAACTTGCAACTTTCTGATAACCAAAAAGGACGTTATCAAGACCAAAACGGTGTTTATCATTATGTGAATAACAATCAATTACCATTGAATTCACAATTATATATGATGCACGAAGCGGTTGAACGTGCCAAAACTATCAACAAACATGAAACACAAGTCGTTGAGAACCGACCGCATAAAGCGAATCGTCCTAGACGCGGGTGGATTTCACGCTTAAAAAATTCTTTTAATAGCAATCGCTAGAAAAAGGTTAAAACCTCCAATCTTAATTTCAGGTTGGAGGTTTTGCTTTTTTATTTTTTAAGGCGATGGAGGTTTCTAGTAGGCAAATTGTATAGGCGGCCGATCTGTGCCTAGACACTTTTGACTCTAACTGTATAGGCGGCCGACCCGTGCCTAGACACTTTCGACCTTCTCCGCCAACTACCCTACCACCATCACAACTTAAAGAAGCTGTCCTCAACCTTCAGGACAGCTTCTTTCATATACATATTATTATTTCTCAGGATTCGCATACCACGACTTCAAGAATTTGTAGAGCACCTCACTATAGTGGGCCAACTCTTCTTTCTTTACCTTTTCATCCACACTATGCGCCTCCGTTAAACTGCCGGGACCATATAAAATGGTAGGCACACCAGCATCGGCCAACCAGCCGCCGTCAGTTACAGTCGTCGTCATACCGGATACGAGTTGTTCGTCATGAACTGCTTCATGCGCCGCTTCCAACATCTTGTAGCCAGGATGTTCTAACGGCAAGGTAAAGCTTGGGAAGACTTCGCCGCGGTCTTCAATCATCGACGTGCCGCCCCAGTCAAATTGCAAAGGATTCTCACGCAGCCAGACATCCGCCTCTGCCACGCGATTCAAGTACGCCTCAATTTCCTCCACGGCCTCATGATAATCCTCATCCGGCAAGAAATGCACCGTCACCCATAAGCGACATTCATCCGCAATAAACGCCGGATTACGGCCGCCTTCAATCACCGCAGGATTAATCGTATTTGCCCCTGACGGCATATCCGGATAAGACTTCATAACTGCCCAATGCTGCTCTAATTCTTTCAGTGCCGTGATAATCTTAGCCATTTTCTCAATCGCACTGGCACCATACAAACCGCCGCCAGCATGCACCATCTGACTGCGTGCACCGTCATGCACTGTCTCCTTGCTTTGCACCGTAATCCAACCTGTGATTACGCCGCCTTGCCCGAGCGCTTGGTTATCACTTGTGTCCATCACTAAAGCCAAATCCGCTTCAGGACTCATCTCACAAGCATATTTCGTCCCCGCTTCACCGACTTCTTCGCCGACAACCGACTGCACAATAATATCGCCCTCAGGTTCAACGCCCTCTTTGCGCAGACGCTCCAACACATAGAATAACGATGCGACACCGCCCTTCATATCACTCACACCGCGGCCATACAGCCAATCATCCACCTCCGTCAATTCAAACGGCGGATACGTCCAATACTTCGGATCTTCCACATTCGCAACATCCACATGACCATTCAAGATCAACTTCGGCGCACGCGGATCTTTACCCTTCAACACACCGACCACAATACTATCATGGTCATACATTTTACGACGCTGCACCTCAAATCCATTCTCCTCCAGAAACGCTTGAATCTCATCCTGCAACGGATCCGTATTACGCGCCGGCGGACTCTCCGTATTGTACTCCACTAACAGCTCCAACAAATCAAAGTGACGTTCATTCATTTCGCAATCCACCTCTCCAAAGCATTCTTTACCCATATCATCTCAATCTTTAGGACTTCTGTACACTCTTAACCATCTTCCGAATCCAGCCATCACTGCATCATGAATCACTGCTTGCGTACACAGATACAGCCACCACGGCAACGCAGACTCATAACGATACAACAGTGTCTGCAATTCTGTCGGGCTCACTTTCGTGAAAAGGAAAGACATGGAAGAGCTGGAGACATCCTTTGTAAGCAATCCTTCTGGCAGAATGTGCAATTGTATGCCTTCTACAGCATGCATCGTTTGAGGATGCATCGCAATAAGCGGACGTTGGGTGCCTTTAAGATAAATATTATATTGCTGCGGCCAATCACTAATTTCGATAAGTCCGCATGTCACTTTATGCAAATAGGTGGCGTATGCTTTCAACAAAGTCGCAGGTGTGTCTGTGGCGCGTACTTGCATAGCTTGCAGAGATGAAGCCGTTTCGGTATGCACATTACTATTGCTGAAAAAGTAAGATTTCGGCAAGGCATATATCTCAGCTTCTGCAAATATAGGCACTTCTTTCTTCAAGGTCAATTCAATTATATGGCGAGGAGTACAGCAGCGCACAAACTGTCCGATCAAGCGTCTCAGATCTGAGCGATAGCCATGCCACAAACTGCTGTTGAACATTTTACTGTGGACATTGAAAATAACATATTCTGCTCCATTTAAGTGACGCTCCCATTCTTGAGGATTCAACCAATCAATAGGCTGATAGGTAATATAGGGATGCGCGTCTGTAGTATACACAGAGGTATCTACGAGTACAGTCAGCGGAATTTCCGCTTCTGAAAATGTCTTGATGATAGTTTGTGCAATTTGCGAAACACCTTCTGTCAAAACAATTTTCGCCATCTTGCTCACCGCCTTTTTCTCTATTATCTTTACTATAACAAAAAAATCGGCAGCCGTAGCCGCCGAAGTTTGTGCTTATACAAATAAGCTGATAAATAAGATGAAAATGATACCAGATACAGAAATAACTGTTTCCAGAAGTGACCATGTTAAGAATGTTTCTTTAACTGTCAGTCCGAAATATTCTTTGAACATCCAGAATCCGGCATCGTTGACGTGTGAACAGATAACACTTCCGGCACCGATTGCCAATACTACAAGTGCGACGTTGACATCGCTTGCTTGAAGCAATGGCAACACGATACCTGTAGTAGAAATCGCTGCAACGGTTGCTGAACCGAGTGCTAATCTTAAGACTGCTGCGACAATCCATGCTAATAAGATTGGAGACATTGTAGAGCCTTCGAACATTTTAGCAATCGTATCGCCGACACCGCCGTCGATGAGTACTTGTTTGAAAGTACCGCCGCCGCCGATGATTAAGATCATCATACCGATTGGATAAATCGCTTCTGTAACTGAAGTCATAATTTCTTTATTTTTACGTCCTTGTTTAAAGCCCATTGTAAACATCGCGAATAATACTGCGATTAACATTGCTGTATCAGCTGTACCGATGAAGTAAATAATCTTTTCAAGAATATTCTTTCCGCCGTCTACAGAACCGGTAGCTAATTGCACTATTGTAGCAATTAACATTAAAATAACCGGTAAAGTAGCAGTCAATACACTGATGCCGAAGCTTGGCATTTCGGAAGGTTTAAATTCTCGTTGTGCACCTAATGATGAAATATCGCCTTCACGTGTATAAGCAGTCGGTGTTAATTTCGGAGCGATTCTGCCGAATAACGGTCCTGCAATAATAGTTACTGGAATGGCGATAATAATACCGAACATCAATACTTGTCCTAAATTAGCATGCAATTCTTTTGCAATAACCACTGGACCAGGATGCGGTGGCAAGAAACCGTGTGTCACTGATAATGCAGTAATCATCGGCAAACCGATTTTCAATGGTGAAACTTTAGTACGTTTTGCTAATGTAAAGACAAGTGGAATTAATAAGACTAATCCTACTTCGAAGAATAACGCAATACCGATGACGAATGCTGCAATTACCATTGCCCATTGCACATTTTTCTCACCGAATTTTTCAATCAAGGTATCAGCAATGCGTGTTGCACCGCCACCGTCTGATAATAATTTACCCAAGATAGCCCCTAAACCGAAGATAATCGCGATGTGACCCAGCGTGCTGCCCATTCCTTTTTCAACGGTTTCAACTACTTTGTCTAATGGCATGCCCAGTAAGATGGCAGTAACCATGGAGGTAATAATCAATGCAATAAAAGTATTTAACTTCAATAGAATAATTAAGGCTAATAAAATCAAAATTCCGATTACCACTGTAATCAGCGGCCAAATTTCCCCAAACATAGTTTTTCCTCACTTTCGTGATAATGAGTCAATTGGAGGAAGCGTTTACATCTCCCTTTCATAAAAACACCAGCTTTACGCTGATGTTCTTATTCTAATGGACTCATCTCTTATATTATTTATAGATGATGACGTTGAAAGTCTGCAATCTTAGCATATTGGCTTTCAAGAGAGCGACTTAAATCAATAAAGATACTGATTAGTTGCTGATATGTTTCTACAGCGTCTTGGTTCGGTTCGTGTGCATGTGTAGTACCGACCATTTCTTCAATAATAGAGAAATCGTCAATCTCACCGAGTGCTTTCAGACCAAGTACACAAGCGCCTAAACATGAACTTTCATAACTTTCAGGCACGATGACATCTGTCGCAAAGATATCTGCCATCATTTGACGCCATACTTCACTTTTCGCAAAACCGCCTGTGGCTTTAATCGCTGTCGGTGTTTCTCCCATCACTTCAATTAGAGCCAGATATACGGTATAAAGATTGTAAAGCACACCTTCAAGCGCTGCTCTGATCATGTGTTCTTTTTTATGCGCTAATGTAAGACCAAAGTAAGAGCCACGCGCATTCGCATTCCAGAGCGGTGCACGTTCTCCAGCCAGATAAGGATGGAAGATTAAACCTTTGGCGCCTGGTTCTACACGGCTGGCAATCTTAGTTAAGACATCGTAAGGATCGACACCAAGTCGTTTAGCTGTTTCGACTTCACTCGCTAAGAGCTCATCACGCAACCAGCGTAAAATGATGCCGCCATTATTAACAGGTCCGCCAATGACATATTGGTCTTCTGTTAAGACATAGCAGAAAATACGTCCTTTATCGTCAGTACGCGGATGATCAATGACTGTTCTGATGGCACCTGATGTACCAATAGTGACTGCCACTTCTCCTTTTTTATAACTGTTCACCCCTAAGTTAGAAAGCACACCATCGCTGGCACCTACAATAATCGGAGTATCAGGTTTAATACCCAATAAATTAGAATAACGGTGTTTCATACCAGTCATCACGTATGTTGTAGGTACTAATTCAGGTAATTGGTCTTTAGTGATGCCAAGTAAATCTAGCGCTTCATTATCCCAATCTAATGTTTCTAGATTCATCATGCCTGTCGCTGAACCAATAGATTGATCCATTACATATTTGCCATAAAGTTGATATAAGATATAGCTTTTAATATCGATATATTTCTTAGCGTTGTTATAAATTTCTGGTTTCTCATGTTTCATCCAAAAAATCTTAGATAACGGCGACATAGGATGAATCGGTGTTCCTGTACGTTTATAAATCTCATGCCCATTATGTTCAGAGTGGATAGCTTCTGCATATTTGCTCGCGCGGTTATCCGCCCAAGTAATACTCTCAGTGAGAGGTTGTTGGTTATTGTCCATTGCTATCAAACTATGCATTTGTGCACTGAAGGCAATCAATTTAACATCCTCTGCAGCTACCCTTTCTTCACGAATCACAGCTTTGATAGTCATCAATACTGCGTCAAAAATTTCATCAGGATTCTCTTCGGAAGTGTCAACGTTAGGTGTATCCATATCGTAACCAATGTTGTGTTTACGTATAAATTGTCCATTTTCATCATACAAAACTGACTTTGTACTTGTTGTGCCGACATCGACCCCAATCATATACTTCATGGCTTATCCTCCTCCAAAAGTTAAATCATCTATAAAACAAACCAGCAATGTTATCTCCTACATCATCAAAATTCAAATGGAACGCTTCTTTTAATTGTGCTGTGTCATTTTTCTCAACTGCTTCTGCATATACCTCGTGATTGTGATGAATACGTTCAAAGTCTTCAGGCTCTTCACGCATCCGTTTTCTCATCGATAACAAAATCAAACACAACATTAAAGGCTTCAAATTATTCCAACTGCTGAGCAGATAACGATGTTGTGTCGCATAAATTAAGACTTCGTGAAACTTGATATCATGTTCAGTGTAAGCCTCTGCATCTTGAAATTGTACAGCGACTTTCATCATTTCTAAATGTTTGCGCATTTCTTTCGCTAATTCTATTCTTTGATGGTCCTTGACTTTGGTAAAAGCAAAAGATTCCATCATGATACGCAAATCATAAATTTCACGGCGTTCTCCCTCGCCGAAATGCAGTACATCAGCGCCCATACGTTCTAAACAAATCAATTGATCTTGTTTTAATAATTTAAATGCATCGCGCACAGGCGAACGACTGACATTAAATTGTTTGGCAACTTGATTTTCTGTCAAACATGTTCCAGCTTCTATATTCCCCTCTACAATTTGCAGTCTTAATTCAGCTGCGACTTTCTCCCCCGTTGTCATGCTATCCATCCATTGTTGTGGATAATTTTCTCCCATGTGTAGTACAACCCCTTGCTTCTACATACTTGTATACAAGTATATTAATACAAATTCGCTATAAATGCAATCGCTTACATTAATTTTCATAAAAAAAGGAATAATAAAGTGAGACTTGGAGGCGATGAAAATGTATATTCCGAAGTATTATCAAGAACATAACATGAACAAAATCAAAGCTTTTATTCATGATCATCCTTTTGCGACCATTGTTTCGACTGCTGAAAACGGACGCCCTTTAGCAACGCATTTACCGATACTGATTCATGAAGATGGCGAAAGTTTAATACTCGCAGGCCACTTTGCGAAAGCGAATCCGCAGTGGCACACTTTAGAACATAGTGATGAGGTCTTAATCATCTTTCAAGGACCAGATGCTTATGTTTCCTCTACCTGGTATGGTCACGAAGATGTACCGACATGGGATTATCAAAGTATTCAAGTATATGGCCAACCCGCCTTATTAACTGAGGGTGAAGTAAAGCAGGATTTGATACAGTTATTAAACCGCTTTGAAAAAAAGGACGGTGCACGCTGGGACAATTTGTCTGAAGAGACCTTGCAGCAAATTCATGGTGTGGTCGGTTTTCATATTACAGTATCAGAAGTATTTGCTGCTTATAAATTGAGTCAAAACCGCAATCATACGGATTATCAAAATATTATTCACCATTTAGAAGATGAACATAATGGCGTGGCTGACGCAATGAAGGATGAGCAGGATTAAAAAAGTGTTGGAGCTCCAGGCGGATAGCTCCAACACTTTTAGGTTTGAGGTACTTTCTTCAGCTTTTCTGCTCTCCAGAGGTTTCTTTTCCAGAAGTAGAATTAGAATCGTTCTCTTTGTTCTCTTCGTCTTGTGCTTGGCTTTCTTCTTCGGCCCATTTATGGTCTTTAATGTACAGACGAACCATGGCGAGTGCGATCCAGCTGATGAGGAGGACTGGCAGGATTATGATGTTGAGCAGGTTCAAATCTAGGGTATCAGTAGAGATTTCTAGTTTGGCGATGCTCTTCAGGTTCTGCGGACTGGAGGTCAAGAATTGGTAGAGTGTGAAAAAGATGGTGGTCCACTGTATGTAGTATTCCAGTATGGCGACGAGCATTTCGTTGTAATCGTTCCATTTAACGAGTTGATGAACGATGAAATAGTTCATGATTCCGGCAAATAAGATAATGATGATGCCGAGTACGAAGATGCTGCTGCGGTCGCCGAGTAAGCGAATGAGCAACCAGTAGATGATGAATCCGGAAATTATGAGTGAGAGGAATCCGGAAATCACCATGCCTACACTGATTAAAAAGGATTTGGCAAATAGGTATTTATCTTGGTAGCGTCCTGATAAAAAGCCGGTTAATAAGAATAAGATGAGTACGATAATTAAATTGACTATAAACATAATGCAACCTCGCTATTAATATAATATGTTTTAATGGTCTGTGATTAGACGCTTAATGCATTCTATACCCTTTTTTCTCTTATGTAAAAAGCACCCCGCTTCAAACGCTATGGAATGAAACGAGGTGCTTGTTTAATAGCTATTTAGGATTTGTATTTATTGACGCTTTACAACTTATAGTGAATCTACTTTTTCACCATTGATTAAGATGTTGTCGTCTTCTAATGTGACTTTAACATCACTTACGTCAGTGTGTTCTAGGTAGTAGTCTGTGATACGGTCACGTACTTCTCTTTCAACTACACGGCGTAATGGGCGTGCACCTAGTTCTTCGTCGTAACCTTGGTCGATTAACCAATCTTTAGCATCTTGGCTGACTTCTAGTGTGATGCCTTTTTTCTCAAGCGTATTTTGTACATCGTCAAGTAATAAGTTGATGATGTCTTGTAAAGCATCTTTGTCTAAGTGAGTGAATTCTACGATACCGTTGAAGCGGTTAAGGAATTCTGGACGGAAGAATTTTTTAAGGTCTTCCATTAAGTCTTCGCGTTCTTTTTCACTTTCATCTCCGAAACCAGCGTTTGAAGTACAGATGATGATTGTGTTTTTGAAGTTTACGACGTTACCTTGACCGTCTGTTAAGTTACCGTCATCCATAACTTGTAATAATAAAGTTAGGATTTGAGGGTTTGCTTTTTCGATTTCATCGAATAAGATAACTGAGTAAGGATTACGTCTTACTTTTTCAGTTAAAGTATTTGAGTTATCTTCATAACCAACATAACCAGCGCTTGTACCGATTAATTTAGATACAGCTGTACGGTCCATATATTCACTCATGTCTAATTTGATGAGTGCTTCTTTGTTACCGAATAAATCGATAGATAATTGTTTAGCTAATTCTGTTTTACCTACACCAGTAGGACCTACGAATAAGAAGCTGCCGATTGGTCTGTTGCCTTCGTCGAATCCTGCACGGTTACGGCGGATTGCACGAGACACCATTTCAACGGCTTTGTCTTGTCCGATAATTTTATCTTTTAAGCGTTTTGAAATGTTTTTCAAGCGCTCGATATCATTATCGTCCATTTGTGATACTGGAATGCCAGTAATACGTTCTACAGTAGCAGCCACGTCTTGTACAGTAGCTGTTGTAGCTTCGCCGTTGCCTGACTCTAAGCTGTCTTGTAATTCTTTAATTTGTTTTTGATATTTATCTGCTTCAGAATAAGCTTCTTCGCTGACTGCTTTAGATTTTTTATCTTCTAATTCTTTGATTTGTTTTTCAACTTCCACTTTATCTACAACTGGATTTTTAGCAGCTAAGTGTGCAGCTGTAATATCCAAGATGTCTAAAGCTTTATCTGGTAATAAGCGTTGTGGAATATATTGAATAGATAAGTCTACACATGCTTTTAAGACTTCGTCAGGTAATTTCACGTTATGGTGTTTTTCGAATGTTTCGCGTACACCTTTCAAGATTTCTTCAGTATCTTTAGCTGAAGGTTCTTTGACAACTACTTCGTTGAAACGACGTGCTAATGCTGGGTCTTTCAAGATGTTGTTACGGTATTCGTCTTGAGTTGTAGCACCGATTAATGAAATTTCTCCACGACCTAAAGCTGGTTTGATGATATCAGATAAGCCTTTGCTTCCTGAGTCTCCGCCAGTTGAACCAGATCCGATAATTTGATGGATTTCATCAAAGAATAAGATGACATTTTTTCTTTCTTTTACACTGTTAATCAAGTTTTGGATATTTTCTTCAAAAGCACCACGATATTGTGTGCCTGCTTCTAATGAAGAAATATCGACTGCAATAATTTCTTTGTCTTTAATTGCAGCTGGCACGTTACCTTTTACAATGGCTTGTGCTAAACCTTCAACAATTGCTGATTTACCTACACCAGCTTCACCTACTAAGATAGGGTTGTTTTTATTTCTACGGCTTAACACTTCTGCAGTGTCTTGAATTTCTTTGTCACGGCCAATAACTGGATCTAATAAACCGTCTTTAGCTTCTTGTGTTAAATTACGGCCGATTTTTTCTAAGTAATCGTCGCCGCCTTGACCGCCGCCAGCTTGACCAGGTTGTCCTGCTTGAACACCTTGTGCTGGTTGTCCGCCTTGAGCTTGTTGTTGTTGAATTTGTTGCAATTGCTCAGGTGACACTTCGCGGCCGTTGATATAATATTTTTTATTTCCATCTGCGTTTTGCATATCTTGCATCATTCTTCTAAAAATTGAGTCAAAATCATTTCCGAAAAATCCGTTATTCATATAGTTATAACCTCCGTTAATTGGTGAAACTCCATAATCAAAATTTCTATCTGTTTGTAATTTGAATTACTGTTTCACACTTTTCTTAAAATTCCATTTGTTCTTGCTTTCATGTGGCAAGTGACACAAATCATTGATTATTATTTTTCTGCCTTGTGTCATTTAAAGGTCTGAGTCTTGTGATGAATGCTGCGATTTGATTGCTTTTACAGATGTAACACGTTTTGAAAAAGAGTGATTCAAATGTTGTTGCCACTCATTGGTTACAATCTTTATATATCCGCTTCCAGCATTTCTCAAACACTTCTCTGATGCGACCTTCATTAAGTAGAGCGCAACTCGTGCGTCATTTATAGAATGAGTCGTTGCGCTATTCTTGTTTTTAATATAAATTTCATTTCTATTTTTATAATCTCTGATTTATTATTGCATATTTATACTTTGGTCAATTAAAGTCAAAAAGTTATTTCGTTGTATTTACTCTCTTTATCAACCTTACATATATAAGTATAACGCATAATTATACATAAATCAAGTACTAAATATGCATTTTTCAAACTTTTTTGCTTTTTTTGTACATATAACTGTTTGTGTTGGTCAACTATTCCATTTTTCTTTTAACTTCAAGTTAGATAAAGGGCGGATTAGAAATAACAACTCTATTGATAACGTGCTTTTCTAGACACTTCTCCAAATCTTGTGTCTAGATTACGCCCTTTTCTAGACACTTCTCTGAAACTTGTGTCCAGATTACACCCTTTTCTAGACACTTCTCTGAAACTTGTGTCCAGATTACACCCTTTTCTAGACACTTCTCTAAAACTTGTGCCCAGATTCACCCGCTTTCTAGACACTCCCGCATAATTAAAGGGAGGACATAGTTTTGTCCCCCCTACTTATTTCTTCCTTTATATAGTTGGCAGTAGCTATCTGAATAGAAAATGCGCTTGTCCCAAGCTTTTTTCTATTCTAGTTAGCCTTGCCGGGGCGGGAAGACGAAATAATTTTAATCAAAAATTATTTCTGTCCCGCTCCCTAGTTCTGCTTTAAAATTTCTCCATGCATTTGTTGCAACTTACTTTCAACTTCTTTGATTTCTTCTGCACATTGTTTGAGTGTATCTCGATAGACCTCTGTGTCGGTCGCATTCTTATAACGCAATTTATGTTCTAAGCTGGCCCACATGTCCATACCGATTGTGCGAATTTGGATTTCGACTGGGACATGTTCTACATTATCTGTCAAAAATACTGGAATTGAAACTACGAGATGTAAACTGCGGTAGCCCTTCTCTTTCGGGCTTTTCACATAGTCTTTTCTTTTCAACAGCTTGACGTCAGCTTGTTTTAATAATAATGAAGCTACCACTTCGATATCTTCTAAGTAATTGCACACTACGCGAATACCCGCAATATCCGTAATGTTCTCTCGCGCAGACTCTGTCGTCACAGGCAGCCCGCGCATTTCTAATTTTCGGACTAAACTGCTGATTTCCTTTACGCGACGTTCCATATGATGGATCGGATTATGTTCATAAAGAATCTGAAAATCATTATCTAAAATACTGAGTTTAGTACTGACCTCTTCTAAGGCGGAAGCATATAAATGATGCAAGCTGACAAAATCAACAAGCTCTTCTATCTGATAATGATTGTCTTGAAATTTTGTAATATTGCGCTGGACATCTCTTTTAAGCGCGTTTATATTTAGCGTTTCTCTTCTTTCTACATACATAATATTTCCTCCGTTCTTTACACACTTATATTATAACGGAGTTCACATGCAAACTAAATTTATTTCATTTCCAAAAAATAACTCTAAAAATTATTTTGACTTTATCTCTAGTCTAGCGAATCTCTAGTTTTCCTCTCCCTTTTTAAAAAGAAAAATTTTTGCATCTTGCGCCGAGTCGTTTTTTTCTATACAATATAAATCGTAATTATTACGATTAACGAAATGTGCATAGATAAATAGGAGGATTTTTTTATGGCTAAAATACCTGTAACGGTACTGAGTGGTTACCTCGGCTCAGGAAAAACAACATTATTAAACCATATTTTACAAAATAGAGAAGGATTACGTATTGCTGTCATTGTCAATGATATGAGTGAAGTCAATATTGATAAAGATTTAGTCGTTGAAGGCGGGGGGCTTTCACGTACTGATGAAAAATTAGTTGAATTATCAAATGGCTGTATCTGCTGTACTTTACGCGAAGACTTATTACAAGAAGTAGAACGTATTGTAGAACGCGGCGGTATTGATCAAATCGTGATTGAATCTACTGGTATTTCTGAACCTGTACCAGTTGCTCAAACTTTCTCATACATTGACGACGAATTAGGCATCGACCTCACTAGCATTTGTCGTCTAGATACGATGGTGACAGTAGTTGACGCGAACCGCTTCATCAATGATATTAAGTCTGAAGATTTGCTCGTCGATCGTGAACAAGGTGCTAGTGATGAGGATGAACGTACTATCGCTGATTTATTGATTGACCAAGTAGAATTTTGCGATGTGCTTGTATTGAATAAAACAGACTTAGTAACCGAAGAACAATTAGATCGTTTAGAAGGCATCTTGCGTAAATTGCAACCTACTGCCCGCTTCATCCGCACAGTCAACTCAGAAGTAGAATTGAGCGATGTCTTAAATACAAGCTTATTTGATTTTGAAAAAGCCAGCAATTCTGCTGGTTGGTTACAAGAACTAACAAATGGTGGTCATGCTGAACATACTCCTGAAACTGAAGAGTACGGTATTTCTTCCTTTGTATATGAACGTCGTTTACCTTTCCATGCGGAACGCTTCCATGAATGGTTAGAAAATATGCCGAATACAGTTGTACGCGCTAAAGGTATTGTTTGGTTAGCCCAATATAACCATGTAGCATGCTTGATGTCTCAAGCAGGATCTTCAGTCTCTATCCATCCGGTTACTTTCTGGGTGGCAGCAATGTCTGAACCAAAACAACGTGCGATTCTACATGAACGTGAAGATGTGCGTGAAAATTGGGATCCTGAATTTGGCGACCGTCATACTCAATTTGTAATTATCGGTACAGATTTAGATCAAGAAAAAATCACTAAAGAATTAGATGCTTGCTTACTTACAACTGAAGAATTTGAATCAGATTGGTCACAATTGCCTGAACCGTATGGCTGGCAAATTACACAAGCTTAATCAGATGAAAAGAAAGAGAAATGCCGAAATGGTATTTCTCTTTTTTATTACCTATTAAAAACCTCTTAAAGCGGCACTCGTTATGCGAGTAACCCTTTAAGAGGTCCATTTAATTAAATGCAGTTGGTTAATCTGCGGCTCCCTCACGATTCGTGTTACCATTGCATCATCTCACGAATCGTTAATTTTTTTTACCACAATTTATGGATTAATAATCGTCATTGAGCAGTTGATACTTATTCGTCTGCTTTTTTCACATGTACTTTGGTACCGCGATTATCCGCAATATGTTCAGCACGTTTCACCGCTTCTTCTTTATTATCATAATCATCCGCAGCACGTTTTGCACCATATGTGCGTACTTTCCATTTCCCATCTTCTTTATAGACTTCGACATCATTTTCATTCAACTCAGGATTTGCATCTTTATCTTTCTGATGTTTGGTAACATCTTTATGCTTTAATTCATCCAGTTCTTTTTTCGTCGCATCTTTATACCAGTTTTCAGCTTGCTCGGTGGCAATCGGAATCGCACGTCCTTCTTCATAACCATCTTCCAACATTGCATTGGCAATATCGATTGCTTTTTTACGTTCTAATTCATCCATGTTCTTCCAAGTATTCGGATAATCATCTAAAGTCCAAGGCATAAGCGCCCTCCTCATCATTTTAATGTTAGTTCACTATACCACGCTTCAACGCTTCTCAATCAAACCAGTTCAACAAGGTGCTGCTTTTATTTTTGCAAACGTGTATACTGCTGAACATTCAACAAGGCAGAACGGATATGCACATATTGCGGCAAGGATGGCAAGCCGGTACCGAATGTCATCGGTATACCTTTTTCAAAATGTAAAGCCATTTCTTCGAACGCAATCAAGTATTGACCCATTTCGACGTCATCAATTGTATGAGGATGGCCATTATGCTGTGCACGAGACAGCATGAAGCTGATTTCTTCGAGCGCAAACATGACGGGATAATACTGGCTGACTTTCTGTGTATCAGTAAATAATTCACCATGTGCGTTGTTATACATACCGTACATATTGCTTAATTTAATATTCATTTTCATTTCATCAAAGCGTGGTGCTTGATGTTCAAGGTAAGCATTTTTGGAAAAGAGATAGTAAAAGAACGATCCTTCATAGCGCACCACTTCAGAGATAGCAATCGGCAATGTTTGCGAGGCGTTTTTACGTCCTAGAATCAACAAGCCGATAACCGCGATAACGACACCCATCACGACATCCAACATTCTTGGCAAAGCAATGAGAATCGATAATTTGCCCGAAGCCAATCCATTCAAGGTGATGACTTGTGTCGTAATGAAAATCATTGCTAAAGCATAATTAGCGCCTACTAATGCTTCTGTAAACATGGCACTTATAGATAAGATAAAGATACTAACGAGCATGGGCGGATGGAATGCGAGAATAATACTTAAAGTAATTACCCCGGCAAAAGTACCGATTGTTCGCGCGACTGCCCGCTCCATACTATGGATAGTATTCGTACCGATCAAAATAGTATGTGTCGTCAATGGCACCCAATACGCTTTATCGAAATCGAACATCAATGCAATGAAAATCGCAATAGCCATAATCACACAGTAACGCATGGTATTCATAAAGACTAAAGAATCTAAAGTGAGATTATAGAATAGTTGCTTTCCATATAGCGGTTTTCGTAAATGCACCTCATATTGCACTTGTCCTTCTGGACTGTGCAAAATCTCATCGGTACGATAAATTTGTTTTTCCAACCGTTGAAAATCAAGTGATAGTTCTACTTTTTCTTTCCATTGTACTTGATCTTCAGATGTATGGTTTTGTAGCACACTCTGTTCCACATATTCCATCATTTCTAATAATATATCCGGTAATACTTGAACTTGTTTCGTTTTCAACTCTAATATTTCAGCAAAAATTCCTTCTGCATTGTTATGCAGCAAATATAGGCGATGCAGAGTATTCGATTGCTTTTTACCTGCGCCAGATGAAGTAATCAATTGTTTATCCGTTGATTTAAATTGGTCGACTAACTGTTTCGTGGTCGTTTTATATTGCGCTTCATTTGTATAATCATGAAATAATTGGATTAACAGTTGATATTCTTTTTCTACTGCGCTGACTTCCCCGCTTTTCTTTTGAAACTTCAACATTATCCAAAGTACTAGCATCGTCAACATTCCACCAGCAAAGACCATTGTACCGCGCATTAAAGCTTCTGCAGGTGCGACGGGCATGTTGATCGGCAAGGCAAAGGTTACAATGAAGAAGGTTGAGGAAGCACCCGGGATTTCTAAGGCACTGAAGATGTAGTAAGCGACTACAGTGACAATCAGCAGTAAGAGGCCGAAGAGAAGCGGAATGGGTACTGTAATCGTGCCAAGCATAATACAAAGCGTGAACCCTACCGCACACCACCATACAATCCGTAATTTCGACTTATTAGAACCGCCGAACACATAAATGTTCGTCAAAGTACCTGTCGCCATCAACAAGCCCCATTGGAACTGTCCGACAAAATACCCGACTAATAAAGGAATCAGCATTAATAAACATTGCCTGAATCCTTTCTTAAAATTGACATTCTGCCGAGTGAATTGAAACAGTGAACTTATGTAATGTGTCATGAGACAGATTCCTTTCTTTGTTTTTCTTAGTTATCTACTCATTCCCATTGTATCATCTCTTTCAAACCAGAAAGTGGAACACAAAAAGCAACCCTCTAAGCAGAAGGTTGCTCTTGAAAAAGTACGTATTATTCAGCTAGACGAATTTCTTCATCAATATTTTCATAGTCAATATCTGCATTTAAAAATTCTTCATCATGGACGGGGAAATTTTGTTCAAATGTTTCTACATCATTAATTTCCACTGTGCCGCGCTCTAATTCAAAATCTAAGACATGACCGCCGACTGTGCGTTCTTGGTCCACAAAGTGCAAGTGGAAACCTGCTGTACCGACGCCATGGAATAATTCTGGTGTAAAGAAGCCGACGATAGTACCGTTAACTGTTTCAAACGTCAACTCTGGCTGTCTATTAACCGATTCCATCAAACGTTGATAAGGCGGTTCTTGTTTCGGCATCATGCGGACATGCACCTTTTTAAAGCTGCCATGAATCTTAACGGCTGAAAATAAATTTTGGCTTTTCATTCTGACTAAGATGGTATCTAGCAAGTTTTCCGAACTGATAGTGTTATGAATGTCGAATTTTTTATTAGGTTTGAAATCAGTCACTGTCGAAAAAGGTGTCATTTCATCACCATTCAACTTTTTGAACTCACCGTATTCATTAGCATGAAATGCTTCGTTATCCAAAATAATAACTTCACCGTCGCATCCGTCCAACGTACCGATTCCTAAATCGCCATGTTTCAGCATTTCTTCAATCGATGCTGTTCCCTTCAGCATTCCGGCCATTAAAGTTCCTAAAGTTCCATGTTGGTAAATCATAACACTCAATCCCCTTATTATTTCTTAATTTTACATTGATCCACGAATACCTATATTATAGCACTTTCCAATTGATATAGAAGAGTGCAGAGCGATTTATTCGTAGCTGATTTCATCACTATCTTCAAACATTTGAATTGTCGGCTCATTAATGCAAAGTTGTGTAACTTCTTGCCAATATACTTTGAAATGATCCGCTTCAATATGTGCATTCAATGCCTGTCTATCTTTCCATTGTTCAATAATTACAAAGGAATTAGGAATGCTGGCATTTTCATAATGTTCATAACTGACATTTCCTTGTTCAGCTTGTGAAGCAACCACTAATTGGCCGATTAAACTTGAATAACGGTCATAATTTGCATCGTTGACGTTCGTTTTTGCAATTACAGTAATCATGTTGTTCTCCCTTTCTTTATTTCAAATTTTTCTTAACTTTACTTTTCCCGAAAAATAAAGCTTTGAACCACGCAAAAAGAAGCATCTATCTTGAAACACTGCCTTTCCTCGGTGAATCAACCATAGATACTTCTTATATTATCTTACTTAATATTTATCCTTTTCAGCTACTAAAGCTGTATCAGGTTTTACAAAGAACCACATTACAATTGCGATGACTACGAGTACTAATAAAGATTGTAATGTCCAAGTCCAACCAATTAAATCAGCAAAGAATCCAGCAAGTAATGGACTCAGCATCGCACCGACGTTACCCCATAAGTTCATCCAGCCTGATACAGTACCAGAGAAGTTACGGCCGATATCTGCTGCAGCTGCCCAACTCATACCTGTTGTAATACCCATACCGCTTAGGCAGACTGCTAACCACGCGATATTGACTTCTAATACTTCACTGCGGATAGCAAAAAGCAAACCGATACTGAAAATAATCATACCGATAATTGCGATAGAGCCACGTGCTACAAAACGTGATTTCCCAGCTTGCAATAATCTATCTGATAAAGCACCGAATCCTAAGATACATAGCAACATGGCTAACCAAGGAATCCCTGCTAATAAACCTAGAGAAGTATATTTCACATGATATTGTTCCATAACATATGTCGGCAACCAGATTAAGAATAAACCGACAATAAACTGTACTACAAAATATTGTACAGCGATTGCGTAAAAGCTGAAGTGTTTGAAGAAGGCACTCCAAGGTGCGCTTTGTTTCTCTCCAGCATTTTGTACATCACGATTTTCCATGATGAAACGTTTCTCAGCTTCATTGACCATCTTATGATGTTCAGGCAAATCTTTTGCAATAATTGCCCATAATAATACGATTAAAAATCCAACCGCACCGAAGATATAAAATACGGCTTGCCAATTGAACATTGTGACAATTAAAACCGTTACGCCTGGTGCAATAACAGGTCCAAAGTAAGAACCCGCAAGCAAGAAGCTAGAGGCACGGCCTTTTTCACCGCGAGAGAACCAGTTTGAGTTGAATACCGCATTGGCTGGGTACATCGGAGCTTCCCCGATACCAAATAAGAAACGTACTAAATACAGTAAACCATGATTTTTAACAACCCCTGTTAAAATCGTAAATGCACTCCACCAAATCAAAGCAATCGACAACATCTTCTTCGGACCGAATTTTTCAGCCATAACCCCTGAAGGTACTTGCATTAAAGCATAACCTGCTGAGAAGAATGTAGCTAATAATCCAAATTGCGCCTTTGTCATATGTAAATCTTCCATCATTGGTCCAGCAATTAAGGAGATGTTCGATCTATCCATATAAGCGATAACTCCGATAATAAAGAAGGCAATCGCAAAATACCATCGAACGTTACTCTTTCTTTCAGTCATATATATCCCAACTTTCCTGAATAAAGATACATTAGGTCATCATATGACCTAAGTTATTTTAGTAAATATTACCACGATTTGAAATCGTTTACAATAACTTTTTTACAAAAATATGAACTTATAGTTGTACAATATATTATTTTCTTTAAAATTGAAGTCCCCTATGCTATCTGCATTAAGCTGAAAATTAAGTCGACTTGATCAGTCGGTTTTTATTAATTTGAAAGGCTTTCTAGTGCAAAAATATAAAAATCTCTATCTTAATATTTCACCAAAAAGAAACTTCTCTATTGTTTTCTTTAATGAATAAATATTAATTTACGAGCGAATGAAGAAGTGGATTCACCGTATTTCCTACTCCATTTCAAGATGTATTTTCACTATTTCAGCCTCAAATTATGTGTAACTTTCCGCATTCTTTAGTACAATGATTATCGATGTATGTATAATTGAATCATCATAAAATTAAATAAACTAACTCTATATAAAAACTTCAAAAGGAGTCACATTATTAAAAATGGAACAAATTCTAACGGATTTTATTAGCCGCTGGGGATATTTGGCAATTTTCATCCTCATTCTCTCAGAAAATATTTTACCTTTTGTCCCTTCAGAAGTTGTGTTGACTTTCGCTGGCGTCTTATCAGCTAAATCTCACATTTCTATTTGGATGCTATTAATCGTTGCTACCGTTGCTTCATTTATCGGTTTGCTAGTCTTGTATTATATCTGTCGCTTAGTCAACGAAGAGAAACTTTATCGTTTCGTAGACAAATACGGTAAATGGATGAAATTAAAAGGTAAAGATGTTAAACGTGCCAATGATTGGTTCAGAAAATATGGAGCTGCTGCAGTATTTTTATGTCGCTTTGTTCCCGTGTTACGTGTCTTAATTACTATTCCAGCAGGCGTCAGTCGTATGAATGTGGTTACGTTTGCGGTGCTTTCATTGTTAGGAACAACCATCTGGAACTTCGGTCTAATCTATTTAGGCAAAGCACTTAGTGACAACTGGCATCAAATTCTCAATGCAATGCATACTTACTCGACAATCATGTTGGCTATTCTAGCCATTTTATTTATTATCTTTGTTATCCGCTTCATTTCAAAACGTCGCAAAAATTCAAATGCAAACTAATTAAAAAACGTATGAACATGCTTGAATTACAAACTGCATGTTCATACGTTTTGCTTTTAAAAGTTAGTTTTCTTAAATTTGTTTAATCCTATGAAGTAACCTGCTGCAGCTACAACTAAACTGATTATAATAAAAATAGACTGGCGAATTAATTCAAATTCTACATGTTGCATCGCATCTCCACCTGACTCATAAATAGTGCCTCCTATTATCAAAGAAATAAAATTAAAGACAAAGAATATAAACAAAACAATAACTCCAACTATAATTTGTATCATATTCGATTTATCTGCCCCGACAGAATAAGTAAAAGGATACAATAATGTCATAAGTAAACCGATTGAAAAACTGATACCAAACGCCTCAATAACATTTGCCATTTCTAAATTACCCAACAAGCTGCCAGCAACCAGTCCTATTAAAGTTATGCCTACTCCAATCAACATTGTAATGAGATAATAGCCATAATGACTTTGTACAATTTGTTTGCGACTTACTGGCAATGTCACCGCATATTTATACCACTCTGCAGCAGCCTCATTTTTTAAATTGTCAGTACCCGCTGAAATAGCAAACATTACAATTAATAAACTTAATAATCCACTGCTTTCTCCGCCTGAAAAAGCCATCAAAAGAGTTATTAGAACAGCTATAATTAAATAGATAATCAGCGCTTTGACAGTCGCATAATATTGTCCAAGAATGAGTCCCTTCATGATGCTGTCCCTCCTAAGATGATTTTGTTCGCTTCATCTATACCTGAAAGCGATCTGATGTCTTCCGAATTATCTTTCTTTAAAAGCACTTCAAATTGTCCTAAATGTTCTTTGTATGCCAGAATACTTTCTTTATCCAGAGTGCTGAACTGTTTTGCATCACAGTTTAATATTCCAAAGGACTCAAATAGTTCACGTTTCGAAATCTGTGCGGCTACTTCTCCATTTTTAATAAAGAAGAGACGGGTCGCTAATCGTTCTACATCCTCTGCAATATGTGATGTCATCAAGATTGCACGATTGCCTTCATGCACAAATTTTTCCAACTCATCTTGAATTTCTCCACGGCTAGCTGCGTCTAAGCCTGCAGTAGCTTCATCGAGAATGAGTAAACGGCTTTGATGCGAAAGCGCTGCTGCCATTGATACCTTCATCGACATGCCACGCGAGAACTGTTTCACTTGTTGGTTTGCAGGTAACTCAAACTTCTTAATCCACGCAAAGAATTGAGCACTGTTCCAGTTTGTATATAATTGTTTGAATATCTTATCAATCATTTTAACCGTAAATTTTTTAGGAAAATTAAGGGCATCGAAGACTACACTGATTTCATTTTTATACGCCGTATCATTCATACTTGGTTGTGCTCCAAAAAAGCTCACCGTACCTTGATCAATTGGATAATCTCCTGCAATCATACGGATTAAAGTAGACTTCCCCGAACCATTCTTTCCTATAAGTGCTACAATTTCACCTTCATGTACTTCAAATGAAACGTTATTAATTCTAAAATTGCTATCTTTAAATGATTTATTTAATTGCTGAACGGATAAAAGTTTTGTCATAGCTCCTCCTGATGTAAATTATATTGTATTCAAAAATAATAATATCATACTTATATGTAGAAAATAACGCTTTTTACGTATTTTTTGAAATCGTTTACTTTTTCGTGCGACTTATTTTTAACAATTCTATCACTACCATTGAAAAATTTTTAAAAAAGTACAATAATCAAATGTAAGCGCTATTAATATAGAAGCACAGGAGGAATAAATGAAGACCACAGATCGTGAACTTAAACATAAATACTTTGACTTGCTTGCAGAAAAATTTAATCACGAAGAACAATTAGCAACAGAAATCATTAGTCTAGAATCTATTTTAGAACTGCCGAAAGGAACAGAACACTTTGTCAGCGACTTGCATGGTGAATATGCTTCATTCCAACATGTACTGCGTAACGGCTCAGGCAATGTGCGTACAAAGGTGAATGATATTTTTAAAGATATCATGTCTAACCAAGAAATCAGTGATTTTACGGCTTTAATATACTATCCAGAAGATAAATTAAAATTAGTTAAAAGCAATTTTGAAACAAAAGCACCATTGAATCATTGGTATGAAAAAACAATTGAAAAAATGATACAAATGATACAATATTCCGCTTCAAAATATACACGTTCTAAATTACGTAAAGCATTACCAAAAAAATTCGTTTATATTATTGAAGAACTGTTATACAAAAATAACGAACTCGACAATAAAACACCTTATTATAATACGTTAATGAATCAAATTATCGAGACGCAACAAGCTGATGATTTAATTATTGGTATGTCTTATACAATTCAAAGATTAGTGGTAGACCACTTGCATGTCGTCGGCGATATTTACGACCGTGGTCCTGAACCAGAAAAAATCGTTGAAACATTGATTGATTACCACTCAGTAGATATTCAATGGGGTAACCATGATGCGATTTGGATTGGTGCGTATGCCGGCTCTAAAGTTTGCCTTGCCAACATTCTACGTATTTGCGCACGTTACGATAATTTAAATATTGTCGAAGATGCGTATGGTATCAACTTGCGTCCCTTGCTCAGCCTTGCGGAAAAATACTACGGGGATAATCCGGCTTTCCGTCCGAAATTACGTCCAGATTCTAATCTATCAGAACAAGAGCAACTGCAAATCACTAAAATACATCAAGCTATTGCGATGATTCAATTTAAATTAGAGATTCCAATTATCAAACGTCGTCCGTCTTTCGAAATGGAAGATCGTTTAGTATTAGAACATGTAGACTATGATAATCTAACTTATACGCTGCATGGAGAAACACACGATTTAACAGATACATGCTTTGTGACTGTAGATCCTGAAGATCCAGCTAAAATGTTGCCAGAAGAACAAGAAGTCATTGATAAATTGTTAGTATCGGTGCAAGAATCTGAGAAATTGAAACGCCATATGACCTTCTTAATGGACAAAGGTTCTCTTTATTTACCATACAATGGCAACCTGTTGATTCATGGCTGCATTCCGATTGATGAAAACGGCAAAATGGAGGGCATGGAAATTGACGGCGAATTCTATTCCGGTCGCGATTTATTAGATCAATTCGAAGATTATATGCGCAAAGCATTCCGCCATAAAGATATTACTGATGACTTAGCAACAGATCTCGTATGGTATTTATGGACTGGCAAATATTCTTCCCTTTTCGGAAAAAGAGCAATGACTACTTTCGAACGTTACTTTATTAAAGATAAAGCGACGCATAAGGAAGAGAAAAATCCTTATTACTCATTACGTGAGGATGCTGAAATTGTAGGTCATTTATTGGAAGAGTTTGATTTAGATTCAGAAGCCGGCCATATTATTAATGGCCATACCCCGGTAAAAGAAATCGATGGAGAAAATCCAATAAAAGCTGATGGCAAAATGATTGTCATTGATGGCGGCTTCTCAAAAGTATATCAATCTACTACAGGTATCGCAGGGTATACATTGTTGTATAATTCTTATGGCATGCAGCTAGTTGCACACCAACATTTCAATACCAAAGAAAATGTATTACGCTATGGTGCAGATGAATTATCTACAAAACGCTTAGTGGATGAAGAACTAACACGTAAACGTATTCGTGACACAAATACAGGACAATTGATTAAAGAAGAAATAGCGAATTTAAAAGACTTGATGTCTCATCGCTTTTTCGAATAAGATAATTAACTTGGATAGACAGAGGACTGGGACATTATTACGCCTCAGTTTCTCTGTCTTTTTGTATGATTGAGGGAAAACTGTAAAGGCGCCATTCTCCTGCCTAGACAGTTCGGGGCAAAAGTGTATAGGCGCCACTTCCTCGCCTAGACAGTTTAGGGCAAAAGTGTATAGGCGCCTCTCTCCTGCCTATACACTTTGCCATAAAACTGCCTCTCTAAAACAAATCCCACCATCATCTCACCCGCCTCGTTATAATCATCGACACTTTTTCTCTGCTCCCAAATATGCAAGCTGAATTTTCAAAAATAATTAAAAAGAGGAGCTCGTCCTCAGCTCCTCTTTCCAAGTTGACAGTAGCTATCTGAATAGAAAATACGCTTGTTCCGCTCCCTCTATTCTAATTAGCTTTGTCGGCGCGGTACTACGAAATAATTTTAACTAAAATTATTTCTGTTCTGCTCCCCCATTTATTTCAATTCATTAAAATCCACACGATAATTTAATTCATAACTTTCTTGATTAATTTGATAGCGTTTCGGCAATTTAGGACCGCAACTATTAGTCCCTATTCCACTTTGCGCTGCATCGATATGCACAAAGGTATAAGGTTCTTTAACTAACTCATCATGATGTGCAGTTGTAGTCATTTGCTGGTCTGAATAATGTTTAACATTAAAGCTGAACGGTTCATCTGATATAAATCCAACTGCTTGATGCTTGCTATAAAGATTTAACAACGTTGTATTATTATGACTGCCGTCCTCTTGAGGTCGGATATGCGGTCGGAAATTATCATCAACTGTGGTATTAAACCATCCTAAATAGCTCGCTAAGTTCTTATCGCTGTAACTGCTGAAAGGTCCGTTGCCATAATAACGCACCGCTTCGCATTCTTTCGGCAATGACCATACCATTCCTATTCGTGGTAATGACGGCATGCGTAAATTTCTTGCTGCCTTCATACTGACATCGATATGTCCATCCGAATAAATTTCCCAACTTAGTCTGATATTCAAAATTCTCGGCACATGCACACTATAAAGCGCAAGATCAAATATCAATGTGACCTTGTCTTCTTCCTCGTTAATGGTAAATCCATATCTGCGTATGCTTGAATCTGAATAGCCCATTTTTTTCCACTTTTGCGATACATACATATCGTTATCTGTTGGAGCACGCCAAATTGTAATTTGTGTAGGTGCAGTTAGCAACGGAATATTATGATGACTTACAAAATTTAACGAGGCCTTTTCAGTATCAAAGTGATATTCCCAATCTTTAATTTTTATCGCAGCAATATTATCACATATCTTCAAAGAAGTTTGTCCGGTAATCATACCTGCTTTGGCAGCTACTTTATTGACTGCTTGACGTTGATAAACCACTTGATCATGACCTAAGTATGTTTCTGCCTTTAATAAACCCCTATCTTGTTTCGCATAATAAAACAACTTGATATCACTTAATGCATCAAAATGTAAATCATTTTCTTTAAGTAAAGGTGTGAAATTAATAACGCTTTCTTCGTGTGGTTTCAAGTCATTAATTTCTAAAGGCACCGTCTTGCTTTCACCATAGCGTGTTGTAAATTGAGCATGAACAGTAATATAATCCGCCAAATTCAGAAAATCTAATTGATTACGTACGGTCCATTTCAGTTTTTTATACTTTTTCAACACTAATGGTCGATGGACTTCTTGAAATTCGTAAAAACCGTCATGCGGTATACGATCTGGGCTGACAATCCCATCGACACAAAAGTTGCCGCCATGCAGACTTTCTCCTGAATCGCCGCCATATCTGAAGCAATACTGACCATTCTTAAATCCATCAGCTATCGCGTGATCGCACCACTCCCATACAAATGCGCCAATAAAGGCTGGGTATTTTTCCATTAATTCGTGATAAGCTTTTAAGCCGCCTGGAGAGTTGCCCATTGCATGTGCATATTCACATAAGATAAAGGGCTGCGTCATCTTTTTATTCGTTAAGTAACGTTTTTTAATTTCAGATGGAGAAGGATACATGCGACTAATAACATCTAATTTACTGAAGTCTTCTCCGCCTTCAGCATAAAAAGCGCTCTCATAATGAATCGGTCTCGTTGCATCTAATTGATGGGCTAACTTTGCTGCCTTCTTCATATTTTGACCATAACCAGATTCGTTCCCTAACGACCACATAATAATAGACGAATAATTTTGCAGTTGCACAATTGAAGCTGTCACTCTGTCTAAAATTGGCGCCTCATATTTAGGGTTATTAGCAATAAGATTAAAATCTTCTGTATTTTCATCACCATATAACATTACAACGCCATGCGTTTCTAAATCCGCTTCACTCATGACATAGAAGCCATATTGATTGGTTAATTCATAGAAGCGTGGTGATTTAGGATAATGTGCTGTACGAATCGCATTAAAATTTGCTTCTTTCATTAAAGTCAAATCTTCAATCAAGCGCTCTTCTGACACCGCATAGCCTGTTATCGGGTCACTGTCATGATAATTGACACCGCGTAATTTAACAGATTGGTTGTTGATCCACAGTTGCTGGTCTTTGATTTTGACTTCTCGTATGCCGACTTTCTGCACGATGATTTCCTCTGCTGTTATTAGATGCAAGGTATATAAAGACGGTGTTTCTGCAGTCCAAAGGTCAGGGGCATCTATCGAAATTGTTGCCTGCTCTTCCAGGGTTTCTTTTTCCACTAGAGTGCCTTTAGGGTTGAAAAGAGCGTAACTGATGGCAGGATTGCCTGTTTGTTTGCGAATATCGATGTGGATTTGTCCTGTATTCTCTGAGGTATTGAGCGTGGTGTCGAGTTTAAAGTCTTCAATTCGGCGAGCGGGTCTTTCTGTAATGTAGACGTCGCGAAATATGCCTGAATGGCGGAACATGTCTTGGTCTTCAAAGTAGGTCCCGTCAGAATATTTCACGACGAGTACGGCGATGGTGTTAGGACCTTCGGCAACCAAGTCTGTGATATCGAAACGGGAGATGGAGTGCGAGACTTGGCTGTATCCTGCAAATTGTCCATTGACCCACACGTAATAAGCACTGCTGACGCCTTCAAAGTTCAAAACGTATTGGTGGTCTTGCTCGGGATAAAGTGTGGCAAGTTCAAAGTTACGTTGGTAGTAGCCGCAGGGATTATCTGCTGGAACGTTCGGCGGATCGAAAGGAATCGGATATTTAATATTCACATATTGAATTTGGTCATAACCTTTCAAATTCCACACACCTGGTACGGTCAGTTCTCCGTCACCTTTATGATGCAGGGCTTGTTCAAAGGCTTCCACATCTT